>JBEBUZ010000080.1:0-15767 GCA_040393015.1 Paraniabella yanshanensis
GTCAGGGCAAAAAACATACCCCAGGCTCCCCTTGTGGCCACCACACCGGTGAGTGGTGTATCGGGGGCTGTTTTCACCTGTGCCCAGGTCTCATCCCAACCCGAGGGGGTGCCGGTAGAGCCGTCACCACGCGCAACGGCATTACCCGGCGCGCTATTTCTGGTTAAAACCCACACATTTCCACCGCAGGTTGTAATGGCAATAGAGGTAGAAGTTACAAACAACATTTTTACATCAGTCGGTAGAACACTTTCTGGTAGTCCCAACGATAATTGGCCAAAGGCCGCATCGGCTTTTAAATCATCAGATATCACTACGTTAGGGTATCCGGATACCCAGAGTCCGTCGGTGGTGAGCAAAACCAGTTGAGCCCGGTTTGAACCATAGCTCCCTATGCCTGCTTTTAACGGGGAGCCGGTAAGGCCGGGGAAATTAGTACTGTTGATCTCTGTGGGGGATAAAAGGTGGCCAGTGCCGCTTGCATGGGTGAGTTCTCCCCAGATCATTAACTTGCCACTCGCATCGCGAGCCACACTTTGGTGATAGCCAGACACAAAATTGTCATATTCCAGGTCACCTGCAATATCCGAATTCCGGCCAAAATTGCTGTAATCCTGGCAGCCCTGGGTGGTATAGCAATTCTGAGCAAGGGCGGAAATACTTTGTGTAAGCATCAATACCAATGCGAGGAAAAAAATAAAAGGGTGTTTCTTGCTGGATTTCAGGTTTGTTTCTTTGAATGTCAGTACAAACGTCTTCATGGGAGGTCGGGGTTTAATTTGTTAGAAAATTAATGGCTGGATAAACCTGCCGGGGCTTTTAATAAACATTTTTTGTACAAAATGGGAGGCAGGCTGCAACGGCCATAAAAAATGAATTTTTCAATAAAGGGCAACGTGTTTTACGTTATTTCTACCTGATGTGAAGGTAAGAGCGAGGCATAGTGTATGGGGTGTTTATCAGTACTACAAATATACTACATTATGTAAACGTTTTACTTTCAGTAACATAACGTATAAAGAAGCGGACTCCCTTTTTCATAAAAATTAATACGATGTAGTACCTTTGTGTGGCCCTTTCTAACACGAATTTCTATATTGTGTTTTTTTTACACTAAAAACGGGTTAGAGACACTAAGTAACCTTTACGAATAATTGAGCCTTTAGGTATGTTGAAACAGAAAAAAGAGAATTTTTTACTGATTTTTATTTTATTGGGTTTAACCACCACCGCGTGCTATAAAAAGTATAATGATGATGTAATCGACAATGCTTTGATCCAACAGACGGAACAACTGAGGTTACAGGGAAAGATTGAAGAGGTAATCGCTCTGAACAAGCAATATATTCATATAGCGGAACAAAAGAACTACAAGCGAGGCGTAATATTGGGCTATATTAATATTGCCAATATCTATGCAACAATCGGGAAATATAAAAATGGGATACTGTTTTTAAATCAGGCCAGGGATCTGCTGAAGGATGTCCGTGACGACTATCTCCATATGCGACTTTACCACGAATACGGCCAGATCAATTATGTAATGGGACTGGTAGATGTGGCGCTTAACTATAATGCCAGGGCACTGGCGTTTGCGCAAAAGGATTCGATCGGACAGTATCAAAAGAGTACTCAGTAATATTTATACAGTCAGGGCTGATTTTATTTATTCAAAATATAAAGATTCGGTACCCATCTATTTTTACAAGGGCCTGGAAATAGATGATTCTGAACTGAATAATGCTTTGATTGGAAATTACTACGCCACTGAAACGAAAAACACCGACTCAGCGCGTTACTATCTGGATAAAGCGTTGGACATGCTGGAAGAGGAGGAGTATTGGACCGTTCGCAGAGGGGTTGTTTATTCCTTTTATGGCCATTATTTGTATCAGGAAGAAAGATTGGACGAAGCATCTGCTTACTATGAAAAAGCAGCCGAAATCCTGCTGAAAACGAACAGGGTCAATAAATTACCCTTTATCTATAGCGACATCATTCAAATAAGCACACTGTTAAAGGACCATCAAAAGGAAGAGGAATATAAATATAAAAGAAGGGCGGTTCACGACAGTTTAATAGTGGCCACAACCAACGCAACCGATATTGCTCTGAATGACGCTATATTAGAGATAGACGGCTATAAGGAAAAAAGGTTTCCCCAAAAGCTTGTTGCACTGTTAATGAGTGGTTTAGTGCTTGTTCTGGCGATAGGATTTATCAGAAAGCGAAAAAATACCAATCCAGGCAGCGAGGGTGAAGATATACCGGTTGTGAAGGACGCATCCGACAGTCAACTGGCAGAGATTGTTAAACTGGCGAAGGAAGGAAGTCCGGAATTTCTGGTCCATTTTAACGAATACTACCCTCAGTTCTCGAAGAAATTATATAAAATAAACCCGGATCTTTCCGATTATAGTATTACGTTCTGCGCATTAATATGGTTGGGTTATTCTTCTAAAGAAATTGCTCAGATGATATCTATCCAATACCGTTCTGTTCAAACACAGAAAAGCAGGATCAGAAAGAAATTGAATATCGACTCCAATACCGACCTCGGGAAATTTTTCCGGGAGCTTTGACGTTGCTTATTGACCCTGCAGCGCTTCCCTGGGAAGCCTATTCATTCACCGCTTTCACTGTTTGACTATACGTTTTAGCCCCGTCTTTATCTACCTGTACAATACGAATATACATATCCTGACCGCCTACCTCCATGTCCTGCATTGTTTTCTTACAGGAAACAAATGCAAAGGCGCAAATCACGGCCATACCCGCAAAGAGCTTTCGGTTTCTCTTCGAGATAAGGCACAATAGTATAAACAGGCCAAAGCCCAGCATGCCGGTCAGGTCCATGCCATTGGTGTTGATGCTGAACTCGTATGACAATGGTTCATCGGAGTTGCCACCCGGTGCTGCCGATGGCAGGGTGCCTATCTCCTTAAAGTTTTTGCCGTCCGTAGAAGCTTCAATAATAAAATGGCTGTTATTGGTTTCGCTAAGGCTGGTAAAGTTTACGAACAAATTACCCTGTTTTAAAACGGCGCTTATTTTATCAAAAGTCACCGGAAGCGGGTCGTCAGAAGCGCTTAGTACAGCGTAGTTATAGCGGGGTTGTCCAAGCACTTCACGGAACTTGCCACCCATATATACAAGGTCTTCATACTGCTCAAAAGCAAACACTTCATCATCGGGGTTGGGGTTCCAGGAAGTGGCCGCGCCATCGACCTTACTTAAAGCGGCAGCAAAATTGCGGCTTTGGCCGCCAATATTATGGAAACTACCACCGGCATAAATAACGCCATCGCCTATTTCCAGGCTTTTAACACTGCCATCTGCATTGGGGTTCCAGGAGGTAAGTGTTCCTGTGTTGAGGCTTATGGCAGCCAGGTGGTTACGGGCGGTGCCGCCTACATCAGTAAAATCTCCTGCTATATAAACAATATCCCCATCTACCACAATATCATGAACGGTATTATTAAAATAGGGGTTAAAGGGTACCACCCCGCCTGTATTGGTATTGATGGCGGCGATATAGAACCGCCTTTCACCATTCATCTCTATAAACTCGCCCCCGGCTAAAAGGATAAAACTATTGGCTACGGCAAGTGTGCGTATGGGAGCATTTGCATATGAAATTGTAGATTTTGTAAGAGCCCCTACAATGTTCCTGACATAAATAGAATGTTTACGATGTCCTACTAGTCCGGAGCCTTCTGCTCCTGCCCAATAAGCCTTACCGCTACCAAGATCAATAGCATAAAAAGGGTCTGCATCACTTCCTGTATTGGGGTTGCCCCATGCAAATTCGGCGTTGTTGCGGTTGATGACTCCTGCCAGCGGCCTGTCAACAGGCTCTAATATAACCCCATCGTGATGGAAATTGAATGTATATCGCCCCGCAACATATACCCTGCTGGCATCTGCCTTAAGATCATATATTATATGATCGGTAAATGAATAATATTCGGGATTTTGGCCACCCAAATCAGGATACCAGGTGTTTATTGTGCCTCTAACGGCATGTACCGAGGCGATGCCATACCGGTTAAGCCTGCCAATGGCATTGAAATTTCCACCCACATACATGGTTGGACCGGCTATTGCCATTCCATATATGGTACCGTCTGCATTGGGGTGCCAGGGAAGCAGGTTGCCGCTGCTTATTTGAAAAGCGGCTGCCCTGTGGCGCACCTCATTTCCAACAGCATCGAATCTACCACCTATATATAATGTATTGTCCTCTACCACCATGGTATTAACAGCCCCTTCAATATCGGGGTTCCAGCTGTCAAGTGAATGTACCGTAATAAATCCTGATTTAATTGCGTTTATCGCAGCCATACCAGGAGGGTCTGCGTTTACTTCCGACGAATAGGGGGTGTCACCGAACCCTGCATAAATAACATTTCTGTTAGCACTTATTACTTTGGTGGCCAGGGCCAGTGATTGAACACCAAAGAATTCATTTCCCAATGAGATGCTCTCTCCTCTCAACGTACCGGAGAAGGGATCTATAATTGCAAAATTTATTCTTAGCTGACCATTGATATTCCTGAAAAGGCCTCCCACATAGATATTATTTGTTGAAGGGTCTGCTAAAATCGCATTCATCAGCTGGCCAAGCTGCGAAGAAGGATTGGGATTCCAGTTGTTGACAGTACCGGAGGAAATGGTGATGGCCGCTAAATGCCCCCTTGTCTTTCCGCCAACTACGCCAAACCGGCCGCATATATACAAGGTATTACCCAGTATTGACATTGAATTTACAGTACCTCTAACATCGGGATCCCAGGAAGTAGGGCGATTGGACAATAAATTGATTTGGGCAAGATACCCGCGGGATATACCGCCAACGACAGTAAAAGTGCCACCGATATATAGCAGGTTGCCGGTTAGGGTCATGCTAAGTACGCTATTATTGGCATCCATGCGCCAGTTATTGAGGCTACCATCGGCATTAATGCGGGCAATATGGTTACGGGGTTGCCCACCTACCTGGGTAAAATCTCCGCCAATATACCAGCCTCCGTGGCCATCCGGCACAACAGCGCGCACCGTACCATTGGGCCTTGCGCCATCCCGGGTAAATAAATAGCCATTTCCGGCTTTATTCACAATACCGCCATAAGGAACCGGCGTGCCTACACTGGTAAAGCCCCCGCCTATATACAGGGTGGAGCCCATGCGCTCAATTCCATGAACGGGGCCGTCTATTACTGTAAGGCTTGTTTGCAGGGTTTGTGCATAACTGCCGGGGCCGGCTAAAAGCAGGCACAGGAAAAGTAGTTTTATTTTCATCATCGTCTTCTGTTTAAGCATGTTTTATTCGCAGGACGCGTTTTTTAACTCTTCAATCGTTTCTTTCTGTTCGCCTGTATAAAAACTGGGGCATTTTTCCAAAAGATTGATGGCGGACCGTCGCATCTTTTCGCAGTTGGCAGTTGTTGGATTATCTGAGTATGCCTTAGCGGCATCAATATAAGTTTGGGCGCTTTGGCTACAACCAACGCCTCCGCCGGGCCCGCCCGATTTTTTGCAGCCAATAAAAAAGAAAAGGCCTGTAGTAACTAAGATTACTGATAAGGTTTTGAATGTCTTTGTCATGATTGAATGGATTTTACGGGTTCAAAAAATACGGCAATGCCCATGGGTTTTAACCCGGTTCTTTATCGTAGGTATTGATGGTTGTTAGGTCCTCGCTGGTTAGGGTGGTGGTCAGTATCCCATTTGAAATACTATAAGTTCCGGAGGAGCTACCGATACTTAAATTGATACGAAGGGTATTGCCATCAACTTCGTAGGTGCCCCTTATATTCAAATTGGGGTTGCCGCAGTCACCATCACCCTCAAGATAAATATGCGTTGCCAAAATGCCATCGGTCGAGAATTTCACCCTGCTTAATTTCTCGCACGCGCTCAATGCAACCCCGTTCTCCGTTTCCCCATACCAGGTTGCCGATACCAATTGTTCATAGGCAGAATCATTGTTTTTTTCGTCTGTCTCTTTTTTGCAACCGGCCGTTAATGCCAGTAGTAATACAAAAGTGATAGTCTGTTTCATTGTTTTGAATTTTTTGGATAAAGTGGTAATGGTAAAAATTATTTAAGTGTAAATTCTACACGCCGGTTTTTGGCTTTGGCTTCTGCCGAGTTACCGCTGGCTACCGGTTCCGATTCGCCTTTACCTACTGTGGAAATCTGGTCGCTGCTGATATTGTGTTTATATACCAGATAGTTCTTCACGCTTTCGGCACGCTGTTCAGAGAGTTTCCGGTTATCCTGTTCCAAGCCATCGCTGTCTGTATGGCCTGTAATGGTAAGGCGCCTCGAAGGATTGGCTTTCAGTGCCTCGCCTATTTCATCGATGATGGGAAAACTGGTGGCTTGTATAGTAGATTTACCTGTTTCAAACAAAATATCGCTGGTGGTAAAGCTGCCGGTTTCGAGTAGCTTGTGGCGGGTGTCGGCTCCGGCTTCTGCCGCAAGAACGATGTTGCTGATGTAGAAAGGAGTTTCATCGGTAGCGTCACTTTCAATAACCAGGCTGTTGTAGTTCTTACCGGCAAAAGCCCGGGGCAGATCAAAAACCTTTTTGTCGTCCAGATACACTCTCATCCGGTTGCCTTGCCGCCAGATAGAAAGATGCACAGTCTTTTTTACAATCGAGAACTGCTGGGTTCTAACAGCTTCTGTTTTAAGCACGGTCTTGTTATCTATCCGGTTCCATGCAGTAACTTCTCCGGATCTTCTATCCCAAGGTTTTATAAGGATTTCCACACCGTCTTTACCATATCCACCTTTCCATGCGGTAAATTCGGAGTTTTTATCATTAAGGGCAACAAGTTGAATGTGCAGGTTATTGCCGCTATAGTTATAGGGCGTGCTATAATGAATGTCCATCTCCAGGGTGCTGTTCTCCGAAATGGAATGAATGCCTTCGGGCATGTAAAGGCCTTTTACTACTTTCAGCCAGCGGGTATCGCTGTTGCCGATTGTAACGACTTCGCCACTACCGTTGGTATTCCAGGTTCCGGGAAAATCGCCGATGGCAACTTTTTGGTAGGTTTCCTGAAAGATGATCCTGCTGCCGCGCACAAAGTCTTTGGCGGTCTTTACGGTGTAATCATTTTCGGGCCCGGCGTTGTCGTTGGAGGAGGATGACGTTTTCTGGGTGCCCTGTTTCTGGGTTTTTGTCTTTTTGTTGCCGGCATCCCCTTCCAGCACAATGTCCATCGCATCGCTGGTTTCTTTTTCCACTTTTCTTTCTACTTTTCTTTCCACAGTTCGTTCGGCTGCTCTTTGCGCCGCTTTCCCCAGCCGCTCTACAAACTGGGCATCAGAGACGTCCACAAATCCTAAGAAAAACAATACGGCAAGATTTAATCGCATTAATTTCATAGTGTGTAGTAATAATTTATAAGAATTGATTAATACCGGACAGGAAAGGAAATAATCGTTTAAGAATTCAAGGGTTTATTTTTTTCCTTACCTTTTGGATGTCCCTTTGTTAGCACAAAGTTAGGTGTAGGTCAAAGGCTGTTTTTTTACAAAAATTTCTAAAATTTGATACATTTTTAGCTTTATTTTTTATATTCTTCGTGCTTAATGACCGTATTTGAGGGGAAAAAATTAATTACATCATTGAAAAAAATTTGCTTTTGAAAAGAGCGAATCACTAAAACTAGGTATATTGACATATTTATTTGACCTCATAAGAGGAATGAAACGCCGGGAAATTCAGCATTTCAGACAAGGCATTGCCGGCAGCGCTACAACCAATTATATCCGTCTTTTTGATTTAATAGAGCAATGGAAGCGGGCAGATGCAGCAGTAATAGAAGTAAAAATTAAACAAGCGGGTTTAAATAATATCATTTATTTAAAGCATATTTTATTACAGAAACTTTGCGAGTCTATGGTCTGGAAGAAAAACAACTTAGACCCGCAATGTAAACTGTTGTATGAGCTTATTATTATTAAGCAATTAAGAAATCGCAATATGACAGGCCTTGCCTTGAAGAGATGGGATTCTTTATATAAACACAGCCTGGATAAAGAGTTAGCTACTTTCGTACAACTGTTGCTGAATGAGCGGTGGCAGTTAAGCATTGCAGGGCGGGAGGAGAATTCACCCCACAACTACTTCGATCTGGTTGATCTGTCGCAAAGCCAGTCCGAGGCATATGGCAAACTGGTAAAAATGCGCCATCTTGAAATTAAGATACATGCATTGATAAAGAAATCTTATTTCCTGGATGAACATGACGCTGGATCGATAAAAGCGCTTAGTACAGCGCTAGACAGTATTCCATCACTCGTTAACTATTACGAAGAAGAATATCAGATGTTGTACTACTCGGCAAAAAGTAAAGTTCTGTTTCTAACGAAAAACTATGTGGAGGCGCTGAGAAAAGTGGAAAAAGCATACCAGATATGGAAACATAACAGCAACAGTAACTTTAACAATAATGGCCGGTTCACCATAGAGTTTATCAAATATTATGCAGACCTTCTTTTCACCAATAACAAACCAGAACGAATACCGGCGTTACTCTCATTCATTAAAAAACATAAGTTCAATGATGAGTACTATTCCGAACAACATAAAGTACTTTATTTTCTTTTAGAAAACAGGTATTACAATACCATACGCAAGTATGATAAAGTAAAAAAGCTCTATACCCAATCAAAAAAACACCTGGATCATTGGCTGGCAAACTGTCCTACCGACTGGAAGCCGGTGCTACTGATCGGCATTTCCATTTCAGCGTATGTATCGGGCAAACCACTTGCGGCATTCAGCCACCTGTACCAATACGAAAGGATCTACGCCAAATCCTTCCGCAAGGACTCTCTGTCCATCCTCTATTTATTTAGCGTAGTACTGGCTTATGATTTAGAAGATTTTGAATTGTTTCAGGCGGCCTACCAACGGGCTTATATGCATTTCTACAGAAACCAGGAGCACCGGCACATTTTTGTTGATATTCTGAAACCCATACAAAAAGCGTTTGGAAAACCAGGTGCCGAAGACCGGATAGCTATATTTAAAATCGTCGTGAAAAAGATCAATAGCTCTGCCAATTTCAAATCCTATAAACTACTGTTTGCGAATTTTGACTTCCGGGCCTGGTTTGCCTCTAAAATTCATAATATGGATTACGCAAAATACAAGATTATGCAGGCAACAAAAACGTAGGCAGGCTGCAACGCTTCTGTTTTTAGTGCCGCTGGTTTGAATGGTACGGAATCGCCTGAACAAGCCTAAAACCATCCTCTTCCCTGTCCCACTTCTCTGAAAGGCCAGGGAACGGAAGCGAGGGTAATAATAAGGGCTATTACGTAGTATAAAACGGTTTTCCTGTGTTTGGTTCTGTCAGGAATATTTTTCTTTGCAAAAGACTTACCTATGTGCACAAGCGCCAGCGCAATCACCATTCCCGCAAGATGCTCTACAGCAAAAAAACGATAAACCGGCGCGCCCATTATATCGCCCATCGGCATTTGCTGGAAAAGCTTCAAACCAAAACCGCCGGTAAACCATTGCACCAGTCCCACTAAAACATTGATATCAAAAAAGATCATCAGCAATAAACCCGCCGTTTTATGACCCCTGGTGAAAGGTTTATCGCCCGCTCCCAGACTTTTAAAAATGGCAATTAAAAACAGTAATACAATCGCCCACCTTAAAAAGCTGTGTAAATGTAGTAAACCTGTCTGCATAGCTTCCCAAATTTGATTATTTGCGAAAATACGTATTTACGGTCACTTTGTTTTGAGCAAAACGGGCATAAGCAAATATTGCCATGAATGTTTTACTTTGCAACACTTAAACAGTTACAATTATGGCAATAGTAGCTCCTTCTTTATTAGCTGCCAATTTTTTGAATTTGCAGGCAGATTGCGACATGGTGAATAAGAGTGAAGCCGAATGGCTGCACCTCGATGTGATGGACGGAACCTTTGTGCCCAATATTAGTTTCGGCCCCATGGTCATTGAATTTGTAAAAAAAGTGATCAAAAAAACCTGCGATGTGCACCTGATGATCGAAGAACCAGCCCGCTATGCGCAGGAGTTTAAAAATGCCGGCGCCGATAACCTCTGCATCCACCTCGAAGCCTGTCCCCGCCTGCACCAGGATATTAGCTTAATCAAATCGCTCGGAATGAAGGCCGGCGTAGCGCTAAACCCGCATACTCCCGTATCCTTATTAAGTGATATCCTCCACGAAATAGATTTTGTAAACCTGATGAGTGTAAACCCGGGGTTCGGCGGACAAGCTTTTATTCCCTATACGCTCGAAAAAATTCGTCAGTTAAAAAAAATGATAATCGAACGAAATCCCGGCGTGTTAATAGAAATAGACGGTGGAGTAACGCTCGATAATGCGGCCGAAATTGCCGGGGCTGGCGCCGACGTTCTCGTGGCAGGCAGTACCGTCTTTAAATCCGCAAATCCCATCGAAACAATAGCCTTGCTGAAAGCTGTCTGACAGTATAATAAATCGTACCTTTGCCAACTTTTAGGATATACACGAATATCTGTACCGGTAATCGTGCGGTATATCTTATATTTTAAAATAGTATATAAATAATGGCATTACAGGCAGGAATAGTGGGCTTACCCAATGTAGGAAAATCAACTTTGTTTAATGCGGTGAGTAACAGCGCCAAAGCACAGGCCAGCAACTACCGTTTTTGTACCATCGAACCCAATGTGGGTCTGGTGGATGTTCCCGATGAGCGGATTGATCAACTGGCAGAACTGATACAACCCAACCGTACTGTACCCACCCAGATTGAGATTGTGGATATTGCGGGGCTGGTAAAAGGCGCCAGCAAGGGTGAGGGGCTGGGCAATAAATTCCTGGCCAATATTCGCGAAGTAGATGCTATCATTCATGTAATCCGCTGTTTTGAAGACGATAACGTTTTGCGGGAAGAAGGGGCCATTAACCCCATTGCCGACAAAGAAATTATTGACACCGAACTCCAACTGAAAGATCTCGACAGCGTTGAAAAACAAATTCAGAAAAAAGAAAAACAGGCTAAAACCGATCCTAAAATAAAGGCCGAACTGGAGGTGCTGCAACAATGCAAGTCTCATCTGGAACAAGGAAAAAGTATACGGGCGCTGGATTTAAGTAAGGAGGATAAAGTGGCGATCGCCGACCTTTTTCTACTGACTGACAAGCCGGTTTTGTATGTCGCTAACGTAGACGAGGCGGCTATGCATACAGGTAATCCATTTTCTGAAGTTCTGAAAAAAGCTGCAGAAGAAGAGGGCGCCGAAATTATAGTAATGAACAACTCCATTGAAGCACAAATATCTGAAATGGATGATCCGGACGATAAAGCTCTGTTCATGGATGAATACCAGATGAAAGAACCTGCGCTGAACCGGTTGATTCGCTCTGCCTATACATTATTAGGACTGAATACCTATTTTACAGCCGGTGTGCAGGAAGTACGAGCCTGGACTTTTCACCAGGGTTGGAAAGCGCCGCAGTGCGCCGGTGTTATTCATACCGATTTTGAAAAAGGGTTTATTAAAGCAGAAGTAATTGCCTTCGAAGATTTTATTCAGTATAAAAGTGAAGCTGCCTGCCGCGAAGCAGGTAAATTAAGAATTGAAGGGAAGGAATACATAGTGAAAGACGGCGACGTGATGCATTTCAGGTTTAATGTCTGAGGTTAATAATTCGTAACCTATAAAATCTCACCGCTGCCTCCGGCATGGAAGTAGCCTAACAACGATAAATGAAATATTGTAAACATTTTCTGAGCTACTCGATTTTCGTTTTGCTTTTTGCCCGTTGCGGAGAAAAGGAAATTGAATCGCCTGTCCCCGAACCGCCGGAAGAAACTGTGCAGTTAACTTCGGTTGCCATTAAGAAGCAGAACAACCCCCGGCTCCAAAACGATATACCTTTCGAGATAAAAGGCGATACGATATACGGGAAACTGCCTGCTCATTTTCATACAGTTACGCCCAGCTTCGTTTCCAACGCCTCAACGGTATTAATCAACGGGGTAAAACCTGCCAATGATGCATCGGAGATAGATTTTAAACTTCCGGTTACCTGCTCTTTTCTGTCGGCCGGCGGTCAAAAAAAAGACTATTTTTTTAAAATTACCTGGAACGATAGCCTGCCGCATATTTCCATTAATACACAAAGTAATGCGCCGGTAAATTCCAAAACCGACTATGTAAAAGCAGCTATTACCATCGACGGTAAGAATGTGTATCCCGACTATTCGGGCACAACTCAGATACGGGGCAGGGGCAACTCTACCTGGGGATATCCCAAAAAGCCTTACCGGTTAAAATTAGACACCAAGGCCGAACTCTTCGGATTGTCGGCAGAGAAGGATTGGATCCTGCTCGCCAATTATCTCGATGAAACCCATCTGCTTAATAATATCGCTTTTTATACCGGCAAAAAACTGAATATCCCTTACACGAATAACGCCATACCTGTAGAATTGTCACTAAATGGTGACTATAAGGGAGTGTATCTTTTTACCGAGCAGATTGAAGTAGAATCGAACCGGGTAAATGTGGGCGATGAGGGTCTGTTGCTGGAGCTGGATAGCTATTACGATGAAGATCCTAAGTTCCGGTCGGACAATTACCAGTTGCCGGTAATGATTAAGTATCCGGATATTGATAATAGCGCAGAACTGGCAGCGATAAAAGCCAGGTTCCAGCAAATGGAAAGTCTGGTAGCTGCGCCTGGCTTCCCCAACAATAACTACCGGGATTATATAGATGCGGAGGCGCTGGTAAATTATCTGATAGTGTTTATGCTCACTGATAATGAAGAAATGAATCACCCCAAAAGCATTTATATGCACCAGGCGGCCGGCGGAAAATTTGTAATGGGGCCGCTATGGGACTTTGACTGGGCTTTTGGTTATGAGGGTACCCAAAAACATTTTTCAAAGTATAATACCTTTTTTTGGCAGGGAACAAGTGCCGGAACCCGGTTCTTTACCCGGTTTCTTGCCGATCCTCAGATAAAATCGCTGTTAAAGCAAAAATGGCAAACTTTTGCCGGCGCCAACGATTTGCCCGCTTTTGTTGAGGAATGGGCATTTATTATTGAAGGCGCACGCAACCGTGATTACGCGCTCTGGAAAAGAGGCAGCAGCGCTTATCAGACAGATATAACAGCGTTGAAGAACTGGCTGACCAACAGGGTTAACTATCTTACTACTTATATCAACGGCTTGTAATTGGTTTTAAATAGCCAGCAGGCTGCAACCCCGCAGATCACTGTTATCCCTTCTTCCGGTAACTTCAAAACTTCCATCGGGGTACAGTACACCGAGGTCGTCGGTGGCAATAAAGGAACAGGAATAAATATTGGCCAGGTCTATAATATTGATCAACCCACGAACGGGTCGATCACCGGTAATTATAATGCTTAATGGGTCTTCTTCCTCGCGCAGCAGGATCCTCATCCAATCGGGCGACCGGAATATTCCGTCCCCGAAAGAATAAGCCTGGGACAATAATTCCGACATCCCGTATTCGGAATGTATGCTGTTTACAGAAAAAGCGTTCTTTAATACATCGTGTACCTCCGCTCTTATCATTTCCCTCCTTCGTCCCTTCATGCCTCCGGTTTCCATTACAACTGTATGCTGTAAGGGTATTGTATACTGTTCTGCAAAATCAAGCAGGGCAAAGCTTACACCTAGCAGTAAAGTTTTCTGCTTTCTTTCTTCCAGAACTTGAACGGTATGCGCCAGTTTTTCAAAGTCGTATAAATAGAAGCCGCTCAGGGGGTGGGCGCTTTTTTCTACCAGCTTTTGCACCATATACACGAGAGATGAATGCTGGCGCTCAAGATAGGAGGGCAGCAGACCCAGAACACACCAATCCTCTATATTGCCATAAAAGCGATTGAAACAGGTAAAAAAGCTGTTTTCGTATATATCAATATCTTTAATATAATGTTTACTATTGATGGTTTCGGTAGTGCCGCTGCTTTCGAAAATAAGTTGGGGCTTGAAGCGGGTGGTTACAATCTCATGCGATTTAAATAACCGGACAGGCAAAAAAGGAATCTGTGCAGGCGTTTGTACAGAGGCGGGCTCAATGCCCAGGGCCTCTACATAATGCTTATAAATAACATTGTTTTGATATTGAAAGCGAAACACTTCGACACAGGTTCTGTCGAAGTCCAGACCCCGAAAAAAAATATTAGATTGCGTTCCAGCTTCAATATCCATTAGCTTTTAAATATTTTCGCAAAAATAATTTTAATTGAGGGCATCGGGCAATAGAAAATTTTTTGACTTTATTATTTTCAGCAATATTTTTATCGCGCTATGTGCGGTACTAATGGCGGCATATTCTACCTGCCTGTTCTCACTGGGTATTCCTCCCTTCCGGTTTCTTTGCTTTCTTTTTTTTTCCACCCTGGCCAGTTATAGCATTCACTGGTATTTAACAGATGAAACAACGGAAATAACAGCGGCCCGTACTTCGTGGCTCGCCCGTAACAAAACCACACACTTTATATTTTTTGTTATCAGTGCCATTGGCAGTGGCATATTTCTATTGCAGGAGCTGGGTTTTATCAAATGGATATTACCCGCCATTTTTCTCACCCTCTTGTATACGGCTCCTAAGTTCCCTTTCAGGCCTTTTACTTCCTTAAAAAAGCTAATCAGGGGAAAAACAATACTATTGGCGCTGATGTGGGCTTATATCACTTCTCTGCTGCCTTTTTTTACAGTAACCAACGGGTGGGACGGCGCTTATCTTCTTTTTTTTGTTAACAGGTTTACGCTTATTTTTCCGATTTGTATTTTATTTGATCTCAGAGATAAGGAGTTCGATAAGGCAACCGGTGTAAAAAGCCTGGTTACTTTGTTAACGCATAAAAAAATTAGCAGGGTGTTTAGAGTGGTCATCCTGATAAATCTGCTCACCCTGCCTTTTTTCTCTCATTTTGTTAATTTTTCCTGGATCGATAATTTTATTTTATTGATTCCTACGGTGTTAACTTTTTTGCTTTACTCCCGCGCTACCCAAACCAAAAACGATTACCTGTTTTACTTTATCTTAGACGGGTTAATGGCTTTTTCGCCTGTTCTGTACTTTTTGAAACTTTATCTCGCGGCATAGTTTTTGCGAGGTAAACAATACCTTATTCTAAACAATGCATACTTCATTTATAAAAATAATTCATTTTACACGACTGGTAAAAATCAACAACAGGTTGAGGGAATTCAATTTCAAGAAAAATAATGTTGCCGGAGAATATGTATTCGATGTGGATACCGCCGATGACAGGGGAAACCGAATTTTCTTCCGGATGACCAAGAATGACAACACCTGGACTATTTCCTCTCAGCAGCCATTGCCCGACTGGGTAGAGCCTCATGTGGAGCAATTGGTATCGGAGCTCGAGGAAGGAATACAAACGAATTAGAGGACTTTCTTTCTCTGAAGGCTCTATATCCCCTATATCCCCGGCAAATACCTCCTTTCCGGGGCATCCCTTTATTGTGGTACTTTGACCGGCTTCTGCAGGTGTTTTTTTGCGCGCCCGATTCTGTTGTCAGAAATTTCAGAACAGGGGTCTCTCTTTTCCAAAGCGGGTGTGCTTTATCGGAGAGCCCGTCTCAATCCTATTAAAAAAGCGTCAACCCCGGGGGATTGACGCTTTTGCTTTATGCAAAGAAACTATAATTAGTTTTTGCGGAGGTTTGGATGCGGAGGAGCAACGGTATTAGGACCATCTTCT
>JBEBUZ010000081.1:0-15361 GCA_040393015.1 Paraniabella yanshanensis
GACATTGAGAAACAGGTAGAAATAATTATTGCGGAGAAAGTTCCCATTGTTTTCACGAGCGCCGGTAACCCTGCTACCTGGACCCAAAAATTCAAAGAAGCCGGGGTGAAAGTGGCGCACGTTGTAAGCAGCAGCAAATTTGCGCAGAAAGCTGAGCAGGCGGGTTGCGATGCGGTGGTAGCAGAGGGATTTGAAGCCGGTGGCCATAACGGGCGCGAGGAAACAACCACGATGGTGCTGATACCCCTGGTGGTAAACGCGGTTTCTATTCCGGTAATAGCGGCGGGTGGAATTGCTACCGGTCGGCAAATGCTGGCGGCCTTTGCGCTGGGAGCGGAAGCCGTACAAATGGGCAGCCGCTTTGTTGCTTCCGAAGAAGCGTCCTCCCATCCCCATTTTAAAAACCTGGTTATCTCAGCGAAAGAAGGCGATACCCAACTGGTTATGAAAGAACTCACTCCTGTCCGGCTCCTGAAAAACGATTTTTATGATCGGGTGAGAGCTGCAGAATCGGGAGGTGCCAGCCGCGAAGCGCTTATTGACTTACTGGGGAAGGGCAGGGCCAGGCGGGGTATGTTTGAAGGCGATACGACAGAAGGCGAACTGGAAATAGGGCAGGTGAGTGCCCTGCTGCGCGATTTGCCCCCGGCGGCAGAAATTGTTCAAAGAGTATGGAAGGAGTTCCTGGAAGCCAGGAAGGAGATATGCGATCTTTAAAGCAACGCATTATTTTTCTAGCCGGAACTAAGTTTTATGCCCGGCACCCGGCGTTGATGAGCTTTGGGAACGATAAAGACTTAAATTTGTCCTGTTCGCCTGGCGTATATAAAAACGAATCATGTATTCCTATCCGGTAGAAGAATTAAAATCAGTGGTTTCGGAGCTGGTGAGTTCGCAGCTCTCTCCAGAAACGTGGAGCTGGTTACAAGCGCCCGAAGCGCTCCTGTCGGTATCGGCATTCAACCGGCATTTTGTTTTAATACCCCGCAAAACGGGAAAGGCCGCAATAAATATATCCCGGGCCCAACTGCATACCATACAGAAAATCCGGAGCAAATTTTCTGTTGAAGGGTATAGTATCGACCGTTTGTGCAGACTGTGGTTATTATTACAGTTGGGTATACAGGATGAAGATCAATATTTTGGTACCATTGATAACTTATTCAGAGCGGCCGAGGTAAACGAGCTGGTATTGTTGTATGGGTCGCTGCCCGTTCTTGCCTATCCCGAAAAATGGGCATTGCGGTGTGCAGAGGGTATAAGAAGTAATATAGGGTTGGTGTTGGAAACGGTTATCTGCGACAATCCCTATCCGTCCGAACAACTCAGCGAAACTGCCTGGAACCAGCTGGTATTGAAAGCTCTTTTTACTGAAAAAGATATCAATCGGATAATAGGTATCGACGAAAGAGCCAATCGGGCGCTGGCCGATTCTTTGATCGATTTCGCCCGCGAGCGCAGATCAGCCCAAAGGGAAGTTCCGCCTCAACTCTGGCGATGTGTGGGTCCCTTCATCGACAGCGATAATTTCAGCGACCTGCAAAAGGCGGTGGATAGTGCCAATCCCCAGGAGCAAAAAGCCGCCCTGTTGGCCTGCAGCTTTAGCCATTACCCGCCGGCCAAAGCCCTGCTCGACCAGCATGCCACTGTGAGTAAAGCTGTTTTGTCGGGAAAACTTCGGTGGAATGTATTGGCCAGGGAAGAAGAATCTATTGTATAAAAAATAAATCTTAATAAAATAAGTATGTGTTGTAACGGAGATTTTACGGAAAAGGATTTGCAGCCCGGAAACAATGATACAAGCTATTTGGAGGCCATCAAAGGAATGCGTTTTTTTGATCCGCATATTCATATGACTTCGCGCACCACCGATGATTACCAGGCAATGGCCGACGCCGGCATCAGGGGGATTATAGAACCCGCTTTCTGGCTCGGGCAACCCAGAACAGCGGTGGGTACTTTTGTTGATTATTACAGCAGCCTCGTGGGCTGGGAGCGGTTCCGCTCGTCTCAGTTTGGTATCAAACATTATTGTACCATCGGCCTTAATTCGAGGGAAGCGAATAATGAAGCGCTGGCAGAACAGGTTATGGAAATACTGCCGCTATTTATTTATAAAGAAGGAGTAGTAGGCATTGGGGAAATTGGCTTTGATGATCAAACGGCCGCCGAGGAAAATTATTACCGGCTTCAATTAGAACTGGCAAAAGAAGCTAATTTGCCCGTGCAGATTCATACTCCCCACCGGGATAAAAAGAAAGGGACTTCCAAAAGCATGGATATTGCATTGGAACATGGCCTGGATCCCTATACCGTTATAGTGGATCATAATAACGAAGAAACCGTGAAGGAAGTACTTGACCGGGGTTTTTGGGCGGCGTTTACGATTTACCCCTTTACTAAAATGGGTAACGAAAGAATGGTAGATATTATAAAGCAATACGGCAGTGAACGCATTATGGTTAATTCCGCCGCCGACTGGGGCATCAGCGATCCGCTGGCAGTGCCCAAAACCGCTGCGCTGATGAAACAACGCGGTATAGGAGAAGAGGACATCTACCTGGCGACATATAAAAATGCCATTACTGCTTTTGCGCAAAGCGGACAGATAGAGGAAGCAGATTTTATGGGTACAGAATCCATAGATCAGAGTCATCAATTCAACGGAAACACAATATTGAGGGGCGGACAACAGCCGCGTATAGATAAAAACGCAGTCATTATTAAATAGGGACAGGTGAAGAGCTTAAAGGGTTTTCTGCGGTTGACAAGACCGGCTAATGTGGTGACTGCTGTTGCAGATATTTTGGCCGGTATGGCTATATCAGGCTATTTCCTCTCTGCTTCGGTGGGGGCTTATGAATGGCAAGTTATTTCACTGCTGATCATTTCTACTGCCAGCCTTTATGCGGGCGGCGTAGTGCTCAACGATGTTTTTGATGCAGAACTGGACGCAAAGGAGCGCCCCGAACGACCCATCCCTTCGGGCCTGGTATCGAAAAAGCGGGCAGCAACCGGTGGATACCTGCTGTTGGCGCTGGGAATTATTTCGGCATTATTTGTACACCGGGAGCTGGTTTCTGTCTCCTTTTTTTTAGCAATAGCCATTGCAACCGGTGTGTTATTGTACAATAAATGGTGCAAACATCATTTTATTGCCGGGCCTTTTACAATGGGAGTCTGCCGGGGATTGAATTTACTGCTGGGAATCAGCATCGTCCCTGCTATGGTGCCTGCTTACTGGATGCTGGCCTTTGTGCCGGTTGTGTATATTGCGGCCATTACTTCGGTGAGCCGGGGCGAAGTGCATGGAAATAACCAATCAAATCTTTACCTTGCTTCCGGCTTGTACACAATGGTAGTAACAACGCTGCTTTTCATGGCAATAGCAAAGGGGCATGGCTATACCGCATCTGTCTGGATTGCCGGTTTTGGTCTGATGATCTTTCCGCCATTGATAAAAGCGAAGCGCCAGCCATCCGGGCGAGCCATCGGCAAAGCTGTGAAGGCGGGAGTTCTTGCGCTGATATGGATGAACGCGGCCTGGGCGGCAGTATTCGGGCAACTATACCTGTCGGTTATCATTATTCTGTTGCTTCCTCTTTCTATTTTGCTGGCACGCTTTTTTGCGGTAACCTAATGCTCGCCGAAAACAAGTGTGCCGCTTATTAAATTGCAAAACTTAAATCCTTTCATGACCGAATATATACAACAGCGTTTTAGTGTACCCTTCGAGTATAAAATATATTTTACCAGCCATCTCTTTGATCGCGGAAATACAATTTTCAGCGATTTTTTGCAATCCGATGCTTCGGATACTACCAGGAAAATCTTCTTTGTCGTTGATGCAGCCGTGGCAGAGCTGCACCCACTGTTAACAGGGGACATAAGGGCTTATTTTGCAGAACACCCGTCCACCATACTTATCGATGACATCATGATAGTGCCCGGTGGAGAAGCCTGTAAAAATACCGGGGAGTATGCAGAACAAATCGTTTCGGCGGTAGACAGGAACGGGATCGACCGTCATTCTTATATTGCCGCCATTGGGGGAGGAGCGGTACTGGATATGGTGGGCTACGCTGCTGCTATATCGCATCGGGGCATTCGTCATATAAGGGTACCTACTACGGTACTTTCTCAGAACGATTCAGGGGTGGGGGTAAAGAATGGTATAAACTATAAAGGTAAGAAAAATTTTATTGGCAGTTTTGCGCCCCCTGTGGCGGTATTTAATGACCATCGTTTTTTATTAACCCTGCCCAACAAGGAGTGGAGGGCGGGCATAGCAGAAGCGGTAAAAGTAGCATTGATCAGGGATCATTCGTTTTTTGTCTGGCTAAGCGCGAATGCACAGTCCTTAAGGAAAAGAGAAATGGAGCCGATGCAGTACCAGATAAAACGCTGTGCGCAGTTGCATGCCGATCATATAGGGAGCGGCGACCCTTTTGAGAAAGGGTCATCCCGTCCGCTCGACTTCGGGCATTGGAGCGCTCATAAGGCAGAACAGCTTTCCGAATTCGAAATAGGCCATGGAGAAGCAGTAGCTATGGGAATGGCGCTGGATACGGTTTACTCCCATCTTTGCGGCTGGTTGAATGAGAAGGATACCCTGTCTGTTATCCAGTTATTACAGGATCTGGGCTTCGGTATTACCCATCCGCTGATGGAGATAAAGAACGATAATAGTCCGCTGATAGCCGGATTGCACGAGTTTCGGGAACATCTGGGCGGTAGGCTCACCATTATGCTGCTGAAACAAATAGGAAGGGGAGAAGAAGTGCATGAGCTTGATCTTTCTTTGTTAAAACAGGCTTCCGACTGGTTAAAACGATATCAAACCGAACAGCAATGAAAACAGCCTACGGACATTTAACTTATTGCAGCAATATACACTCGGGCGAAACCTGGGAAGACCATTTTGCCCGCCTGAGGGAGAATATACCGCTAATAAAAAAGGCGCTGGCTCCACAGGGTTCTTTTGGTATCGGACTTCGTTTGGCGAATGTGGCCAGTGAAACCTTGCACGAGCCATCCGCACTGCAAGTCTTTAAGCAATGGCTGACAGAAAATGATTGCTATGTGTTTACCATGAACGGGTTTCCGTATGGCTATTTTCATCACAAGGCGGTTAAAGACCAGGTACATGCGCCTGATTGGTTGACCCCGGAGCGGGTGACTTATACCCTTCGGCTGGCCGAAATACTTGCCCAACTGCTACCCACCGGAATGGAGGGCAGCATTTCTACCTCGCCCCTCAGCTACCGGCATTGGCATAGCGTTCACGACCGGAAAGCGGTTTTAGAAGCGGCTACCGCTAATCTTTTGCAGGTGGTGAAAGCCTTGACAGAAATTCGCCAAAAAACGGGCAAGATTATTCATATAGATATAGAACCTGAGCCCGACGGCTTGCTGGATAACGGAACGGAATTTTTACAATGGTATGTAGAGCAACTCCTGCCGTTGGGCATAACCTATCTGACACAAAACCAAGGGTTGGACAAAGCCGCGGCCGAAGAGGCAATTAAGACGCATGTACGGCTATGTTATGATGTTTGTCATTTTGCTGTGGGGTATGAGAACCATGCGGAAATGATTGAAAAGTTGGAGGCGAATGATATCCGAACCGGCAAAATCCAGATCAGTGCGGCATTGAAATCGCTCATCGGGAAGGAGGTGGAGGCAGAAAACGAAAAACTATTTAACGCGTTCAGCGCATTTGATGAGCCGGTATATTTGCACCAGGTGGTAGCCCGGAGCAGTGACGGCACATTATTGCACTACCGCGACATGCCCGGGGCGCTTGCCGATTACACGCGGGCGGGCATTGAAGAATGGCGGGCACACTATCATGTACCGGTTTTTATAGAGCAGTTTGATATACTTCGATCTACACAGGAAGATATTAAAACAGTGCTCAATATTCAAAAGAAAAAGCCTTTTACTCACTATCTTGAGGTAGAAACCTATACCTGGGAAGTGTTGCCGCCGGCACTTCGTTTGCCGATCGATCAGTCCATTAGCCGCGAACTACAGTGGGTAAAGGAATTCCTCGAACCGTAAATATGCTCCCATGCACAAAACCGTTGTTATTGATATCGTTGGCTTATCCTCCCATCTCATTGGAGAACATACCCCTTTTATAAACGAATTTGTAAGATCGAATGGTTTGCAAACTATCCAACCCATGTTGCCTGCGGTAACTACTGCGGTACAATCTACTTATATAACAGGTGAATGGCCTGTGGATACCGGTATTGTGGGAAATGGCTGGTACGATCGTAAGGACTGCGAAATAAAATTCTGGAAGCAATCCAACAAACTGGTGGAGGCAGAAAAAATCTGGGAGCGGGCGAAGAGAACCGATCCTTCCTTTACCTGTTCCAAAATGTTCTGGTGGTATAATATGTATAGCAGTGCCGACTATGCGGTAACTCCACGACCCAATTATCTGGCAGATGGCAGGAAAATGCCCGATTGTTATTCCCATCCGGCGGAGCTGAGGGAGGAACTTCAGGAGAAGCTGGGACAGTTTCCCTTGTTCAAATTTTGGGGACCCGGTGTGGATATCAGTTCTACAAAGTGGATTGCTGATGCCTCTTTACTTACCGATGCAAAATACAATCCTACACTAACGCTTATTTATTTGCCTCATCTCGATTATTGTTTGCAGCAATACGGAGAGGATTGGGCGAAAATATCGCCGCATTTAAGGGAGGTAGACGAGGTCGTAAAACAATTGGTGCTGCATTACGAAAAAGCCGGTGCCAGGATAATTTTATTATCAGAGTATGGCATTATGCCCGTTAGCAGGCCGGTTCATATTAACCGCCTGTTACGCGGGGAAGGGCTGCTGGCCATACGAAAGGAACGCGGATTGGAACTGTTAGATGCAGGCGCTTCCAAAGCATTTGCCGTAGCCGATCACCAGGTAGCGCATGTGTATATAAACGATCCTTCTGTAATGAAAGCCGTTCGTTCTCTCGTATCGCAGGTGCCGGGTGTGGCCCTGGTGCTCGACCGGGAGCAGCAGGCAGAATATCATATTAATCATGAGCGGGCGGGCGACCTGGTATTGGTTGCGGAGCCCGACAGTTGGTTTACCTATTATTTCTGGCTGGATGATGCAGTGGCACCGGATTATGCCCGCGTGGTAGATATTCATAAAAAACCGGGTTACGACCCCGTTGAGTTATTCATGACTTCAAAGGCCAGGGCGGGCTATAAATTATTGAGAAAGAAATTGGGTCTTCGGTATGTGATGGATGTTATTCCTCTGGATGCCGGTTTGGTAAAAGGATCGCATGGAACTGTTTTTTCCGGTTCTCAATACCATCCTGTTTTGTCCAGTACCCATGGAAAGGCTACCCTTCCCTTAGCCGCTACAGAAGTGTACCAGCATATCTGGAATTGTTTGACGGAATAAATGGATTGTTCGCACTTATTTGAGTTCCGCAAGGATGATTTTTTTCTGTTTTAATGTGTTCTTCATAGCTTTTTCTCTTATTTTGGGGTCATCACTATGGATCAAATCAAAGTATTCAGTGGGCACTACCTGCCACGATAGTCCATATTTATCTTTACACCACCCACAACTACCTTCCTCACCGCCATCTTTGGTAAGAGCTTCCCAATAATAATCCGTTTCGGCCTGGTCTTTTGTGTTGATGACAAAAGAAACGGCTTCATTAAATTTAAATAAGGGACCCGCTGCCAGTATACTAAACTCCATTCCGGCTATTTCAATTACCGCTGTTTCTATGCCCGCTTCATTTCCACTTTCGTTACTTTCAAACCGGCGAAAATCTTTCAGCTTGCCGTCTTTAAAAATAGACAAGTAGTAATCGGCAACAGTTTTCGCATCTTTTTCCACCCACAGATAGGGAGTTATTTTTTGAGTGCTCCTATTTTCGGTTGTAGGGGTCTTTCCGGTATCATTTATCATTACCAGAGAGTCGTTTGAAGTATCAGCACTATCCGGTGCTTTTGAATGGGAGCAGGAGATGGTCAGATTGAGAATAATGATTCCGATAATTATTGATTTCATTTTTCTTTGATTTTTGTAGGTATTTCTTCAAAATAGTTTGCTGCTGAATCGTCATTATCGCGGTCACCTGTGAGGCAAACAAAATATCTTAATTTAATTAAGATAAATTTGTCTTAATTAGAAAAACAGTTTACCTTTGTGACAGAAAGCTTGAAAAAGCTATTTTTTTGAGATAAAAAAAGATAAAAAGGTCTTAAATTGGGAAGGGCTTTCAGGATAGGATGGATAAAAAGAAAATCATAGGATTTAAAGTGATGGAAGGGGACACCTGTTATCAGATGGAAGTGGGAGCCCACGAATACCGGAATCTGATGGTACTGATCAACGACAGGGTATGTCCGGAAAACTTTGGGGAATGCGGCGGACAGGGACGATGCGCCACCTGTTTGGTAAGGATTGAAGGGGGTGCAGATGCTCTTCGGAAGGAACGCTACAGAAACGAGAAAAGCACGATGCAGAGAAAAGGAATAAATGAGGTAGATGCCCGGCTGTCCTGCCAGGTGATGATTGATTTTTTGCTGGAAGGAGCTACCATTTATATTGAACCCTGACTATTAGAACCCAGGCACCAAATGAAAAAGAAAGATTTTAGCAAGGAACAGGGCCATTGGATACTGGCCAGCATGGGTAAGAGAGTTCTGAGGCCAGGTGGGAGGGAACTGACGGAGAAACTGGTGGGAGGACTGCAGGTTTGCGCCGCCGACCGGGTAGTGGAATTTGCACCGGGTATTGGATTTACCGCTTCTCTTGTTCTGGCGCAGCACCCAGCCGGATACACTGGTATCGATGCGAGCGAAAAAGCAATAGCATCCTTGTGTAAGCGGTTCCCACAGGCAAATGGGTGCTTTGTGGTGGGCAATGCCGCACAATCGGGCCTGACCCCTGCCAGCCAGGATAAAGTGTACGGTGAAGCCATGCTTACGATGCACGCCGACCACCGGAAAGCAGAGATTATAAAGGAAGCATACCGTATTCTGAAACCTGGTGGCCTCTATGGCATTCATGAGCTGGGCATTACCCCCGATAATATTGATTCCGGTACGAAAGCCGAAATACAGAAGGACCTCGCCCAAAGTATCCGGGTCAATGCCCGTCCGCTTACCCGAACCGAATGGATCCACTTGCTTGAAACCAACGGATTCAGAGTTCGCGAAGTTTTTATCAATTCTATGCATTTACTGCATGTGGGAAGAATGATACAGGATGAAGGACTCTTTCGTACGCTTCGTATCGGGTACAAGATACTGTGCAACCCTTCGGCTTCTGCACGGATCGGAGACATGCGACGAACATTTAAAAAACATGAAAAATATATGAACGCAATAGCGTTGATCGCACAAAAACAATGAAAACATTTTTTATTTATTAAATAGTAAGCAATGATAAAAGCAGCCACACTCGACGTAACCAAAATTGAACCCCGGCGTAAACATCCTACAATCTTCGAACATTTCGACGAACTGGATCCGGGCGAAGGATTTATTATAGAAAATGACCACGACCCCAAACCGCTCTATTACCAGCTTCTGGGAGAAAGAGGCAATATTTTTAGCTGGGAATACCTGAAAACCGGGCCGCAATGGTGGGAAGTAAGAATTGCTAAAAACCCGGTAACCGCCGCCGGCGAAACGGTAGGGGAAATAGCCGCGAAAGACATCAGGAAAGCAGAGATATTTAAAGAGAAAGGGATTGATTTTTGCTGCGGTGGAAACAAAACCCTCAAGGAAGCCAGCGAAGAAGCCGGCATTAGTGAGGAGGAGCTCACATCGGCCCTGAAAGCCGTCGAAGCCCGGCCCCTGTCGCCATCACAGGATTATAATAAATGGGAGCTTGATTTCCTGGCGGATTATATTGTGAATACGCATCATCGCTATGTAAAAGAAAATGCCGAAACCATTTACGGACTGGCACAAAAGGTAGCGCAGCGGCATGGCGACGCGCATCCGGAATTAAAAAAGCTGGCCCAGGGTACGCTACACTTCCTGGAGGACCTGTTAAACCATACTCAAAAAGAAGAAAAGATACTTTTCCCTGCCATTAAAGCGGCTGTAGCAAGCAAAAAAGATCCTTCTGCCAATGGTTCACGGGAACCCGGCTTTATCCGCCAGCCCATTATGGCTATGGAAAAAGAACACGCGATTGCAGGTGAAGACCTTACTTATTTCCGCAAACTTACCAACGATTATGCCCTGCCTGCGGATGCCTGCAATTCCTACACTTATCTTTTTGAAAAGATGAAGGAGTTTGAAGAGGACCTGCACCAGCATATTCATTTGGAGAATAATATCTTGTTCCCCAAAGCGCTGGAACTGGATAAGGAGCCGGTGGAAGCCTGATCTTTTGGCAGCCGGGAAGCAGGAAAGGAATAAAGGGGGTGAACAGAAAAACGATTATTATGGATGTTAACGCTCAGACTAAAATTTCGGATATCATCCGCCATAATAAGGCGGCTATCGATGCGATCGCTTCTATTGCACCTCCGCTTCGGAGGTTGAAGAATCCTGTTCTGCGAAAGGTAATGGCATCCAGGGTAACGGTAGCCGAGGCGGCGAAAATGGGTGGTTGTACCCTGGCCGATTTTGTAAGAGCGCTACAGCCGATCGGCTTTCAATTCGCCGATACCGCTGCCCCAGCTGCTGCCTCCCCCTTTAATGAAGCGATAGAAAAGCCGGCCTGGCTTGTATCAGTCGCGCCGGGTGATATAGAGATGTTTGATGTGCGACCCATCATTGCCAACGGCACCGATCCGCTAAAAGCAATTATGCAGCAGTTCAGGCAATTGCGTCCGGGTAAGATTCTCTGTATCATTAATAGTTTTGTTCCCACCCCGCTTATCCGTTTATTAGAGAAAGACAAGGCGGAATCCAGTTTTGTGGAGCAGGTGAACGAAAAGGAATTTCGCACCTATTTTTTAAAAAAGCAGTCTACCAAAATGCCCGCACCGACCGCGCCGCAGGCCGAACCAGTGATGCACGATGAAGCCTCCTTCGAAAAAATAAGCAGACTTTATACGGGCGAAAAGAGAACAATCATTGATGTACGCCAGATGGAAATGCCGCTGCCGATGCAAACCATACTGGCGGCATTGGAAGAACTGCCAGAGGGCAGCGCTCTGTACGTGCATCACAAAAGAGTGCCGGTTTTCCTGCTGGAGGAACTCGCATCGAAAGATTTTGCCGTGCACATTTATACGATAGAGGAAGGAAATGTAAAGATGCTTATTTTTAGAGACAGATAGACGGTAAAAAGATCTGCCCAAAAGTTTTTTTAATCAGTTTATATGGCCGATATCAATATAGGAAAAGCGCCGCCTAACAGCGCCATACTTCCCTTTTATGCTACAGGAGCCATCGCCTTTTTTTTATTGTGCGTATTGATGCTGTGGAGTGCTGAGAGTTTCACGCGCCACTACTTTAGTCCGCACCTGTTAACGATGGTTCATATCGCTGCATTGGGCTGGGGCACTATGGTTATTTTTGGCGCTGCATACCAGCTCCTTCCCGTTATTTGCGAAAGAGATTTGTATAGTCCGGCCTTAGCTTCTTTGAGTTGGTATATCCTTACTATAGGAGTGGCTCTATTGGCCTTCTCCTTCTGGGATTTCAGAACAGGCTGGCTGATGATCGGAGGAGGTTCCCTGGTAGCGATTTCAACGATAATGTATTTTTTGAATGTCGTGCTGACCAGTAGGGTTTGCAAGCGATATTCTATATCAAAATTATTTATTACAAGTTCTGCCCTCTGGTTACTGTTTACGGTGCTGATGGGCCTTTTGCTGGCCATCAACCTGGCGTTTCCATTTTTTAGCAGAAACCATCTCGATATCCTTAAATTTCATGCCCATGCAGGATTGGCCGGATGGTTTTTACAATTAATCACCGGCGTGAGTACCAAGCTGGTGCCCATGTTTCTTTTAGGAAAGTCGAAAAAAGATTATTTATTGAAATGGGCTTTTGTATTACAAAATACCGGCCTCATCCTGTTCCTGGCCGATGGCTATTTCACAGGTATCAGCCAGCGGTTGATAATATATGCTCTTTTTGTACTGGTTGGAATTATAGGCTGGCTGCTATACTTATACGACGCCTTCAAAAACCGACTGAGAAAAAAGGTAGAGCTGCTGATGAAGCATAGTTTTATTTCCTTCCTTTGCCTGGTAATGGCGGTTTTATTTATCCCGGCCATCTGGTACGCGAGGGGCACGCAATGGACCATGCTTTATGGAACGCTTCTTTTTATGGGCTGGATAACGGGTATAATATTGGGTAAAACTTTTAAAACGCTGCCCTTCATCGTTTGGAACGGGCATTATAAGCATCTTTCAGGTAAGGTAAAAGTGCCGCTTCCCAAGCATTTGTATGAGGAGGGACTGGTTCTTTGGCAGTTCTGGTTTTTTATCGCTGCCTTGGTATTGCTCCTCCTCGCCATAGCCTTACAGCAGCTATGGCTGATCCGTGTAGCATTAGGCGCCTGGGTTGTCGTATCGGTATTGTATAGTTATAATGTAGCAAAGACCCTGCTGCATAAGACGAAACAACTGGTATAAGTCGGCCTGGCAGGTACTCAAGTTTTTTATAACAGACAAATATATAGCAGAATGAAACCGTTCTTTTTACTCCTGGCCCTTTCGGTACTAATGGGCTGCCACGATGCTCCAACAGAGGATGCGCAGGATGCTGTTTCGGAACTAGCAGTTGCGCCGGATGCAATGCCGGCGGTAAGTCTCGACAATGGAAAAAAATGGGTGGCCAATCCCGAAACAACGGAGGGGATTGAAAAAATGAAAATGCTGACCCGGGAGGCGGTAGCGGCAAACAGATTGCCGGCTAAGTTCGTGTCCGGTTTGGAACAGGAGTTCAGGACTATTTTCGAGAAATGTACGATGACGGGGGAAGCACACGAACAATTGCATCATTACCTGGTACCACTGAAGAAACAGTTAGAGAAATTAAAGCGACCAGGGGCATCGGAAAAAGAAACCCATACACTTTTACAATACCTGGATGCTTATTCCCGTTACTTTGAATAAAGAATGATGATGGATTTTTCACCCGCCGATATTAGAGAAGAAGATAAAGTACAGGCCAGAAATGCGCTGTATCGTGTGATCGACCCCGAGCTTTTTGTGAATGTGGTAGACCTGGGGCTGATTTATAATATCGCCTTTGAAGACGACAAGATCAACGTACTCATGACCCTTTCTACTCCGCATTGCCCGATGGGCGATGCTATTACCAACGGCGTAAAGAACGCATTGGAGTTAGCGTTCCCGGGAAAGGAAGCAAACACGGAGCTCAGTTTCGACCCGCCCTGGAGCTTTGAAATGCTTACACCGGAAGGCAGGGAGCAATTGGGAGTGTAAACAGTATAATGGAAGGAAAATGGACCAAAGAACTACTTTAAATAATAACGAAAAATTTGATGAACTCCTGCGCCGGTTAGAAGCCAGTGGAGAGACCGCCCGTTTGTTGTTTGACGAGGGAGGCATACAACGTGCCGAAGGAAAGATCAGTATCCTGCATTTACAGGATAAAAGGGCTTACCTGGTACTCGAAGATGGCACCCGGGTGTACACCGACAGTATTATTGGATTGAATGCCGTGTTCAGGGACGATTATACAGAATGTTAAGCCTGGAGATGCTGCCTGTTCCTGTATTTTTAGCTTTTCCCTTTCATAAGTCGCTGGAACAGATAAAACGTGAAAAAGCGGGTAACAGGAAGTGAATCCGGATAGAATGGCATTTTTCGGGAACAAATACTACAAGTCCTGTTCATTCTCCTTTGAGAGGGTTTATAGCATAATATTGTTGATAATCAATGATTTAAATTTTTGAAAGCCAAATTGGCAGTCGATTTAACATTTGAAACCATAAAATAGGGCTATCTTTGCGCCCTTATTTTGCATGTCAGGAAAATGATGTTATAAAAAGACGCAGTAAAATATTTTTTCGTTTTATGCGTTTATTGTTTAACTAAAATGTCTCACATGAAGAAATGTTTAGTTCTGCTTTTGGTGTTTAGTTTTTTTTATCTCGATGGTTTTTCGCAAACCAGTACACAAAAAGCATCTTACTATCACAGTAAATTCAACGGGCGTAAAACAGCTACCGGCGATATTTACAGTGATTATCTTTTAACAGCGGCCTCTAATATTTACAAATTAGGCACCCGTTTATTGGTTACCAATAAAAAAACCGGTAAGAGCGTTCAGGTGGTAGTTAACGACAGGATGGCTCCGCATATTAAAGGGCGGGTGGATTTGAGCAAGTCGGCCTTTCAAAAAATTGCACACCTGAAAAGTGGGGTAGTGCATGTGGAAGTGCAGGTGCTGGACGGTAAAAAAGATGAGGATAATTCTTTATAAAGAATTACAAAATTATGTAAAGCCCTCTGTTCTTGCAGAGGGCTTTTTCATTTTAGAGAGGATAAAAATTGTCGGCATCTGCCGCGTAAAAGAACTTAAAGCCCACCCGAAGGCGACCTGCCCGTTACTCGTTTAGCGGAGGTCTTACCAGGGCAGATAAGCTGGCCGGTGCCGCTTCGCAATAGGCGGTCCTTAGCGCATCTGCGAACAATCTGACCGGTACTTTTTTTAAATCGATCAGGGTCCATCCCTGTGTGCCCCATTTATTGGCTACCGGGAAGATGATTGTTTTATCAACAGTACAAAATACATCCTGGTCGATTTCCGATAGCTTAATGCAAGCCTGGTTTTTTGCTGCATCGTATGTGGCAAAAATTTTTTTCTTCACCCGGAAGGAAGTTTTTTCGAAGTGAGGCGCTTCGGATGTTTCCGGAAACGAAAGAGCCAGCTTTCTGAAACGATCAATGGACACCATATACCGCTTTTTTGGGACTAAATTATTTTCGATTTCCCGATTCACATTGCCGGAGGATCCGGAACGTTTCTGGGCGGATAGAACCCCTCCATAAATGAGCAGAGCCTATCCTTCAAAGATAAATAAAATTTTGACAAGGCAGTCCGAAGCGATCGCCCGGGCAGCCCGCTATCCTTTTACCCCGATTTAAGGCAGATCGTAGGGGAAGAATGAAACTTATTTCTCCACTTCATTCATCAGTTTAAAACATAACGCATCAATGTTTTTTGTTTGGGGATGAAACGCCGAAAGATTGGATAAAATAATAACGGCATTTTTATCGCCAATATTAATTGCCATAGAGGAGGAATAACCGGCTGTGCCTCCGTTATGCCAGACCAGGTCTTTCCCCGTTTCTGATTTTAGCAGGTGCCAGCCAAGCCCGATTTGCAGATTTTCATTAATGTTAAAACTGGGTGTACGGGTAAGGGTAAG
>JBEBUZ010000082.1:0-15284 GCA_040393015.1 Paraniabella yanshanensis
TAATGATTTATGTTTGATAACTCGAGTTTGTACGCAAAGTGGCTGGACGATATAGAGGATGCGCAAAAAGAAACCGGCAGTATTCCCGATATAGCGCCTACTTTCTGGTATCGCTATGCCGACAATGTTACTTACCCCAGCGCGTTTATCTTCATTCCGGAAATGCTGCGTAAACAGTTTGGAGATACCCGAAGCATGAAGAAGCATTATCCGGCGATGAAAAAATGGATGGACTATATGTGGCAAACGTATAGCAAAGACGATCTTATTTTAAACGACACTTACGGAGACTGGTGTGTACCGCCCGAATCGTTGGACCTTATTTGGTCGCAGGATCCCAACCGGATTACGGATGGCGGCCTGCTGGGCGCTTCTTACTATTATTATTGTCTGGGGCTCATGAAAAATTATGCCGAAAAATTGGGCTACAATTCCGAGGCAGAGGCTTTCGCTAATACAGCAAAAAAGTTACTCGCAGCTTTTAACAAAAAGTTTTACAACCCCGGAACCAAATCCTACTCCAATAATACCGTTACCGCTAACCTGCTGCCGCTGAGCTTTGGCATGGTGCCCCAGGAAGACAGGCCGGCCGTATTCGCCAATATACGGGCGAGGCTAAAAGAATTCGATGATCATGTTAACTCAGGAATTATAGGTGGCATGTGGCTCATGCGGGGCCTTACCGACAATGGCGCACCGGACCTGGCCTATAAATTAGCGACCAATACCACTTATCCGAGTTGGGGTTATATGGTAGAACAGGGGGCCACTACCATCTGGGAATTATGGAACGGCGATGCTGCCAATCCCGTAATGAATTCGGGTAACCATCAAATGCTACTCGGCGACCTGATTATCTGGTATTACGAATACCTGGCCGGAATCAAAGCCGATGACACAGACATAGCTTTTAAAAAAATCATCATGAATCCGATATTCCCCGAGGGGCTCCGCTTTGTGAACGCCTCCTTAAACACCAAATACGGATGGATAAAGAGCGAGTGGAAGAAAGACGCAGCCTCCCTGGAGTGGAATATTACTGTGCCGCCGAATACAAGTGCCGAACTAACCCTGCCCGGCGATGCGGCCTCGGTTACGGAATCAGGAAAAAGCTTAGAGGCCTCAGGATTGAAATTTACCCCCTCTGCCAACAACAAAACGATTCTCACCATAGGATCAGGTAATTATCGCTTCATCATAAAAAACTAAAAAATGCAGGCTCTTTTTGGTATTATTTATCATTTTATAGGAGGAGTTGCCTCCGGTAGTTTTTATATTCCCTACAAAAAAGTAAAGGGCTGGTCCTGGGAAAGTTACTGGCTTATCGGGGGTTTGTTTTCGTGGCTGATCATGCCACCTCTTGTGGCCTGGATAACCATTCCTGAATTTACGTCCATTATTGCCGATGCCGCATTCTCTACCCTCTTCTGGATATTTTTTTGGGGTATCCTCTGGGGCATCGGAGGGCTCATGTACGGCTTAGGAATGCGATACCTGGGAATGTCGCTGGGTAATTCGGTACTACTTGGGTTTACATCGGCATTCGGATCGCTCGCCCCGCCCATTTATTACGATTTAGCCGGTGTGGAAGGTAAGGTAACCTTTACACAATTATTAACTACCACCTGGGGGAACGTGGTACTATTGGGAGTAATTCTGTGTTTAGCCGGAATTTATATTTGCGGAAAAGCGGGCTTCCAAAAAGAAAAAGAACTGCCCGAAGAAAAAAAGAAGGATAGTGTAAAAGAATTTGACCTCAAAAAAGGGTTAATCGTTTGTATTGTTTCGGGTATCCTCAGCGCCGGGTTTAATTATGGCATTGAAGCCGGCTCGGCCCTGGCCGAAAAGGCAGACGCCCTCTGGAAACTGGCCAATCCGCAGGAAACGGTAAACTTTCTTTTTAAAAATAACGTGGTATATGTAGTACTGCTCTGGGGAGGATTAACTACCAACCTGATCTGGTGCCTGATACTGAACGCGCGCAAACGATCCTTTGGCGACTATACCAACACGAAGGTTCCCATCGGAAAAAACTATCTTTTCTGCGCCATTGCGGGTACTACCTGGTTTTTACAATATTTTTTCTATGGCATGGGCGAAAGTAAACTCGGCAATGGAGCCAGTTCCTGGATACTTCATATGGCTTTTATCATCCTCGTAGCCAATTTCTGGGGCTTTGCACTCAAAGAATGGAGCGGCGTAAGTAAAAAAACGCGCAATACAATTGTTTTGGGCATTGCAACCATTATCCTGGCAGTAGTCGTGGTTGGTTACGGAAACTCATTACAGAAATAGTTGTTAATTGAGAGATATGGAAAAGAGAAAACCGGTTGTCGCCGTTTTTGACATTGGCAAAACCAATAAAAAATTACTCCTTTTTGATGAGGAATATAATGTTGTAAAAGAAGAAATTGCCTTTTTCGATGAGATAGTTGACGATGACGGGTTTCCCTGCGAGGATATCGATGCCCTCACCGGGTGGTTACTGGCAAAATGGGCAGAACTGAAACAGTCTTCCGGTTTCCGGGTAAAAGCTGTAAACTTTTCCACCTATGGCGCTTCACTGGTGCATACCAATGCAGAAGGGAAAAGGATAGGTTACCTGTATAACTATTTAAAGCCTTACCCGGAGGCATTACTACAGGAATTTCTTAGAAAAAGAGGAGGATCCGCTTCTTTTTCCGAAACAACCAGTACCCCTATAATGGGTCATCTCAATGCGGGTTTGCAATTATACTGGCTGAAGCATGCAAAAAGCGAAATTTTTAAAAAAATACGGAGCAGTTTTCACCTGCCCCAATACCTCAGTTTTTTAATTACGGGTAAACGGGCCGCCGAAATGACCAATCTTGGCTGTCATTCGGCCATGTGGAACTTCAGCGACGGTAATTACCAGGCATGGCTGGAAGAAGAAGGTATTCAGGAGAAGCTCGCTCCCGTCATTAAGGGTGACACAGTCACTGAATGCCTGAATGAGTTTCGGAATGAAATCGTACAGGTGGGGGTAGGATTGCACGATAGTTCGGCGGCAACCATACCTTATCTCAGCAGTTTTAAAACCCCTTTTGTTATTCTTTCAACAGGAACCTGGGTCATTAGTCTCAATCCTTTTAACAGCGAATTACCTACGGCCGACGAATTGGAAAAGGGCTGTTTAAGCTATCTTACTTATCAGGGTAACCCGGTTAAAACCACTATGCTCTTTGCGGGCAACGACCACGATCAACAGGTGAAGTCGATTGCAGAACACTTTCATATTGCCCCCGACTTTTTTAAGTCCATTTCATTCGATGAAGCTATTCTCTTCACATTAAAAAACCGGGAGGACGATTTTTCAGCCAACAGTACTTTTCATTTAATAAGTGCTACCACGCCCTGTAAGTTTCATCTCAGAAACCTGACTGCATTTCAGTCCCCCCGGGAAGCTTATCACCAGTTACTGTGTGATATGATTGAACAACAGATCAGCTCCACGGCGATGGTGTTAAAAGATAGTCCTGTAAAAAATATATATGTCGACGGCGGCTTTTGCCGGAACAATATATATATGCAGTTACTCGCCAATGCCTTCCCGGGCAAAAACGTTTTTGCTACCTCGATGATACAGGGCACGGCACTGGGCGCCGCACTGGCCATTCATCATAGCTGGAACGACCGGCCATTGCCGCAGTCGCTGATTACATTAAATGAGTGGAAGGCAATATAACAGAAGCGATATCCTACGAACAGTTTCAATACCTTCGTTATTATGAAAAAAAATATAATTTTCGATTTCGGCGGTGTGCTTTATAATATCGATTTCAGGTTGACATTTGAAGCATTTGAAAAGTTGGGCATCACTAATTTTGAGCAGATGTTCTCGCAATTCGAAGCAAATACATTGTTCCAGGATCTGGAAACCGGCCGGATCCGGCCCGCCGCTTTTTACGAAAAAATAAAAAATATAGCTCCGCAACCCCTCTCCAATGAACAGGTAAAGGATGCCTGGAATGCCCTGTTGCTGGGGTACAGAACGACCAGCCTCGATTTTTTAATTTCACTCAAAGAAAAATACAACCTGTTTCTCCTCAGCAATACGAACCAGATTCACTACGATCATTTTGCCCCGCAACTGCAGGAACAAACAAAGTATACTACACTGGAATCCTTTTTTACAAAGGCTTATTATTCGCATGAAGTGGGCATGCGAAAACCCAATAAAGAAGTGTTTGAGTTTGTATTGAATAATGGAGAACTCCGCGCTGAAGAGACCCTATTTATCGACGATTCTTTTACAAATTTTCCGGAAGCCGAAAACCTGGGTATAAAAACCCATCTGCTAAAACCGGGGCAATATATCGAACAACTGGATTATGATAGCTTCTAAACCAAAAATCCGGTCAATTATCCAGAAATAAATCGGTGAATAAGGGTTCGCCTGGCTTCACTGCATAATGATCGAGGTTGGTAATGCCGTTTTGTGCCAATACATCTTCATCAATAAAACAGTTAGCCGTACACTCCTGCGGCGATTTCTTTAAAATATGCCAGGCGGCATCGGCCATAATTTCCGGGGTCCGGCTCCTGTTAGACAGCGCCTCACCGCCCAGCAGGTTTCTTACAGCCGCTGTGTCGATAGTTGTGCGCGGCCATAATGCATTGGAGGCAATGGGAATATTTTTAAACTCTTCGGCCCAACCCAGGGCCATCATGCTCATATTGTACTTGCTTAGGGTATAAGCAATATGCGGGCCTAACCATTTGGGATTTAAGTTAACCGGGGGCGAAAGGGTAAGAATATGAGCATGTGTTGATTTTTGCAGGTAGGGCAAACTGTGTTTGGTAACGAGGAATGTGCCGCGCACGTTGATATCGTGCATCAGGTCGAAACGGTTGGTTTTGGTATCGCCGGTATTGGTTAAAGCAATGGCCGAAGCATTATTTACCACTATATCTATACCGCCAAAAGTTTCCGCGGCCTTCTTCACCACTGCGGCTATCTGCTCTTCCTCTCTGATATCGCATTGTACAGGAAGTGCCTTTCCGCCGGCATTTTCAATTTCGGCGGCAGCGGAGAAAATGGTTCCCCCCAGCTTTTCGTTCTCCCGTACCGATTTAGCGGCCACCACAATATTGGCGCCTTCCCGGGCAAGCCGCAATGCAATGGCTTTTCCTATACCCCGACTGGCGCCGGTAATCAGTACCGTTTTGTTCTGTAATGGCATAAGCTATATTTTTCAGTGAAAGAAAACTACTCAACCCTGCTTACTGCGATGTTGTTGCTGTATCGGCCGGAACTGCAGCAATGGGAGCAGGCCCCATAGGAGTTGCCTCTCCGGCGGATAAAAGCGTGCCGGAAGTACCAAAAAGAGTTCTTTCCTTCAGATCCTGCGAAGCTTCGAATCCGCCCTCGGCCACGTAATAGGGAATTTCTTTCGACTTAATAATCGTCTTTTTATCCGAATGAAATTTTTCTGCCTCCTGGTCCCACCAAACATCTTCACAAAGCACGGTATCGCCTTTTATAGAAATAATAATGACACTGTCCCTGAGATATATCTTGTTCAGTCTGTCGTAATAAATACCATATTGGGCGTCCAGTTTGCTTTCGGGCTCCTTGAATTCGTTATAAAAATCCACGTGCAGCGATCGGGGGAACTCCACATAAGCAGTATCGGAGGGGTCGGAAGGCGTAACCTTCTCCATGTAGGGTGAAGTAAGACGGGCTCTCATCACCCCGCTCTGCGAAAGAAAGCCTTCCAGCTTTATAGAAACGTCTTTTTGATCAGTTTTGCGGGTAAGTGCTTTAATATCGCTTTCACTGTTTTCACAGGAAAACAGGAGGACTGATCCTATTAAAGCAAGAAGATATTTTACCATAACTATTCAAAAAAACAAATGCTAAGATAGCATACTTAATCTTCATAGTATTTGGTTTTTCCGCCAAACCACAGATCGGTGAGTGAAAAACCAACAGAAAGCCGGTAGAGGTTCTCTTTAATCAGGTTATTATTATTGCCGCGTTTGATATACTCAAAGCTGAGATTGATCATACTCGCCTGCCTTGTCATCATATTATAATTAGCAATAGGTAATCCTAAGCCGGCCGTTACACCGAATACGGGCGTAGTGGTTTGCCGGGCATAAATATAATCAGGCCCGGTGAAAAAGCCGATGCGGTAAGCTGTTTGGCTAAGAAAGTTATTTTTAGGAGCCGGATGAAATTCTGCGCCTATTTTAGCCTGCCAGTTAGTTTTTACCGAGCTATCGGGCATTCCTTCAAAACGATATTGATCCCAGTTATTAGTGGTAAAGTCGGCCCCCAGCATCCATCCCGCTTCGTTGGTAGATGCGCCACCGAGCTTTTGGATCATAAATCCGCCTGTAATACTGGAAGGATAAATAAAATTGCCCTTGACATTACTGGTATAGGTAGCCGTGTCGATGGGTATATATCCCGTTTCGGCAGAATAGGTATAGGTTTCTGCCACCGTATTCCGGTTGGTATTGATCTTCTGCTTCCAGTTACCATAAGCACCCAGGCTTATGAGTACTTTTTCACCGGCCTTAAAATAATACTGCAAACCGGCATCAAAATAAAAACCGCCCATTCCTGTTTTATGTTCAAAATTGGACGAAGCATAGGTCGTGCTGTCGTTGTATAAGCTCAGGCGGGAACTGTAATCCCTGCTTCCAAACATATAACCGCCATTAATACCCAGACTTAAATACTGAAAATCCCCGGTTTTGATCTTTACGCCGGTACCCAGCGAACCGAGGTACACACCACCCTGTCCTTCGTAAAGAGTGGAGGACGAATCTATAATATTTCCGGTACTCGCATCTTTAAGAAATCCCGGCGACTCTATTTTATAGTTTATACCGGTAAGCGGCCTTATGCCTATTGCCATCCCCCAGTTTTTTTTAAGCGGCATTCCCACCATCAAATGACTGAAAAGAATATTGGGAGAAGTAAATTTCGCCTGTACCGCCTGATCGGTAAGCGTGCGTCCCTGGGCATCGGCTCCAATATTAAATACAACCCTCCCGGAGTTGAGTTTTTTTGAATTAGGCTCCTGGAAAGACTGAAAGAAAGAAAAAGAAGCCGGATTGGCATAGTTCACCGTGTAGGGGTCGTGAAATCCGTTGTAAGCGGCACTAACACCGCCCATTCCACGGTTCGCGATATTAGTGGTCGGCGACTGGTTACCCAGCCCGTACCTTGAATAAGGAGAATTGTCCTGTGCCGAGACCATGAAAAAGGAGAAAATCGAAGGTATAGTCAATGCCAGGCCTTTCCACCGCTCTGTTTTCCTAAGCATTGTTAATTTCACTAATAGCATATAAGCCTTTAAATATTAAATCAGGGTCGGCAAATATCCTGTTTTTAATGTGTGATGCCAAATGTTGCACATCACCGCCGGTTAATACCACGTTAAAGTTGTCAAATCGGGCTTTATAAGCGTCGATAAAACCATCCAGTTCATAGGCCATTCCCAGGATCACACCCGATAAAATATTGGTATCTGTGTCGTAGCCAATCAATGGAACATCGGCCTTTGGCTTTGTATAAGGCAGTTTAGCCGTATAGTATTGAAGGGATTTGAGCCGCATTTCGAGCCCCGGAGAAATGGAACCGCCCACCAGTTCTTTGTACTTGTTCACAAAATTGGTGGTAATACAGGTACCCAGTCCGATGAGCAGCAGGTTAGAACCCGGAAACAGGTGCACGCCGGCACAGGCAATCGCCAGCCGGTCGGCCCCAATGGTTTCGGGTTTGCCCACCGGTGTGGTAACCGGCAGTATTGACTGATGACCCAATAGATGGAAACGGGTGTTTCGCTTTAAAACAGCCTCTAACTCCGGGTTATGGTCGATTACGGATGACAGGATGCTTCGCTGCGGCTTATACACATTTAACAGCGAGTCGATGGTGGCAGGGGCATCATCCTCCAGCCAAAGCACTTTTATCAGTTCGTCTTTGTTGAAAACCGCCGCTTTTTTGCGTGTATTCCCAAAATCGAGACATAATGTAATGGACATAATGTGAAAGTAGGTAAAAAGTCAGAAAGTCTGGAACTTAGAAAGTTAGAAGTTGGCGTAAAGTTGGAACACGGAAGGTCGCAATCAGAAAACGATCCGCAAACCGGAGGCCTATATAGTGCAATTTCCGATAGCCGCAAGTCCCCTTCGGGAGACTTTGCTGGGAAAATACAGGCTATACGGGAATTTGCCGGTGATAACACCGGCAAAGGCGGGAAAATGAACAAGGGGAAGACCGGGCGAAAAAAGCAAATTCACTACTTCACGCGGAATCCGTCTGTATTTTTAAAATGGCCGTTCATCCGGATTTTCTCTTTCAGGGCTGCCATTTCTTCCACGGCAGGCAAAGTGGTTTCAAAATGCCGACGCAGGTATTCCTGCCTTTGCCGTTCGTTGGTAAGCTGTAAAAACTCGTATTCCTGATCGAGCGAAAGGCCCGAATGATAGGCAATATCGTAGGATGTGAGCGCGTCTTCACTCTTATGAAAATCTTTTTTAACCTCCAGACTGGCATGCAGGTCGCGCATTTTACGAACCAGCGCTTTCATCACCGCTTCATTACCGGTAAGAGAATTATCGGGATAGTTAACGATAGCTCCCGAATATAATTTATCGGGAATGGTGTCTATTCTTTCCAGTATCCTGAAAATTCTTTCTGCTTTGGTCTTTATGTCCAGCTCCCCTCCCTCATGAATTTTTACTATTTCTTTAATATGGATCAGCGATCCAAAATCCTTTATTTCATTGTCGATTACGGTAGGAATCCCAAAAGGTTTTTTCTGCTCATAACAATCAGAAACAAGCTGCTTGTAGCGGGGCTCGAAGATGTGCAGGTTCAGATCTTCGCCCGGGAACACAACAATTTGAAGGGGAAATATGGGAATAAAGTTGGTCATATCTGCAAATTTGCTGAAAAATTGCCAATGTTCGTTAGCGCAGATAATAGTGCTTATTGCACTTAAAAAGCCAGTAACAGGGACTTACCGTTCTTTCTCAACCGAGTTCTGTTGCTTTAATTGTTTTAAATAGTTATACTTTCTCTTATTATATTCATAATAAGCCCTGGCAATTGCCCAGCCTTCTTTCCCGTCTAAAATACCCAACCGGAACAAGTAGTTCTTTATAATATTAAATACAGGCGAAGCTTTTATTTTAAGATACCCGATTTTCTTATCCTGCTCCAGGTATTTTTTTGCGGAAAGACGGGCATACCCGTCCATTTTAAGGTTAAAGCTATGGATGTCGGGTGCCGTAAAGTGTTTCAGCACGCCCCCGATAAGATATTTTTGCAGTCCGTGGTAACAAAGTGTTTCGTGCACTTCGAGCAGGTTCCACCGGGTTTCGTTTTTATTGTATAACCGCCATACCCGGTCGTTGCCCCATTCTCCGTGCCGGATGGCTTTTTTTCCTAAAAAGTTCATGCGCCTGAAACCGTAAATCGACCTCGGCTGAGGGTGAAGATCCTGTATTCCGAGAGCCAGCTCCCTGGTTATCACTTCATCGGCATCTATATTAAGTATATAATCGTTAACCGCTTCCCCGGCTCCCCGGTTCCGGGCATCGCCAAAGCCGTTCCAGGATATGGCTATCGTGCGGGCGCCTGCCTGTTGGGCAATTTTCACCGTACTGTCTGTACTTCCGCTATCTACCACTATTACATCTGCACTTACCAGTAAAGCACTCTTCACCGCCTCTATAATTGTAGACTCCGCATTTTTGGTTAATATAACTACAGACAATGCTTGCATGACTTAAAACAAAATGCAGGTGTTTATGTAAATAGGCCCTGCATATTTAAGAGAATTTTTTAAATAAGAAAAAATGGGAAATGCCCGCTTTTTATGGCCGAAGATAATTTGCCTGTTTTTAAACATAAATAAAAAAAGAGGAAGGCTTAGTTTTTTTTTCTGCCTGACCTGGTCTTTTATCAGTCCGTTTAGTTTTTGTGCAAATAGCCTGGCTTCTGCCTTTAACACAGGTAGGCACAGAATATTATCAATGATTTCGTATTGCCGGGGCGCCCATTTTTTATTCTTTGTAAAATGAGCATTGTTATCGTGTAGGCGATGGTGAACCAGCGTTTTATCGACCGATGCGATATTCCCGCGGGTAGTGGCGATCACTGCGATCCACCAATCGTAATACATATTGTTGGGGATGGGAAGTGCCTGCGAAAGCAGTTCTTTCTTAAACATCATACCATGACCGTTGATATGGTTAAAAAAAACAAGTTTCCGGGTATCGCTTCCGCTAAAATGCCTGTGAAGTTTGTGATTGGCAAAACTTAGCTGGCCCTTATATAAAGAGGCACTGCGACAATGAGCCAGCATATTTCCCGGCGATGTCTGCAAAGCCTCCACCAGTAATTCGGTTTTTTGCGGCATCCATATATCGTCCTGATCCGCAACGGAGATATAATCGCCTGTAGCCAGCGATAGGGCCTTTTCAAAATTACGGTTAAACCCGAGGTTTTTTACGTTGCGGTAAAGCCGTATGAGTGGATGTAGTTGCTGCCATTCCATCAGCAAATCCCAGGTATTATCGGTGGAAGCATCGTCAACAATGATGATCTCATGCGCCGGGTAAGTTTGTGCCAGTATGGTTTTTAACTGCTCGTGCAGGTAGGCGGCCCCGTTGTAGGTACACATCACAATAGATACAAGCGCCTGTTTTCCCATTCAATTAAGTTTTCCCAACGTATTCCTATACATTTGCTGCAACAACCATTGTATGCATTTGCTTTACATAACATTTGGCGACAATAATAAAAATCATACGCAAGCGTATTTTTCGGTTTATTCTTTTTTAGCAAAAGATATAAAGTTTTCCTCCATCAATATTATTACCGACAAGCCTCTGTATTACAAATCTATTGAAAACAGGATAAATATTATAGAAGTTGATTCAAAAAAGCTGGAGGAATGGAAAGGCGATTATGGTTTTTTCTGGCGTATAAAAATAAAAGCGATAGAGCTGATTTGCCAAACCTACCCTGGCGAACCCGTGCTCTACCTCGACTCGGATACTTTTTTATTCGGCGCTTCCTCAAAAATAGATGAGTTGGCTCTGACAAAAAAAGCAATGATGTTTGAAAATGAAGGCCCTTTACAAAGCCTGAGATCGAAAACTATGCGAACCATGACCCGCCATCTTAAGGGAATGGTAATTGCCGGTATCGCCAATTTCGAGAAGCTGGAGATGTGGAACGCAGGCGTGGTTTTTACACCCAATACCCTTCAACAGGAAGAAGTGAGGTTAGCGCTCACCATCTGCGATGAAATGTGCAGGCATAAAGTGAAGGACCAGTTCGTGGAGCAATTTGCTTTATCAGTGGCACTGCACAGCTCTTACACACTACAACCCGCATCGGGCTTTATCGCTCATTACTGGTCGAATAAAGAAGAGTGGAACGAGCTAATCCGCACTTTTTTTATAGAAAGCAAAATGATGAATTTATCTTTCGGCGAAGAACTGGTTTGTTTCAGAAAGCTCAACCTGGAGCAATACCCGGTCGTAAAAATTTCGAAGAATACTAATTTCCGGCTCAAACGAATGATAGATAAATTATTCGGCGATAAAAAAGTAGCTTACATAGGGCCGGGAAAATAAGAAACGGGAAATCGTTTGAGAATCAGGACCGGCGCGAAGATCCGCCTTTTAACTTCTCTAATTGAAGCAAGGTTACTTTCATGTCCTTATGCAAGGGCGCTTCTAATGTGATGGGATGATTGTTTTCATCGGTTATGGTTAGTTGCCAGGCATGCAGCGCCAGACGGTTCAATAAAGGCCTTTCTTCTTCTGCATCTTTACTTAATTTAAACCGGCTTTTAAACGATGAAAGGAGCACCGGTTTTCCATCGCCGTACAATAAATCGCAAACCAGCGGGTTGCCCAGCTCCCGGGCATGCACCCTTACCTGGTGGGTTCTGCCCGTATGTATCCGAAACTGAACGAGGCTATACCTTTTGAAATCGTTCAACACTTTGTAATCTGTGAGCGCGTCCTTGCCCCTGCGGTGAACAAGCATACTGCCTCTTTTGGCCATGTTCTCGGCGATAGGCGCCTCCACCGAACCTTCTTCCAAAGGTAAAGAGCCCACCACCAGGCCAAGATAAATTTTAATAGTCCGGCGTGCTTCAAATTGCGCACTGAAATGTTTATGTGCTGCCGCAGTTTTTGCAAAAATAATCAGTCCGCTGGTTTCGCGATCCAACCGGTGAACGGTAAATATTTCCGGGTATTGTTGTTGCAGATAATCCTTTAAGCTTGCCTCTTTCCCTTCGCGGTCGGGGATAGACAGCATGCCCGATGGTTTGTTAAGCGCCACCAGGTTGTCGTTTTCAAAAATAATAAGATCGCGAAGTTTAAAGCTCAAATGTTTAATGTTTCAGGTTATGATGGCTTCCTTACAAAATAACCAGTTCTTCGATACGATCGAAGTGTTTTAGGTTCAGTGTAGCAAATGCCAGGTTATGCGTTAGAGCTGTTGCGGCAATAAACAGATCAGCAATATCTATCTGTTTCCTTTTACGCTTGAGATTTGCGTTAACGGTTACAGCAACGCTCACGCATTCCTCATCAAATGGTATAACTGAAATTGATTGAAACACTTCATTCCAAAAAGCCAGTTGATTCGGGGTTGCTCCGGAATAAATTTCATATTTTGTAATAGCAGAAATTGCAAATTTATAGTCCTGGCGAATCAACTGAACCCAAAATGAGTTCGTTTTATCAGTTTTTCGATAATAATCAATAAGAACAGACCTATCAACCATGACTACTTTGTCCGCCATTGGTTGATTGCTTTTCTGTTATTTGCAATGATTTCCAGTTGTTTTTTTGTTGCCACAGGCCCGTTTAACAATAAGGTTTCCAAATCCGCATCCTGTTTAACCGTTTCAGCTTGTCTTTCTATTTCGGATTTTAACTTCTTTAACTGCATCGAAGGCAACTTTCTCACAATTTTTATCAGTTGTTCAAATTCTATGTCTACCTGTATTTGCATATATCAAAGGTAGCGATTTTCCTGATATGACATTTGATCCTCCGCGGCGGCCACAGCTCCTTATCCCGCTTTATTCTGCTCCAATTGTTTGGCCTGAAATTTCTTGTAGAAATCGGCGGCAAAAGCCTTCATATCGGCCACCTGGTCCTGGTAGCGGGTGGCACGGCCGTAGGTATCAGCCATGGTCATCAGGGTTTGATAAAAAAAGTCGGCCATCTCATCCACCATCATATCCCTGGTCCACAAATCTATGCGGAGGGCGGCTTTATCAGCCCCATCCCATAATGAAATCATCATCGCCTTTGCTTTCTGTGCATTTTCGGCCGAGCTTTCTGTAGCGCTCCACTGAATAGAATCGGGCATCCGGTTCTCATCCATCTGCACATCAATGGTTATGGTAGATTTGATCATTTTTCAAATTTAGAGCGCAAAAGTAAGCAATTCCTGCTGCAGGACTGCGATAAATGCGTCCATGCCGCGGGGTTTATTAAATGCCCCCTTTATCTGCGTATCGGCGGCCATTTGCATACGTAGGGTCTCTGATTTGTATAACTGTATCAGTTTCTCACCCAGGCTTTCACTGCCTGCATCGGGCAGCCAGACTATCCCCTTTCCAGGGTAAATAGCGGTGAGGGTATGGGTGGCCGGTGTTATCACCGGCGTTTGGGTGCAGGCCGCCTCTGCTATTTCCAAAGGAAAGCGCTCCCGGGTATTCAGGCTCACGAGGCAATAGGATCCTTTGAGTTTTTCCGGCAGATGGTCCTCATTGGTAAGTACTATATCGTTTCTGAACTTATAAGACGCCAGGAGGTTTTGGGCCTCCTGCCAGCCCACGGCTTCCGATGATCGCAGAACCACCATTAATTTCCAACTGCTCTGGAGCATTTTTTTGAAAGCCGAAAAGCCTTTCAACAGGTTAATAAACTGGTTAACATCGAGTTGTAAATCGGTACAAATAAAATACTCCCGCCCATCGGTGAGTTCGCTCCCCGCTGAAAGATGGGATTGTTTGCCGGGCGGACTGGGCTTCCAAAAGCCTTCTGCCAGGAATGCCCTGTTCTTTAAAGAGGGATATTTCTCTGTCAGGGTTGCTTTTTCCCTATCTGAAACGAATCCTATTCCATGCGCATGGACAAGGTCTTTTTCATTAACGGATCCGGCATCCATTATCAATATCTGGCGGAGCGGCACGGTTGTCCTCAAAACCCGGCTAAAACTGATAAAGGCCTTAGCGTTAGATTGTTCGAGCCATTTTCGGGTTCTTTTGCGGGCTGAAAAGCCTTTTTGCGAAGGGAAATCCGCTCCTGCGATATTAGGAAAAGCCCGTGCAGAATCCAGGTTGCTGCCGGAAGGAACCCAAAACTGCTGTTGGGGCAAACGCTCTGCCAGTGCGGAAAACAACGCTTCCTGTAAGCGGGCCTGGTAAGTACGCCCCGAAAAATTTTCTACATCTAAAATAACTGCCATGATTCATTTAAACATTTTCCCTATATCTTTGCGTAACAACTGCAAAGGTATAACACCACACAAAAAATAGTTGCAGGTACTTTTTACCAAAAGTTTTTATGGAATATAATACAACGAGAAACCACCTGGCTATGCGCGAGTACGGCAGGCATGTGCAGAAAATGGTTGAGCATATTTTAGCCATTGAAGATCCGGAGAGAAGACAGAACAATGCCGAAGCGGTTATTGAGCTGATGGGCTTCTTAAATCCTCAATTGAAAAACGTGGAAGATTTCAGGCATAAATTGTGGGATCATCTATTTTTAATTTCAGATTTTAAATTAGAGGTAGAGTCTCCTTATCCCATTCCCACCAAAGAAACCTATAGGGCAAAACCCCAGCCCCTTCCCTATCCCAAACGTTCTTCCCGGTATTCTCATCTCGGCAAAAACCTCGAAGATGTTATCACCAAAGCACTGGCCGAAACCGATCCGGAAAAACGCCAGGGATTTGCGAACGCCATTGCATATTACATGAAGCTGGCGTATAATAACTGGCATAAGGAAGTGGTACACGACGACGCTATTCAAAGCGAGTTAAGCGGTATTACCGATGGTCAACTGGAGTTTACCAATACCCCTTATGTGAAGGCCTATAGCATGAAACAGGACCTTGCCAAGAGCAGTAATTTTGGTAAGCGCTCCAAATTTCAGCAGCAACGAAGCGGCAACGGCAACAACGGTAACCGCCGCAACGGCAATGGTAACGGGAATTTTAAGAAGAAAAGGTTCTGATTGCCGGGCATTATGGG
>JBEBUZ010000083.1:0-15200 GCA_040393015.1 Paraniabella yanshanensis
ATGGGGGTTCCCGAATGCCTTTTCAGAGAGTTCGGTGCAAAATGAATACTGGTATACACAGTACCGGGCAGACGCCTATCACAAAAGAACGGGTGGGAGAAATCTTTTGAACGATATTCTGTTAATGCACAGGGGAATTGCAGGAAAAGAAGCAGAGCGCAGGCGAGCGATCAACCATTTTCAGGAAATGGCCCGGGAGCGGAATGTAGCATTGGAAAACAGCTTTTATAAAAGTGTAAAGGAAAGCTTCGGGTCGGAAGCAATCGTAGCCGTTCATCCCACCTGGTTTCCTTATCCCGAGCGTCGGGAATTTAAAAAGAACGGTCTTGACTGGTGGGCGGTAAAGCGCGACTGGGCGCAAACAGATGAGGTTGTGCCATTTGGCATCAGAACGGCGCTGGCAAAAAAATGGAATAGTCCTGTTTGGTACAATATGTATTATCGTTACAGCCGGCCGCTGGGAAGTGAAAGAGCCGATGACTACGAGGAGGAGCTATGGAGCTCTGCATTGGCAGGAGGCAGGGTCACCAATTTACCGCATATTGGCCACAAAGCTGTTTTAGCAAGCAACTTTGTTCGGGCCGAAACCCGTGTAAACCTGTTGAACTATATCGATCCCGCTCCGCTCAATTGTCCGGTAGCCGTGGTATTCGGACATGCATCGGCCATGAACTGGGCCGGCCCTGCTTTTGAAGAAGTGGGGATGAACCTGGTAGACAGCTTATGGCGCCTGGGCATCCCAACCGATTTAATCCCAACCAGTGAAATTGATAATAATAGTTTGCAGGTAGATAAAGACGGGTACATTTGTTATGGCCCCCAACGTTATGCCGCCGTTGTGTTATATAATCCTGAATTTGAAAACCGGGCAACTGCCACATTTTTTAACCAGGCGGCGAAAGGAAAAACCAAGCTTTATCGCATAGGCAACTGGACTATGGATTTTAATGCAAACCCACTCGGAGGAAATCGTTTGCTGCCCCCATCTTTACACATGGAAAGCAGTGTTGATTTGGTTCTGAAGGAAATACCGGTCTTGCTTAAAGATAAAAACATTCCGTTGCAAACGCCGGCTACACGTTGGCTGGAGGGTTTCGGGCATTTATCTTATGCGCCTCCTGCTACAGGTTTTAGTTATCTGCTAAACGGTACGCTCATACAGGTTTCCGGCAGCGGTAACGGAGCCGGCGATACTATTAATTCAAGAATGAAGATTGGTAAGCACCATGTAACGCTCGATGCCATTGGTGTAGCCGGTGTTCGTCTGGATCAGGAAGGAAGACTGGAAGCACTGGCTGCCGGTGGGCTGCGATCCATTGAAACCGGTAGTTTTAAACTTATACTTGGTGAGCGCGTTGACCTGGCGTTGTGGAAAAATAAGGAAGGCGCCTGGGAAGGGTTGATCCAGGGATGGAAGGGTGAAATACCGGCTTCGTTGCTGGCCATAACTTCAAACTGGCAGCGTCTTAATCTTCCGGAGCCTTATCCCGAAGCTCCCGCTCCGCGTGTAAAAAAGGTACGGCTTGCCGAAGGTAAAAGTTCACCAGATGTAAATGAACGGTTGACGGATATTGATGGGAATACCTATCAAACCCTGAAGGCCGGGAGCCAGGTATGGATGGCCGACAATCTTCGTACCGGCAGATTTAACGACGGAACAACTATCGCATCCCCCGGCGCCAATAAACTCCAATGGACCAAAGACAGAACAGGGGCTTATTCATGGTATCAAAATGACTCGGCGACATACGAAGTTGGTTATGGGAGGCTTTATAACCATTATGCCGTGCAATCAGGAAAACTATGTCCCAGGGGATGGAGGGTGCCCAATGCTCAGGACTGGGCAATATTAATCGATTACCTTGATGGCGTTTCCGGCCAGGACGGCGCTAAAGGGTTCAACCCGCTGGCTGGCGGATACAGGGATGGTTTCGGTGCTTATTTTGCGCTGGGCAGAAACGGATACTGGTGGTCTTCAACCGATACCCGCAACAGAACTATTTGGGATCAGGAAACAAAGCGTCTGTATATCATCAACGACCGTAATATGTCGCAGAGCCAGGGGTTTTGTATAAGGTGTATTAAAGATTGATTATATGAAATGCTGGATTTTAACAATAGGAATGGGACTATTGGTCGCGGCCTCCTGGGGACAACAGAGGCGGCCCAATTTCCTGTTTATTATCGTTGACGATCTCCGCCCTCAATTAGGAGCCTATGGCCATCCGGATGTGAAGTCGCCCAATATTGACAGGCTGGCTGCAGAAGGTTTGTTGTTTAACCGTGCTTATTGTAATGCTCCGGTTTGCGGAGCTTCCCGCGCCAGCATCTTCACGGGGTTAAGGCCTCTCTGGCCGACTCGCTTTACAAGTTTTAATACCCGTATTGATAAAGACAGCCCCAACGCGGTTACCTTACCAGAGTTGTTTCGTAATTACGGTTATACAACCATCTCAAACGGAAAAGTTTTTCATCAAAATACCGATACGCAGGAGGCCTGGTCGGAAGCTCCCTGGCGACCCCATACGCTTACCGCAAAAATGGAAGCCGTCAACAGCCAGTGGGTTGAGCCATCGTCCAGAAATTATGTACATACAATATCTGGTTCCGGACCTTATTTTGAATGTGCAGATGTACCCGATACTGCTTATTTTGACGGGCAGGTTGCGGAGAAAGCGGTGCAGGACATCAAGAGGCTGGCGGCAGCCAATAATCCTTTCTTTCTGGCCGTTGGCTTTATCCGGCCACACCTGCCCTTCAATGCACCTAAGAAATATTTTGATTTATACGACCAGCCTGAAATAGCCACTAATCGGTTCAGCCCTGCAAACCTGCCGAAAGAGTGTAGCGGTTCCGGCGAAATACTGACCTATTCAAAAACAGACCGGTATAATAGCGATGATTTTCACCGGGAAGCCAGAAAAGCTTATTACGCCTGTGTTAGCTACGTAGACGCCCAGGTGGGAAAACTGCTCGATGCGTTGAATGAGTCGGGAAAAGCAGCACAGACAGTAGTGGTATTAATTGGCGACCATGGCTGGCATTTGGGAGAACATAATTTTTGGGGGAAACATAATGTATTAGAGAATATTTTGCATGTGCCTATGATTTTTAAAATACCGGAACTAAAATCAAAGAAAATTGACCGCGTAGTAGAATACATCGATCTATATCCTACTTTGTGTGAATTGGCTCATATAAAATCTCCACAAACACTACAGGGCCGCAGCCTGCTTCCACTTATTAACGGGAAAAGTACCGGATGGAAAGATTTGGCCTTTGCCGATTGGAGAGGCGCTCGCCAGATGACAACAGACAGGTATTCTTTCACGGAGTGGTACGATGAAAAGAGCAAAGATATATATATGCTTTTCGATCATAAGGTAGATCCCGGGGAAAACAGGAATGTGGCGGATGATGCAGCATATAAAAGCGTCACAAATAAATTGAGAAAGCAGTTAAATGATTTTTATTTCTCCCTGAAAAAAAAGGGTTAAGAAGTTCACTTATCCGGCGGGGTGCTTGTGAAAATGCAGGAGTCATATCAGCATTTCTGATTAATTCGACAGTTATGAGCGTAAACGGTTTAATAAATAAAGGTCTGAAAGGCGTAATATTTGTCACCACCTTTTTTTCTTTTATAAAATTTTCATCAGCACAGGAGCTTCCAAAGCTAAAACAGTCTTACCGGCAATCAACAGCTTATACGCAAGGTAACCAACTGGTGGTATCTACCGGCTTAGTGGAGCGGCGTTGGACTTGGACAGGGAAAGGGTTGGCGACTTCTCTGGTAAAAAGTGCTAAAGGGGAGCTCGTGGCAGCAGCAACAAATCTGGCAGCCGACTGGAATATAGGAGAGTTGGGTGAAGGCCGTATTGTAGCAATAAAGGCTTTTCAAAATAGTGATGAAGGGTTTACAAGTGAGCATTTGGCAGTGGAAGTAGAAGTTAAGTATGCTGCATTGTTTGTTAAATATGTGATCTGGGTTTATCCGAATACTACCGGTTTCCGAACGCAGCTTTGGCTCAAATCGTCTGAAGGGACAAGAAGGGGGGAAGTTTCTTTGCATCCGGGAATTTCTGAAATTCTAAACCTGCGAGCTGCTCCATCCAATGTTAGGGGGTTTGGATACTACGGAGGATTGAAGGCAAATATTGTTCCCTATGATATTCTGACTACCGTAGATATCGCCCGCGAGGGTAGCTCCGATATTGTCAGCGGTTTGATCGTAAATGGAGAAGACAGGGGCATCATCCTGCTGAAGGAATCGCAGAAGCATACGCACATGAATAGGCAGCTGGAAACAGGAGGATTTGTTCGGAAAGGAAATCTGCTGGAAGTGAATGGACTAGGAATAAGGGCTGATGATATTTCCACCGACTATAAATTTTGTTGGGCTAACTGGATGATTCTGTATGATGGCGGCGACACTGATGCCCAGTTGGCGCTCAAACGTTTTGATCGTGCACGTTATCCTGTTCATCCGGGTCGGGATATTTTCATAATGGCCAATACCTGGGGATCTGAAGACGGATTTGATCAAAGTGCCTATAAGGCAAGAGAGGAAAATGTACTGCGGGAGATAGAGGCTTGTACTGATCTGGGTATAGATTTATTGCAGATCGATGACGGATGGCAAATTCGTTCGGGAAAGGATAGTTGGCTGCCTGCTCAAAAAGGACCTACTACCGGAACCTACAGGAGATCCGGTTCACTCGTATTACACGATGGTACGGGTCTGCCCGAAAGCTATGCGGTATATCCCGAGGGGTTTGCCAACGTAAAGAAAAAGGCCCGAAAAGCCGGTATTGAACTTGGTTTATGGCATGCCTGGACGGCGCCGTTACCCGCCTTACAAACCAATTTTGACAACGGGAAATTCAAGGCCTTTAAATTGGATTTTGCCCTGCTGGATAAAAAAAGTTCTTTAGACAGCCTGTATTATAAGGCCCGGGATCTTATTAAGTACTCCGGTTATAAAGCGGTTGTGAATTGGGATGTAACAGAAAGGGCTGCCCGAATGGGTTTTTATTTTGGGCGGGACTGCGGCAATTTGTATCTGGCAAACCGGAAAGCATATACCGTCCGGGAGGATGTACAATACCATCCGTGGCAGGTGCTCAGAGACGCCTGGGAACTGGCCGACTATATGAATCTTAACAAAGTTCAAATAACCTTTCAGAACAAAGACCTTACTCCGGATACCACTAAGTCTGATGCGTTAAAGTACCCACATAGGTATAACCTTGCCATTACGCTTATGGCCAGTCCGATTTTTTTCACGGAAACTCAGTACTTAAGCGAATCGGCACGGGCGGCGCTCAAACCCCTGATCGCTCAATACAAGGCCGAACGGGATGAAATGTACAAAGGGTACGTGTTTGCGTTAGGTCAAAAACCCGATAATAAGAGCTGGACAGGATTTCAAAACCATAATCCAGACACCGGCGATGGTTATATAACGGTATTCAGAGAACTAAACAATGAACGGCAAGACGCTTCGATAGCGCTGCATTTTTTTAAACCCGGCTCCGCCCTTGAATTAACAGATATTGTAACACGGGAAAGTCGGCGGGTTATATTAAATGAGAGAAGCGAGATTACATTTGATATTCCGGAAGCGCCTGGATTTTTATTCCTAAAATATCGTGGATTTAAAGACGCTGATTGATCCCAGTGTTAACAGAAACAACTCTGTTTTTAAACAAAGCAAGAATGAAGAATATAAATAAAATCCTTTTTTGTAAATATGACCACTCATCACTTAAAATGAGCTTCTTGCTGTTAAATCTTGTATACGTTTCGTTACTATTAAATGCAAAAAATGTAACAAGGCCCGTTAAGCCTAATATACTTTTTATAGAATGCGACCAATTCCGGTACGATTGCCAGGGAAGTGTAAACAACCTTGTAAAAACGCCAAACCTGGATCGACTGGCAGAAGAGGGCATGTTTTTTACACAGGCTTTTACACCCATTCCTACCTGTAGCCCGGCCCGGCAGTCATTGCTGTCGGGCATGTGGCCCTCCCGGCACAAGGGTTTGTGGAATTATGATATAGCGCTTCCTGTTACTCTTTTTGATGAACATACCTGGACGGAGGATATGGCCAAAGCCGGGTATAAGCAATTCTATATAGGTAAATGGCATGTACATCCTACCAAAACGCCGCTGGATTTTGGCTTTGACGGTTATATTGCCGAAGGTTTGTACAATGAGTGGAGAAAAGCTCAAAAACTTCCCGCTCCCATTTTGGCCCTAGAGGACTTTAGGTGGCTCGGCGGCCGCGATATTGTTCCCTTAGAAAAAACGCACACCCACTGGCTGGCAAGGCAGGCGATTGACCAGTTGGAAAAATTTAAAGCCGGTACCAATCCCTGGCACCTCAGGATCGAGTTTGTAGAACCGCATCTTCCGGCTAACCCGGTTGATAAATTTCTGAAGATGTACGACCCCGAGCGGATAAAACCCTGGGGCAATTTTCCGGATAAGATGGAAAATAAGCCTTTTATACAGCGACAGATGCTTTACAATTGGGGCATAGAGCAGTACACCTGGAAGGAATGGGCTGTTTATATGCAGCACTATTATGCAATGATAAGCCAGACCGATGACGCTATAGGAATGATCTTAAATGCACTGAAGGATATGGGATTGGACGGAAACACCATCGTTATTTTTACTTCAGATCATGGCGATGCAGCCGGCAGTCACGGGCTGATAGATAAGCACTATGTAATGTATGAGGAAGAAGTGCGGGTGCCCCTGGTCATTAAATGGCCGGGCGTGGTAAAACCCGGCAGCCGGTCAGATCAGATGGTGATCAATGCCCTGGATCTGGCGTCAACCATTCCCGCCATGGCCGGGTTTACCTTTATGCAGGGAACGGGGCGTTCATTAGTTCCATTGTTAACGGGAGAGCAGCCTGCCGACTGGAGAAAATATGCTTTTAGCGATTATAACGGGCAGCAGTTTGGTTTGTATGTTCAGCGTATGATTCGTAGCCGCCAAATGAAATATGTATGGAATATGACGGATATGGATGAACTGTACGATCTGCAAAACGACCCCTGGGAAATGACGAACCGTATTTCAGACCCATCTTATAAAGACAGGCTTAAGGTGTTAAGGGAGGATCTTTACGCAGATCTGGCAGACAGAAAGGACCCGGTTATAAAATGGGCAGGCAAAAAGCAATTGCTGGAGGGGAAAAAAAATCCCGGCTCCCTTTGACAGGCAGGAAGGATCAGGGACGAGAATTTAATAAAGGAAGAATATAGTAAGATTGTATAATAACAAACAGGAACAGTATGAAATTACCTGGAAAAAACTGGCTTAGTAAAATGGTAGGGGTGGGTTTGATTGCAGTAACAATGCATCCACTCTGCATAAATGCTCAAAAGGACAAGCCAAACGTGCTTTTTATTATCGCCGATGATCTCAATTGTGATTTGGGGACCTACAATCACTATTTGGTGAAAACACCTAATATTGATAAGCTGGCTAAAAGCGGCATGCAGTTCAATAATGCATTTTGTAATTTTCCGCTATGCGGCCCTTCCCGGGGCAGTATGATGACGGGCCTTTATCCCGACCAGACAGGGCATCACAACCTCCGGGATTATATACGCCAACATGTACCGGATGTTGTTACCATGTCGCAAAATTTTATGAACCAGGGCTATGTGGCAGCAAGAGTGGGCAAGCTGTACCATTACGACAATCCTAATGGTATTGGCACGCCGGGGCATGATGATTCTGCTTCCTGGAATGAACGGTATTATCCCCGCGGTATAGACAAAGATATAGAGGACAAGATATTCACTTTAAAACCCCGTGCCTTTGGAGCTACTTTGAGCTGGCTGGCAGCCGAAGGCAGCGATGAAGATCATACGGATGGAAAAGTAGCATTAAAGGCAATTGAATTGCTGGGGAAATATAAAGCCGAAAACAAGCCGTTTTTCCTGGGCGTGGGGTTTTATAAGCCTCACACGCCATTTGTAGCTCCGGCTAAGTATTTCGATAGGTATAACAAGAGCGATATTACAGTGCCGCAGATAGATACCGGATATTTGTCAACCCTGCCGGAACCTGCCCAAAAATTGTTGACCCGGTTTAAAGAACAGGTAAACCTGCCCGATTCTCTGGCCCGGAGCGCCATGCAGGGATATTATGCAGCTATCTCGTTTTTAGATGCACAGGTAGGAAAGGTACTCGATGCACTCGATAGTTTAGGGTTACGCGATAATACGATCATTGTGTTTACTTCTGATAATGGTTACCACATGGGAGAGCATGGCTATTACCAGAAAAACACTTTGTTCGAAAATTCAGACCGAATTCCATTGATCGTTTCTTATCCCCGAATGCCGCAGAAAGGACAGGTCAGCGCTTCAATGGTGGAAATGATCGACCTCTATCCTACATTAAGTCAACTGGCGGGTTTACGCATGCCGGGTTACCTCGCAGGTCGCAGCTTTGCAGAAATTTTAAAAGATCCCCGCAAAAAAGGAAGAAACAGCGCCCTTAGCCAGATCAGTGGCGGATATACGCTAAGAACACGCGACTACCGCTATACCCGCTGGGGCAAAGGAGGGTCGGGTATGGTTGAATTATACGATCGCCGCTCCGATCCTGCAGAAATGAAAAACTTGTCCGGCGATGCCCGTTTTGCCGACCTGATCAGGCAATTGGATCAACAGCTTTCAGAACGGGTTGCAGAAGCGGCAAAACCACCCAAAGGACTAAAGGTTTATAAAAAAGCCGGCAACTAAAAACGGGCACAATGCAGCCAAATTAATAGCAACATGATTTACAAATTTTTTTTAACAGCCCTGGTCTTGTTTAGCGGGTGTTTAACCTACGCCCAACAAAAACCAAATATCATTTTCATCCTCGCCGATGATTTGGGCTGGTCTGATTTGCCTGCCTATGGCAACCCATTCAATGAAACGCCTCATATTGACAGGCTGGCAAAACAGGGAGCAAGGTTTACGAATGCATATGCCGCGGCACCGGTTTGTACGCCCACAAGAGTAAGCATCATGTCGGGGCAGTACCCCGTAAGACTGGGTATATTGGATTATTTACCCGGCCAATGGCGCCCTTATGAGGAGCTAATCGTTCCGCAGAACCGTACTCAATACTTACCGGCAGAAGTATGGACGATTGGCGAAGCCATGAAGCAAACCGGTTATAAAACCGGTTACATGGGAAGATGGAATTTAGGCGACAGTTCCATACACCTGCCATCAAACCAGGGCTTTGATGAAACAAACACCGGACGGGTTCCCCGTAATAACCGGGCAACTGCATCGCGTTCGGAACGTTCATCCGATGTGCTGGCTAAGTTAAGTGAATCGTTTATAGAGAAAAATAAGCAACAGCCCTTTTTCCTGTTTGTAGGCAGCTATGATGTGCATACTCCCATTAATGCCGATTCTGCATTGGTTGCCAAATACCTCGCAAAGCCCAAAGCGGCCAATTACCCCAGCAATGCGGTATATGCTGCCAATGTGGAGCATATCGATCAATTGGTGGGCCGCATACTAAAAAAGGTTTCAGCAGAAGGGTTGGAGGACAATACGATCATTATATTTTTTTCCGATAATGGCGGACTAAGAAGAGGCTATGAAATTCCCCGCATGCTATTGCCTGAGAACAAGGCTATTTCAAAAGAAGATTCAATCCGGCTTAAGCAGATAACCAGCAACGATCCGTTAAAAGGAGAAAAGGGGAACTTATATGAAGGCGGTATACGCGAGCCGCTCATTGTGAAATTTCCTGCAAAATGGAAAGGCGGCACTATTGTAAATGAAGTGGTAAACAGCGTTGATTTTTTCCCTTCATTAATGGCGGTTGCCGGTGGAAAATTACCGGACGATCAAATTTTTGACGGGGTGGATATTCTAACCAAACCCATACCCAAAGAGCGCCCCCTGTTCTGGCATTACCCGGTTTATCATCATGGTGTGCCTGGCGCTGCGGTACGTTTGGGCAACTGGAAGCTGATAAAAAACCTGGCAGGCGCTACCTACGAGCTATATAATTTGAAAAACGATATAGGTGAAACGATAAACCTTGCCAATCGTTATCCGAACGAGTTATCCAAACTCTCAACGATGCTGGAGGAATGGTTAAAGAGTGTAAACGCACCTATGCCGGTTCCCAATCCAAATTTTGATGCAGGTAAAAGAGGAAGGCGGGCGCCACATCCCGGAAGAATTAAATAATCTGATGTAAATGAATTTGAAAAACTTTATTATGAAAAAAATACTTACTGCGGTAATACTATGGGTTGCCGGTTATGTTGCCAATGCTCAGCAGCGTCCGAACCTTATTTTTATTTTGGCTGACGACCTCGGCTGGAGCGATTTGCCGGCCTATGGCAATAAGTTTAATGAAGCGCCGAATTTAAGCCTGATGGCCAAACAAGGGGCATTGTTCACCAATGCTTACGCGGCCGCCCCGGTTTGTTCGCCCACGAGAGCGAGTATCCTGTCGGGTCAATACCCGGCACGTGTTGGCGTGATGGACTGGATACCCGGGCTCTGGCGTCCTTACGAATCGGTGTTGGCACCCCAAAACCGTACACAATACCTGCCCACGGAAGTGGTAACCATTGGAGAGGCGTTGCAGCAATCGGGATACAAAACGGGTTATTTTGGCAAATGGCATTTGGGAGACGACAGTTCGATTCATCATCCCTTACAACAGGGTTTTGACAAAGCCTACACAGGAAAGGGACATTATAACGTTCAATTCGCTCCACCCTATCCGGAGGGCAAGGGATTGCGTCTGTCAGAAGCCATTGCAGATATGAGCGAATCGTTTATCGAGGAAAACAAAAACCAGCCCTTCTTTCTATTTGTAGCGGGTTATGACCCTCATTTGCCGCTCGATGCAGATACATCATTGATCATTAAGTACAAAAATAAAAGCAAAGTGCCAGGCTATACCTGCAACCCCATTTATGCAGCCATGATCGAACACCTGGATATAATGGTAGGACGGATATTGAAAAAAGTTAAGAGCGCAGGACTCGAGGATAATACGCTGATCGTGTTTTTTTCCGATAATGGCGGTCTCGACAAGAATATTCGATTGATACCACTTACTGTAGCGAATAAGATGCATTTCCTTGCCGAAGATTCATTGCTCTACCATGCCACAACGAATGCTCCTTTGAAGGGTGTAAAAGGGAATTTATATGAAGGCGGTGTGAGAGTACCCATGATTGTCAAATATCCAAAAATGTGGAAAGGCGGAACACGCATAAACGATATTGTGAACAGTGTGGATTTTTTCCCCTCATTTGTATCGCTTGCAGGAGCAAAAATGCCTTCCGGCCAGGTTTTTGACGGAATAGATATCTTCTCGGGAAATAAAATACCCGAACGACCCCTCTTCTGGCATTACCCGTTTTTTCATCACGGAGTGCCGGCTTCAGCGGTAAGACTGGGCGATTGGAAGCTCATACGCAACCTGGAGGATAACCGTTATGAGCTGTATAACCTAAAAAAGGATAACGAAGAAAAATTTGATCTGGCTTCGAAGGAAACAGCGCAGGTTGCCAGGCTATCGTCCCTGCTCGATAAATGGCTGAAAGAGCTAAAAGCGCCTATGCCCGTACCCAACCCTGATTTTGATGAGAAACGACGATTCGAATGGGGAGACCATCCATCTCAAAACTAAACACTATGACTAAAAAACAGAGGAAAAAAAGAAAAATAAGGATCATGATTAAGAACGCAACGCAACTTTTATTATTGTTGTTTTTGTCTCCCTTTTATGGGTTTTCCCAAAATCCGGTTTTGCCCGAAAAATGGGAATTGAATATCGCCGACCCGGAGCCGAAGGTATTCAACGGAAGGGTATATGTATACGGGTCAAAAGATCTCAACCTGCCGGGTTGGTGCTCAGACGAGTATAACGTAGTAAGTTCTTCCGATTTGATTAACTGGGTCGATCATGGGGTTTCATTCCGTTTGTCGGATGTGCCGGCGGAGTATATGGATCCCGAGTACCGCCGTTTGTGGGCGCCCGATGTAGTCAAACATCCCGTTACAGGAAAGTATCATTTATTTTTTTGTTTCAATCATACCCGCCCCAGGAGAGAGAAAATAATGGTTGCCGAAAGTGACAGACCGGAAGGACCGTTTAAAAATGCCCGCCCGGTAACAATCAATGGCCAGTCTATAACAGCTATCGACCCCGGAGCAATGGTAGACGATGATGGAAAAGCTTATCTGACCTGGCCCTTTAAAATGGCTCAGCTCGATCCCAATGACTATAGCAAATTAATAAGCAATACTCTTGTGGATGTGGAGCAATGGATGCCGCTTTATGATACACCATTTGAAGGACCATCTTTAAGAAAGCGGGGCGATACCTATTATTATATCTATATTCAAAATAACGGGCCGCGTTATCTGCCCGACAGCACCACCAGTGTAAAACCCAGCAAGATGGCCTATATGACCAGTAAGAACCCGCTGGGGCCTTATGAATATAAAGGCAATATTATTGAAAGTACCAATTATCCCGGCACCATCAATATTCATGGCTCCCTGGTCGACTTTAAAGGCCAGTGGTATGTTTTTTATCATCTTCCGGTAATAGACAAACCCCGAACGAGAAGGATGTCTATTGAGCCGGTAATATTTGATTCGGCGGGCAGGATTCTGCCGGCGTTTATCAGTTCATCGGGCGTAAAAGACGCGTTTGCAACGGGCGATACCATATATGCTGCAGGAGCCGCGGTATACAGTCAGCCGGGTGATGTGCGTTATGTAAGCCGTTCCGGCGAAAAAGCGAATCTTGTTTTTTCGACGGATAGTGTCTCAGTCGGTTTCCGGTATGTTGATTTTAGTAAAGATGCACCGAAAGAGGCAGAGGTTTCCGTAACCACGGATGGTTCGGGGAGTGTACTGGAACTTCATTTGGATAAGCCAGACGGGCCTTTGCTCGGATCCATACCGATCCCCGACACCCGGGGCAATTGGAAAAAAGTAAAAACCACCATTCAAATGGATAAGATACCGGGTGGAAAAAAGACGGTATTTATAACGCTCAGGAGCAAAAATGGAAAACCACTGTCGTTTGAATGGATGCGATTTTTATAAAGAGCTTACTTCCCTGGTTGCAAACAAACAGACAATAATCAGGTATGAACATGAGCGGAAAAATTATGGTAATTAAAATTGGAAAGATGATGAGAAAAAATTTGCTTGTACTATTATCTATAGCGGTATTAACTCCCTGTATTGGCAAAGCCGCGCCGGATAATCCGCTGCCAGTGCAGCAGGATTTACCCAATATCCTCTGGCTTACATCCGAAGATAATAGCCCTTTATTAGGCTGTTATGGCGACCCCCTTGCTACATCGCCCAACCTCGACAGGCTTGCTAAGCAAGGTTTTTTGTACACCCATGCCTACGCCAATGCCCCGGTATGCGCCCCTTCGCGAAACACGATTATTACCGGTGTGTACGCCAGTTCATCGGGTAATGAAAATATGCGGAGTTTCTATTCAAAATCAGAAATGGTACGCCTGCTGCCTGCGTACCTGAAATCTATCGGGTATTATTGCAGCAACAACGATAAGAAAGACTATAATTTCAGTAATGTTGATCCTAATGCATGGGATGAAAGCAGTAAAACTGCGCATTATAAAAACCGTAAACCCGGGCAACCTTTTTTTGCCGTATTCAATACCCTTATCACACATGAAAGCTATCTTCATAAACGCGATACCGGTCAAAAGTTAAACCACGATGCTGCCGCGGTAAAATTAGCGCCCTATCATCCCGATACAAAGGAGATGCGCCGCGACTATGCACGGTTCTACGATGCCATTGAAAGCATGGATAAATGGGTCGGTGCTAAACTCAAAGAGCTGGATGATGCCGGGCTTACAGAAAATACTATTGTTATATACTATGGCGATCATGGCGGCATAATAGGACGCAGTAAAAGATTTCTTTACGAAACAGGAACAAGAATTCCGCTTATCATACGCATACCCCAAAAGTTTAAAAATTTATATCCGGCAGCGAATCCCGGTGCAAAACTCAACCGTTTGGTAAGCCTTGCCGATCTATTGCCCACCATGCTAAGTATTACGGGACAGTCTATCCCTGCTTATTTACAGGGAGAAGCCTTTCTTGGCCCTAAAAAAACGGCCGATCCGGAATATGTTCACATGTTTCGCGCAAGGATGGACGAGCGCATAGACCTCAGCCGTGCCGTTCGCGATAAACAGTACCGTTATATCAGAAACTATATGCCCAATCGCATTTATGGGCAGTATATCGATTATTTATGGAAAGCCCCATCCATGCGCTCATGGGAACAGGCTTATCTCAACGGAGCATGTAACGAAATTCAATCGCGGTTTTTTCAAACCAAGCCGGTAGAGGAATTATATGATACAGAACAGGATCCCTGGGAGGTTAACAACCTCGCCAACGACCCGGCGTATAAAAATGTATTAGAACGAATGAGAAATGAAAACAACAGATGGATGAAGGCGACATTCGACGCCGGATTTATTCCGGAAGGTGTAAAGGAGGAAATTTCAAAGAAGACCAGCCTCTACGATTATATGCGTTCGGGCGCTCAATCTGTTGATCAATTAATAAAGGTGAGTGATCTGGCAAATTTCGCAACCGCAAAGGATGTCCCGAAACTGGTACAGTACCTGTCCGATAAAAATGCCGTTATAAGGTATTGGGCCGCCAATGGCCTTTTGCAGCTGGGAGATAAGGCCGGCGCTGCCATACCAGCTTTGAAAAAAGCAGTAACGGATGAAACGCCCGATGTGGCCATTGCAGCAGCAGAAGCCCTGTACAGGTTAGGGCATCAAAAGGAGGGCCTTGATGTATTGCTTATGGCGCTTAATAATCCCTCAGTTATAGTACGGGTGCATGCAATGAATGCAATAGACAACAGCTGTAAAAGGAATGAGAAAATACGCGAAGCGATGGCGAAGGTTCTGGCAGGACAGGAAGAGAAAAAAAATGATTATATTTTTAATATGGCAACATGGATACTGAATAAGCCTTAGGAAACGCGAAGGACGATTGGCACAGAAACAAACAATTTAAGTAAAAAAATAAAGATACAATGAAAAGAGTAGCTGTCATAATCCTGGCAACAACACTTCTCAGCTTTCAGGTACTCACAGGAAAGGCGCAGGA
>JBEBUZ010000084.1:0-14896 GCA_040393015.1 Paraniabella yanshanensis
GAAAAATAGCGTTAAGAAATATGCTGCATTTGCCAACTATCCACGGGCTTAAAACTTAAAGTGCGATCCATTAAGATCGCACTTCTTATTTTCCAAAATGTACTCAACTTTTTATAAATCCGTAACAGGCTTGTAGCGGGGAACCAGCGATTTCATCACCACCCACCCGATCAGGTAAGCCACTGCACAAAAGCAAAAAACAATGAAATAGCCGGCCGGTTTGCCTTCAAAACCCAGGAAGTTCATATTGGTATCGCCCGCATGAACAAACAAAGCTCCTGCTCCTTTTTGCAATATCATCGATCCTATACCGCCGGCCATACCACCGATGCCGGTAATGGTTGCAATAGCCTTTTTGGGGAACATATCACCTATGGTAGAAAAAATATTGGCGCTCCATGACTGGTGTGCCGCACCGCCCAACCCTATCAGTATTACCGGGAGCCAGGGAGAAATAGTACCCAGGGGCTGGGCCAGCAGAACGGCCAGCGGAATAAAGGCAAAGATAAGCATGGCTTTCATCCTGGCGGCATAAGGGTGCTGCCCGGTTTTTTTAACGATGATGGAAGGAAGTTTCCCTCCATAGATCGATAGCATGGTGATGGCATATAAAGTAAAAATCAACGCAATACCCAGGCCCTCGGAGGCTTTGATATCAAACTGTGTATGCAGGTAAGACGGTGTCCAGAATAAGAAAAACCACCAAACGCCGTCGGTCATAAATTTACCGAAAGCAAAGGACCAGGTTTGCTTGTATTTGAAACATTGTAAAAAGGAAACTTTTTCTGTAACCGCAGCATTTTTTTCTTCTTCGGTTTCCGTTTCCCGATCTGACAGAATATAGGCCAGCTCTTCTTCGTTAACCTTAGGGTTTTCCTCGGGCTTTTTATACATAAATACCCAGAAGCCCATCCAGATGAATCCCAGTACGCCAATGATAATAAACGCCATTTCCCAACCCACCTGTTTCGCTAATATTGGAATAGAAAGGGGAGCCAATAAAGCGCCTACCGATGCGCCGGCGTTAAAAATGCTGGTCGCATAAGCGCGGTCGCGCTTGGGAAAATACTCTGCGGTAACTTTAATGGCGGCCGGAAAATTACCTGCCTCACCCACGGCCAGTATGATCCGGGCCACTATAAATGCGTACATGCTGATAGTAGAAATAACAACCGCTACATCACCCGTGGCCTGCGCCAGTTCGGCGGCACTGCTTAAACCCACATATCTTTCGGTAATTACCCCGCAAAGAGCGTGGAGACAAGCGCCTACCGACCATACTCCGATGGCCCAGAGAAACCCTTTCTTCGTTCCCATCCAATCAATAAAACGGCCGGCGAAAAGCATGGCTATGGCGTAAACAATAGAAAAAATAGAAGTAATAGTTCCATAATGATTTTCATCCCAGTGAAACTCAGGTTTAATGAATTCATCCCAGGTGAGGGAAAGTACCTGTCTGTCGAGATAATTAATCGTGGTAGCAACGAATAGTAAAACTACCATCGTCCACCTGTACTGGGTCATTTTGCCCGTTCCATTGGCTTGCTGCATATCGTATTATGTTTTGTTTGTGAAATTATTTTGCTTTTACAGACAGGATCGTTTCGAAAACTTGTCTGGTATTTTTTTCAATGGCCATGTAATCCTTATCCGCCATTAACTGTTTGCTGATGAGTTTGCTACCCATACCTACTGCGCAAACGCCGGCATTAAACCAGGCTTCTATACTTTCCTTAGTGGTATCTACGCCTCCGGTGGGCATAAACAACAAATCAGGAAACACCGGCTTTATGGCCGACAGGTATTTGGGACCTAATGTATCGCCGGGAAATAGTTTAATTAATTTTATTCCTGCGGTTTCGGCCGCAATAATCTCGGTGGGGGTCATGCAGCCGGGCGCATACAATATATCATTCGCTACTGCATATTCTGCTATTTCGGCCACATAGCCGGGACTCACCAGGAAATCGGCGCCCAGGGCCAGATATTCTTTTACCTGGGCCAGGTTTTTTACGGTGCCGATCCCTAATAAAAGACCGGGCATTTCTGCATTCCGAATCTCCGCCATCCGGGCAAAATTCTTTAAGGCGGCTTCGCCCCTGCTGGTGTATTCAATTGCCTTTACACCTGCTTTATATACTGCACGCAGGATCTCTACCGTTACGGTTTCATCAGCATTAAAATACAAGGGCAGCATACCCTGCGCTATAATTGCATCAATTGCTTGTTTTGTGGTTGCCATTGGTACGTTATGATTTGATTAGATTCTCTTCCCTTGCTTCCGTTCCCCGAATATTTTAAATTTTAACCTTTATCACCATCCTGTATTTTTTGATGGGTTTCCATGCGAATTCTTCCACACCATCAATACATACCTGTATATCGATAAGTTTACGGTGGCATTCAAATTTCTCTAAGAATTCTTCGCGGATAGTTCCGGACAATACGCGGCCCGGAAAAACCTTAGCGCTGTACTCTTCCGCTGGCATCGCCCTTCATAAGCGTTTTTACATCGCTTAGGGTGGCATGGTTGAGGTCGCCGGGAATAGTATGTTTAAGTGCCGATGCTGCCACACCAAACTCCGCTGCATCGGGCATGCTCATCCCTGTTACCAACCCGTAAATGAGGCCGCTGGCAAAACTGTCGCCACTGCCCACACGGTCAACAATACGCACATCGTATTTCCGGGTATGATAAAACTCGTTCCCGTCGCTGACGAGGGCGCTCCATCCATTATCGCTTGCGCTATAGCTCTCTCTCAAAGAAGAAGCAATATATTTAAACCCGAATTTTTCCTTCATCTGCCGGATTACATCTTTGTAACCATCCAGGTTTAACTCTCCTTTCGTTATATCGCTATGGGCTGCTTTGAAACCGAGCGTTGTTTCGGCGTCTTCTTCATTTCCTATGCAAACATCCACATATCGGCAGAGTTCGCTCATTACCTTCTGGGCTTTTTCTTTGCTCCATAATTTTTTGCGATAGTTTAAATCGATGGATGTAGTAACACCCCTGTCCCGGGCCGCTTTTAATGCTGCCAAAGTCAATGCCGCGGCTTTATCGCTTAATGCCGGCGTAATACCGGTAGTATGAAACCAGTCGGCCCCTTCAAAAATTTTATCCCAGTCGAACTCAGCGGCATCCACCTCGGCTATAGCCGCCCCCGCCCGGTCGTAAATAACCTGCGAAGCCCGCATAGAGGCGCCGGTTTCGAGAAAATAAATACCCAGCCTGTCGCCACCGCGCGCAACGTACTGCGTGTCTACTCCGTACCGCCGGAGGTGGTTAATGGCCGATTGACCAATGGCATTATCGGGAACTTTGGAAACAAAAACGCCGTTCAATCCGTAATTGGTAAGGGCTACGGCTACGTTGGCCTCCCCACCACCATAGGTTATATCAAAAGAATCGGCCTGAACAAAACGTTCGAAGCCTGGCGTTGACAAGCGCAACATTATTTCTCCAAGAGTTACTACTTTTTTTGACATACAACAATCTGAGATTTGAAACCTTTTCCGGTTCTATCGAAGCGGCAAGGTGCGTTATTAATTTTTTTTATGATTATTTAAGCGAGGAAACGGGCGCGGGGTCCATATCGCTATACACCAGGTTTTCGCCGGCCATACCCCATATAAACCCATAATTGGAGGTGCCGCAACCAAAGTGCATACTCCAGGGTGGGGAAATAACGGCTTCGTTATTGGCCATTACCAGGTGGCGGGTTTCGGCAGGATTTCCCATGAAATGGAAGAGACGCTGCTCTTCGGGAAGATCGAAATAATAATAAGCTTCCATACGACGGGTATGGGTATGAGGGGGCACCGAGTTCCATACGCTGCCCGTAGCCAGGATGGTAAGACCCATTACCAATTGGCTGCTCCTGATGCCGTCCAGATGGATAAATTTGTAGATAGTTCTCTTGTTAGAAGTCTCTGTAGCACCGAGTTCAACGGGCGAAGCCTGTTCCTTGGTGTAAAGCGTGTTGGGGTAAACAGCATGGGCAGGTGCCGAGAGAATATAGTAAATAGCCGGCGACTTTTTGGAAGCAGAGGAAAAGCTTATTTTTTTAGTGCCTTTGCCGAGGTACAGGCAGGACAACTTTTCGAGCGTATACTTTTTCCCATCGGCGGTTACTACTCCTTTACCTCCTACATTAATAATACCCATCTCCCTTCTCTCCAGGAAATAATCGGCCCGAAGTTCGGGATGGCAGCCCAATGTAATCGCTTTGCTTACGGGCACAGCACCGCCAATTATCAGTCGGTCGTAGTGGGTGTATACCAGTCTCAGCTTATCGGCAACCATCAAATCTTTTACCAGGAAATTATCAATCAGCTTTTGGGTATCCATGGTTTTGGTTTCCTCCGGACCCACTGCAAAACGGATTTCCATATCTCCATCGGTAAATGTATTCGTTTTATAATTCTTCAGCGCCATGCTATTAGTTACTTTTTTTGCCATTACTTAAAAATTCTACATTATATAATTTTGTCTTTTATCTTCCCATCCATCCACCGTCTACCACCAGTATTTCCCCATTTACATAATCGGCAGCATGCGAAGCGAGGAAAACGGCCGGTCCTGCAAAATCTTCGGGCTTACCCCATCGGCCTGCCGGTATGCGGCTCAGAATAGCGGCGTTTCGGTCTGCATCTTCCCGCAGTGCCTGGGTATTGTCGGTAGCAATATATCCTGGTGCGATACCATTTACGTTGATACCTTTGGATGCCCATTCATTGGACATGGCTTTGATTACACTTGACAGGGCTCCTTTACTCGCCGCATAACCCGGAACGGTAATGCCTCCCTGGAAAGTGAGCAGAGAACAGGTGAAAATGATTTTACCGCCGCCTTTTTCCAGCATATGTCGGCCCAGTTCACGAGCCAGTATAAAGGGCGTATCGAGGTTTATGGCCAACACATTATCCCACCACTCATCGGGATGCTCGGCAACGGGTTTACGCATAATGGTTCCCGCATTATTCACCAGAATATCGATGCGTTCATTATTGGCAAGCACATTTTTTATAAATTCATATACACTGGTACGGTCGCCCGCATCAAGTTTGTAGAAACTAAATTTTCGTCCCGCAGCACGAACATAGTGCTCGATCTCCGAGCCTTCTTCTATCGAACGGGAGGCTAATATAATATCGGCACCGGCATCGGCAAGCCCCCTGGCCATACCCATCCCAATGCCCTTATTACCGCCCGTTACAACAGCAGTTTTACCTGATAAGTTGAAATAATCAGTACTCATTTTTAAAAATCTTTTAGCCGGATTTTATCCTCCTGTGAAAACCCGAGGGCCCGGCTCCACATCTGCCGAAGCTACAATTTTATATTGAGTTTGAAGTAACTATTAGCGTTATTAAAACAAATATCCTGGATCACCTGCCCTATCCATTCCTTATTAGCCGGTAGTTCTCCGTTTTCTATATCGTTACCAAACAAATTACATAAAATGCGCCTGAAATATTCATGTCTCGGAAAGGAAAGAAAGCTCCTCGAATCGGTAAGCATGCCGATAAAACGACTTAGCAAACCCATATTAGAAAGGGTGTTAAGCTGCTTGGTCATCCCGTCTTTCTGATCTAAAAACCACCAGCCCGAACCCCATTGTATTTTACCGGGAGTAGAACCATCATTGAAATTCCCTATCATGGTAGCCATCAACTCGTTGTCGGCAGGATTGAGGTTGTAGAGAATTGTTTTCGTTAGTTTATCATTGCTGATTAACCCGCCCAGGAAACGGGATAGTGCGGCCGCCTGTGGAAAATCGCCTATGGAATCCCATCCGGTATCGGGCCCCAGTTCCCGCATGGCTTTTAAATTATTATTACGGATAGCTCCCAGATGGTATTGCTGTACCCATCCCTTTTCATGATCCATCTCTCCGAAGTATACCAACATGGCCGAACGGAATTTATTTTGCTCCTGGAGCGTAAGATCATGGCCTGCATATACTTTATCGAATATCTCGTGTATTTCCCGCTCAGTATATTCTTCCGCATAAATCTGTTCCAGTCCGTGATCGGACACGGTGCAACCCATCGCAGCAAAAAAGTCGTGGCGTTTTTGCAGGGCATCTATAAAATCTTTGAAAAAGGTAATATGCGTATCGGAAGCTGCTTCCAATTTGCGAACATACCCGATAAAATCGTCTGCACGGGTAACGTTCATAGCAGCATCGGGTCGCCAGGCGGGCAGGATCGGGATTTCAAAACCGTCTTCTTTTATTTTGCGGTGATGTTCGAGGCTATCCACCGGATCATCGGTAGTGCATACGGCTTTCACGTTCATTTTACGCAGAAGATTACGCACACTATACTCTTTTGTCTGCAATTTGGCCGAACACTCTTCGTAAATTTTTTTTGCGGTGGTGCTGTCTAAAATATCATGTATATCAAAATATCGCTGCAGTTCGAGGTGTGTCCAGTGATACAGCGGGTTACGCAGGGTATAGGGCACCGTCTCTGCCCATTTTTCAAATTTCTCGTAATCAGTTCTGTTTCCTGTGCAATAGCTTTCCTCCACACCGTTGGTACGCATGGCACGCCATTTATAGTGATCGCCGTACAACCAGGCCTGCGTAAGGTTTTCAAATTGTTTGTCGTTGGCAATCTGATCCGGCGGCAGGTGGCAATGATAGTCTATAACGGGCATTTGCTTTGCATAGTCGTGGTACAGCATTTGTGCTGTGTCCGACTCTAATAAAAAGTTTTCGTCTAAAAATTTCTTTGCCATACTATTTGAAAAATAAAGAGAATTTCTTCATAACTGTTGAATGATTTTATATTATTTGTATTCAAACGTTTGAAGTTAAAAATTATCTATTCACTTGTCGTTCGGGGGTGAATCAAATCATCCGCTGAAGCCAATATTTTATCCTGTTTTACAGGGAGACCCCTCGCTTCCAGGGAATAAAATCGTCCTGGTTCAATAACACCGCCTTGGGAATCACTTCCCCGCTGGCTGCTTTAATGCAATATTCCAGAATATCTTCGCCCATTTCTTCGATTGTCTTTTCGCCTTCTACCACCGGGCCACAATTGATATCGATAATATCGTTCATTCTTTTTGTAAGCACGTTATTTGTAGACACTTTAATAGTAGGGCAAACCGGATTACCAGTGGGCGTTCCCAAACCGGTGGTAAAAAGGATCAAAGTAGCGCCGGATGCGGCTTTACCCGTAGTGGCTTCCACATCGTTACCCGGTGTACAAACCAGGCTGAGACCCGCCCGGGTTACCGGTTCGGTATAATCCAGCACATCTACCACCGGAGAAGTCCCCCCTTTTTTGGCAGCCCCCGTACTTTTGATTGCATCGGTGATTAACCCGTCCCTGATGTTACCGGGCGAGGGATTCATGTGAAAACCAGATCCTACCGCTTCTGCCTGACTGTTGTAGGTGGTCATCAGGTGAATAAATTTCTTCGCTTTTTCCTCATCGATAGTCCTGTCTATTAACTGCTGTTCGGCTCCACAGAGTTCGGGAAATTCTGCCAACAGTATTTTTCCGCCGAGTGCGGCCAGCAAATCACTGGTATACCCTACCGAAGGATTGGCGCTGATACCGCTGAAACCATCGCTGCCACCACATTTTACACCCAGCACCAGCTCGGAAAGGGGAGCCGGGCGACGTTCGATTTTATTTACTTCTACGAGCTGTTCAAAAGTATCTTTGATCGCATCGCTGATTAATTGTTCCTCGCTTTTGGACTGTTGCTGTTCGTATACCAACAGGGGCTTTTCAAAATCGGGGTTCCGAAGTCTTATCTCCTCCAGTAATTGCCGGGTTTGAAGGTTTTGACAACCCAGGCTTAAAATAGTAACTCCGGCCACATTGGGATGGTCGGCATAAGCGGCTAACAATTTACCCAGGATACCGGCGTCCTGACGTGTTCCTCCGCATCCTCCCTGGTGGTTCAAAAACTTAATGCCATCCACATTTTTAAATAACCTTCCCGATTCGGGTTCGGATCCTTGCGGAGAAAATTGTATTTCACGGATATCTTCTCCTTTTTTATAAGCCTCCGTCAAATGGTGTGCAAATCTTTTGTATTTATCGGTAACTGCATAGCCCAATTCATTATGCAGCGCCTCGCGAATCACGTCGAGGTTTCGGTTTTCGCAAAATACCGTGGGCATAAACAACCAGTAATTGGCGGTTCCCACACGACCATCTTTCCGGTGGTAGCCATTAAAGGTCCGACCTTCAAACTTCGACACATCGGGCGGCGTCCACTTATATTGATAAGGGCGGTATTCAAAAGGATCGGCCGCATGTCTGGTATTTTCGGTGTTCATCAGGCCTCCACGCGGAATGAATTGCTGTGCCTTGCCCACCAACACGCCATACATTATTATCTCATCACCCGTCTGCATGTCATTTATAAAAAACTTATGCTTGGCATTTATATCATCTTTTAATATAAACTCTTCTCCTCTATACAGAACAGCTTGCCCCTTTTTCAGGTCTTTCAGTGCTACAATGACATTGTCATCGGGGTGCACTTTTAAAACTAATTCAGCCATTTTCTATTTTTTACAATGTTACGCCCATTTTAAATATGGCGATTTCCTTAAAGCCTGTTTGTTCATGCTTCAGCAATTGCCCGTTACAAGTTTCAATAATAAAATCAATAAACTCGTTTGTCACCTCTTCCGTAGCCTTCCCTTCCAGTAGGGTGCCGGCATTAAAATCTATCCAGTTTTTCTTAAAATTATACAGCCTCGAGTTGGTGGATATCTTCATAGTAGGCACAAAACTGCCAAATGGCGTACCCCGGCCTGTGGTAAACAACACCAGCTGGCAACCCGATAGCGCCAAAGCTGTGGAAGCCACAAGGTCATTGCCGGGAGAATTCAGTAAATTCAAACCCTTTACCTTCACTGGTTCTGCATAATCCAACACCGCCACTACTTCTGAGTTTCCGCCCTTTTGTGTACAGCCCAGTGATTTATCTTCGAGAGTGGTTATACCGCCTTTTTTATTACCTGGCGAAGGGTTTTCGTAAATAGGCTGTTCGTATTTTCTGAAATAATCTTTGAAGTTATTAATTAGCGCAACCGTATCATCGAAAACGGCTTCTGTGGTACAGCGGTTCATGAGAATGGTTTCGGCGCCAAACATTTCAGGCACTTCGGTAAGAATGGTGGTTCCGCCCTGGGCAATCAGCCAATCAGAAAAACGTCCTACCAACGGGTTAGCGGTAATACCGCTGAACCCATCGCTGCCACCGCATTTGAGCCCTACTTTTAACAAGGAGAGAGGCAGGTCCTCGCGCCGGTCGGTACGCATTTTCTCCACCAGCTCACTCATCATTTCAAAACCGGTTTTGATTTCGTCCTCTACTTCCTGCGAAATAAGAAATTTTACGCGGCTCTCGTCAAAAACTCCCATTGCCGTTCTAAATGCGTTCTGCTGGTTGTTTTCGCAACCCAGGCTCATTACCAGCACGCCTCCTGCATTGGGATGTTTGGCCAATGCCGCCAGCGCGTTTTTTGTATTTTCATGGTCGTCTCCCAACTGGGAACAACCGTAATTGTGCGAGAACACCCTGATATCATCAATATGGCTTACATCCAGTTCCGCCTTTATCCGATTGATAATAGCCTGAGCCTGTCCGTTTACACATCCTACTGTGGGCACGATCCAAAGCTCATTGCGGATACCGGCATCCCCATTGTATCGTCGGTAGCCCTTGAAGGTACGGTCGGTTTTAGGTATCTCCAGTATGGGCTTTACCGGGTTATAACTATACTGCAGATTATCGTGCAGGTTGGTTTTTACATTATGCGTATGCGCGTGTTCTCCGGGTGCTATATCCGATAAGGCATGACCAATGGGATAGCCATATTTGATAATATCTTCGCCCTCTGCTATATGCCGGATGGCAAACTTATGGCCTGTTTCAATTGGGCTTTTCATAACAATCACCTCGTCGTTTACGGTGATCATATCCCCCTCTGCAATAGTGTCAATCGCTATGCAGACATTATCCTCGGGGTGAATTCGCAGATACTTTTCCATTATTAATTATCTTTCTTCTATTTTCTTTGGCCAGGTTAAACAAAGTAATGAACCTGCATTTCATTCAAAGCCGCTTTCATTCCCTTATTCAGAATCAGTTCCACCCCTCCTATCACATTCTCTTTAAAACCGGGAACGGCGGAAAGATTTTCTTTCCAGATGGCGGGGTGATTCAGTATACCGGTCACCCAGGCTTCTACGTTATCTCTGGTGAAAGTGGATTGAATAAATTCGACGAATTCCGGCGTATCGTTGGGCGAAAAGCTCACTTCTGACCCGCCGCTATACAATACCAACAAGGCAGCAAAGGAAAAAGTTGTGAGTTTAGCGCTCCGGCCCAGCCTGGTATGATTATCGGCCACTGTCGGAAAATCTCTGGTTTCCCATTTAGAAAGGGAGTTTAACGAGATATCTTTCAGGTAGTGTTTCAGATAAGGATTGTAAAAACGTTCCAGGATTTTCGCCGAAAAGGCTTTCAGCTCAGCAGGATCTTCATCAATAGCAGGCAATACTTCCTCTTCCACCATCCGGTTGATAAATTGTTCTACTTCGGGGGTGTTGAAGGCGTCCATCACCGTTTCGCAGCCCATCTGCAGGGCCACCGGAACCATCGCAGTATGTGCACCATTCAGAATACGCACTTTTTTTGCCCGGAATGGCCTGATATCGTCCATAAATAATACATTGAGGCCCGCTTTATCCAGGGGTAATTTGTTTTGAAGAACGGGGTCGCCTCCTATAGCCCATACATGAAAATATTCGCCTTTTACAACGAGGTTATCATCAAAGCCTATTTCTTCTTTTATTTCTGCAATGGTTTCTTTCGGAAATCCCGGAACAATCCGATCTACCAGCGTATCATAAAACTGATTGGCCGTTTTCACCCAGTCAATAAAATCGTGACCCAGGCTATTAGCTTCTGCATGCCTGATCACATATTCCCGGAGGGTGGACCCATTGTCCTCGATAAGCTCGCAACATACAAATTGCAGACCCTTCGAATTATCTCCCTTAAACTTTAGAAACCTCTTATGCAGGAGGGCAGTCACTTTTGCAGGAAACGACCTGGGTGGTTCCGCATCCAGATTGTCTCCGGCTTCATACCGGATGCCAGCCTCGGTAGTATTGGAAATAACAATTTCAAGCTCCTTGCTCAAAAACAAATCCTCGTATTTTTTATACGCTGTGTAGGGGTTAATAATATCGTTTACCGATCTTACCAGGGTCACTTCTTTAACTGGTTGTTTATCTTTGATGCCTTCCAGATAAACATGATACAGGCAATCCTGCTTTTCAAAAATCTCCTTAATCACTTCTCCCCCTCCGATGGGTTGCACCAGGGCAATACCGTGATTCATAATACCATTATCATTGGCTTTATCAATCATCCAATCGACAAAAGCCCGAAGGAAATTTCCCTCACCGAATTGCATAATCCTCACCGGGTAATCCGGTTTCTGTACAGTTGTATTATTTAACGGTTTCATATATATTGTCGTCAATTATCTATGTAGTGGTTATTGTTACGCTTTGCCAATACTCATTGTTATCGGCTTTTCTGTACTCACTGCTTTAACAGCCATTTTACCCAGTCGGAAGCTGCCGGGAAGTTTTCATACTTTAAGGGAAGTTTTCTTCCGTCTATGTACTCATTATAAATCCAGGGATCTCCCAGCACGAATACGGTTCCTTTGCCGTATTTGGCTACGGCCATTACGTCAATATCGTTGGTTTTTAAAATCGTCTCCGCAGGCGCCTTCACACTCAGAGAGCTGATCTCTTTAATAAAAACATTTTGTGCGGTTTTAAAAATGGGATTATCGTTGTTGATATCCACCTTTCCCTGATCGTAGTTGTTTCCTTTTACCATCAACTGGTCGTCGCCATTAAAGCGAATGCCGAATTTCTGGGTGAGCAGATTGATTTTTTCCTGATCGGCATTGACGGAATTATTGCCCAACACCACCAACACGCCACCTGCTTTCACCCACCTGGCAATGGTATTAGCATAAGCATCGGTCATATAGTTAGGGCGTGCGGTCTCCTTCTCCGTATCCGCATCCACAATAATATAAACGTCCGCATCCCTGAGATTACTTTTCCTGCCTTTGAATACCGGGGCTTCTTTCAGGGTTTTCAATGTGGCACCATAACGCTTGAACAGATCGCCCAGGAAATGGAAACCGCCATTAGCGCGTTCCTCCCAGATATAATGAAAGGGAATCATAGTGCCGGAGGGGCCTTTCTGCCATTCGTTATTAAAATAATTATCCAGCACTACTTTCTTACCTCTGCCTTCCTGTAATTGAGGCATCATTTCGATTTCATTCGCAGCCAGAATAAAAGCGCCCATTCCTTTAGGATCGTTCTGCACCACCTTTTCGCTCATATAATAATCAAAACTACCATCACGATAAGGTTTGCCACCCAAACCCGATACCGATACGGTGCCCTCGAGATTGGTGTGGCCATCGCTTCCTACCGTGAGTTTGTATTTAACCAGTCCGTCGAAAGCCTTTTTCGCCGAAGTAGCGTAGGCGGGTTGCAGGTATCCGTTTCTCACCCCCTTCGCCAGGGTATAGGTCAGCATGGCCGTTGCAGAAGACTCCAGGTAGTTGGGTTTACGGTCCGGTAAATCCACAATATCGTACCACATACCTGTTTTTGCATCCTGCACTTTGGTGACGGCTGCCGCAAAGCGTTTTAAAATATCGATAATTTGCTGGCGGCCCGGATGGTGCTCCGGAAAATAATCCAGCACGTCCACCATGGCCATGCCGTACCAGCCTAAGGCGCGACCCCAGAAATGGGGAGATCTGCCGGTTTCTTTATCGGCCCAGGCCTGTTCTTTTGCTTCATCGTAACCATGGTAAAGCAAGCCGGTTTTCGCATCCCTGCTGTGTTTTTCCATCAGTACAAACTGCTTAGCCACGTCATTAAAAATAGAATCCACACCAAATACCTGTGCATATTCCGCGTAAAAAGGCTGCCCCATGTACAAGCCGTCCAGCCACATTTGCCAGGGATAAATCTGCTTATGCCAGAAACCTCCTTCGTTGGTACGCGGGTGGTTAAGCAATTGCTTCCGCAATAGCTCTACTGCCTTTTTATATTTTTCCTTCCCGGTAACGCGATAAAGCGTTAATAAAACTTTACCGTTATTTATATGGTCGATATTATAGTGCCCCTGGCTGTAGTCTTTAATGGTTCCGTCGGGCCGAACGTAGTGATCCATGCTATGCTCGATGTATTTAAACCATTTGCCATCACCGGTTGCCTGCCATATTCCCTCTATCCCTTTTAAGATAACACCCTGGTCGTAACTCCAACGCGCCGCCCGCCCAGGTACAACGCTGAAAGAGTCGGGCCATAGTTGCATGGCTTTTTCCGCCAATTGCTGAGAATAGGGCATCTGCTGGGCTTGCCCGGAAAAACTACTCCAGAGTAATACAATAAATAAAAGGTTCTTTGTTCGCATACTATCTTTTTTCACTAATTTTTATTTTTCTCTCACTTCTTTCCCGTCCGCTCCCAACTCAGCAACCATTTTATTTTTAACCCCGTCGTAATCGGTACGAAGCATCCGGATATTGCGGGTACGGTCACCACTCACGCGCAGCAGCAGTTCGGAACCGGGCGAATAGCCGAATGTATCAATGGTAATATTTTTGCCGTTGATTATATCGATAACGGGATTGGTGTGCTTGCTGAATACTTTTACATTCTTTAATCTGATGCCCGAAGCTTCCTGGATATCTACGCCCTGGTCCGACTGGAACACAGCATTTTCTATGCTGATATTTTCAACCGGCATTTCGGGCAGTCCCCTCAGGAAGATGGCTTTTGCTGCGCCGTTGCAATACACATTGCTTATTTCGATATTCCGGAACCGGGGAGTGGTTTCATCCACGGGAAGCATTTCCACTTTTGGCAATTCGCGCTTTTCGCCGGCCATGGGAACCGGATCCCTTGCCATATAATACATGTCGAATAACACCGCCTCACCGGGAATATCCTTCATATAAATATCTTTGATAAAAATATTTTCCACTGTCCCACCCCGGCCGCGGGTAGTTTTAAACCGGATCCCGATATCGGCGCCAATGAAAGTGCAATTACTGACATAGATGTTTTTAGCCCCCCCGCTCATTTCACTGCCCACCACAAAGCCGCCATGGGAGGCATATACAGTACAACCCCGAACAATAATATCCTGTGTAGGCATGGCCCGGGCACGTCCGTCGGCATCGCGTCCGCTCTTAATACAAATGCCATCGTCGCCCACGTCAAACACACTGTTTTCGATGAGTACATTGCGGCAGCTTTCGAGGTCGATGCCATCGCCGTTTTGCGCATACCAGGGGTTTTTTACTTCAATGTTCCTTACTGTTATATTGCTACTCATCAGGGGATGCAGGTTCCAGGCCGGAGAGTTCTGAAAGGTAACGTCCTCAAGTAATACCCTGTCGCATTTTGTAAACACCGCCAGGTTAGGGCGCAAAAAATCTTTAACCGATTGGTAAAATGCCTCGTCCTTACCCGGTTCAATGCGGCCGGGGTCTTTGAGGTCCTGTCCTTTTGCAAAGCCTGGGGATGGCATCCAAAGCTTTCCGTCTTCCGACACAACGCCGCCCGAAGCGACCAGTTTCTTCCACTGACTTTCGGTAAGTTTTTGTTTCTTGACGGCTCGCCAGGCATCGCCATTCCCGTCGATGATTCCCTTACCGGTAATCGCTATATTAGTGGCCCCCTGGGCAGAAATAGGAGACTGATTGCGCATTTGTTCGAAACCTTCCCAATTGCCTTTTACCAGCGGATATTGGGATTTATCCTTTGTAAACAGCAGGGTAGTTCCCAC
>JBEBUZ010000085.1:0-14742 GCA_040393015.1 Paraniabella yanshanensis
GTTTGGAATATGGGAGGAACACGCAATCCCGGAAACAAGGTGAGGCCATAAATTCAGAAACGAAAGCAATTCGGGGCCGGATCTTATAGCCCCCGGCAAAAAATACAGGATCCCAATAAAACATTATGGCACAACCGGAAATCTCATTATTTTTATTCTCAAAAATATAATTTTTGAGAGAGGCGCTTTTTATTAAAAGGAACAAAGATCGTTGGCTGAAGATTGAAACCAACCCACCTGCTTCGCCCGATGAAATGGCCGCAAGCTTTGCGCAAACGGTGGATGATCTGGCCTATGCCAAAACCTTTTATGCCCGGAGCAAAACGACCCGCTACCTGAATAAGCTGGCAGCCGCTATGTACCTCGCCATCTACCGCAACCGTAAAGAAGAAAGCAGCCGCCTGGCTACCTTCTGGAAATACGAATTGCCCCTGACCATACAAAAACATCATACCACGGTTTTATTCGCATTTGTTTTTTTCGTGGTTTTCTTTTTATTGGGTTTTTTCGTTGCACGGGAAGATATAGCCGTGGCACGGGATTTTTTTGGAAATGGATACGTTAATAAAACCATCGAAAATATAGAAAAAGGCAACCCCTTTGGTATTTATGAAGGCGGCAACCCATTGCTGATGTGGCTGGGCATTATGGTTAACAATATCCGTGTGGCCTTTATATTTTTTGCCTCGGGTATTTTTTGCGGCCTTCCTACGATGTATAAATTGGCCGAAACAGGCGCTATGATAGGCGTTTTTGATGAGCTCTTCGCATCTAACGGGTTTGGCCTGCAGTTCTGGCTCGTGGTATTCGTGCATGGAACACTCGAAATTACGGCCATTATTATCGCTGCAGCGGCGGGTTTTGTTCTGGGAAAGAGCTACCTGTTCCCGGGAACCAAAAAACGTATAGAGGCCTTCCGGGAAGGCGCTAAAGATGGGGTGAAGATTATGATAGGCATTGTTCCGGTATTTGTGGTAGCAGCTTTTTTTGAAGGCCTTATTACGCGGCTGTACAACGATGTGCCCTGGCTTACTGCCTTTGTAACCACGGCATCGGCGGTATTTGTGGTTTGGTATTTTATTATATATCCCCTGAGATTGAAGAGACAGGCTCAGAAAAAAATTCCTGCCAGCGCCCCATGAATACACGAACTCCTGCTTCCTGCCATTTTATTCTGCTCGTGCTATGGGGGCTGTTAGCCATGGGCCCTGCAAACGCACAGACAAAACAGGATGATAGCATAGCAGAATCCTATTATGAAGAGTACGAAACAGGGGAAAGTTTCGAGGATTCTGTGAAGCGTACAAAAGCAAACGCATTTGATACCCTGTACGCAACAGCCTTCCCGCCACTGATCTCCCGAACGGCGGATAGCTCTTTTATCGGACAGCTTAAAAAAAGTTCTTCCTTTGATTATGTGAAAAAGGGAATTGCTAAAACCAAACCCGATCCTCTTCCCCAACCTTTTGATATGGGTATACGATGGTTATACATTGTTTTTGGAGCTTTTTTTATTTTTCTGATAGTATACCTGGTGTTTAATAAAACGCTGTTACTGAAGAAGCCTAAGAAAGACGTTGAGGCTGTTTCAGAAGGAGAAGATACGAACGGAGATATTTTTTCCATCGACTACGCAAGAGCTATCAGCGATGCGGTTTCGGATAAGAATTACCGGTTGGGAATAAGGCTTCATTACCTGCAGTTGTTGAAAAAATTGTCGGAAAGAAATATTATCCATTATCAGCCCGGAAAAACGAATTTCGATTATCTCCTACAGGTAAGGACTACTCCGCATTACCAGGCGTTTTTAAGGTTAACGCAGCATTACGAATACAGTTGGTACGGAAAGTTTCCTATCAATGAGAACCAATACAATCAAATCAGTCAATCCTTTTCACAGTTTACCTAAAACGCAGGGAATAGTTGGGAAAAACAATCCGCAATATCATCATTTCTATAATAGCCGGTTCGGTGCTGTTCTATCTTATTAGTGCCAGCAGGCCTAAAAAAGAGGTGAGTACTTATATATCGTTTAATAAACGCGACAAAAATCCCTATGGGGCTTATGTTTTTTACGAGAGCCTGAAACGGTTTTTTCCCGGGGCTTCGTTCAAGATCAATTACAGCGATCCGGGCGATAATAAGATGTTTGGCGACAACGTGCAGGGTCAGTTGTATGTGATTCTGCGATCCCATTTCGAACCCGACCGGTATGAGGTAGATGACCTGATCACCTTTATCGACCGGGGAAACAATGTATTAATCAGCACCTTCCATATCAACGGGGAGCTCGACAGGTTCGTGCAGGCATTGTCACAAACAAGGAACTACCAGTTTTTTCCCTGGGGCGAAGAGGCAAAGGATACGCTTACTGCATCGTTAAGCAGTCCGCCGTTTGTAGGTAACTCCAGCTTTACCTACCCGGGCGCCTCCATAGAGGGATATTTTAAAGGTACCGATAGTTCTATTAGCCAGATTATAGGTTATGGTAGTAACGGACAACCCAATTTCATCCGGTTAAAAAAAGGAGAGGGGCATTTGTATATTCATCTTTCTCCCATGGCACTGACCAATTATTTTCTGCTGTACGGGAACAATATAGGTTATTTCGAAAAAATGTTCTCCCTTATGCCCGCTGAAACGCCGGTTGTAATATGGGATGAATATTTTAATTCTTTGTCGAGAGATAATAGTAACAATAAGGGCTGGTTTAGCGCCATCATGAAGAACAACTATTTCAGGGCCGGTATTTTAACAGCATTGCTGCTGATACTGGTTTACGCTTTGACAGAGATAAGAAGGAAACAACGGGCAATACCAGTTATCAAAAAGCCCACTAACGATTCGCTGGATTTTGTAAAAACAATGGGACTGTTGTATTACGAACGCGGTGATCATTACAACCTTGCCCAGAAACTCAGCGCTTATTTTATGGAACACGTACGCAGCCGGTACCAGCTGTTTTCGCAGAAACCTGACAGTTATTTTATTGAAGAGCTGAGCTATAAATCCGGCGTAGACAAGGGATTGGTTAGCGACATTATAAAACAGGTTAACCGGATAAGCGCAGAAGGTAGCTATACTGATACCGAACTATTAGCATTTCATCGTAATATAGACGAATTTTATAATCAAGAATAAAGTTTAAATATGCAAGACCCCCTTTTCGAAAACCGTACTGACCTGACCCAACTGAACGAGGCGGTTCTGAGTATCACCGACGAGATCAGAAAAGTAATCGTAGGACAGGATGAAATGGTAAAACTAATTATCACAGCCCTCTTAGCCGATGGGCATGTGCTGATAGAAGGTGTACCCGGCGTAGCCAAAACCCTCACCGCCCGGTTGGTAGCCCGCTCGGTGAACGCAAGTTTTGCCAGGGTGCAGTTTACGCCCGACCTGATGCCTTCTGATGTTATCGGAACACCTGTATTTAACCCCGCCGATGCGAAATTTGAATTTAAAAAAGGCCCGGTATTTGGCAATATCGTGCTGGTGGATGAAATCAATCGGGCTCCGGCCAAGACACAGGCCGCCTTATTGGAAGTAATGGAAGAACGTCAAATCTCTGTCGATGGCCACACCTATACAATGGATCCTCCCTTTATGGTGTTGGCTACCCAAAATCCGGTAGAGCAGGAAGGAACCTACCGTCTTCCCGAAGCACAGTTGGATCGCTTTTTATTCAAGATAGAAGTGCCGTATCCTACCGAAGAAGACGAATTGAAAATATTGATGCTTTTTCACGAAATGGGTAATAAGGAGGTTCTGCACAGTATATCGCCCATTCTTTCCTCTTCCCAAATCAACCAACTCAGGCAGCAGGTTAAACAAATACTCATAGAAGAGAATTTGCTGGCATTTATAGCTAAGCTCGTACACCAAACCCGAAATCATAAGTCTATTTACCTGGGAGCTTCGCCCCGTGCTTCACTGGCTATGATGAATGCAGCAAAGGCAACGGCGGCAATTGGGGGAAGGGATTTTGTTACTCCCGATGATATTATGGCAGTGGCGGCGCCCGTACTGCGCCATCGCATCATTCTTACACCCGATAAGGAAATGGAAGGAGTAACCGAAAACGAGGTGATCCGGCAAATTATAAACGGACTCGAAGTTCCGCGATAAAAAGGGAGAACAGGTAAAGATGCCGGCAAGAGCATCGTCTTAATAACAAAATATACGATTATTATTTTCATTTGAAGTCGATTTATCTTCATAATACTGTTTACTACATTGGCGGCGCCTGTGCGGCTTCGTATATGGCGGGATATTTTTTTCCGCCCCTGTTCAACCTGGCATCGTTGGTACTATTGCTGCTCCTGATAGTGGTGGTGATTGATATTTTGCTGCTTTATTCCAAAAAAGCGGGTATGGTTGCCAGCCGGCAATTACCCGACAGGTTCAGTTTGGGTGATGAAAACAAGGTTGCGCTTTTTATTGCCAACCGCTATCATTTCGCGGCAACCGTACAGGTGGTGGATGAGTTACCTGTGCAATTGCAGATAAGGGACTGGCAGCGCAGGCTCGTTATTCCGGCCGGTCATTCCCATACGATAGAATACAATGTGCAGCCTTTTGCCCGTGGGGAATATTTGTTTGGCGATATTAATGTAATCCTGAGCGGCCCCCTTCGGCTGGTAAAGAGAAGGTATACGATTGAGGCGAAACATATGATAAAAGTGTACCCGTCTTTTATGCAGATGCGCCGTTTCGGGCTACTGGCCATCAGCAACCGGCTACAGGAAGCGGGAATAAAGAAAATTCGTAAACTGGGTCATAGTACCGAGTTCGAACAGATAAAGGAATATGTGCGCGGCGATGATTATCGTACTATTAACTGGAAAGCTACCGGACGCAGAGGCGGGAGCCTGATGATAAACAATTATACCGATGAAAAAAGCCAGCAAATATATTGTGTGATTAATAAGGGCCGGGTGATGAAAATGCCTTTTGATGGAATGACCCTGCTCGACTATGCTATTAATGCATCTCTGGTACTCTCAAACGTGGCATTGTTGAAACAGGATAAGGCCGGCCTGATAACTTTTGCTGAAAAGCAGGATACCTTTTTACCGGCCGATAAAAAACCCGGACAAATGAACCTGATACTGGAGAATCTGTACAAACAGGAAACCCGGTTCCTGGAGGCCGACTATGAAAAACTGTATGCTACTACCCGGAAACGCATAGGTAACCGGGGACTTATTGTGTTATTTACGAATTTTGAATCGCTGGAGGGATTAAAACGGGAAATACCGGCTTTGAAGAAAATGGCACATTATCACCTGCTGCTGGTCGTATTTTTTGAAAACACGGCCATCAGGAGCCTTCTTCAATCCCGGGCAGGAGACCTGGAGCAGGTTTATATAAAAACGATTGCCGAAAAATTTGCTTTCGAGAAAAAGCAAATGGTAAAGGAACTGGCTCAAAACGGAATATTAAGCATACTTACTACGCCTGAACAGCTCACTGTTAGTACCATTAATAAATACCTGGAGCTGAAAAACAGAAGTTATATATAACCGGGTGCCTCTGCCGGCAGGGGTAGAAATAAAACTAAAGTCCGTGTTGATCTACCAGGTACACCAGGGCTGCCATATTTACCGCTCCCAGTTCCAGTTCGCGTTTGTTTACCGTTTCGAAAGTATCAGTTTCGGCATGATGAATATCAAAGTACCGCTGCGAGTCGGGCAGAAGTCCGCACAGAGGCGTACCCAGTTTTTCTTTTAGCGGACCTATATCTACGCCTCCTCCGCCCCGGACAAACTCGCTGCAGCCATAGGGCGCTACCAGTCGTTGAAACGAAAGGATCTTTTCAAATTGGGCATCGGTGCAGCTAAAGCTAAATCCACGGGGTGTAAATCCTCCGGCATCGCTTTCCAATGCAAAAATGTGGTTTTCGTTTTTGGAGGCCGCCTCCTCCGCATATTTGATCCCGCCTCTTACACCGTTTTCCTCGTTGGCAAATAGCACAAAACGAAGGGTGTGTTTGGGCTGGTAACCCAAAGCCTTTAATGCCCGCAACACCTCAATGGTTTGTACGATGCCAGCGCCGTCATCGTGCGCGCCTTCGCAATTATCCCAACTGTCTAAATGCCCGCCAATGGTAATATATTGTTCCGGATAATGGCTGCCCTTCAGTTCTCCGATAATATTATGTCCCTCTGCATCGGGTAAAAAATGGCCGTGGGTTTTGAGCGTCAGTTTCAGACCGCGATTTTTTTCCAGCTCTGCGGCGAGCCAGTCAGCGTCCTGCAGTCCAACCGCCGCTGCCGGAATCTTCGCATACAGGGAATCGTAGCGGGTGCCGCCGGTATGTGCTTCGTTGCCGGTACTATGACTCATGCTTCTTACCAGCACGGCTATTGCCCCATAACGCGCAGCCCGGGAGGGTCCCTGCGAACGGTATTTAACGGCATCGCCATAAGCTTCGAAGGTTCGGATAAATCGGGGGTTGAATTGATAGTTGTAAAAGACGATCTTCCCCCGAAGTTCATTTTTCTTTTGTTCCAGCTCGTCGAAATTATTCACCAGTACTACGGGCGCCGTCAACGGTATTCCTCTGGTACCAATGGAATTGCCCAGGGCTATCACATTTAATTTTCTTTTATTTTTTCCCACAATGGCAGTGGCTTCGTCTTTTCCGCCCCGAACCCAATGGGGTACCATTACCGCCTGTTTAAAAGTAGGGCTGCCGCCCGATTGCTGCAATAGTTTATAACCCCATTCCTCCGCCTGGTACATCTGGGGCGAGCCCGCCAGCCTACCCCCAATGGATTTGGTGAGGGTGCGCAGGTTATCGTAAGCCTGGCTGTTTACCAATATTTCATCGGCCAACCGGCGTATAAATGCTTCATCTGAGGACTGTGCTGCTGCGGCAAAGGCAGAAAATAAGAGAATAAGGACAAACAATTTTTGCTTCATGCTGTTATGGTATGTGCTTTGAGTAAAGATAAAAAGTCTGAACGGAAGCAGCTCATTTTTTAATCCCTGAAAAGAGAATCCATTAACTTTATCAAATGCGAATAGGAATAGTTTGTTATCCAACTTTCGGCGGTAGTGGTGTACTGGCAACAGAGCTTGGAAAAGCACTGGCTCAGAAAGACCACCAGGTACATTTCATCACCTACCAGCAACCTGTGCGTCTCAACGCATTCGTACCCAATATTTATTATCACGAAGTGCAGGTTCCCACTTATCCTTTATTCGACTTTCCACCTTACGAAACGGCATTGGCCAGTTCGTTGGTGAATGTAATTAAGAACTATAACCTCGATCTGTTGCATGTGCATTATGCTATTCCGCATGCCTCCGCCGCCTATATGGCTAAGAAAATCCTACAGGAAGAGGGATACGAAATACCGGTGGTTACCACTTTGCACGGCACCGATATAACGCTGGTAGGTAAGGACAAAACCTATGCCCCGGTAGTAGCTTTCTCCATTAACCAAAGTGACGTGATAACTGCGGTATCGCAGAACCTGCGGGAAGAAACCTATTCCACTTTTGATATCCGGAAAGAAATAGAGGTAGTGTACAATTTTATCGATGTAAGCCGCTTCAATCGTAAGCCGTTGAGTGCGTTTAAACAGGTACTTGCTCCTAACGGAGAGAGGGTTTTGTTGCACGCGTCCAACTTCCGGCAGGTGAAAAGAGTACAGGATGTGGTAAAGATTTTTTACGAGGTACAAAAAGAGCTGCCTGCCAGATTGCTGTTTGTGGGCGATGGCCCCGAAAGACAGACTGCGGAAGAGCAGGGCAGAGACCTGGGTATTTTTGAGAAAATGGTATTTGTAGGCAAGCAGGAACAGATCGAAGACGTTTTTGCTATTGCCGATCTTTTCTTATTGCCTTCGCAATATGAGAGTTTTGGTTTGGCCGCATTGGAAGCCATGGCTTCGCGGGTGCCCGTCATCTCCTCCAACGCCGGTGGATTAAGAGAAGTGAATATAAACGGCGTAACGGGTTATACAGCCAATGTGGGCGATGTGGCCACGATGAGCGAAGCCGCACTGAAGATACTAAGGGACGACGCTTCTCTGGAAGGTTTCAGGGATAGGGCTTTCGAACATGCTCAGCAGTATACAATGGACAAAATCATCCCCCAATACGAGGCGATTTACCGAAGGTTTTGCAACGATTGCTGATCGGTCGAACGTAAAGAGGGTACGATAGAAACATTTTTACCTGTTTTTTATTCCGCCAGTCCCTGCATATCTACCAGTTTTCGGTATATGCCCCCTTCTATCTGCATCAGCTCCTGGTGTTTGCCGCGTTCGGCTATTTCGCCCTTGTTTAATACAATAATCTCGTCGGCATTACGAACGGTACTCAACCGGTGGGCAATAACAAGGGAAGTACGGTTTTGCATCATGTTATTGATGGCGTCCTGCACCAGCCGCTCGCTTTCGGTATCCAGAGAAGAAGTGGCTTCATCGAGGATGAGGATGGGCGGATTTTTCAACAGGGCGCGGGCGATGGTTAAACGCTGCTTTTCGCCGCCGCTTAATTTAGCACCCCGGTCGCCAATATTGGTATCAAAGCCTTCGGGTTTGTTTTCGATAAACCGGAAAGCGTTGGCAATTTTCGCCGCATGTTCAATCTCTTCCCTCGAAGCGCCCGGGTGAGCCAGGGCTATATTATTGCCAATGGTATCATTAAACAAAATCGGTTCCTGGCTTACAATACCAATTTGCCGGCGGATAGATTCAATGCTGTATTCCTTTATATTCACCCCGTCAAATAAAATCTCCCCTTCCGTTGCATCGTGAAAACGCGGAACCATGTCGGCAAGCGTACTTTTGCCGGCGCCGCTGCTACCCACCAGCGCCACGGTTTTTCCACTGGGTATAGTAAGGTTTATATTTTTCAGAACAGGGGTATCGCCATAGGCAAAGGAAACATTGCGAAACTCGATGGCATGGTCAAATGAGTGTAGTTTTTTGGAGCCACTATCTTCTACCCTAACCGGGGTAGTCAGCAAATCCTCGATTCTTTCAATGGCTGCGGAGCCTGCCTGTACGTTAAAGAAGGAACTGGAGAGCGCTTTTGCCGGGTTAATCATCATGGCAAACATAGCGATGAAAGCGATGAGGTCGCCGGGGCCTAAGGAGCCCCCTTTTAAAATAAGGCTGGCACCAAAATAAATAATAATACAAAGCACCACTACGCCCAGCAGTTCGGTTAAAGGCGAAGCCAGATCCCGCCGGGCGGCCATTTTTTTATGAATGCCCAGTAGGGTATTGTTCAGGGAAGTGAACCGGGTTTTTAATATTTTCTCTGCAACAAAAGCTTTTATGATGCGAATGCCCCCCAGGGTTTCGTCTAAAATAGAGAGGGTATCGCCCACCCGCAGGGCGGCAGCATTGCTTTGCTTTTTCAAAGTGCGGCTGATGCGGCCAATGATAAAAGCGGTTACCGGCAAAAGAATGAGTAAAAAAACCGAGAGCCCGGGACTAATAACGATCATCGCACCCAGGTAAAAGATAACCATGATGGGGTCTTTGATCATTCCTTCCAGGGCGTTCACAATCGAACTCTCTATCTGCGCCACATCGTTGGTCATCCGGCTCATAATATCGCCTTTTTTCTGCTCAGAAAAATAACCCACCGGAAGGCTGAGTATTTTAGCGTACATATCGTTTTTGAGGTGAATAATGATAGAACTTCTCACCGGCACCGATACCAGCGACGACAAATACAGGAATAAATTTTTCAGGAAAATGGCTCCTATAATAAACAGGCAGCATAAAAACACCGCGTGCATTTTTTTACCCTCGTTCACCGCTTCCAGCAGGGCTTCTGTGAGCAAATGTCCGCCCGGCACTTTGGCAAGCATACTCTGACCTGCGGCGCCCAGTCCCTCCACATCAAAAATAATCGACATTAGAGGCCCCAAAAGGCTGATAGATGCTACCGATAAGGCCGATGCCAGAATGGTTAGCGACATATACAGGGCAATTTTTCCCTTGTATAAGCCGATATATTTAAATATTCTTCTGAATTTTTTCAACCGATTTCAAATTTTAAAACGAACAAAGGTATAGAAATAAGACTTATATTGCCTGTCAGATCATTTCAGATATTATGAGTTCAGAAATAACAGAAACAAAGCCGCTGCCGGTTTTGGACAGCGAGGAAATAAGAGTATTGGGTGCCTTGATGGAAAAATCGAAAGCAACACCCGAGTATTACCCCATGACATTGAACGGGCTTACGGCGGCCTGCAACCAGAAATCATCGCGCAACCCGGTCGTAAATTATGAGGAAGCTACCGTTGGGTTGATATTGGACAGGTTGAAGCGTAAAGGCCTCGCCGCTACCGTCACCGGCGGCAGTAGTCGTGTTACCAAGTACCGGCACACCATCGCGCTCAATTACCAGTTTACACCCGACGAATTGGCGATACTTTGTCTGCTTTTTTTAAGAGGGCCGCTTACGCCGGGCGAAATAAACAGCAACTCTGCCCGGCTGTATGAATTCGACGATCTGGCCGAAGTGCAATCCGTTATCGAGAAATTGGCCACTGCCGAAACTCCCTATCTCCGGCAGTTGGAGCGCCAACCCGGCCAGAAGGAAGCCCGCTACATGCACTTGTTCGGCGATGCAAGCATTCTTGAAACTTACGCATCGGATTCTGTTGCAGGGGCTCCGGCTACAACAAACAGTCAATGGGAAGAGAGGCTCAGTACCGTAGAGCAGGAACTGGCAACGCTTCGGGAGCAGTTCGACAAGCTGATGAAGGAATTAATGGGCTGAGGAGCCGGAATAAAAAAGGAAGCTGATTTTTACAGGCTAAGCAACTGACGGCGGTCAGCTATTATTCACATCTTACCTGTTATCTTTATAAAGATGAAACGTGTTATTATAGCGCTGGATCGCTCCCCGGAGGCAGAAAATGCATTGAATTATGCAGCAGAAGCCGCTGCGGAAAGAAATTATGAACTGATTCTTTTTTCTGTACAGAATGTTTCCATTCATGTGCTGAACAGCCGTCTGCCGGCAAGCGAACTGAATGCTGATCTGGCTGCCAAAGAGAGGTGGTTAAAGGAAAAAGCGGTTCAAACAAAAGAAAAATTTGGCGTTGCTGCCACCGCTTATTTTGACACGGGTTCTTTCTTTGAAGCGTTGCAGGACTGTATCCACCATACCGGTGGAGAAATGTTGGTTATGGGTATGGCCCAAAAGTCGCTGGAGCAGGATATGCTGGGGAACACTACCACCACGGCCATCAACCGGCTCAAAATCCCGGTTCTGTCCATACCGATTGAAGCTACCTACAAAGGGATCAGCAAAATCGTTTTTGCCTGTGATATCGCACGGGGAATACATAAGGAAGTATTGGAAAAAGTACGCAGCATAGCCGCCGATTTTGGCGCCCGCGTGGAAGTGTTCAATGTGTCGGGGGCAGTGACCCGTTTGGCTCAAAACAAACCAGAGATCGACCGTAGCCTGCGGGGTATTTCCTATTATTACAACAGCGTGGCTTCTTCGGATATAATTGGAGCGATCAGGCAGGAAGTACTTGATCAGAACGCCGACCTGCTTGTTATGGTGCCCTATAAATACGGCTTCTGGAGCTCGCTGGTACACAAAAGTAAAACCAGGGTTATGGCTTCGGGCAGCCAGGTGCCCTTACTTACCATTCATTTGTAAAATCCGTCTTGTTTTTATTTCCAGGCGGGTCTGGAAGGTAGCCAGGGCATTACCGGTACTTTGGCCGGTAAGCGGTAATAGTTGTTTCGCAACGAATCGTTCCAGCCATTGGGGTTTCTTTTAAATATTTTGCTGCTGTAAAATACGCTTCCCTCTATCCCGGTCGTATAGCGGGTAATTTTAATCTGATCGGGTAGCTGGTTGGGTTTTTTCCAGTTGGCATTATTTTCCAGTGCGCGGTAGATGCCATGTCCTATGTAAACATGTCGTCCGAAGCTGTGTTTCGACCACCAGTCTACCAGTTTTTCATAGGCTATCAGCGGGTCGTTTATTTCGCGGTATAGCTGGGGGGTTACATAGTCGATCCAGCCTTTGCGCAGCCAAAGCAATACATCGGCATACAAATGATCGTAATTGGTGAGCCCGGCACGGGAATCGCTGCCCTGTGTATCATCCGATAAATTACGCCATACGGCAAAGGGGCTGATACCAAATTTTACATAAGGCTTGGTTGCCTTGATGGCTATATTAATATTTTTAATAATCGAGTCTACATTGGCCCGGCGCCAGTCGCCTCTGCTAAGGGTAGTGCCGGCGCGTTGGTAAGCCTGATCATCGGGGAAGGTTTTCCCGGCCACGGGGTAAGGATAAAAATAGTCGTCCATGTGAATGGCGTCTATATCGTATCGTCTTACAATATCGCGGATAACGTCTACTACAAATTGTTGTACCTGTGCATTGGACGGATCGAAATACCGGGTGGTGCCATAGGTAAGATACCAATGGGGGTTTTTGCGGATATTATTGTCGGCCGATATAGACGATCGACCCACCGAAAACTCTGCCCGGTACGGGTTGAGCCAGGCATGAAACTCCATCCCTCTTTTGTGGGCTTCCTGTATCATAAATGCCAGGGGGTCATAAAACGGAACGGGCGCTTTTCCCTGAGTGCCGGTAAGCCACTGGCTCCAGGGTTCGTAGGGCGATGGGTAAAATGCGTCTCCGGCCGGGCGCACCTGTACAATCACGGCATTCATGCCATTGGCTTTATGAATGTCGAGTTGCCGGATAAAATCGGCTTTCTGCGCTTCTACGGTGGCGTTTTGCGGCGGCCAGTCTATATTCATCACTGTGGCTATCCACACGCCCCTGAACTCATATTGCGGCTGGGCTTTTAACCCCATAGCCATCATCCAACTAATAAACAGTAAAACCATTTTACGATGCTGCATAGCCGCAAAAATAGCCAAGTACGGTCAAATATGGGCTATTTGTACCGGGTTAAAAAGGCGCCCATATCCGTTAGTCCATCGGCATGCTCGCCTCGTAAGAGTGCATGCGATCCAGCAAGTCGCTTATATACAAAGCCTCCTTTTCGGTAATCCGGTTGAGATGGGTGGCAATTTTCCGATCTATATCATCGAGCTTTTCGAGCAGGGCCAGGCCCTGTGGCGTTATGTACACATCTACCAGCCTGCAGTCGCGCTGGCTCACTTCCTTTGTTACCAGTTGTTTCAGAATCAGCCTGCTCACAATCCGGCTCGTGTCGCTCATCTTATCAATCATGCGTTCCCGTATTTGCAGGGTTGAGATAGGCTCAGGCGCGCTTCCCCTTAAAATACGCAGTATATTGTACTGCTGCATGGTAAGCCCGTGCTCCGCAAAATTCTTTTTAAGAAAAGTTTCCAGCCATCGGCAACTATAAATAAGGTTAAAGGCTAATTTTTCATAAGAACTGGCGAAGCTGTGCTGCATAATTTCTTCTTCGATAGTCATAGGCTCCTTTCATTTGGGTTACGGTATTATAAAAAAATATAAATTCAAAATGAATGTAATATTTAAAACTGATATCTTAAAATATTCTCTAATGTTTTTTTATGATTTTAGATAAACAATAACAGTCTATATTTTACATTTACCTAATGGATTACAGAAAGCTTGGACGGTCAGATTTGCTGGCCTCGGTTATTGGTTTTGGGTGTATGTCCTTATCTAAAACCGGCGAAAAGGAGGCGAAGGATTTAATAGCCGGGGCTTTGGATGCGGGTATTAATTATTTTGATACGGCCGACCTGTATGATAAGGGCGCCAATGAAGCGCTGGTAGGCCGGGCTTTAAAGCCGGTTCGCGATAAGGTTATAATCGCCACTAAGGTCGGTAACGAGTGGCGGGCCGATGGCAGTGGCTGGGACTGGAACCCGCGTAAAGCGTATATTTTGAAAGCGGTAAACGACAGCTTGCGAAGGTTGCAAACCGATTATATCGACCTCTACCAACTGCATGGAGGCACTATTGATGACCCGGCAGACGAAACCATTGAGGCTTTTGAACAATTGGTGCAGCAGGGTAAAATAAGGTATTATGGTCTGTCCAGCATCCGTCCCAATGTAATAAGAGCCTATGTGGAGCGGTCGCGGATTGTGTCGGTAATGCTCCAGTACAGTTTGCTGGATCGCCGTCCGGAGGAGGAGGTGTTGAACTACCTGAGGCAGCATGAGGTGAGTGCGCTGGCGCGGGGAGTATTGGCCCAGGGCCTGCTGGCGAACAAGCCGGCGAGGGATCATCTTGGTTATAGCCGGGAGCAAGTGTTGCGGCTGCAGGAGGGTTTACGTGAAGCGGGATTTCCCACGGGCGTTGCGTTGCAGTATGTATTGGAAAATGCTGCCGTGGGGGCTGCGGTAATAGGTTTCAGAACGATTCAGCAATTGGGAGAAGTGATAAGCGCCTGGGAAGCTGTGCGGGAGGCCGGGCTAACAGGGAGTCTGGCCCAAATCCTTGTACCCCAAACCTATACCGATCACCGGTAAATTTTTTTGGAAAGAATGTTTTCATTAAGCAAAATCCCTTATTTTTGCTGCCCCGAAAGGGAACGGTTATTCCTCCTTAGCTCAGTTGGTTAGAGCATCTGACTGTTAATCAGAGGGTCGCTGGTTCAAGTCCAGCAGGGGGAGCTGATAATCAATTATTTACAAGGGTCGCAATTTGCGGCCCTTTAAATTTGCCAGTAATTTGCCAGTGGCATATTAGGAGTCAAGTTCAAAAGTTGGGGAATTAGGCAAAAATTTTGGTTATCCTAAACAAGAA
>JBEBUZ010000086.1:0-14663 GCA_040393015.1 Paraniabella yanshanensis
CGTCCGGCAACTTCATACTACTCTTCGAACCCATTTTGGTCGCCACCACCACTTCACTTTCGGCAGGCTCCTTTCTATTTTGCAAAAAAATAATTCCAAGCAGCAAAACAGCAAGAACTGAAGCCGCACTCAAATAGTAGATTAATCTAAAGGGCTTTCTCTTAACTGCAACTCCTATCTCGGCTATAGATTCTTCTTTGGCTGTGTTCCCGACATGCTTACGGGTTGTTTTTTGGGCAAGCGAATCCCATCGTTTGCTTAGGTAAGTCTTATCCACCTCACCGTCCAGGGGGCTGCTATATATCTTTTCAACGATCTCTGACAGCTCACTATGATCTGCGTGATCCTGGAGAAACCGGCTCAATTCCTCCTGCTCCTCAGCTGAAAGACCCTCGATTTTTTTCCTGAGCAAAAGTTCCAAAAAACGATTATAACTCATATAGATACAAAGTCCCTGTTATTTAACAGACAATTTTTTCTTCGCCTTCCCCTAAAATCGGCCGGACTTTTTTTGGGACTTCCCGGCTCGCTTTAACGATTAACTGGATTTTAAAGGAACAAATATAACGCCTTCATTATCTTACAAGATGCATTAATTTTTCTACCTGTCGGAATTAGCTAAGGAGAAAAAATCTGAAGATTGTCAAAATACACCTCGCCGGAGAAAGATTGTCCGGAAGAAAAGCTGATCTGGTTTATCTTTTCTTTGTCTTTTTCGTAAATAATTTCATTCTGTTTCACCATTCTTCCATCCAACACAACAGAACAAGTGCCGGAAAGAGAATTGATATCAATGCCTATATGATGCAGCTTGTCTCTACTAAACTCTCCGATCTTAACCCAGTTATCTCTGTCGTCTTTATAAAAAATCCCCTTGTCGGATAATTTTATCACGATCACAGTTGCCCCGCTTTTAGTGTTTAGCTCCACTTCCGCTTCTCCCTGCCAATCGCCGGTACTCATCATATTAAAATCTACGGCGATATTTTTTTCCCCGGAACCGAAAGTACGAACAACAGAAGCGGCTTCTTTTTTATCCCGATTCGTCATACAAATCCCATAGTCCGAAAATTCGGTACCCGGCATGCGCCTCACGGTTACATTCCCACCCCAACGCCAATTAGCACGGTTCAGCGCTGAGGCGGGATCGTTAAAATTCTCGTTTACAATATATGACCCGGAAAAAGCCTGTTTTACTTTATCAAAATTGCCATACTGGTCGCCACCGGTAAGCCAGTACCAAACCATTCCGGCGTCAGACACATCTGCTTTATACTTGAATACATCTTTCATATTTTCCCAAACCCACCTGATATTTTGATTGGGGCTGGTTTCCATCCACTGATCCTGTATGTTTGAATAAGCCACGCAAAAATCGTATCCCTGCAATTTGATATCGTAAGGTCCGTTCTGACTTCTCATAATTACCCGTTTTACAGTGGGAAAATCTTTTACAATATCATCCCATACTTTTGCCGGCTCGGGAAGTTGATGGCTATGTAAAGGATCTTTTCCCTTCGTATTGTCGTATAACCCATGTTCGTTGTTGCTGGACCGGGTTCCCTTTGCAGGAGAATGGGAAACAAGGGTCACATATTGTAACTTTTCCGGATCGGTTTGGCTGGCCAGTTTCAACGCCTGGTATATCGTGTGCATAGGGCCAGCGCCAATAATAGTGAGCTGGTTAGTACTGCCGGACGCTAAAATTTGCTCTTTCAGGTGGTTATAGGCCGCGAACCGGTCTTCTATGCAATTGAAAAACAGATCAGGATTAAAGCCAAACCTCTTTACTGCCTCCATGGTAGCAGCCTGCAACTTTCGCAACTGTGACGGGCGGGTGTACCATATATGGTTTCCATATTCAAAATGAACCAACCTGTCTTTAAAGCCACTTTCTGCAAGAAGCATAAGTGCAAAAGGATTGGCTGCTATATCATCTTCGTCATGGTAATTGCCGTCTGCACTATAGGCCAGGCGCCCGGCAAAAGGTTTAAAAGACTGGTTGTAACGCCCCAAATCCAATGTGGTTTTTGTATACCCACTAATAGTAATCCGGGGACTTATACTGTTACTGTCAGCAGCGGCAAAACCATCGGTTGATACAACAAGCCAGAAAAGCAGCCCTCCCGCTATCAAAGCCGAAAATTTCAATTGTTTATTCCTGTTCATTTTCCTTTATTAAATTCCTCTTACCTGAAATAATCTACGAATGCTTCTTTCAAATGGAAATTTTAAGCAGCAAGGTTTATTTATATAGTATAAGTCTCGTATGAAGTACTTATCCCCCAAACAAAAAATGTACTTATCTTAAAATAAGTGTTAAATAAACCGGGGAGGGTAAAAAAAAAGAAAAACGTAATTGTAACCGATGCTGCCAATTAGACCGGCTTATAAACCGAAATCTCAAATTTCGTCTTTGTTTTATTAAGAAACCCCTTATTAGAAAGGAAATAATGTTTAAATTCTGGTACCGAAACCATGAGGATATCAATTAATTTCTTAAAAGCAATATTGATTTGATTTTCTACGGTTTTCTCAGAAAGACCGAGCAACTGTGCCACTTCCTTATAGCGCAGCCCTTCTTCTTTTACCAAACGAAAAATAAGTCTGCATTTAGGTGGTAGCTGTTCGATAGCAGAATTTATCTTTTCGCAATTCTCCTTATTTATCAGTTGCGACGGAGACTGGTCGAAGGAGAAGGATAAAGTTTCCCCCAGGTCTTCCAATGATAAAACCCGTATTCGCTTTTGTTTTTTGAGTGCATTTATGGATGCATAACGAACCGCCTTGTACAGATAGAAGGAGATATTACGTATTTCCGACAGGGCTTTCCTGTTTTCCCACAACCTGATAAATACATCTTCGACCACTTCCTCGGCCAGAGGCTCATCTTTTAAAATAGATTTACAATAAGAAAGCAAACCCACAAAGAAATGCTCGAACAAGCGCTTAAAGGCGAGTTCGTCATTCTGTGAAATCCGGCTCTTAATTTCTTCCAAATCGATCGGCATGCAACCCCTGTTAAGTTAGAGTATTCGGGAACTATTCTCAAAAATAAAGTTAAGGAAAATATAATAACCCTGCTCGAATATTTTAGGAAGTAGTTCGACTTCATCGCGGCACCATTGTTTACTTTCTTTTTGTTCTCGCATCCATATAGTTCCGGATAAAGTTCTGATCATTGGCATCGCTATCCTTATAACTTTTCCTTATTTTTTTCAGTTTCCGGTGCATAGTTTTTTTCACTTTTTTATATGCCGGATCCTGGTATACATTGTGCATTTCCTGTGGATCCTTCTCCAAATCGTATAGCTCCCACTCATCGATGTCGTGGTAGAAATGGATAAGTTTGTAGCGGTCGGTTCGGATACCGTAATGGCGTTTAACCATATGAATAGAAGGGTATTCGTAGTAGGTATAATAAATAGCGTCGCGCCATTTGGATGTTGTGCCCGACATTAATTTGCGCATAGATTTCCCCTGCATGTCGGCGGGTACTTTCGCATCGGCATAATCGAGAAATGTAGGTGCAAAATCCAGGTTTTGTACCAGCGAATTGATAGTGGTACCTGGTTTAATTTCTTTAGGGTAGCGAACTAAAAGAGGGGTACGGAGAGATTCCTCGTACATAAACCTTTTATCAAACCAGCCATGCTCTCCCATATAAAAACCCTGATCGGAAGTGTATACAACAATGGTATTTTCAGTTAACCCGTTTCTATCCAGGTAATCTAATACCTCGCCCACACCGTCATCAACTGCAGCAATCGTTCCAAGATAGTCCTGCATATACCGCTGATAACGCCAACGCATCAGATCTTCTTTTGACATAGAAGAATATTTTTTCTTAAAATCCTCGTTTATGGGATCGTACACGGCATCCCAGGCTTTTCGTTGCGCAGCATCCATACGCCCGAGATTGTTATTGTAAGCGTCTTTATCCCATTTCAAAGTGGGCGGAATGCCTAATTCTTCCATCACTCCGGGCTTTATTTTGCTATCGCCTGCCCAGTTCATGTCTTTCAGAATATTCATTTCTGAGGCCTTTGCAGCAGTGCCCCGCCCTTCATAGTTATCAAATAAGGTTTTCGGCTCGGCAAAAGTCATTTTGGTGTATTCTTTATAGTGTCGTTCGGCAGGCAACCATTCGCGGTGAGGAGCTTTTTGATGGTACAGCAGGCAAAAAGGTTTCTCTTTATCGCGGCTTTCCAGCCATTCCAAAGCCAGATCTGTTGTTACATCCGTAACATACCCGTTTATTTTTTTATTTTCTCCATTTATAATAAATACCGGATTATAATAATCGCCCTGGCCGGGTAATACCGCTGAATAATCAAATCCCTGCGGCAGGCCGTCCATGTGGATCTTACCCACCATTGCCGTTTGGTAACCGGCACCACGGAGCAGTTTGGGAAAATTATCCTGGCTCCAGTCGAAAGAGGATACATTATCAACCTTCCCATTGATAAAACTATGCTTACCGGTAAGCAGTACCGCCCTGCTGGGCGCACATAGCGAATTGGTAACTGTTGCGCGGGTAAAAATGGCTCCTTCCTTTGCAATCCGATCGATATGGGGTGTTTTGTTCAGGCCGTAACCATAGGCACTTACCGCCTGATAGCCATGATCATCGCTCATAATATACACAATATTCGGCCGCTCCTTTTTAACAGGTGTTTCCTGCCCGCGGGTACTTAGTGCCAGGCCGCACAACAGGAAAATAATTGCATTTTTCATGTTTTTGTTTTAATTTCTATTAACGAATGAGAACAGGTTCAGAATGTTTAATTGAGTTGATATTTATTTAAGGAATTGCAAAAGCAAGGTAACTATCTCCTTTGGTTGTGCCAAGTTTAGTGCCTCCGCAAGCAATAACGATATACTGTTTCCCTTTTACAGAATAAGTTATTGGCGTTGCGAAGCCGGCAGCGGGCAAATCGTATTCCCACACCCGCTTACCCTCCCTGTTAAAAGCTCTTATTTTGGCATCCTTAGTTGCTGCAATAATAACAAGACCGCCGGCCGTAACCAGTGGACCACCGTAGTTTTCAGTACCTGTATCAGTTATCCCTTTTGTCTTTAAAAGCGTTTCATTTCCTAACGGTATCTGCCACCTGTGTTCGCCTGTATTCAAATTTATAGCGGTAAGAGTTCCCCACGGTGGTGTAATGGCAGGCAAACCCCGCTCATCCAGAAATTTATTATACCCGTTAAATTCATAGGGAACATCTGTAAAGGAAGTGGCCTGGCCGGGGCTATCAGAAGCTTCCACTTTGTCCTGTCCGTACAAATAATCCACAATCATTTGCTTTTGCCTTTTTGCGAGCATAGTAAATCCGGGCATCATTCCTTTGCCGGCCGATACAATAGTTAGGGCTTCCTCCGGCTTCATGCGCTTTTTTAAATCCGTTAAAGCCGGGTAACCACTTTCGGGACTACCGGAGAGATCGGGTTTATGACAGGAACCACAATAGGTATTGTACAAACTATGCCCGGTTGCCGGAACAGGGACTTCCGATTTATTTTTTTTGCTCAGGCTGAATACCCAGGCCATTTCATTGGAGTTAACATACATCATTCCATCGGGCGATACTGCGGCTCCTCCCCACTCTGCACCGCCATCGGCACCGGGGAACAAGATAGTTTCCTTTAACCCCAAAGGATGAAATAATCCCTTATTGCTGTTTCTAAAAATGGCTAATAAAGAATCGCGTTTTTCAGAGAACTGGCTGATATCGCTTTCACTCAATTGCTGGCGGGCAAATGGCTTTGGCAAGCGCGGTACAGGCTGCGATGGCCAGGCTTCCTCACCGGGCAGATCAGACGCAGGTACATCCAGCTCATCTACAGGAAATAATGGCTGGCCCGTCTCTCTGTCGAGCACAAAAACATGCCCCGATTTAGTAACCTGTGCAACGGCATCCGTTCTTTTTCCGTCTTTATAAATGGTGACAAGATTGGGCGGGGCAGGGAGATCCCGGTCCCAGATATCGTGACGGACGGTTTGGTAGTGCCAGATATACCTTCCCGTTGCGGCATCCAGGGCAAGAATACAGTTTGAAAACAGGTTGGTTCCTTTTCGGTTCCCCCCGTAAAAGTCGAAAGAGGCAGAACCTGTAGGCACATAAATGATCCCCCGCTTTTTGTCGAGCGCCATGCCGGCCCAGTTATTGGCGCCCCCTATCGCCGGGTTTTTATAAGCTTCTTCCGGCCAGGTTTCATATCCTTTTTCGCCCGGGTGGGGAATGGTTTTAAATACCCAAACCAATTTACCCGTTACAACATTGAATGCCTGAACATAGCCATTTGCGGCGCCAACCCCTTCCCCTACCCTTACGGGCATAATAATAATATCTTCATAAATGGTACCCGGCGTGGTAGAAACCACAAATTTCTTCCCCGATCCCTCGTCAAGACCAGCGCGCAAACTCACTTTACCATCCTCGCCAAATGTGTTTACCGGTTTTCCCGTTATAGCATCAATGGCATATAACCAGGATTGATAGGAAAACAAAATTCGTTTATCTTTTCCGTTTCGCCAGAAAGCTACACCCCGGTTGGTCTGTGATGACCGATTGGTATCGGGTATAAATCTCCATATTTCCACGCCTGTTGCAGCGTTCAAAGCAAATAACTGGTTAGACGCTGTAACCCCATATAAAACGCCTTCCACCACCAAAGGGCTGCATTGCATCTGGCCCGAATCGCCGGTACGAAATTCCCAGGCAAGTTTTACTTTTGAAATATTGGCCGAATCTATCTGTTTAAGTTCGGAATAATGGTTACGGTCTGCCCCGCCCAGGTATTCAGGCCAATCTATATTGTCACTACCTGGTTCGCACGACGCTACGAATATCGCCACCAAACCCAATAAATACTGCAAGATGCGCTTCATACTACCTTTTACCTCCAGTTTCTTTTAATAACTCATCCATTCTTTTCTCAAACGAGTTTACCAATGGCCAAAGATGGGGCGCCTGTTCCTGAACCTTAGTAAGAAACCTTCCATAATGTTTGCCAAATACAATATTGCCCAGTAAATTATTCTTTTGCAACGGGTCTTTTTCCAAATCATATAATTCGTAATTATCCCAAACTCCTTTATAAGTCATATAGCTGTATTTCTCTGTTCGAAGACCCAGGATAGTGGGCGTTTGAACCGCTGCGGGGTCACATTCGTATTCATACAAAAAATCCTTTCGCCAGGAAACATTAGCCCCCTTAATGATTTTTGCAAACGACTTTCCGTGCATCGACGAGGGAGCCTTACATCCGCCTAATTCTAAAAAAGTAGGAGCAAGATCGATATTTAAAATCATTTCTTCCCGTTCCTGTTTTTTTACCCGGCCGGGCCAATAAACGATGCAGGGAACCCGTATAGACTCTTCATACATCACGCGTTTATCGATTAATCCGTGTTCCCCGATCATATACCCGTTGTCGCTAAAAAAAACAATTATGGTATTTTCAAAATCATCTCGGGTTTTAAGTTCGTTGAGCAATTTACCCACACTTTCATCCACAGCCAGCAACGACTCACTATATAACTGGAAAAAGCGGTCAAAATCCTGATAATTGTTTACCTTGTAATCGCGGTCGGCGCCATGCCAGCTATTTCTTTGCCTGGCCAGCCAAAGTGGCTTTCCTTCCCTGTTCTTTTCAGTATCTGCAAATGTTTCGGGACGGGGGATTTTCAGATCCTTATATTATCCTTTATGTCTTTCGGCAGGCTGAAAGGGCTCGTGAACTGCTTTGTGGGAAATGCATAAAAAATACGGTTTGCCGGCGTCTTGCTTTTTAATAAAACGGATGGCCGCATCGGTTAATACATCTGTGATATATCCCTTCGTTTGGGTTTCTTTTCCATCTATATTCAGTAACGGATCTTCGTAAGAGCCCTGGCCTTTATAAGATATCCAATGGCTAAAACCTGGCTGGGGAGAGGAATCGTCGCCACCCATATGCCATTTACCCATGAAGGCCGTTTGGTAACCCGATTTCTGCAGCACCTGGGGATAGGTATTCGACGATACCGGCAGTGGTGTATCGTTATCTACCACCCGGTGTGTGTGCAAATACTGGCCGGTAATAATAGAAGCCCTGCTGGGGGAGCAGAGCGATGTGGTTACAAAAGCATTTTTAAAATACATTCCGTTTTGAGCCAGGTTATCGATATTTGGCGTTTCTACCCAGGGGAAACGCCCCGTAAACCCCATAAAGTCAAAACGCTGGTCATCGGTGAGTATAAATATAATATTCGGCCGTTTCTGAGCCGATGAAAGAAAGCAAGGGAGCAGGAAAATCAGGGTAATTAGTATTCTCATTTAAATTGAATCTATTTTGGAAAACAGGTATTATAAGATATAAGGAACGTACAGACATACGTTCCTTATAATTTTATTCAGCCTTAATTGTACGGTTCCACGAGATGGTTATTCGTATACGGAACAACTTCATATGCCGTATTACTCGTAGCGTAGGGCGGCAGCATTACCAGGGAACCGTTTTGTCCGGATATATAAACTTCGCCGGTTACGGGCGACACACTTAAACCTTTAATGGAACCCTGTGGAATATAATTGCTGATATTTTGCCAGCTAACGCCGCCGTCTATACTTCGAAAAACAGCATTGCCGGTATTGGCACGTTGGTTTGCCGCATACATAACGCCAGGATGTCGTGGATCTATTGCAAAAAGATTAATGAAAAAATCGGGTTCGCTCACGCCGTTTATAGAAATATTAGTAGGCTGTGCCGGAGACACACTTACATCCCATTTTGTAATATGACCGTTACTACTGCTGGTGTATACGATGTTCGGGTTAAGCGGATCCACTGTAAAAACAAACATATTGTTGGGACCGGGAAAAGTAAGATCCCAGGCCGCATCAATAACCAGCTGCCAACTGTCGCCCCTGTCGGCAGAGGCCCACACTCTCTTTTTCGTGCCGCCACCCAGGGCATTCATGGCATAGATAATACTTCCATTGGATCTGGATACGCCACAAATTATTGAATTAGCCGGCATATTCGGCAACTGCGTCCACGACTGGCCTCCATCAGAAGACCGCTCATTGCTTTGATAACAATAGTTGGGATTTTGTAAGTCATAAGCAACTACCCATCTTGCCTTATTCCCATCACTTGCCAAACTCCATGTAACACCATTATCGCCCGAACGCAACAATTTTCCATTGGGACTTCTGCCCACGCATGCCAGCACTACGGGTTCGGATGGATGCAAAGCGCCTGCAAGACAGGTTTTCCAGTTAATGCCAAAATTTTCGGGCACCACTGTGTTTTTTTGAAACCATCTTCCCCTTGTAGTTGTTACGATAACCGATCTGTCTGTCATAAAATAGGCAAACCTGTCGGGGTTTACCGGGTCAAACATTTGTTCCGCACCATTTTGCGAAGAGCCATTAAAACCATCGTCCGAAACCGTCCACGACACGCCGCCGTCCGTTGACCTGAAGTTTTTGGATTTCGTATGAATAAAGACATTATTAACATTACGTGGATCGGGTAAAATATAAGTAAATTGTCCGTTTAATTTTTTGATCCAGTTGCCTCCGCCATAACCTGGCCGGTATTGGATATTGGGATTAGTGGGTTCGTTCCAGGTTTGTCCGCCATCATCACTGATCCGTATTTGCATTGCGCTGTTTTCGTAAGGAACTGCGAATATCTTATCCGGAAAACTTTCATTTACATAACAATAATTCACATCCTTCCAGTCGTAAAGCAGGGTCCAGCTTGATCCGGCATTGGTAGATTTATATATCCCTTTTCTGGATACGGCAACAATCAGCACATTACCACTGGGGGACTGGTATAATTTTCCCCAAATGTCTCCCTCGGCTAATCCATTACGCCCGCTTAATTTGGTTACACCTCCCGAGGGGTTTGTAGCATCTTCAAACCGGTACAGGCCGCCAGTGCCGTACAAAAATACTTTCTCCGGCTTGGTTGTATGCACTTTTATACCTCTGATTTTTTCTCCGAAATCGGGAGCAGGCAACTTCCTCACTTCAGCCCAGGAGCTTCCGCCGTCATCAGAATACAGCAGGCCGTCATCGGCAATTAGCTCATCCCCGTTCAGCGTTTCCTTATATTCACTAAACGCCGCATACCAGCGCGTGGCATAACCCAGGACCGGATCTTTGGAGGTGGGTGCATAAGTGATTAGTTTCGTACTGCTTCTCACCTCTCCCAGTTGCGTGCGCGCCATCTTTTTTTGCCAGTTGATGCCGCCATCGAGTGACTGATATATTCCCTGGTAGTTTTGGTTCACATCATCGTAATACCTGCATTGAACCGCCGCTAATACCCGGTTTTTATTCAATGGGTCAACCTCAACCGAAATAACAAAAGGCGAAAGCAACCCCTCGTTTCTAAGGGTAAACCAGTCCTGGCCATTGTTCTTTGACACCCAAATATTACAAACATCCTGCGCCATATAAATACGATCAGGGTCCGACTCGCAATAAGAAAGATCCAGCATATGCTGGGTATGATCGCCGGGCTTAACAGTACCCGCATTATACTCTTCCTGATAAACAACCGGCAGAGGTTTTATTTGGGGTTCTCCCAATGTAAATACTGTTGTATCGCCACCATTATTACCACCGTTATCGCCGCCGTTATTACCATCAGGTACGCCGGAGTTGGGTTTTTTGCAGCCAATACCAATTATAAATACCAGCAGTGCAAATAGCCAATAATTTTTTTTCATACTCGTTATTTTTTGCGGTTTAAAAAGCATCGTTAAAGTATCCGTATTTACAGTGGGCAGTCATCACCTTTACCTGTTTGGAAGTTTAGTTTTATCGTAATGTTGAAACGTCATTTAATCATAGGGCTCTCCTAAATGGTTATTGGTATAAGGCACTTCTTCGTAGGCGGTGTTGCTCGTGGGGTATGGCGGCAGCATCACCAGAGAACCGTTTTGGCTCGATATATATACTTCGCCCGTAACAGGAGAAACCGCCAGACCATTTACCGATCCCTGGGGAACAAAAGTGCTTATGTTCTGCCAGGTCTTTCCCCCATCAATGGTTCTGAAAAATTTGTTACCGGTATTGGCCCGGAGGTTTACGGCATACATTATATCCGGATACCTGGGATCTATTGCAAACCGGTTGATAAAAAAGTTATCCTCGTTTACTCCACCAACCCGTAACTCTGTATGCTTTGCCGGCATTTTGCTCAAGTCCCATCTACTGATATGTCCGTTGCCGCTGCTTGTATATACAATATGGGAAGTTTTGGGATCTACCCGGAAAACAAACATTTCGTTGGGACCGGGAAAAGTGAGATCCCAACCGGCATCGATAACCAGTTGCCAGGTGTCCCCTCTATTTACCGACCTCCAAATTTGCTTACGTGAACCTGTATTATCCATTGCGTAAATAACGCGTCCGTCTGATCTTGACACCCCGCAAATGATAGCTTTGGCCGGCATATTTGTTAGTTCCTTCCAGGTAACGCCCTCATCGTCAGAGCGCTCCCGCCCCTGATAACAATAATTTGAGCTATCGAGGTCGAATGCAATTACCCATCGTTCCGTTTCCTTCTCGCTTACCACATTCCAGGTAGCCCCATCGTCAGGAGAACGCAGCAGTTTTCCTTTAGGGCTTTTTCCAACACTGGCGAGGATAATGGGTTTCTTCGAATGGAGGGCTCCTGCGAGAGATGTTTTCCAGCTCAAACCTAACTTTTGGGGATCCTGCTTGTTCTGGTAAAACCATTTTCCTTTTGTATTGGTAAAGATCACCCCTTTGTCAACCATAAAATAGCAGAACCTGTTGGGATTGGCCGCATCAAACATCTGCTCATTGGCTATGCCTGTATGTGAAGCGCCGTTAAACCCGTTATCCGACACTGTCCAGTTCAGCCCGCCATCCGACGACCGGAAATTTCTTGATTTGGTGTGAATGAAAACGTTGTTCTTATTACGGGGATCGGGTATTATGCAGGTAAATTGTCCGTTTAATTTCTTAACCCAGTTGCTTGTACCGTATCCCGGGCGGTAATGAATATTATCGTCTGTTGGCTCAACCCAGGTTTTGCCCCCATCGCTGCTCACCCGAATCTGCTTATGGCTTCTTTCTGTGGGAACTGCAAAAATTTTATCGGGGAAATTTTCGCTTATATAACAATAATTAACGTCTGTCCAGGTGTATAAGACCGACCAGTTTGAACCGGCATCTGTTGATTTATATATGCCTTTCCCCGAAACGGCTACGATCAAAGTATTGCCGTCTTTCGACTGGAACAACCTGCCCCATATATCGCCCTGGGGTAGTCCCCCTCTCCCGCTTATTTTAGTAATTTTTCCGTTGGCATCCGTAACGTTTTCAAACCTGAATAAACCTTTATTCCCGTACAGGAATACTTTTTGCTGATCGACGATATCTACTTTTATGCCGCGTATCTTGTCGCCAAAATCTGTAGCAGGTAATTTCCTGATTTCCTTCCAGGTATCTCCACCATTATCAGAATACAAGAGGCCATCATCGGCAACCAGTTCACTACCCTTTGCCGTATTTTTGTACTCCCCAAATGCAGCATACCAACGTTTGGCATAACCCAGCTTTGCATCTTTGGAAGCAGGCGCGTAAGTGATCAGCTTGGTACTGCTCCGAACTTCGCCCAGATCGGTCCGGGATATTTTTTTTGACCAGGTGATACCGCCGTCCAGCGATTGATAAATACCCTGGTAATCCTGATTGACACCGTCATAATACCGGCACTGCGCAGCTGCCAGCAGGCGGTTTTTATCCAAAGGATCCACTTCAACCGAAATAATAAAAGGAGAATACAACCCGCTGTTACTAAGGGTAAACCAGTTTTTTCCGTAATCCCGCGATACCCATATATTACAAACGTCCTGCCCCATATAGATTCGATCAGGGTCGGATTCGCAATAGGTAAGATCCAGCATATGTTGTGTATGATCTCCGGGATGTACATTTCCCTTATCATATTCCTCTTTCCATACTGCGGGCAACGGTTTCACCTGGGGCTCTCCCAGGCGGGCTTTAACGGCTGTCGCAGTTCCCTGGCGATTCTGTGCGCTGCCTGCCACCGGCAACAATGAGAACAACAGGAATATAGAACCGATTCTTCTCATTACTCTCTTGTATGCCGGGCTACAGTTTTCTTTATTTTTCATTTCTTAATCTCTTAGCCCCGGTTTCCATCCTTAATTGCAGAAACGGAAAATAAACTGAGGCGCTATTTAAAAAATTTACATTACTAATGCAGGTGATCGATTAATTGTAAGCCTCCAAAGCGAAGTAAAATATTCTGCTTCTCAGGATCCAATCAGCCATATTATAGTCCGATTTATCAGATCAACCCCCCAAATCTGTTCTGGCTTTTTCCACTCTCAAAAATTTGATAACCGAAATGCTTACCCTATAGCCGGGTGCCTATTTATTTTTTGTCATTCCTGTTTCCAGCATCCAAGTACCTAAAATGGTATCAAACTGATTCTCCGGCATATCGGGCTGCTGCAGCATTTCGGCTATGGCCTTTAAAACGTCTGCATCATACTTGCAAGTGATATCAATTATATTTAAGGCATGCAGGCGCACTATCGGATCGGGATTTTTTAATGCCTTTATAAAAGCCGTTACGGCAGGCTTTTGAACACCCGCAAAATACAAAGCCTCCGCAGCAGCTATCGACACATCGGGCGATGGGTCGTTCAGGGCTTTGGTCAGAACAGAAATGGCTGGCTTTGCCTCTTTGCCCAGTTTTCTTAAGCCCAGGGCAGCCCAATAGCGCACTACGGCATTTTTATTTGAAAGGTTCGCAGAAAGCTGTTCCACATCTTTTACAGTTGCGAAGTTGGCCAGATCCGCAACTGCAATATGCTGCTTTACAGATTCACTGCCCGAACGCATATAATCATATAGCGACTGGGTTTCAGAAATCTTTTTAAGTTGCGCTTCGGGGAAAAAACCCGCATCCCGGATGCTTTCAAGCCAGCGATTATTTTCAGCTCTCATTCGCAATAGCACGTCACGGTATTCGGCCTTCCCTGCAAGATTATTTACTTCCCAATAATCATTTTGGGTGTCGTACAACTCTTCCACCGGCTTTAAATCAAAATAGGCAGATTGGGCTGCATTGCAATTTCCCTTTAAATACTCTTCGTGCCAGGCGCGCGTTGATAAAGCCCTCCACATATACCTATTGTAAATTCCATTACTACGGTAGGGGTAATAATTACGAACATACCGGTAACGACTGTCCTTTACCGAACGCATCATATCCGTCCGCTCGTCCATCCTGCCCCTGAAGCCATATACATATTCCGGCGCCGCGGTTTTAAGGGCTCCCAGAAATGCCTGGCCCTGTAAATGTTCGGGCAGCTTTTTTTCTCCTGCCACACTAAGCATGGTAGGGAACAGGTCTATCAGGCTAATCATCCGATCGACAGCGGAGCCTGGCTTTTCGGCAGGAAATAAGTATTTATACTTTTCGGGTATACGAATAATAAAAGGAATATGCGTCCCTGTTTCATACAAATAGCGTTTACTCCTGGCTAGTATGCCTCCATGATCGCTATAGTATATTACTATGGTATTGTCTGCCAATCCCAACTTTTCCAGTTCTTTTAATTTGTCCCCCACCCAGGCATCCATTCTCTC
>JBEBUZ010000087.1:0-14091 GCA_040393015.1 Paraniabella yanshanensis
CAATATCTTCATCTATATTGATATTTTTTTATATATTTTCTATTGATAATAAATTTATAAAATAGAATCCGATAAATAACAAAGGTAACCATACGCACAAAATTCTCCACTTTTCATATCCAAAATTCCACCAATTTCTATTGAAAGATATCAATAATGATCCAATATTCGGCCATTGATCATTTAACTGAAGGCTTTGTAATTCAACATCCCAATTTCTGGCACTATCATACATTCCAAATTTTTTACATGTATTTATTAATCCCTCATAAATAACAATTTTTTGATCGATAGATTCTTTAACCCACCCCAGTCTAAATTTGCTAAATGGAATTAGATATTTAGACGGATCACTTTCTCCGATAAATATTATTGATTTTTCTGAAATACCACTCGAATTGTGCTTATCAATATTTACATTTCTCAAATCGATTACCGATAGTGGCCCATCCCCTTTTATGAGATCAAATCTAACTCGTCTAAAATCAACCGAATCTGGAAAAAAAGTACCTCTGAAAGTAGGAATACTTTTAAATATTGCACCATTGAAAGTAAGTAGTCCTTTGAAAATAGAATTGTCAAAAGAGACATCACTGTTAAAACTTGAATAAATAAAATTAGCTGATATATCTTGTATAGATTCAAATAATGAAAGGGTTATTCGAGGGCCAATTTCTGCCCCTTCAATTAATACACTATTATGGAATATAGAACCTGTAAGTATCAAATTACCAACTACACTGCCTGAAAAATTAAAATCTCCCTTAAAATCACAGTATCGACAATTAAAGTATTCCGGAATTTTCGAATATGTTATTCCTGTAAATTTATTAAATCGGAAATTCTGTGGAAAAAATAGTGTGCCAGTAAAGTCCACGTTGTCGAATACTAGAGAGTCTCTCATCATTGACTTCACATCTTCTTTGATACTAAATTGTGTTACCTTTACCAGGGTGTCTCCTTTATCTACTTTAAAGTACTTCCTATCTAGGCCACCAATGTACACATCAAAGAAATATACTTTAGAGCTGATAGCGGTATCTTTAAGCGTCCTAGCCATCTCCTCATAGAAGTTATTTATAATAAGTGGTTGTTGAGAGAATAGAAGAGCGCTACTGACAAAATAAAGGAAAAATGCAACTATTAAATGATTTGTTTTCATCTTGGGCTTGTTTTTCTAACAAATAATAGTGCACATAAAAACAATATGGCTAATAGGAGAACTTAAACCGTCCCTAAGATAGTTTATTAAAATATATTGCAATAATAGATTGGCTATAATTCTTGCTTTTCACAGGCCGCATGGGGTTAAAAGGTCTCTCTTGCGTTATCACGCCTGCCCACGCAAGTTGTCCGCCAGCCCTATTTTCTTTCCACCTGTTTTTGCTCCGATGCGGGATAGCGGTCACCGATAATTGCAATTTTGGAAACCGCCGCTTCAAGCTCATTCCAATCCTGCCTAGGAAATGAAAACTGTGCTGTTCTAAGGTTTTCTTCCAGATGTGAAAGTTTGGTGGTACCCGGAATGGGAACAATCCAAGGAGCTTTCTGCATCAGCCATCCAAGGGCTACCTGCGCTGCCGTGATACCTCTTGTCCGTCCGAATTTGTTTAGCTCTTCAACTATTCTGAGGTTAGAACGTATTGCTTCCGGCGTAAAGCGAGGCAGGATATTGCGGTTGTCATTTCCGTTATTAAAATCCGTGTATTCATTGATGCTTCCTGTCAGGAAACCACGGTTTAACGGACTGTATGGCACAAAACCAATCCCAAGCTCGTTGCATACGGGCAGTACCTCTTTCTCAGGCTCTCTCCACATCAGGTGATATTCGCTCTGGATAGCGGTAACAGGCTGAACGGCGTGGGCACTGCGGATAACCTCGGCGCCCACTTCACAAAGCCCGAATCGTTTTACCTTTCCTTCCCTGATCAGGTCCTGTACGGCACCGGCTACATCTTCGATAGGCACGGCCGGGTCAAAACGATGCTGGTAGAACAATTCTATGGTATCGATCCGCAGCCGTTTGAGCGATTCTTCGGCAACCCGTTTTATCGTTTCAGGCCGGCTGTCCACTTCTCCCGCTATATGTTTCCCGTTTATTATCCTGTGTCCGAATTTGGTCGTGATCCTGATCTTATCCCTGAAAGAATGTAATCCCTCACCGGCCAGTTCTTCATTGATAAGCGGACCGTAGACTTCCGCCGTATCGAACAGGGTTACTCCATGTTCAACTACCTGGTGGAGCAGTTTTATCATTGCTTTGCGGTCGGGAGAAAGGCCGCGGTGGTGGTTCATTCCCATGACTCCGAAACCAATTGCGGCCACTTCCATGCTGTAGTTACCAGAGCCGAGCATGCGACGCTGAGTAATGACAGGCATTCCCTTATCCTCCTCCTTTTCATGAGAAGTTGATTTTTTTTGTTCAGTACAGCTCTGTGTAAGTACAGAAGGGATGCACATTGCCGTTCCTAAAGTCGCGGTTGCTTTCAGAAAGCCGCGACGGTCGGATCCATTAGGGTAATTCTTATTGCGAAGTTCTCCTGTTTCTAACGTTTGATTTTCCATAGGATGCTTTATTAATGTAAATTTTATTGAATGCTGTATCCTCCATCTACTACCAGGGTGTGGCCCACTACAAGGCTTGCCGCATCACTGCAAAGCCAAACAACGGCATTGGCTATTTCCTCAGGACGTCCCAAACGACCTACCGGTACTTGTCGCAGCATCTGATCAATAGCATCCGCCTGATCTCCGGCTATCATTTTATCTGCCATAGGCGTATGTATTAACCCGGGACAAATCGTATTGATCCGTATCCCTTGCGACGCATATTCCAATGCCGCGCTTTTAGAGAGCCCGATTACTCCATGTTTGGCCGCGTGGTACGTTCCTCTTTGTGCACCGCCCAAAATTCCGCCAATGGAGGAACAGTTTACGATTGCGCCGCTGCCCTGTATACGCATTTGTTGTAGCTCATATTTCATACAACTCCATACGCCCCGCAGGTTTATCCCCGTAACCCTGTCAAAGTCTTCGCTGGTCTGATCCGCTGCTTCTGCCAACACATTTTGAACACCCGCATTATTATAAGCTGCGTCCAATCGTCCGAATGTTGCTACTGTTTTATTGATCATCTCCTCTACCTGTACATCATCCGAAACATCACAAACAATTGCCAATGTCATGTAACCTTCCGCAGCAAGTTGCTCTGCTGCCGAATTCAATAAATTTTCCTCCCAATCGGACAATACGACGATTGCTCCTGCCTCTGCAAAAGCTTTGGCAGCGGCAAATCCTATACCTTGCGCAGCACCTGTAACAAGGGCAACTTTACCTTTCATTAATTCCATACTCAATTTTTTGTGCTATTGTTGTTTAGTGAATATGCAGATGATGTTTGCCTCAGCACTTAATCACCTTGCATTTTCACAGGACAAAGTTCTTGTCTTATAAAATCATATCTTGTATACAATCCACGGATTCCTTTACCATTTTCACTGATTAGAATTTTGCATAGTTGACCCGGCAAAAGAATGAGTAAATTTGTCCTGGTTTCTAAATGCAGAATATGGACGAAATTTTGAGGATCGATACGGTGAGTGAGCACGATGCTTTTTATCATAAGGAGAACCTGCATCCGTTGGTGAGCATAATGGATTTTGACGGCAGGGTGCCTGAAATTTATGCTTCCAGGATGAACTTTGGTTTTTATGCCGTGTATCTGAAAGAAGTGAAATGCGGAGATATGAAGTACGGAAAGCATACCTATGACTACCAGGACAGGACCCTGGTATTCGTGGCCCCGGGTCAGATCATTAATGTGGATATCAATAAAGATTATAAGCTGCAGGGCTACGCTTTGCTTTTTCACCCCGATCTGATACGGGGCACTTCCCTGGGAAAGCACATGGAAGATTATACCTTTTTTACGTATGAAACCAGGGAAGCCCTGCATTTATCCGAAAGGGAAAGAAAAATCGTATTGGATTGTTTTGAAAAAATTAAGTATGAACTGGAACGGGGTACAGACAGGCATAGCAGAATGCTGATTGCGTCCAACATTGAGCTATTTTTAAATTATTGCATACGTTTTTATGACCGGCAGTTTATCACTCGTAATGATGTTAACAAAGATTTCCTGGAACTATTTGAGAAACTGCTAAACGATTATTACCGGTCTGACAACCCTCGGAACATTGGACTGCTCTCGGTAACCTATTGCGCGGAGAAGTTGAACCTTTCGACCAATTATTTTGGTGATCTTGTTAAAAAAGAAACCGGGAAAACGGCTTTGGAATATATCCGGTTGAAAATAATAGATATGGCCAAACAGAAAATATTGGAAAATAAAAAGACCCTTAGCGAAATTGCTTATGAGCTTGGTTTCAAATACCCTCAGCACTTTAGCCGAACCTTTAAAAAGAATACAGGGTATACACCTAATGAATATAGAATGTTGAATTAATAGATGTAAGTTGTTAAATGATTGAAATATGAGGCTCAACTTGGGCGCCAGGTTCATCTGATAGCCGTCGAAGCGCAGCAAAAAATCAGCCATAGACGCAAGGGGCCTGCCTCATTCCCTCATCTATTGCTTTGCTTTTGCCAAGTTTCCAGAAGGTCTCATGTCAGCAGATCTTCAGAAATAGATCTCGATTCGTACCTCAGCAATTCCCTGATTACCACGGGAACTATGTTACCGGCGCATTCGGCCCCCGGAAAACTGTTGGTGGTCGCGGCAAAGTCGGTATCCGCCGGCGCAGGGACCGCCGCGCAGCCGCCTGAAGCTGCGATAGCGACAGGCGAAAACCAGGTGTTCCCGGACGGGTACAGGCTTATCCTCGCAGGCAACCCGGTTGAAAAACTGCCGGCCGGCCTGTACATCGTCGAAGTGACCTGTAATGAGGAAAGAGCCACGCTGAAGCTGGTAAAGCAGTAAACCCGCTGAAGCCTGCCCCTTTATTCATAGTAGGTATAAAAATAAAGATATGGCAGCCCGACTTCCGTATAGGCTTTACTGCGCACCCTGCCTGTGTCATCGAACGTATAGGTGTAGTCATATACCTGTGTTTTAATGGTGTTGCCGTCTTTATAACGGGAGACCTGTTTTTTGATAGGGTGAAGACCGTCTTTTCCAAAATACGGCTTGCCCTCATTCGCTGCACCGAGGGTATTGGTTTTATCCGTATAGTAGCTGTAAACATGCGTGTTGTGCCATGCACCGCCCAGCGTGGCGGTGATGCTGTCGAGCAAGCCGGTTTGCGGATTGTAATGATACGTGCTGCTGTATTGCGGGGTTTGATCGTCGTGATATTTTACGAGGAACCCTTCCGCATTGTATTCATAAAAATACCGGGTAGCTTCTCCCACTATGTGCTGACTTTTTATAAGGCCTTTTTCGTTCAGCTCATATTCAAATACGGTGGTGTTGCCGGGTCCCTGCCTGGCTGTCCTGGTTATTTTCCCAGGTGCATACTGATATTCGATGAGGGTGCCATTGTCGTCAATGGTCGTGACTCTTTGCTGCGCATCATAGGTATATAAGGCCCTGTAGGCATAGTCCGCCTCTGCGTCGGTCATGGTTTTTATAAGCGGTACAGGCTCATTGCTTATTCCCGGGTCACTTTTTTTACAGCCATGCACCAGGCAAAGAAGCATTGCCGGTACTGCTGTCAGCCGGAGATTACGGCAGAATACGTGTTGGCGGATCATGACTGTTATGTTTAGTAATACGTATAAATTGAAGTGCCGCTGCCGGTAGCATCATCGGCGCTGATGTCCTGTCTTACGATCCGTCCCTGCTCATCATATAGGTAAGAGTAGCTGGTCGTCCTTTTAATCGTTTCATCAGTATGTACATTGTGTCGGCCATACAGGCCAGAAGTTAAAAAATTAAGTTTGTTGTCTTCTAATTGCAATCCCACAACTGCTGCCATGTGGCTACCGGGGTAGGGTTTCCGGCTACCGTCCAGGTAGTGGCTTTTATTTTTCCTTTCTCATCAAATTCATAATTGAAATTTATCTGCTGGCTTCCAGACGTCAATGACTTTAAAAGGTTTTTACATTTGGGCGCATAAGCTGCAAACTCTATAAAAAATTTTAATCCCATAATGGTAAGCTCCTGGTCGGGTTTGTCGGTATAGTAATCCAGGAACACTGTGGTATTGCCTTCGGTTATGCTTACCATGTTGCCGTTTTGCCAAACTATGCTGAGGTTGGGTATTACTGAAGCGTTATTGCTGATACCTTTTTCCAGCTCGCCCCGGCTGTTGTATTCGTAAGTCATGGCTGCTGTGCTGTTGATGGACTGGTTGTTGTAAGTAGTATCTTTTCTAAGCGATGGCCGGCCATCCGCGTTTAGCTGTATATAAGAGCGTGTAACCCAGTTGCCGGGGCTGGGCCGCGCCCTGGTAAAGGCATTATCCTGGTAGATGAACTCGTTGATGACGCCATCCTGGTTGATGAATCTAACCCGTCCGTCATCATCGTAGAGGAAGCTCACGGTTTGCTGAGCCTGCCCGGCAGGATAAAGTAACAGCGAGGTGAGTTTACAATTTGATGGCTGCTTGTCGGGGCCGTCGCCTTTTTTGCAGGCGTACAAAACCGCAAGGTACAGTAGTATGATCAGCAATTGTAAAGCCCTCATTTTATGAATGTTGAGTGTGATATGATGAGCTGGTTTTTGCAGCAAAATGCCTCATTAACCGGTAATAAACTTAAAGCTACTGATAGGACGTACCCGGTACAAAGCCCAAAAAGGCAACGGCGGTGGCTATTTCGGGAACGGCGCATATCAGGCGGTGAATGAGCAAACGGTACTCCGCAGTGAGGGAGCGGTAGCAGGATGTAGCGCCAATAGCATAATTTTGTGCAGATAAAATGATGCGCTCCTAATGAAGGGATCATTTTGTATAGGTGCATTGGTAAAAATCGCAGCCTGCTTTGCAACAGGCCTGTTGCTACTGTATGCCTGTAAGCCCCGGACCTCCCCGGGAGCGGATGCCGGAACAGCCGCAGTGCGGCAAATGGATAGCTTATATAAGCTGTCTAACAGCAATATGCTGGCGGGCCGCTTTGAAACGGGCATCTTGCCCTGCCGGCAGGGGATCGCCTTAGCCGAAGCCCATCATAACGATACGATGCTGGTGAAGCTGTACAGCAATCTTGAATTATATTATCATTACAGGAAGCCGCCGGACAGGGACAGCGTTGCCTATTATCTGCAACTGCTGTTAAAACATGCCTGCCGTTCGGGAGATAAGCGCACCCTTATGTTTGCATTGGGTAAAAAATCAGGCTGGTTTACCACACAGTCCCGGTACGACTCCGTAATTGCTATCGCCCGGCAAAGGCTTCTGCTGGCTAGGGAACTGGAGGATGAAGGTATTATGCTGGAAGCGCAGATGGAGATCGGGTATGCCTACGAACAAAAAGGGGATGATGACACGGCCCTTCAATATTACAACAGCGCCTTGGACATTTATACCTCCCTGAAAGAACAATATGCCCAGGATACCGTTTCCAAAACCGCCAAAAAGCTGTCCTTCCTGTATGCGCAGCTGCTGGATAATTTTTCCGACTATTTCTTCAGGCAAAAGAACTATATAAAAAGCCTGGACTATCTGAAGGAGCGCGAAGCATCCCTTCCTCCGCAGAGGAAGGCGCATAATCCGGGCTTATTTATCAGCATGGGTGAATGTTTCGAGATGCTGGGGCAGCCCGACTCTGCCATGAAGTATTACCAGACCGCCTTACAGCATATTGAAGAGAGCTGGTACTTCAAGAGGTTTTATGTAATAGCCGGGAGAAAATACGGGGCTTTACTGGTAAAGCGGGGCAGGATAAAAGAAGGCGAAAACTACCTGGTCCAAAGCCTGCGGTCGGCCTGGGAAAGCAATGAGCCCGAATTGGTAGTTGACGGCCGGGTAGCGCTGGCAGAAAGCTTTGCCAGGCAAAAGCAACGGCATATCGCCGTAGATACCCTGTTTGCCGCGGCAGAGCTTGCCAGAAAAATAGGTAATAAAGCCGCGCTGGTTTCCGTTTACCAATCATTGTATGAAATATACACGCAGGAAAAAGAATATGAACAGGCCCTGCAATACAGCAACCTGTTCCACGCTTATGCTGATTCGATAGCAAGCGCACAACAGCGGCAAACCGTAGCGGAAATGGACGCCAAATACCAGGCATTTAAAAAGAGCCAGCAGATAGCGCTGTTGCAAAAGGACAACCGTATCCAGCAACTACAATTAACGGCTGCCCGGCGGTTAAAGCTGTTTTACATTTTCGGCACTATTGTTTTACTGGCGCTGCTCGGCGCTTTTTACTACTATCGCCAGCAACAGCAGCAACGCCGCCTGCAAAGGATGAAAGCCGACCTGGAAACAAAAGCGCTGCGTGCGCAAATGAACCCGCATTTTATTTTTAACAGCCTCAACGCCATACAGGAGCTGGTGATTACAGAAAATTACACGGCATCCTGCGAGTACCTGTCCAGGTTTTCAAAGCTCATGCGCATGGTGCTGCAGGCTTCTGAAAAAAACTTTCACCCGCTGCGCACGGAAATAGAGATCATCCGGCTTTATATTGAACTGGAATCATTACGCTTCAGCCACCTGTTCCGCTACAGCATCCGATTGCCGGAAGCTATCGATGCCGATAGCATCTCCTTTCCATCGCTGCTGTTGCAGCCTTTTGTAGAAAATGCCATCTGGCACGGGCTGCTGCAAAAGGATGGTGTAAAAGAGCTGGAAATTACTTTTTCGGAAAAAGAGAACCGACTCGTCTGCGCCATATCCGACAATGGCATTGGCAGGGAAAAAGCGCAGCAGATAAAAATGAGAAAACTGGGTGCGCACCAGTCTGAGCCAAAAGGCATCCAGGCGACCCGCGAGCGACTGCAGATACTGCAGCTGACAGGTGAATGCAGCGGCACTATCAGCATCGGCGATCGGCTGGATACCAACGGCCGTGTAGCCGGAACTCTTGTCGAAATAACTATTGTTTTCAATGAAAAAAGTAACCAGGATACTTATCATAGATGATGAAGTTGCAGCATCCAATATGTTGAGGTTGCTGATAGAAAAGCATATTGCCGGCGAAAAGAAGATCGGCGTGTGCAATCACCCGACCAGAGCTGTCGAGATGATAACCGGCTTTCAGCCTGACCTGATCATGCTGGATATAGAAATGCCTCATCTCAACGGGTTTGACCTGCTAAACCAACTGGGCACCTGGGATTTCGATGTTATTTTTACTACGGCATACGACCGGTACGCTGTTAAGGCCATCCGGTTCAGCGCGCTGGACTACTTGCTGAAACCAATAGATATTGTAGACCTGCAAAATGCCGTTTACCGCCATATAGCGCTCTGGGAAAACAAAGCCGCTCCGAAAGAAGTGCTGATGAATAACCTGATGAGCAACCTGCAGCAAAAAGATCCTTTGGCATTTAAGCTCGCGTTGAATACCATGGAAGGATACTATTTTTTTTCGCCCAGGGAAATTATACGATGTGAAGGAAACGACAACTATACCCTGTTTTACCTTGTAAACGGAAAAGAATTGTTGGTATCGCGCACGCTGAAGGATTTTGAAGAAATTTTAACCGACCACGATTTTGTACGGGTTCACAAATCGCACCTGCTTAATATGGGTTATGTTACCCGGTTTGATAAGGAAGGACTGATATGGCTGACCAACGGTGAGTATATACCGGTTTCCAGGAGAAAAAGAACGCAGATAGTTCAATATTTTGAAGGTACGACATAGTTTAAAAAGCATCAATTAATATTCAGAATAAGGTTTTGAAAAAGTTCCAACCATTTTAAAGAACTGCCAATTAAGGTTGAGGCGGTTCTTTTCCGCAAACCGTGGACGATGTGATATACCTCAATTTCCATCGTAAAAAACGTGACTGCTACTCTCTATAAATTTGTATCACAAATAAATTGTAAATAAGCGATTGATTTACAATAACTTAAAACCGTCCAAAAGGGATAGAAACCTAATCAGGTGTTCGAGTGGAATCCCCTGTAGCCTGCAAAAATGGCTGCAAATTGTTTTGTTTATAGTTATTTTTATTTATAATATACTCAATATCAATAAGTTAAATTTGTTAAACAAAGTGTTCGATACTTCTTTTTTGTGGCGTTCAGGACAAAACACATGTCTACAATAAATCGAATTAATGCACTCATTATGATATATTTAACTATAAATAACAAGATATAATAACGAAAACACATCAGTATTTAATAATTTTACAACATCATCGTTTAATAAGAACACCACATCGCTATTTAATAACTTTAGCTCAAATAAATAATGAGGTGCAGGGAGTACATAATAAGACAGTAAAACAATGGCAACACCACGAGAGAAGTTTGTCGAGGCTCTTAAGTTTCTTAAAGGATTGCAGGACAAGGGCGCAGTGGCCATACATACTGAAGAAATTCCAAATAGAACATACAGGGAGATCCTCCTGAAGAATGGCTTTCTGAAGGATGTAACCAAAGGCTGGTATATACCTTCTGACCCCGCGGAAAAAGAAGGTGAAAGCACAGCCTGGTACAGTTCCTTTTGGGAGTTTTGTGCTAAATTTCTAAGCTACAAGTTTGGAGAAGGCTGGTGCCTGACAGCAGACCAGTCTCTCTTTATTCATGCCGGAAACAGGGCTGTACCACAGCAACTAATGGTTCGTACCCCACAGGGGAATAATCTGCCAACGCCATTACCTCATCAAACTTCCCTGTTTAATTTACGTACAAGCCTCCCGCCGGCTGAGATGCTTAACATAGAAAATGGAATCAAGATGTATGACCTGCCCTCTGCATTGGTTTACAGCTCTCCCGGCATCTACAGCAGAAATGCAGTGGATGCCAGAACGGCCCTCTCTCTTATTCGCGATGCGTCTGAAGTGTTACCCATCTTGTTGGATAATGGACACAGTACACTGGCAGGCAGGCTTGCCGGGGCATTCAGAAATATAGGTCGTGACCGGATTGCCGATCAGATCATAGAAACGATGAAACAGGCCGGTTACGATGTGCGGGAAGAAGATCCGTTTAAAGATAAGCTGAACATTGCCCTTTCCGGCCGTGAACGCTCTCCTTATGTAACCCGGGTCAGGCTGATGTGGTCGCAGATGAGGGAAACAGTGGTGAGAAATTTCCCCGCAGCCCCTGGTATGCCCATCGATCGTGAAGCCTATATTAAAGACTTAGAAGATATTTATGCTAGAGATGCTTATCATTCTCTTTCGATAGAGCGGTATAAGGTTACTCCCGAATTAATTGCCAAAGTGAGCAGCGGGGAGTGGGATAGCCGGGAAAATGAAGATAACCGGAAACAGAGGGATGCAATGGCAGCCCGAGGCTATTACCAGGCATATCAGGAAGTGAAGAGAACGATCGCAGCCCTGTTAGATGGAGCCAACCCGGGATTGCAAGTCGAAAAAGATCATTCAAAATGGTACAGGGAACTGTTCGATCCCAGCGTAGCGGCAGGAATACTAAAAGCATCTGATCTGGCCGGTTACCGCAGTCACCAGGTATATATCGGTAATTCAAAGCATGTTCCTTTAAACGTGGATGCCATTCGGGATACCATGCCAACGCTATTTGAACTTTTGCAGCAGGAATCTGAAGCATCGGTCAGGGCAGTTCTCGGACACTTTATTTTCGTCTTTATTCACCCTTATATGGACGGTAACGGACGAATGGGGCGTTTTCTGATGAACACCATGCTGGCCTCCGGCGGCTATCCCTGGACCGTGATACCGGTGGAAAAGCGAAACGAATATATGCAGGCACTTGAACTGGCAAGTGTCGGGCAGGATATAGAAGCATTTTCTTCGTTTATCAGTGAACTCGTTAGGGAAAGAATGGAGGGAAAAGCAATTTCTGCTCCATCAAATTATCAATAGTTTCCGTTGTTAAACAAATTGCCAAAAAATGAAGGGACAGGCAGTAAAGGCTCATTCCTTTAAAATTAGGCTTACTTCTACCATACCATCCAGTAGTTAAAGGAGGACGTTGTTTCAGGATTTTTTACATGCCACCCCCAGGTATTGAACCACATGCCGGTGTGAAAGAACAGCAGGATAAGAATCGCTGTAAAGCGCAGCCAGTCCAGGTCGTAGCGTCTCGGGCCGGGTTGATGCGTCGATTCCATCTCCGAAATATACCACCAACAGCTTCCTACTGATCGAAATTGTCTTCGAAAACGATTTTACTGTTTTTCCCTGCCAACCGGACATGGTCAATGGATCCGGTACCGCTGAAAATATAGGTAAGCGCCATGATATTCCCAAAATCCTCCCGGAAGGTCTCCGTGTACAGCCGCTGTCCGTTCAGTGTGATTTCGGCTTGCTTATTTTCCACCCGGAAACCCACCTCCTGCCATTGGTATACATCGACACCCAGGAGAGAAAGATCATTGTTTTTGCCTGTGCGAATGACCTCGCCCACTTTGTAGCTGACATCCCTTTCACAACCCCGATATCGCAGGTTTAACCAGAAAATATGTTTCTCGGTCACGATATTGACCTGCATAAAGGGACAGGCACTGCCGGTCAAACTGTCTACTTTCATGCGTGAAACCAAATCAAAGTTTTCTGAATCCAAGTCGAATACACGGCTGTTGGTTATCCTGGTCTCGAATGCGCGCGAAAGGTCTACGTTCTTTTTGGTGAGTAATTCTCTGCTGAGGTGCAGATGTCCATCGCCGATAAAGCGTTCCTTTTTGAAGTGGATGGGTTCTCTGTCCCGATAATTGTAATAGAGTCGTGGCTCCCAGCCGTCGCTAAGTATATGTACAGGCTGCATGGCAAGAATGGAGTCGTTGGCAATCAGGCGCGCCCGGTGGTAACCCGACTCATAATAAATACTCGAATAGATATTCCTTTCAGGATCTATGAGAACGCGGTGCAAAGGATTCCAGGATTGCTGGATAAAGAAGCTGTCGGCGCTTACCCTGGACAGGCTGTAATTGAAAATGACCGTAGCCGGCGTACCTGTAATGACGGTCTTTTGAGCAGTAAACCGGACCGGGCCGTCGATTTTTACGCCCGAGGCAGGCCAGTTTGCTACGCGGATGGCCAAAATAGATGCGGAAGCCAGCAGCAAAGTCAGGGCGCCGATCTGCCATATTGTTTTCTTTGCAATGGAGCTTTGGGCCGTCAGAGGATTCTGTTGCCTGAAATCCTGCCAGTCACTGTAATCCAATACAGCGGCCAGGGCATTCAGCGTAGCGGGCTGAGGGCGCTGCTTGAAATCGTCTTTCCAGAGGCGCTTTAAAGTTGACAAACTCAAAATGATTCCTGTCCGCTCTTCGATGTGGCGCAATAACGCCTCGAGATCCCGCTGGGTATACCCGTCGCCGTTCCCGAAAGCAAACTTTTTTTCGATTTGCTTCTTGCACAGCACTAAATAAGCCTGGTCTGAAAAAGGCATGGTTTATAACTGTCTGCTTTCCGAAGGAAACTTGTTTTGACCGGTTTTTGAACCTGTTTTGATCGGCTTTACCCGGACCGGTGAACCTATTTTTGTCTCAAAAATATCAAACTCAATGAGAAATTCCTTTCTGCCTCTGCTTATTTTAGTATGGACAACCGGACGGTTGTTCGCTCAGCCTGAAGCCGGAACTATTCCGATTAACGGCAAAAACTTTACGGAATTCAATCGCAAGGTTTCCTATGAAAAGGGCGAAGCCCATTTGAACGCGAATACCGACTACGGCCTGCTGTGGCTTAACAGCTCTTCCTTTGGAGATGGTACAATTGAATTTGAGCTAAAAGGTACTGCCATTCCGGGGCAGAGCTTCGTAGGAGTGGCTTTCCATGGCCGCGATGACAACACCTTCGATGCCGTTTATTTCCGTCCGTTCAACTTCCTCCATCCGGAACGGAAAGGTCATTCTGTTCAGTACATTTGTCTGCCCGGGAACGATTGGGCGGAATTACGAGGGAAGTTTCCCGGGAGATACGAAAACCCGATCGATCCTGTGCCTGACCCCGTGGATAGCTGGTTTCATGCTAAAATTGTGGTAAATTACCCCGAGGTAAAAGTCTATATCAATCACATATCCCGG
>JBEBUZ010000088.1:0-14003 GCA_040393015.1 Paraniabella yanshanensis
AGTCGGGATGACTAGATTCGAACTAGCGACCACACGCCCCCCAGACGTGTACTCTAACCGGGCTGAGCTACATCCCGAACCGCTTCCGTTTAACCGGAAGGAGTGCAAATGTACAAAAAAATCAGACAAAAAATTCGTATCCGCTTTTTAATCTTTTAAAATTTAGGATATAAAACCAATCATAAATTCTGTTGCCTTATCTTCGCTATTTAATGAACCTCATCATTAAACAGGCAAAAATTATTGATCCCAGTTCGCCCCACAACGGGAAAATTGCCGATATACATATTGCCAACGGAAAAATTGTTACCATCGCTAAAAATATTTCCGTAAAAGGGGCAAAAATATTCGAACAAAAAGATCTGCATCTTTCCCCGGGTTGGTTCGATCTTTTCTCCGACTTTTCCGACCCGGGTTTTGAATTTCGGGAAACCCTGGAAACAGGGGCCGCGGCTGCGGCGGCAGGGGGATATACCGATGTGTGCATTGTCCCCAATACAAAACCGGCAGTGGATCAAAAATCGGTAGTCGAATACATTGTGCAGAAAGCCAGGTCTCTGCCGGTAAATATTCACCCGCTGGGCAGCATCACCCGGCAGGCCGAAGGCAAGGAGCTGGCTGAGATGTACGATATGAAACTGAGCGGCGCCATAGCTTTCAGCGATGGGAAAAATTCATTGCAATCAGCCGGCATCCTGGTGAAAGCCTTGCAATATGTAAAGTCCTTTGATGGAGTTTTACTTCAGGTTCCGGATGATAAAACGATTAGTCCTAATGGGTTGATGACTGAAGGTGTGGTTTCCACACGCATGGGCCTGGCAGGGCGGCCGGAAATAGCAGAAGAAATAGCCGTAGCCGGTAATATTAAATTGGCAGCCTACGCCGGGTCGAACCTCCACCTTACCGGAATCAGTACCTCCGCTTCTCTGAAGCTGGTTAAAGAAGCGAGGAAAAGTAAAATAGGAGTTACCTGCTCCGTAACACCTTATAATCTGGTATTTGCAGATGAGGATTTAACGGCCTACGATACCAATTTCCGCGTAAATCCACCCTTTCGAAATAGGCGCGACCTCAAAGCCTTGCAAAAAGCCGTGGAAGACGGAGGGGTAGATTGTGTCGCCTCTCATCATTTTCCGCAGGATAAAGATCATAAAATGGTGGAGTTTGAGTACGCCAGCAATGGTATGATCGGTCTGCAGACAACCGACGCAGCCATCAATACGGTACTCCCGGATATTTCGCAGCAAAAATGGGTGGAACTGCTGGCTATTAACCCAAGAAAAATAGTAAAAATACCGGTTCCTTCTATCATAGAAGGCGGAGAGGCTTCTCTTACCCTGTTTCAACCTCGTGAGGAATGGACTTTAAACATTTCCGATATTCTCTCCTTAAGCAAAAACTCGCCCTTTATAGGAAAAAGTTTAGTAGGTAAACCACTGGGAATCTTTAATAAAGGTCAGTTTATATTAAATAAATAATTACTTGAAGTTAACATCTACAATTAAAGGTTTGATAACCGGACTGCTCATGGTGGCAGTAGGGTTAGGGCTCTATTTCGGAAAGGTCAACGAAGGGTCGCAGTGGCAATATACCGGTTATTTGATTTATGGTATAGGCATTGTATGGGCAATCTATAGTTTCGCTAATCGCAAGGGCGGTTCACAGAAATTCGGTGAACTGTTTAACCAGGGCTTTCGCTGTTTTATAGTAGTAACGCTTTTAATGGCCCTGTACACCCTTATTTTTTATAAAGCAAATACGGCGCTCATAGAAGAAAAAGCAGTTTTGACAAAACAGGAACTGTTGAAAACAGAAAAGAACCGCACGCCGCAGGAAATTGACGAGAGGATTGAAACCGGGAAAAAAAATTTTCCAATTATGGCCGCGTCAGGTGCCATCTTTCAATACCTGTTTATCGGGGTAGTGGTTACAGTGGCATCGGCAGGCTCTTTATATTTGCGTAACAAAAATTCATAATGGATATTTCAGTTGTTATACCCCTGTTGAATGAGGAAGAGTCGCTGCCCGAATTAGCGGAGTGGATTGAACGGGTTATGAGCGACAACCATTTTAGTTATGAAGTGATTTTTGTGGACGATGGCAGTACGGATCGTTCCTGGAAGATTATAGAAGGACTGCGCGCTCAAAACCCCAATATCAAAGGCATAAAATTCCAACGCAACTATGGCAAATCTGCCGCGCTGAACGAAGCATTCCGCGCGGCACAGGGCGATGTGGTAATTACCATGGATGCGGATCTGCAGGATAGTCCCGACGAAATTCCCGGTCTTTACAGCATGATCGCCCGGGAAGGCTACGACCTGGTGAGCGGCTGGAAAAAAGTACGCTATGATAATACCCTCACCAAAAATATTCCCTCCAAATTCTTCAATGCGGTTACGAGAAAGGTTTCAAAAATAAAATTGCACGACTTCAATTGCGGTCTGAAATCTTACGACAATAAAGTAGTAAAGAGTATTGAAGTGTACGGCGAAATGCACCGTTATATTCCGGTTATCGCCAAATGGTCGGGCTTTAAAAGAATTGGCGAAAAAGTAGTAGAGCATCGTAAACGTAAGTACGGTACAACCAAGTTTGGCTGGGATCGCTTTATCAATGGTTTTCTCGACCTGATGTCGATCACTTTTGTTGGAAAATTTTCGAAAAAACCCATGCATTTTTTCGGTTTATGGGGAGTATTGTTTTTTATCATCGGCTTTATCAGCTCGGTTTTGCTCATCGTATCCAAAATCATCGATTCGGAATACAGTATTACCAACCGGCCCAGTTTCTATATTGCCCTTACTACTATTATTATTGGTGTACAGTTGTTTTTAGCGGGGTTTTTAGCCGAATTGATCGCCCGGAACGCTTCCAACCGGAACGCTTACCTGGTGGAGGAAAAAATCGGAATTCATTAAAAACCTTTGCGTTTTATAATTAAACGATTAAACAATCTTAAAAAAGGTATAACTTTAAGCGGAAATACAAATCGTTTACCAAACCTTTCCTTTTGATGAAAAGTGTGCAACCCATTCTTCTGTTTTTTCTCCTTCTTGGTTTTCATACAGCGTCTGCGCAGTTAAGAGCCCGGGAAGGAAAAGGTTTTTTCAATATTACCAATATTGCCGAGCCAGGATATTTACAATCCATCGATTCCTCGGCTTTGCCCTATACCAGCGGTTATATTAAGAAAGTCGGTTTCTCCATGAGTACCATCAACGGGGTATTTCTCAACCGAAATCTTTCGGTAGGACTGGGGGTGGGTGTACAGTTTACCGGTTATAAAGCATATCCCAATCTGTTTACACCCGACACTACATTTCCCGCGGGCTACCTGGAAGATACTCATTCGATGACCCTGTTACCCTTATTTGCCGATTTCCGGTATTATCCCGGGGGCTTTAATAAAAGCCTGCTTTTTATTCTGGATGTGGGCTACGCCTCATTGCTGGGTATTAAAAACGACTTTGATAAATCGGCGCTCAACGGCGGCCCGCTGGTAAAATTGGGAGCTGCTTACCGTATTTCTTTAGGAGAAACAGCTTCCTTTGTACCCTCTTTAAACTTTAATGCACAGCGCTTTGGCGACAATACCGCATTAGGAGGCAACCTGGGCATTGGATTTATGTTTTAGGAAATCTTCCTCCTCAATTGCTCTGCTTTCTTACCAATGAGCCAAAAAGAAAGGGCCAGCAATGCGAAAAATAATCCCTTATTGGTCCGATCCCAGAAATATTCAAAATACCGGGTATAGATATTCAATAAAAAGAACACAATGGCGATATCTCTCAGGGTTTCATCTTTCCGCCTTACGGCAAAAACAAGGGTGAGTACTAACAATAGGGTATAACCGATGGCCCACATAAACAATTTTCCCTGTCGGATCGCCGCCCATACATCGTAGTTTAGATTGCCTGAAACAGATAAAAATAATGCGGATAATAAAAAATAGATCCAACTGCTGTACCAGGTGAGCCGGTAAAAATATTGGAATACATTGTTATTGCGAAACAGGAAAGCCGCCACGATCATTAAAAAGCCCAGGAATACCATGCGTAAAGGATAATTCATTCCCAGAAAATAGGATTGCGCAGTATCCGACGACCAGGCATAGGTTTGAGTGGCCCAGGCCGATATAAGCGCGACCAACATACAAACCCAAAGCAATTTTGACTTTAAAAAAACCGCTACAATTCCATAAGCGCAGGCCGCCGCCAATATTCCCACGCCATAATAATGATAGGTAACCTGGAAACTCCGGGTAAAATAGGCCACCGATATTCCTATCGCCAGGGCGATTAAAATCGTAAAACTTTCATTAGCCAGGGTAGCATACGCAAATTTATCCTTTCTTCTTTTAGCGCCCCATATCAGCAAGACAGAAATGCCGGCGAAAATCATTCCGATGACCACCTCCGAAAATTCGAAAAAATTTCTCAGGCGCTCAATCCATTTTTCATCCAGCACCAAAGCGCCAAAGGCCAGCAAAGCACAGGAAACTGCTGCTATTGAAGCATAAAAAGCCAGCGAGTCAAATTCGTTGCGGTACGATGATATGGATTGCTTCAATTCCTCTGCCTTAGCAGCATCGAGGATCTCGTCTTTTTGCCATTGGCCGATGGCTTCCTCCAGCAATTTTGCTTCCTTTTTATTTACGCGCATAGGCTGTATTTGATAGATACAAACCTACGGTAAAATTTTCGGGCGCGTGATATGCCCTCCAATGTCTTAGTTAACTATCACATGCCTCATACAAAAACAGGGAATCCTTTAATCATTGCCTATATTTGCAGCCCGGAAAAATATTCAATAAATTAATTTTCACTATAATGTTTCGTACACATACCTGCGGCGAGTTAAGGATCGCTGATGTAAACAAAGAAGTTACCCTGGCGGGCTGGGTGCAAACGGTTCGAAAGTTTGGCAGCATTACCTTTGTAGACCTGCGCGACCGCTACGGTATTACCCAGCTTTTATTCAACGAGTCACTAAACCTGCAATTGGACGAAAATCCGCTGGGCCGGGAGTTTGTGCTGCAGGTAAGCGGTAAAGTGAGTGAACGCAGCAACAAAAATAAAAATATTCCCACCGGCGAGGTGGAACTACTGGTAGATCGTTTTACGGTTTTAAACAAAAGCGCTACTCCTCCCTTCACCATCCAGGACGATACGGATGGGGGCGATGATCTCCGCATGAAATACCGTTATCTCGATCTGCGCCGGAACGCCGTTAAAAAAAATCTCGAATTGCGCTATGCCGTAAACCGCGCTACCCGCGATTACCTGCATCAGCAGCATTTTATGGATATCGAAACTCCCTTTCTTATTAAATCCACCCCCGAAGGAGCCCGGGATTTTGTGGTGCCCAGCCGCATGAATCCCGGCGAATTTTATGCCTTGCCGCAATCGCCCCAAACCTTTAAGCAACTGCTCATGGTGAGCGGATACGACCGATACTACCAAATTGTAAAATGCTTTCGCGATGAAGACCTGCGCGCCGACCGGCAGCCGGAATTTACCCAGATCGATTGCGAAATGGCCTTCGTAGAGCAGGAAGATATCCTGAACATGTTTGAGAACCTGATCAAATATATTTTCAAAACCGTTAAAGGCATTGATTACAGCGAGGCCGTAGAAAGAATGAGCTGGCAGGAAGCGATGTGGCAATTTGGTAATGATAAGCCCGATATCCGATTCGGGATGAAATTACTGAACATCAAATATCCCCGTCATGTTTTTGCCGATAAAGAAGAGAATGCCCATCTGGTAGATGGAGCCGGTTTCCAGGTATTCGACAGCGCCGAAACGGTTATTGCTATCGCCGTGCCAGGCAGCAGCGAATATACCCGAAAGCAAACCGATGAACTCACCGAATGGGTGAAACGCCCCCAAATTGGCATGAAAGGCCTGGTATTTATTAAATGTAATGCCGATGGAACTTTTAAAAGCAGCGTAGATAAATTTTACAGCGAAGAAAAGCTGAAATCTATTGCGGAAGCCGCTGGCGCCAAAGCCGGCGACCTGGTGCTCATTCTGGCAGGCACCGAAGAGCGTACCCGCAAGGCAGCCAGCGAACTCAGGCTGGAAATGGGCAGGCGCCTCGGCTTTAGAAAAGACGACGAGTTTAAATTAGTATGGGTATTAGATTTCCCCTTATTTGAATACGCCGAAGAAGAGAACCGCTGGGTGGCCCGTCACCATCCCTTTACCTCTCCCAAACCATCGGATGTGGCTACCATGATCAACAACAACCCCGCTATCGAAAATGCAGAGCAATACCTCAAACATCCTTATGCCAATATCAAGGCAAATGCTTACGATATGGTATTGAACGGTAACGAAATTGGCGGTGGCAGTATCCGGATTTATCAAAAGGAACTTCAACAAAAAATGTTTGAAGCCCTCGGAATGGACGAGGCTGAGCAACATCATAAATTCGGGTTCCTGCTGGGTGCATTCGAATACGGTGCACCTCCCCACGGTGGTATCGCCTTCGGCTTCGATCGCCTCTGCTCCATATTGGGAGGGAGCGAAAGCATTCGCGATTTTATCGCTTTCCCTAAAAACAATAGCGGCCGCGATGTAATGTTGGATGCACCGTCTTCCATCGACGACAAACAGTTAGAGGAATTGCAGATAAAGCTCGACCCGAAATCCTGAATCGCCCGGGAATTGTAAAACTCCTTTATTGAACTAACGAACAGTTGTTCTTACTTCCGTTAAGAAGAAGCCCATTTTTAGCCTGCTATGCAAATTTTCCAGCGGGAACGATGGCAACGCTGTTTATGCTAAATTTGGGTTCTAAAAAGCGGGGTATGAAATTTTTAAGCTTAGGTAAACGTTCTTTTACAATCTTTATCGGACTTCTGGGCATAATAGCCGGTTTGCGGGCGCAATCCAGACCTAATATCGTGGTAATCGTTTCCGACGATCACGCTTTTCAAACCATTAGCGCCTTTGGCAGCCCATTGATGCAGACTCCCGGAATAGACCGGATTGCCCGGGAAGGGGCTCTCTTTACAAAAGCCTATGTCACCAATTCTATTTGCGGTCCCAGCCGCGCTGCCATCATCACCGGTAAATACAGCCACAAAAACGGCTTTAAAGACAATGAAAATTCGAATTTCAATTTCAACCAGGACATTTTCGTAAAGCGCTTGCAGGATGCCGGTTACCAAACCGCCTGGATAGGCAAAATGCACCTGGGCGACAGTATTCCGCAGGGCTTCGACTATTACAGCATCCTGCCCGGACAGGGACATTATTACAATCCGGATTTTATTGAAACCGGTAATATTCGTAAGCATTACACTGGCTATGTAAGTAATGTTGTTACCGATCTTTCGGAAAGCTGGCTCGACCGTCGCGATAAGAGTAAACCCTTTTGCCTGGTGATAGGCCATAAAGCCACCCACCGTACCTGGATGCCCGATTTACCCGACCTCCGCCTCTTTAATAATATAACCTTTCCTCTCCCCGAAACTTTTTACGACGATTATGCCAGTCGTAAAGCGGCGTCCGTGCAGGATATGACCATTGCGAAGACGATGATCCTGGGATATGATCTCAAAATGTTCGACAATGAAGCCGCCGTGGACAAACAGGGCTCGATAAAGCGAATGACCAATGAACAGCGTGGGGAGTTTATGGGATATTACGACAGCATCAGGCAGGTTTTTTCGGGGTTGAATTTAAAAGGGAACGCTTTGACCGAATGGAAATACCAGCAATATATGCGGGATTATCTATCCACTGCGGCCTCGCTCGACCGGAATATAAACCGGGTACTGGATTACCTGGACGAGCATGAACTGGCGCAGAATACTATCGTTATTTATTTATCGGATCAGGGGTTTTATATGGGAGAACATGGTTGGTTTGACAAGCGGTTTATGTATGAAGAATCCTTCCGCACTCCGATGGTGATGCGCTATCCCGGCGTGATAAAGCCCGGTACCCGGATCAATGATTATATTATGAATATCGATATAGCGCCCACTTTACTCGATGTGGCCGGCGCTGCCATACCAACAGCTATACAGGGCCGGTCCTTTGCTTCGCTGCTGAAAAATAAATCCTACAAATCCCGGGACGCTATCTATTATCATTATTACGAGAATGGCGAACATGCGGTATCGCCCCATTTTGGGGTGAAGACAAAACGGTATAAACTGATTCGTTTTTACAAGCGGGTAGAAGGATGGGAGCTGTTCGACCTGGAAAAAGATCCGGATGAACTGAAAAATATTTATAATGATCCTTCCTCCAAAAAGCTGGTTCAAAAACTGAAAAAGCGTTTATTGTCTTTGATCGAAACCTACGATGACCAGGAAGCCAGGAATATTTTCCTAACTGAAATAAGATAATTGACATACATTGTTCGTTGGGATAACGGGTAAAATAAAGTGTTTTAAAAACCTGTCCTCAATGCCCGCAGAACTTCTAATGAAAAGTTATTTACCATTATGAATCTGACAAAGATTTTGCCTGTTCTTTTAATTGTGCTTAGCGGATCATTTTCGCTCCACTCGCAGAACAGGAATTATGCAATCATAAGTCCTTCCGATTCCGAAGCGGATATTATTCGAAAAGCAGCTCATATAGTGCCTACGGAGCGCCAGTTAAAATGGCAGCAATTGGAATTAACCACTTTTTTTCATTTCGGTATCAATACATTTACCGACAGGGAGTGGGGTACCGGGAAGGAAGCCCCCTCGCTTTTCAATCCTACCCAACTCGATGCCGAACAGTGGGTGCAAACAGTAAAGGACGCTGGGTTTAAGCAAGTGATTATTACGGCCAAGCACCACGACGGGTTTTGCCTTTGGCCTACTAAAACTACCCTGCACTCCGTAAAAAGCAGCCCCTGGAAAAAAGGAAACGGGGATGTGGTAAAAGAAGTATCCGATGCCTGCAAAAAATTAAACATCGGCTTTGGAGTGTACCTGTCGCCCTGGGACCGGAACACCCCAGTATATGGCACCGAATCGTACAACGATTTTTTTGTAGAGCAGCTCACCGAACTGTTGACCTGGTATGGAAAAGTAGACGAAGTATGGTTTGACGGCGCCAACGGGGAAGGCCCGAACGGGAAAAAACAGGAATATGATTTTGATCGTTGGTATGCGTTGATCCGGAAATTACAGCCCGATGCAGTAATAGCAATCATGGGCCCCGATGTACGCTGGGTAGGAACCGAAACGGGGTATGGCCGTGAGCAGGAATGGAGCGTGGTGCCTACAGATCACATCGATCAGGAAGCCATAAAAGAGCACTCGCAGCAGTCCGATTTGTTTAAACCCAAAGGCGATATGCGGGGCAGTGACCTCGGAAGCCGGGAAAAAATTCTCAAAGCGAAAGCACTTGTATGGTATCCGGCGGAAACGGATGTCTCTATTCGTCCGGGGTGGTTTTACCATGCAAATGAAGATAGTAAGGTAAAAATGCCCGAGAAGTTGCTCGATATTTATTTTAGTTCGGTTGGAAGAAACGGCGTATTGTTATTGAATATTCCTCCTGATAAAAGAGGGCTTGTTCATGAAACCGACATCTCGGTTCTGAAAGAATGGAGCGGCAGAATACGAAGCATATTTCGGACCAACCTGGCAAAACAGGGTAAGGTGAAGGGGACAAGGGGCAGGAATACAAAATTGCTCCTGGATGATAATAGCGCCACTTCTTTTACGACCGCAGATACCACCTTCGAAATTAATATCCGTTTAAAAAAACCGGCTGTGATGAATATATTAGCTTTACAGGAAGACATCAGTAAAGGGCAGCGCATAGAAAAGTTTGAGCTGCAGGCGCTGGTGGATAATAACTGGCAAACCGTTGCATCGGGTACAACTATTGGATATAAACGGCTGTTGCAATTTGATAAAATAAAGACGGATAAATTGCGGTTAAATATCCTGTCCTCGAGATTGAATCCCTATCTTTCGGAACTGGGTCTGTACTATAGCGATTTTAAAATTCAAACGACAAAATAAATGTAATGAGAAGATTTTTTTTAATATCGTTATTGTTGACGGGTTGGGGAAGTTCGGGTGTATGGAGTCAAACGAAAAGCAGTGTATCTCTGCCTAATATAGTTTTCATACTTGCCGACGACCTGGGGTATGGTGATCTTGGCGTATACGGCCAAAAAATAATCAAAACTCCCCGCATCGACCGCTTAGCAAGGGAAGGTATGCGTTTTCTGAACTTTTATGCCGGCACTACGGTTTGTGCACCTTCCCGCTCTTCGTTAATGACCGGGCAACATACCGGACATACCTATATCCGCGGAAATAAAGAAGCCAAACCTGAGGGACAACTTCCTTTAGGCGAATGGGTAGAAACCTTTCCGCAATTGCTGCAAAAAGCAGGATACACCACCGGAGCCTTTGGTAAATGGGGACTGGGAATGGTGGGTACCACCGGGGACCCCAATAAAAAAGGATTTGATGTATTTTACGGGTACAATTGCCAGCGTCAATCGCATAGCTACTATCCCGACCATTTATGGCATAATAGTAAAAGGATAGAGCTACAGGGAAATAGTAGTAAAAGCCGCCTGCAATATGCACCAGATCTCATTCAGCAACAAACCCTGGCTTTTATTTCCGACAATAAGGATCGACCGTTTTTTCTTTTTGTGCCTACTATTTTACCGCATGCAGGTTTAGAAGGGCCAGAAGATGAATATTATAAAATGTACAATGGAAGGTTCGACGAAACGCCCTTTATTCCTAAGGGTGGGAGTTATGCGCCTTCCACTACGCCCAGGGCTACTTTCGCGGCGATGGTTACCCGCTTAGACGCTTATGTAGGTCAGATATTGGATAAACTGGAGGCCGAGGGTTTAGCAGATAATACCATCGTGTTATTCTCGAGCGATAATGGCGCTCACCAGGAAGGCGGAGCCGATCCGGCTTTTTTTAACAGTAGCGGCGGTCTGCGCGGGGTGAAACGCGATCTTTACGAAGGCGGTATCCGCACTCCTATGATCGTACGCTGGCCTGGAAAGATAAAAAAAGGAAGCCGGTCTTCGCACCAGGGCGCTTTTTGGGATATTATGCCCACTTTTCTTCAAATCGCAGGTCAACCTCCTTCGCAGCATACCGACGGGATTTCGTTTTTACCCACCCTCTTAGGGAAAAAAGATCAGCTCAGGCATCCTTATTTATATTGGGAGTTTCACGAGGGCGGCGGCCGGCAGGCAGTGAGAACAGGAAACTGGAAAGGGGTGAGATTAGATGTATCAAAAAATGCCGATGGCCCGATAGAATTGTATAACTTAAAAACAGATCCGACGGAGAAAAAAAATGTGGCCGACCGGCATCCGGATATAGTGGCTAAAATGGCAGCCTATATGAAGGATGCACATCGTCCAAGCTCCTTATTCCCCTTTTAACGAAGCCACACAATGAAAGTACTTGCCATTTTATCTAAAGTAACCGCACTGCCGTGTATTGGGCGCCTGGCTTTGCTCGCTATGATGAGCTTGTATTGGAGCGCCCTAACATTGAACGCCCAGCCGGTTTTGCCTTCCTGGCCCGATTCGCTCTTTTCGACCTACTATCATCAACGGGTGACCCATTTTAAACAGTTGCCAAAATCTGCGGCTGATATTATTTTTTTAGGGAACAGTATTACCGACGGAGGGGAGTGGGCTGAATTGTTTAACGATACCCGCATTAAAAACAGGGGAATAAGCGGCGATGTGACTGCTGGTGTTCTGAACCGGCTGGGGGAAGTAATCAGCCGGAAACCCGATAAAGTTTTTTTACTGATAGGGGTGAACGATCTGGCAAGAGGCATTAAAGCCGATAGCATTGTCAAAAACATTATGCATATTGCCTACCTCCTTCGCCATCTGTCCCCGTCTGCAAAACTGTTTGTTCAGAGTATACTTCCTGTAAATACTTCTCCCGGGATGTTTAAATCCCATACCGATAAAGGAGATCTGATCAATAGCATCAATACGAAGCTGGCGGCCAATGCGATAAAGGGCCGGTATAGCTATGTAGACCTGCATAGTCGTTTTAAAGATGAAGCAGGAAACCTGGATGCCCGCTTAACTAACGATGGGCTCCATCTGAACGGTGAGGGCTATTTGTTATGGAAGCATATAGTATTTCGTTATGTTTACGATTTGCCCTCCCGGCCCGCCCTTATTCCCGCTCCCAAAGAATTGACCTGGAAACCCGGTTTTTTTTCCCTGCATCGCCTTAGATCCCTTATTGCACCCGATAAAATGCTGGACAATGAAGTAAAGCATTTGCAGACAAGACTGAAAGACCTGGGATATGAGATTCCTGTCGGGAAAAACAGCAGAAGAGAAGGAGGGTATATCGAGCTGAGATTGATTAAACCCGAAGAGGGAAAAGCGGGCGAAGCTTATGAATTAAATGTTTCCGCTTCTGCTATAACAATATCATCTGCCACGGCCCATGGCATTTTCAATGGCATTCAAACCCTCTTACAACTTTGCAGGAACGGTTCTACTATTGATCTTTGCCATATTCGCGATGAGCCTGCATTTCCCTGGCGCGGATACATGATCGACGTAGGCAGAAATTATATGTCGGTAGAGCTGTTAAAGCAACAGATCGATGTGATGAGCCGCTACAAATTCAATGTATTTCATTTCCATCCCACGGAGGATATAGCATGGCGTATTGCCTCCAAACAGTATCCGCAGCTTACAGCTCCCGAAAATATGCTACGCAATAAAGGCATGTACTATACCGAAGACGAGATCCGGGATCTGATCCGTTTTTGCAAAGACCGGCATATTACATTTGTGCCCGAAATAGATATGCCCGGCCATAGTGCGGCGTTTAAAAGGGCTATGAAAACCGATATGCAATCCGATACCGGTATGCAATATGTGAAAAATATTCTGAAAGAATTTTGTACAAGCTATGATCTGCCCTATATCCATATAGGCGCTGATGAAGTGAAAATTACCAACCAGGAGTTCGTGCCCGAAATGACCCGGTATATCGAAAGCTTTGGAAAAAAAGTAATTGGCTGGGAGCCCGGCGGCAATTTTACAAAAACTACCTGGCGGCAGCTATGGATGGATGATAACGGACATACATTACAAAATGAGAATATTCCCTACATCGATTCGAGGCATCTGTACTTAAACCACATGGATCCATTGGAGGCGGTAGTTACTATCTTCAATCGTAAAATCGGGGAAAAAGATAGAGCCGATGCCTGGCTGCAGGGAGCTACTTTATGTATGTGGCACGACAGGGCGGTGCGGGATGAGCGGGATATTTTAACGATGAATCCTGTATATCCGGGTATGATTGCTTTTGCCGAACGGCTATGGAAGGGTGGAGGGAAGGCGGGCTGGATATCCAATATCAGTGATGGCGACGAACTGGCGTTTAAGGAATTTGAAAACCGGCTGTTGGCACATAAAACCCTGTATTTTAAAAACAAGCCCTTTCCGTATGTTTACCAGTCTGGCATAAAATGGGAGCTCATAGGCCCCTTTCAAAATAACGGAGATCTCCGGCAAAAATTTGCGCCGGAATTAACTTCCGCAACTACCCCGGTTTCGCAATCGGTTACCGGTGGAACGGTGGTAATGCGTCATTGGTGGGCGCCGAAAATTAAGGGCGCCATCAGCAATCCGCAGGAAAATACCACCTGGTACGCCAGCACCCAAATATGGAGCGAGGAAGAAGGAACGAAAGATTTCTGGATCGGGTTCAACAATTTATCGCGCTCGCCGGCTACCGATAGCCCACCCCAGGGAGCCTGGGATAACAAAGGAAGCAAAGTTTGGGTAAACGGGCAATTGGTCAACCCGCCTACCTGGCTTCGCCCCGCACAAAAAGGGAATGCTGAAATACCCCTGGTTGACGAAGGCTATGAGTATCGGCTGCCAACGAGGATTGCTATGAAAAAAGGCTGGAATAAGGTGTTGGTGAAACTGCCGGTTGCCAGCTTTAAAGGCAAAGACTGGCATAATCCGGTGAAATGGATGTTTACATTTGT
>JBEBUZ010000089.1:0-13961 GCA_040393015.1 Paraniabella yanshanensis
GAACGCTGAACAATCAATATTCTCTCATTAAAACAAATGACAGCACAAGCTACATTCATTAGGCAGGTCTTAATTAGTTTAGTGCAATATAATGAATCTGTCAAACAAGGTGGTGCTCTGCCCGATCGCAAGCAGGTGAGTATCATTAAGGGAGTAGTAAAGACCTGGCGGCGAAAAGAAAGAGTTTCCAATCCTCCCTACCGCCATCCCAGTCCCGGCGCTACATGTTTCAATATAGAAGAGAGGACGTGTATGTTATAATCCACACCGAGGGTATTGGGAATGGTGAGCAAAATGGTGTCGGCTTCCCGGATGGCTTCGTCTTCGGCCAGCTCCTTTATCAGTTGATCGGGTTCGGCGGCATAGCTCCTGCCAAATATAGCCCGACGGTCGGCTTCCAGTATCCCTATCTTATCGGTTCTTTCGGCCTCGTGGCCAAAATAGTGGCGATCCTGATCGTTTACCAATGCAAAAACAGAACGACTTACCGACACCCTGGGTTCACGGGTATGGCCAGCTTCCTTCCAGGCCTGTTTAAACAAACGGATCTGTTCGGCCTGCTGTATATGAAAAGGTTTGCCGCTTTCATCAAACTTCAGGGTAGAACTCTGGAGGTTCATTCCCGTTTTTCCGGCCCAGATAGCTGTAGCATCGGAACCCGACCCCCACCAGATGCGGTCGCGCAAACCGGGAGAAAAGGGTTCGGGACGAAGCAATCCCGGCGGGTTGGGAAACATGGGGTTAGGATTGGGCCGGGCAAACCCCTCGCCTTTTAGTTTTTCAAAAAATTCCAGGCCTTTCCGCCTGCCCATTTCAGCGTCCGTTTCTCCCGACAGCGGCTCATAACCAAAATAACGCCATCCGTCCAAAACCTGCTCGGGCGATCCCCTGCTGATGCCCAATTGCAGGCGTCCCCCGGCAATCAGATCGGCTGCCCCGGCATCTTCCACCATATACAGGGGATTTTCATACCGCATATCAATTACACCCGTGCCAATTTCGATGGTGCTTGTTTTAGCACCGATGGCCGCCAGTAAGGGAAAGGGAGAAGCCAGTTGTTTGGCAAAATGATGTACTCTGAAATAGGCTCCATCCAGTCCTATTTCCTCCGCTGCTACTGCCAACTCAATGGATTGTAGCAGCGTGTCGCTGGCCGTTCGGGTACGGTAAGCCGGGTGGTTGGCCCAATGTCCGAATGATAAAAAGCCTATTTTTTTCATCTGCGTTTTTCAGTTTCGGCTTTCACACTGGCCGCCAGCTTCCGGAACGATTGTTTGGCAGGTTCATCATCACTTACCATCGCAGGTATGCCTGTATCTCCCCCTTCCCGGATACTCTGGATCAGCGGAATCTCCCCTAAGAAAGGAATTTCGTATTGCTCGGCCAGGTGGCGGGCTCCATCTTTTCCAAAAATATAATATTTCTCTTCGCTGCCACCGTTGGGCGGAGTAAAATAACTCATATTTTCTACCAGTCCCAGAATCGGCGCATTAAGTTGCGCCTGTCCAAACATGGCAATCCCCTTTTTGGCATCGGCCAGCGCCACATCCTGCGGCGTGCTTACAATAACAACGCCGGCCACTTTGATGGTTTGCAGCAGGGTTAAATGAATATCGCCGGTACCGGGCGGCATATCTACCACCAGATAGTCCAGCTTGCCCCAATCCACATCGGTAATAAACTGGCGTATAGCGCTACTGGCCATGGGTCCCCGCCAAACAACGGCCTTGCTTTCATCCACCAGTAAGCCGATACTTAATAGTTTAATTCCATACCGGTCTAAGGGAACAATCATTCCTTTTCCGTCAACATCTTTCATCAGGGGCCTTTCGCCCCGAACACCAAACATAATTGGCACACTGGGGCCATAGATGTCGGCATCCATCAAACCCACGGTAGCGCCCGACTCGGCAAGGGCTAAGGCCAGGTTAGCCGCCACCGTGCTTTTACCTACTCCACCCTTTCCGCTGAATACCGCAATCACTTTTTTAACGCCTGCAAGCGGCGCATTTTTCTCCTGCTCATAAGCGGTTTCGGCCACCGGCTTGTTTTGAAAAGCTACTTTTACCACGGCGTCTTTGTTCACAAGGTCTTTGATGGCCTTGATGGCTTCGCTTTTTAATTTAAGCCGGATATCGGCATCGTTTGTATCAATGATCAGACTGAAAGAAATATAATATTTTTCGATAACCAGGTCCTGAACTATTCCTTCTGTGACAATGTCCTTTTCGCTTCCCTGGTAAAAAACAGTTCTTAACGCTTCTAAAACTTTTTCTCTTGTCATTACTAAAGCTTATGTTAAATTCAATTGCAAATATTAAAGTTAAACATCCATACGACCAAATTGTTGTCTTTATTAACATTCATGTACTTAATTTTGGCGCAGTGAAGAAAATTGCATTATTTATTTTTCTTACGTGCTTTTTTGGCCAGGTGGTTCATGCTCAGTTTGAAAAAGCACGTGATTCGGTAGTTCAACTGTTTGGTGTTATTATGACTTCCGACAGCCTGGAGGCGATTCCCGCCGTGAGTGTTACGATAAGAGGTACCACCCGCGGTACCATTACCAATAATGAAGGAATTTTTTCTATCGCCGTACTCAAAGGCGATATGGTAGACTTTTCGCACGTGAGTTTTTTACCCGGTTCGGTAAAAGTACCCGACACTTTAAAAGGCTCTCAGTATAGCCTGGTTAAAACCATGGTACGGGATACAGCCTATCTTCCCGTGGCCATTATACGACCCCGACCCACTCCCGAACAGTTTGCGCGGGATTTTGTGAACGTGCAGGTTGCAGAAGATGAAATGGAAATATTACGAAAAAGCAATACGGAAGAAGCGCGACGGGCTTACTTAGCCAAGTTGCCCTATGATGGAAGGGAAGCTACCAACCGGCAGTTGAACCAGGTATTTCAACGGGCCCGCTACCAGGGCCAGGTTCCCCCGATGAATATTTTCAGTCCGGCAGCCTGGGCCGAATTCATCAACGCATGGAAAAGGGGCGATTTTAAGAGAAGATAGGCTCTCTCCCGACTATTCTTCCTGGCCCATCCACATCGCACCGCCCACACTGTTTCTTACCGCACCGGTTACCGAACTCAGCACATTATAGGCTTCGCGCCAGCGCAATACGCCGATCAATGCCATTATCAATGCCTCCTTATATTGCACCAACTGTTCATCGGGTACCACCACTTTTACCGACGGTAATGCTTCCTGCAATTTTTCAATAAGGAACCCGTTTAAAGCGCCGCCGCCCGTAACCAACATCTGCTGACCCTCATCGCCGCCGGAGCTATTATTCAAAACCGAATTTTTTACCTGCCGCACGATATGCAATACGTAGCTGTGCAGGGCATCTTCGGTTGAAAGTCCATACTTCTTTATCAGGGGATAAACAGTATCCGTACCGAAACTGTTGGCCAATGACTTGGGCGCCGGCAACGTATAATAGCTAAGGCCGTTCAACTCGTTCAGCAGGGCCTGGTGCGGTTTTCCTTGCTGCGCCATTTCTCCGTTTTTATCAAACTCTTTACCGGCCTCGTTGGCTAACATATTTAACACCCGGTTGGCAGCGCAAATATCGAAAGCTTTGTACGGATTGCCATTAATCGAAATATTGGCAATGCCTCCAATATTAAGAAAGTATCGGTAATCATTGAAAAGCAATTGCTCTCCGATAGGAACGATGGGCGCTCCCTGCCCTCCAAAAGCTACATCCATAGCCCGCAGATCGGTAACCACGGGAAGCTGGGTTTCTGCAGCAATAGCCGCTCCGTCGCCTAATTGGGCTGTCATTTTTTTAGCCGGTAAATGAAAAGTGGTATGCCCGTGCGAGGCAATAACCGCCACTTTGAAACGGAGATGATGACGGTCGATAAACTCATTGACAGTCCGACCGATATAATGTCCGTACTCAGTGTGCAATAGCTGGTAATCGAGTGCCGAAATTGTGGTGGCCTGCTTTAATTTCTGTACCCATTCATCCGAATAAGGTAGGCAATCCGCCGCCACGATCTCATAACTCCATTTTCCGCCATTTTCCAGGATCTCCGCGAAAACAATATCCAGTCCATCCAGAGAGCTGCCGCTCATCAATCCAATTGCACGGTAAACCATGAGAAGTTGAAGGGTTTAAATGTTTAAATCATGTAAGTTTGCCAAAAGTAGTAAAACAAGGCAGAATCGCCTCCGGCAGAAACAAAAATTAAACCACAATGATAATAAACCTGAGCGAAAATCATAGTCTGCTGACCAACTGGATCAGCGAGTTGCGCGATGTGGAGGTACAAAATGACCGGATGCGTTTTCGCCGCAACCTGGAACGCATTGGCGAAATAATGGCTTATGAGATCAGCAAACAGTTGGATTTTGTGGTAAAGGAAACGCATACGCCCCTGGGTATTTCGGACAGTAAATTATTGGCCGCCCAGCCGGTGCTGGCCACCATTTTACGGGCGGGACTGGCCATGCACCAGGGATTGCTGAACTATTTCGACAAGGCAGATAACGCTTTTGTGTCGGCCTATCGCAAACACCATAAAGACGGCAGTTTTGAGATTGAGGTGGAGTACGTCAGCAGCCCCGATCTTGAAAACCGGGTACTGATTGTTTCGGATCCCATGCTGGCTACCGGTGCATCGCTGGTCAAAACCTTACAATACCTGAAGAACGAAGGCCGGCCCGGTCAGATACATATTGCAGCGGCGATCGCCTGTACAGAAGGGCTGGAATACGTAAGCCGCGAAGTTCCCGAAGCCATAATATGGTGCGGCGATATCGACGAAGAAATTACGGCCAAAGGCTATATTGTACCAGGTCTGGGAGATGCCGGCGACCTGGCTTACGGTGGCAAAACGCAAGGCTGAAAGGAGAGAATCCGACACAGAGAAATAAGATCATTTGAGCTGTCTTTTCGAAGACAGTTTTTGTTTAATGACTAAAAAATGATTTAAAACAGCGAAAAATGATCAATAATCTTGTTTGATTCGTAAAAAAAATTTAACAAACTAATGAATGTTAAAGAAATCTTTCAGTACTTTTCCACCCAGTCAAACTGTTTTATATAGCAATTATGAATAAAAAGATCGGCCAGTTCTTAGAAAAGGTCAGTTGGAGAAATGCGGGTGAGCCCGAGTTTTTACAAGCAGTTACCGAAGTTGCAGAGTCCATTATCCCCTACATAGAATCGCAACCCCGCTACCGGGGCATGAAAATACTCGAACGGATTGTAGAACCTGAACGCGTACTGATATTTCGGGTACCCTGGATCGATGACAAAGGCGAAGTACAGGTGAACAGAGGCTTTCGTGTGCAGATGAACAGCTCCATTGGGCCCTATAAAGGGGGTTTAAGGTTTCATCCAACAGTAAACCTGAGTGTTTTAAAATTCCTCGCTTTTGAACAGGTGTTTAAAAACAGTCTCACCGGACTTCCTATGGGCGGGGGGAAAGGTGGCTCCGACTTCGATCCGAAAGGCAGGTCGGACAACGAAATCATGCGGTTTTGCCAGAGTTTTATGACCGAACTTTATCGCCATGTTGGCGATGATATTGATATTCCGGCAGGCGATATCGGTGTAGGAAAAAGGGAGATCGGGTATTTGTTCGGCCAGTATAAGCGTATTACCGGCACCTTCAATGGCGTACTTACAGGTAAGGCTTTTGAATGGGGAGGCAGCCTTATAAGACCCGAAGCTACCGGATATGGCCTGGTGTACTTTGTGGAGGAAATGTTGAACGGCCGGGAAGAAACCATGCTGGGCAAAAGAGTATTAATCTCCGGCTCGGGAAATGTGGCACAGTTTGCGGCAGAAAAATGTATTATGAGCGGCGCCAAAGTACTTACCATGTCCGACTCCGAAGGATTCATACACGACCCATCCGGTATCGATCAGGAGAAACTGGAGTTTATCAAGGAACTGAAAGACGAGCGGCGCGGGAGAATCAGGGAATATGCCCAACATTATGGCTGCGAATTCTTCCCCAATGAAAAACCCTGGAAAATCAAATGCGATATTGCATTACCCAATGCCACTCAAAATGAGCTGGATCTGAAAGATGCGGAAGAACTCGTTAAAAACGGGTGCTACTGTGTTGCCGAAGGGGCTAATATGCCCTGTACGCCCGAGGCAGTTGCGTTTTTCAATAAATCTAAAGTGATGTATGCACCGGGCAAGGCCGCCAATGCGGGCGGGGTAGCCGTTTCAGGCCTCGAAATGTCGCAGAACTCGCTGCGTTATAGCTGGAGCAGGGACAAAGTCGATAATAAACTCCGGGGAATCATGGTTGAAATTCATAAGATCTGCGTGAAATATGGCAGGGACGATCATGGAAGGGTCAATTACGAGAAAGGTGCCAATATTGCCGGTTTTGTGAAAGTGGCGGAAGCTATGTTATCGCAGGGTGTTGTATAGATTCTTTTAAATCGTATTAACAAACCAGGAGCCGTTTCTCAAAGAAGCGGCTTTTGTTATCTGTAATGTACCCTGTTTCCGGTTAGGACGATTTCCCCATAATTGGTGATCCTAAAAATCACCCTTAGGCAGTATGGCTAAGAAACACAGCTACACGAACTTTGTATCGACAAAGGGCATCAAACTTCTGTTCGGGCTCTCTATTCTTCAATAAATCAAAGATTATGAAATCACTTACCTTTTCCGTTTTTTTTACCAGCCTTCTAATCGTAAATTGTTTTGCCCAGGAAACCCCGGATCAACACAAGCCCGTTATGATAGCCAAAAGCGGTGTTAACCTGCTCAAAGAACCCTATAACTCCTCGGTATTGAATCCTGGCCCCTTAGTTTACTCTCCCAACCCGGCGGCAGAAGAAGCCAAATGGCGTAGGATGAAAGCAGGCGGAGCGGCGCTGACTATCGTGGGAGGGGCTTCTTTCATTACCGGACTGGCCTACTGGGAAAAAGCGTTCTTTCACCGGGGCGACAGGAGCGGACGTGTGGAAACCGGCCTGGTATTTGTCCTTTGCGGAGCGGGCGCATTGGGCACCGGAATACCTTTGTATATAAAGGGTAACCGGGGATTAAAAAAGATGAAAAACCAACCGCAGGAACTGAGTTTTTACCCCACCGGTACAGGTGGACGATTAGTGTATACTTTCTGAGGGTAACCATTAATTGTAGTATTATTGCGGAAACAAAGTACATGAACGGAAGGGTATATTTAATTCCCAGTTTTCTGCACGAGCAGGCATTACAGGTGTTGCCGGCCTATATCCTGGAAGCGGTAGAAAAATGCGATGTCTTTTTTGTGGAGAATGAGCGCTCAGCCCGCAGGTACCTTAAACAACTGAAAAAAGAGATCGTTATAGATGATTACGAATGGTATACCATTGGCAAGGTGGAAAAGGAGGTGCGGGAAACTTTCAGGCAAAGCCTGAGAGCGGAAAAAACAGTAGGGATCATCAGCGAAGCCGGCTGCCCCGGTATTGCCGACCCCGGTCAGCTACTGGTAGCGGCGGCCCAGGAACTGGACGCTACGGTGGTACCTCTTGTTGGCCCCTCCTCTATATTGCTGGCTCTGATGGCCAGCGGAATGAACGGACAAGAGTTTGCATTTGAGGGTTATTTGCCCATTGATAACCAGCAGCGGATGAAGGCCATCCGCGACCTGGAAGCAGGGTCAAAAAAGAAAAACGACACTAAAATCTTTATCGAAACACCCTATCGCAATAATGCCCTGATGGAAACCCTCCTCAAAGTTTGCCAGCCTTCCACCCGTATCTGTGTGGCTGTTAATATTACCGGCCCCGATGAATGGATCAAAACCAAAACCGTAGAAGAATGGAAAAAGAAAGCGCCCGATCTTCATAAGAAAGCCGCCATTTTTTTACTGAATGCCGGTTTTATCTAAAAACCCTGCGTGGGCGATGCATCCCTCATCGAAATAATGCTGTCTACAATATAGCGGGTATTACCCCGCCAGGGAAGCACGCCGTTGTATTCTTTATAATGCAGGTCGAAACGCTTGCCCGAGTTCATTTTCAGTACATCAAACACATTTTTATCCTTGATAGAGAACTCGAATTCGTTGGATTGTACGCCGCCGGTGGCCGAACCGCGTATCCCTTCCTGGATCAGTTTCCCCTCGTAAGTCTTAAAAATCTGCCCTTTTTCCACGGCAAAATTCAGGTAGCCCGATTTTACGCCGTCAGAAGTGTAAGGGTAGTAAAATTTCCAATATACATATCCGCCGCCTGCCAGCAAAAGCACTAAAATCAACATAAAAAAATATTTGGCGCAGCCGCCACGCTTTTTTGCCCTAACAGGTTGTGCGGGAAGGGGTTCTACTGGCATAGGAAAAGATTTTTTGGTTTAAAAAAACTTTAAGAATACAATATTAATTTATTGCACTAAATTTGCGGCGATAAAAGTACCATTTGTTTTTAAATGAACAACCTTTTTAGTCATACCAAGTATTTTGTATTTCACGCAGGCATTACTACCGGCGTGTATGCAGTTGGTTTTGACGTTTTTAGCTACTCTCCGCGTCCACAGAACCGCCGTATATGCTGACAGGCCCTGTCCGAAGCCCGGAGGCCCCTGTCAGTGAAAAATTCCCGCTGTATCATTTTTGAGGGCAGGCTCCCCCGTTACTTTCAAATACTTTCAGGTGGACAATCAGGATATCATAGTCAGAGTTGCCGTAGCAGACGACAAAAAATACGCAAATATCATTACCGATGAGATGGAATCATCGGCCAAAGCCCGCGGTACCGGTATTGCCAAACGCAGTCCGGAATACATCGAAAAAAAGATCAACGAAGGCAAAGCCGTAGTGGCGGTAACCAAAGCCGGCGCCTGGGTGGGTTTTTGTTATATAGAAACCTGGAGCCATGGCGAGTATGTAGCCAACTCCGGCCTCATCGTTGCCCCCGATTTCCGTAAAAGCGGTATTGCAAAGCGGATCAAGCAAACCATTTTCAACCTGAGCAAGAAACTCTATCCCGAGGCTAAAATATTTGGCCTTACCACGGGTCTTGCCGTGATGAAAATCAATAGCGAACTGGGATATGAGCCCGTAACCTACTCTGAGCTGACCCAGGACGAAGAATTCTGGGCGGGATGTAAAAGTTGTGTAAACTACGATATCCTGGTAAGTAAGGAGAGAAAGAATTGTATGTGTACGGCGATGCTGTACGACCCCAAAGACCATTACCCCCCGGAAGAAACAAAAGCGTTTTTCGAAGAAAACCGTTCGGGTCTGGAAAGGTTACTGCGTTTCAAACAATGGAAATTCTTAAAATCTTTCCGCAAAAAAGACAAAAAAGCGGGTTCCGGCTCCGCAATAAAGGTGTTTTTTAATTCACTGTTTCATTAAAAATATATTGACAGATGGCAAAAAAAGTTGTTTTAGGTTTCAGCGGCGGTTTAGATACCTCTTTTTGTGTAAAATATTTAACGGAAGAAAAGGGCTATGAAATTCACAGCATCATTGTAAATACCGGTGGTTTTAGTGAAGAAGAATTGGAGTCGATTGAGGCTCACGCGAAAAAGCTCGGTGTAAAATCACACAAAACCGTTAACGCGGTGAAGAATTATTATGATTCGATCATCAAATATCTCGTATTCGGAAACGTTTTAAAAAATAACACCTACCCTCTGAGCGTGTCGGCCGAAAGGCTAAGCCAGGCTTTACATATTGCCGAATACGCCCGGCAGATCAATGCCGATGCGGTAGCCCACGGCAGCACCGGTGCTGGCAACGACCAGGTGCGGTTCGATATGATCCTGAACATTGTGGCGCCGGGAACGGAGATCATCACTCCCATCCGCGATATGCAACTCAGCCGCGAAGCAGAAATCGAATACCTGAAAAGCAAGGGCGTTGAAATGAATTTTGAAAAAGCGGTTTACTCGATCAATAAAGGATTATGGGGAACCAGCGTAGGCGGAAAAGAAACCCTTAGCTCAAAAGGCGTTTTACCCGAAGAAGCCTGGCCTACACAGGTTACTCAAACCGGCACTGAAGAAATCTCGTTGGAATTTACCGAAGGCCAGTTGATAAAAGTCAACAATAAAAAATTTGAACACCCTGTAGAGGCCATCCAGTACTTACAGTCGATAGCCGGACCTTATGGTATTGGCCGCGACATACATGTGGGCGATACCATTATCGGCATCAAAGGTCGTGTAGGTTTTGAAGCCGCCGCTCCTATATTGATCATTAAAGCACATCATGCGCTGGAGAAGCACGTATTGAGCAAATGGCAATTACAATGGAAGGATCAGATAGCCCAGTTCTATGGTAACTGGATGCACGAAGGGCAGATGCTCGATCCCGTCATGCGCGATATGGAAGCCTATCTCGAAAGCAGCCAGCGTAACGTAACCGGAAAAGTGTTTGTACAATTATATCCTTACCGCTACCAGGTAATTGGGATTGAAAGCGATTTTGACCTGATGAACAGCGCTTTTGGAAGCTATGGAGAAATGAATGCAGGGTATACAGGCGAGGATGTAAAAGGCTTTACCCGTATCTTTGGGAACCAGGCTTCTATTTACCACCAGGTAAAAGAACATGCAAATCAGAAGAAAACAAGTGAGTTTTAGCACGAAAAGTTGACAATTTCAGGTAACAGCAAACAGCACATGCTACCATTTGCCAACTATTGGCTGTCATCTAAATAGGAAGAAATGATTAACGTTGGAATTATAGGCGGTGCAGGTTATACAGGAGGCGAGCTGATCAGACTTTTGATCAATCATCCGGAGGTAAACCTCAGTTTTATTCATAGCAGAAGCAATGCCGGTAAACTGGTTTACGAAGTACATAAAGATTTAATCGGCGATACAACATTACGATTTACCGACTCTCTTGCGCTGGCAGAGGACGGATCTTCCACTATCGACTGTTTATTTTTATGCCTGGGACATGGCGAGTCTTCGCGGTTTCTGCAGGAACATACCATTGCGGGTTCCATCCGGATCATAGACCTTGCCAATGATTTTCGTTTAGAAAAAGACCGGGTGCAAACGGCTCTTAACCGGGAGTTTGTTTACGGTCTTCCCGAAATAAACAAAGCCGCCATCCGGCTGGCTAAGGATATTGCTAACCCGGGCTGTTTCGCTACTACGATTCAGTTGGGGCTGTTGCCATTGGCTAAAGCCGGACTACTTAAAGACATCTACACCACGGGTATTACCGGCAGTACCGGAGCCGGGCAATCATTGAGCGCTACCTCCCATTTTAGCTGGCGTGCCAATAATGTGCAGGCCTATAAAACCTTAACGCACCAACACCTGGGCGAGATCGGCGAATCGCTTAACCAGTTACAGCCCAACAGCGACCTGGACCTGAGCTTTGTCCCCTGGCGGGGCGATTTTACGCGTGGGATATTTGTGAGTTCAACGGTAACGGTGGATCTCTCCCTTGAAGAGCTCTTTCCGTTGTTTGAAGAATTTTATGCGGATCATCCCTTCACCAACGTAAGTCGCGAGCCAGTTTTTTTAAAACAGGTGGTTAATACCAACAAAGCAGTCATTCATCTTGAAAAAGCAGGTAATAAACTGGTGGTGCATTCGGCCCTGGACAATCTGTTAAAAGGCGCCAGCGGCCAGGCAGTACATAATATGAATCTGATGTTTGGGTTGGAGGAAACGGTGGGTCTGCGACTAAAACCCGCAGCGTTTTGAGAAAGGTAATTTTTCACCCGGTCTCATCTTGAGTTCATGGGCGGTATTTATATCCTATTATTACTAATGATCCCGCTGGGATTCGTACCTTTTTTCGTGGTTTTATATAAGAGAAACCGGGTTAAAAAAATCCTGCAAACCGGAAATATGGCAAAGGCCCGGATCTATAAAATTCATACCTCTCCCAAATTTGGTGACACGGTACTATATACTTTTTACAACGACCTGCGCCAGCAGTATTTTGGCAGCCTTCATAGCAAAAGAGATGCGTATCGTGTAAACGATATCATAGTAATTTACTACCTGCCTCAAAACCCCAAACGCAATACTTTACAGGGGGCCTGGGCTTCCCCTATTTTCCTCATATTTACCCTTGCTATTGCTTTATTTGTGCTGTTTGCGGTGTACAAACTTCATGAAATGGTACAGACCGGTGCGCTTTAACTTTATTCAAAATAAACCTTCACGGTTTGGTAAAGCAATTGGTTCTGCATAATGGCAGAGGAGCGGTTAAGTTTTTCAGAATAACCCTTCAACCCGAAAAGGCCTGCGGCATTTCCTTTATTGATGGCAATTTCGAGGTAATCGGCGCTGTTGAATAAGGCCAGTTTTTCACCCTCCGGTACATCCGCATAAGATTCGCTGATTTTGTTGATAACCTCGTCCCTGAGAAAAACAATTTTAAACCCACGACCCTGCCGCTCGTCTTCGAACTGGTTTTTCGTAATATTCACTACCACGTTTTCGAAATTATCGATGAAGATGATTTGCCCTTCGATAAAATTGCTGCTGCGCAGCGGTAGTAAAGGATTCTTTTCAACGAAACTGATATCGGGCGTTCCTATTTTCTGGATAGGCTCTCCGTTCAACAGGCGGGCAATGGTATCGGCAATTACTTTTGTACAATACAAGGTATTTTTATTGGCCGATTTATCCAGTTTCAGCCCTAATACCATATCCGGCTTTTCTTCCAGTATCATATTCAGCAAGCCATTGTCGGCACAAAATATATACTGATTTTTGTGAAAGGCCAGCAGCAGGTTTTTCGGTTTTTTATCGAACAGGTTAACCAGTATAATATGGTAGGTGAACTCGGGGAAGTTCTTAAACGCGCCCCGGCACACATAGGAAGCCTGCGGAAAATTGAACGGAACAATATTATGCGAAATATCAATCAGTTGAAGGTCGGAAGCTGCTTGTAAAAGCTGGGCTTTTATAGCCCCGATGAGGTAGTCGTTATACCCAATATCCGATGTAAGCGTTACAAAGTTCATTCCTGAGTGAGTGCCAATCTGATTCAGCTATTTTCGCTGCAATTTATCTTTTTTTACCAATATGATCCCTTTTGTATTTACCGGGTGAGTTTCCCATCCTTAAAATAAAACTTATGAACCAATTTATCGGCCAGACCCGGTAAGAATTTATTCAGGAAAACAGTTTCTTTGCCGGTAAGGGTGAGTACCAATGTCCGCTTCTTTTTAGCTATTGCGGTTAACAGGTGTTGGGCGCACTCTTCGGCGCTCATCATTTTCCCTTCATCCATGGGATTTTCCTTTTGTTGTTCCCCCTTATCATTCAAGGCATGATCTCTTATCCGGGAAGAAGTAAAGCCCGGACTCACCCACATCACATGCACTCCATCGTCTATAAGCTCCGTTCTCAACGATTCCAGAAAACCCTGTAAGGCAAACTTACTGGCCGAGTAACCCGTGCGGCCGGGCAATCCCCGGTATCCGGCTATAGACGATATCCCCACGATAGTACCTTTATTTTCAATAAGGGAAGGGAGAGCCAACTTTGTACAGTATACCGATCCCATAAAGTTGATATCCATTACCTTCCTGATCACTTCTATTTCCAGGTCTTTAAACAGTCCGCGCATGCTAATGCCGGCATTGTTAATGAGCAGGTCTATCCGTCCGTAAACACTTATAGTGGAGTCGATAAAACGCCGGCAATCGGCCTCATCACTCACATCGGCTACCAATGTGTGTAAAGGGCAGGAAGGGTGTTGCGCCTGTAACTCATAGAGCTTATCGTGGTTGCGTCCGCAGGTAGCCACTTTAGCACCATAATGTAAAAGCGCCGTAACAAGGGCTCTTCCGATCCCATCGGTACCACCGGTTACAACGGCCACTTTATCTTTGAAATAGGCATTCATATAAGGATAGGTTCATTTTGCAGCAAACCTACTTATAAATGGTCAGAAATCAATACCCGTCGGCGCCAACAGTAAAATTTAGGGTAGCGGGCCGATGGAGTATGGATTATAGTGCGGGATACTGGATGCGGGATACTGGATACTGGATGC
>JBEBUZ010000090.1:0-13941 GCA_040393015.1 Paraniabella yanshanensis
TGCGCCGCATAAAGCGAAAAGTGCGCCTGCTGTATGAGAATTATTTTAGGGATGTCTTGTAATTCATTTTTACTGTGCATTCACACCATTCATCCTAAATCCTATAACTTTTGTATGTTCTTTTACCGGTTCTTTTCTCTCGTGCTGGCCGGCTATCTCTGCAATGGTCATTGGTTCGTTTATGAGTGTTTTAAAACCAAAATGATCGCTTAGTGCCTGTGCCTTATTGATGCCCAGTTTTCCAAATTCATACTTTGCTATCAGGCGGCCTTTCCGCAGCAGCGCAGTATCTATCATCGACAGTGAGCTGTTAAATGTGCAAATGATCTGCACATTTAAAAAGTCGGCTACCAGACCGTCCGAAATATTCAGCAGGTTGGATACTGATGAGCTGCTGCTGAATTTCCTGTCCATAATTATATTCTCTGCATCTTCAATTACTAAAATCGAGTTTGGGTTGTCAATCAGCAATTCTATGAAGTCGGGGTTCATTAGGTTCCCGGCTACACCAGGTGACAGAAACAGCACCCGCTTTTTGAGCTTGCCAATCAGGTATCGCAGGTAGGTTGTCTTTCCCGTACCAGGCATGCCGTGCAGCAAAACAATGCCTTTGTCATTTTTATTACGCAGGCGTTTTTGGATAATGGCATCCGTTTCTCTAAAATCGTCTTCATAAAAAAGGTTGAGGTTCAGCTTCGTCCGTTTTATTTCCACTCCCTTTAATTCGAGTCCTTCTTTTGTAGAGGCTACAAGGTTGATCTCGAACGGTTTTTGCCTTTGCTTTTCTTTATGTGTTAAAATAAGCTTTGAAATGCTGTTGATCATTTCGGGCTGTGTTCCATCATGATAAATACAACCGTAATCCTCATCAATTTCTATGATAGTCCTGTTTTTGCATACGATCACTTTTCGGTCGTGCATAAATTTTTTCCGGCTTCTGTTAAACGAGCTTTTCTCAAAAACCTGCTCTATTTGCTCTCTCATTTCTTTATGAACCGATTCAAATAATTTGCTGCCGTTCACATTTTCAAAATCATATCTATTGGGAATGATATCATATAGCTGGGTATATAATGCAATTACCTCAATAAAGTAGGAGTCGAATATAACGCCCGTATTTAGTTTTTTGTCTGTAAGCATATTGTTGTTTTTTTATAGACAACAACACCGCTGCATCCGCGGCTCATATTATCTGTTCCCTGCTATTTTTCCTATAGTTATCAACGGCTCTGTATTCCGGCCGGATGGTTACCGGCTTCTCGTTTGTTGGTTTGCCTTGCGGCATGTTTTTTCTCTGCAAAGGCATAAAAAAGCCCCGCTTTTTGGAGCGGGGCGTATATGTTGCCAATGCTTCTGTTTAACTAAACGCATGCCACATACTTGCCCCGATCCGGCTATAACCCAAAGGGCTAAAGCGTTCTGTCGGATTGATATGTTTTAATATGCGTAGCATTGTTTTAATTTTATTTGCGTTGCAAAGGTGAAATAATTTTTCTGACTTCAGCAAATTTTTATATAATTTTTTTGAAGGTTTTTTCTTAATGCCGGAAATAAGAAATGGTAACCCACCCGACGAATATTTTTTTAAGCCTCAATGAAAAGGGATTTTAAAATCATTTTTTTACTTTTAACGCATGATGAGGAAGATATTCATTGCCTTAATGACTTTGGTCTCTGGCTTGTGTGCTACGGCACAGCAGTTATATAAAACCGAAAAGGCGATTCGTTACTACCCGGAAACCTTTTACCAGAACGACCGGTATAAGGATTCCATGTGTGTACTGGATTTGTACTATCCGGCCGGTGCAAAGGATTTTGCCACTATTGTTTGGCTGCATGGAGGTGGGATAACCGGCGGAAGAAGGGATTTGCCACAGCTGTTACTGGGAAAAGGGTACGCTATTGCTACTGTTGAGTATCGCTTATCGCCAAAAGTGAAAGCACCTGCGTATATCGAAGATGCGGCTGCGGCTATTGCCTGGGTGTTTAAACATATAGAGCGATATGGTGGCAACAGCCGGCTCATTTTTTTATCGGGGCACTCGGCGGGCGGCTACTTGGCTACGATGGCCACATTCGACAAAAAATACCTGGCAAAATATGATATTGACGCCAATAGTGTAGCAGCGCTGGTGCCCTTCAGTGCGCAGGTTATCACCCATTTTACCGTTCGAAAAGAAAGAGGCGTGGATGCGATGCGACCCGCCATTGATTCACTTGCCCCTTTGTACTTTGTGCGAAAAGATGTGCCACCCACCCTGTTGTTGACAGGGGATAGGAACCTGGAAATGCTGGGACGCTACGAGGAGAACGCCTATTTATGGCGTATGATGCAATTGGCAGGAGCCAGACAGGTTTCCTTGTTCGAACTGCAGGGATATGATCACGGTTCGATGCCCGAGGGCGGCTACGGGTTATTATTGGCAGAAATAAAAAAACGCATCCGCGAGATAAAAGAAAAAAAATAGTGCCGCAATCAATTGGGCCGTTTCTACAGGGAGTCTCCAATTTCTTTCATCAGACGGTAAGATTTTCTTCGATCCTCCATATCGTACAAGGCGGCGCTCACGATCAGTTCATCAATTTGCAGGTTTTCCACGAAACCCTTTAGTGATGGGGTCACCGACTCTTTCGAACCAATGAAGGACGCGCCTAACATATTTTGCAGTACCTGTTTTATTTCCTCGTTCCATAATCCGTCCATACTTTTTACCGGCGGCTGCAATGGTTTGCGGGTATTGGTAACGACACCTATGAAGGTTTGAAACAGGGTCGTGGAAAGATAGGCTGCTTCTTCTTCACTGTCGGCAATAATAGCGTTTACGCAAACCATAAAATAGGGTTCGGTCAATACATCGGAGGGTTGAAATTCGCGACGATAGATTTCTGCAGCCTCGGGCAGCATCCGGGGAGCAAAATGGGCAGCAAAAGCGTAGGGGAGCCCAAGTTTTGCTGCAAGATGCGCACTATCGGTACTCGAACCGAGGATATAAAGGGGCATATTTGCGCCTTCACCGGGGAAGGCCCTGACCGGTGTTATAGCGGAATCGTTTTTAAAATAGGAGTCAAGATCCAGTATATGTGCTTCAAAATCGTAGAATTGTCGGTAGTTTTCTCCCCGGAGAGCCATTGCGGTACGGGTGTCGGTTCCGGGAGCGCGACCCAAGCCCAGGTCGATCCTGTTGGGAAACAGGGCTTCCAATGTGCCGAAAGCTTCGGCCACCGATAAAGTGGAATGATTCGGAAGCATAATGCCGCCCGATCCTACCCGTATAGATTGGGTGTGATTGGCGATATGTGCTATTAAAATAGCGGTGGAAGAGCTGGCTACAAATGGCATATTATGATGTTCGGCCACCCATATACGTTTGTAGCCGGTTTGCTCCAGATACTGCGCTATTTCCACGGTTCGGTCAATAGCCGTTTTATAATTGCCGCCACTGGGTACCAGAGCCAAATCGAGTGCAGAAAGAGGTAATGCCATAATGGAGTATAACAAAAGCCGGAGCCTTTTGTTAAAAAACGAATTGGAGGCCTTAAAAATTAATCATAAAATTGCCCTAAATATTTGTAAACGTTTTGTTGAAAGCTGTGCGGGAAGTAATTTTCGCTTTCCTGCGAAATTTTTTTGAAATGAGGTATAATGTATTAAAAGATAAAGCGTATTCCTGCCTGAGCAGGTTATTTTCGATTACAGTAATGTTGATTTGTATGCCTGCAATAATAAATGCGCAGGATTTAATAACAAAACTGGAAAACTATGCGGTGGCTACCAGTCCGGAGCGAGCCTATCTTCACTACGATAAAGCTTCTTATTCGGCGGGTGAAACCGTCTGGTTCAAAGCCTATGTGCTGAATGAAATTGCGGCTGCTACAGAAAGTAAGAATTTTTATGTAGACTGGATTGATGATAAGGGGGTTGTTCTTAAACATATTACCGCGCCCCTGGTGGATGGTCTTTCCCACGGACAGTTTGATATTCCATCCGAATATAAAGGACGGTATATTGCGGTGAGGGCTTATACCCGGTGGATGCTCAATTTTGATTCTTCCTTTCTATATAAGAAAACCATCCCAATACTTAATCCCGACTCCTTGAAAGTTCCTCAAAAAATCGTTATCAAGCCCGTATTGGAATTTTTCCCGGAAGGGGGAGATATAGTAGCGGGTGTTCCCAATAAAGTTGCATTCAAGGCCCGGGATCAATGGGGCAGACCCGTGAAGATCCGGGGAATATTGATGAACGGAACAAAACTGATGGATAGTCTCAAAGTGCAGCACGATGGAATGGGCTTTGTAATGCTGGATCCGGCGGCCACTACGGGTTATACCGTAAAATGGAAGGACGAACAGAATAAGGAATATACAACCGCTCTGCCCCCGGTAAAAGCTACGGGGGCTAATATGCTGGTAACAGTGGCGGCTGGCAGAAGGGATTTTCGCGTTCATCTGAGTCCTGATCTTGCTGCTGCCAACGACAGTGTATATATAATGGGATCTATGTTTCAACACCCCGTATTTACCATTGCCAAATCCACCCGGGCGGAAATCGTTGGAATCGTTCCTATTGCCAACCTACCTTATGGCCTGTTAACGATTACTGTACTCGACAAAAACCGAAAACCACTGGCAGAACGCATTACTTATATCGATAATAATGCACCCTATATTTTTAAGCCGGAAATGGAAGTAGTGCGGTGGGGGTTGAGCTATCGGGCACGGGATGAAATCAAGATAACTGTTCCCGAAAACATGGCTTCTTCGCTGTCCGTTTCTGTGACCGACCTGAGCATAGATGCGGATACAACGGAGAATATTCTGACAACTTTGATGCTTACCAGCGAGTTGAAAGGAAAAGTGCATAACCCGGTTTATTATTTCAATAATCCCACCGAACAGAAACAGCAGCATCTCGATCTGGTAATGCTTACCAATGGATGGCGAAGGATTAACTGGCAGCAGGTAGTATCCGGTGAGTTTCCCAAAATCAACTATCCCCGCGATACCTCTTATATGACTCTTTCGGGCACTGTTCAAGGAATTATCCCGGGTTCCATTGGCGATGGAGCGACGGCCATGATGATTTTGACTCAAAAGGACGTGGAAAATAAAATGCTGCTGGTGCCGGTTCAGCGAAACGGAACATTTGCCGATCCTTCGGTTGTCCTGTTCGATACGGCCCAGATCTATTATCAGTTCCAGGACAACAGTTTAAAGGGTGCCAGCATACAATTTATGCCCAATAAGCTGAGAACGCCCCCGGTAGGGAAAAATTATAGCGATTTGTTATGGCCCGATACAACGGGCTACTGGCGGCATCTGCAGTTAGCGGCAGAGCATAGAAATAATGTGCAGAAGACAAAGTTCAAAGAGTTAGAAGCGGTAACGGTAAAAGCAAAGACAAAATCGGCGGTTGAGCTGATGGATGAGAAGTATACTTCTGGTTTGTTTAGTGGCGGAAATGCTACCCGGTTTGACGTGTTGAACGATCCTTTTGGTAAATCCGGCGATATTTTTACCTATTTACAGGGAAGGGTGGCTGGTTTGCAAATAAGCGGCCAGGGAGCCGGCGCCACCCTGAGCTGGCGGGGAGGAGCACCCCAGATATATGTAGATGAAATGCCCTCCGATGTGAGCATGGTGTCCGGTATCAATTTGAACGATGTGGCGTATATCAAAACATTTACGCCACCTTTTATGGGGGGCTTTAACGGCGGAAATGGCGCTATTGCTATTTATACGCGCCGGGGCGACGATGCAAAGCGCGATCAGGGCGGCGGTATTCCCAGTGGAAAAGTGGAAGGATATACCACGATCCGCGAATTTTATTCGCCCAGGTACCTAAGCACTACCCCTCCGCCCGATGCCGACAGGGACGTGAGAACCACCCTGTTCTGGAAACCCGATCTGATCATTGATCCGCGGACAAAGCAGGCGGTGATATCATTCTACAATAACGATGTAACCGATGCGTTCCGGGTGGTAATAGAAGGAATGACAGCAGAAGGCAAACTCGCGCATTTTGAAGGAACCATGGAGTAGTAGCCGATCGCAGCTTTTCCCACTTTTTCGGGGTGCCTTGGCCGGAGAAACAGGGGGATGATGATTATTAAGGTAAAACATGACAAGAGTCAGTGTTTCATCAATAAACCTGCGTATCTTTAGTACAGACAAAAGCAGTTGTCATGCTGTTATTTTCTCAAGCTAAAAAACACATCCCATGGTTACCGAAGCACAACACAATGCACTTATCGATGAGTGCAAAAACTGGTACGATGAACTGGCGTCTTATCGCAAAAAAATCAACGATCTCAAAAATGAATTGTATTTTTTTGCTCCCGGAAAAACGGACAGACAGGTTTTAGAGAGAATCGAGCATTTCCATAACCAATTTCACATTCAGCTCATTAATGTTCATGACCTCAAACATGAAATCAAGCACCATGTGAACGAAGCAGGGCGCCATCCCGATTTCGGGCATCGTATACCACACAGACATATAAAGGAAAAGTTAGATAGTCTTTTGTCCGATATCGATCAACTGCAGGAGAACTTTCAACTGCTTGTAAATAGTTAACCATTTTTTCAGCCAGCCTGTAACCGGGGCTGGCTGTTAAGTTTTAGGGCAATGGTAAGAAAATAATCTTCATTCAAAAAACGTATTGCTATGCCAACATACGATTCTAATCACGTTAAAAATATAGCCTTGCTGGGGCATGCGGGCAGCGGTAAAACCACGCTGGCCGAATGTATGCTTTACGAAGCAGGCATTACCAAGCGCCGTGGAAGCATTGCGGCCAGGAACACCGTCAGCGATTACCATGAACTGGAAACGGATCGTCAGAGCAGTGTTTTCGCTTCACTCATGCATACTTCCTGGAAAGATTATAAGATCAACATCATTGATACACCGGGGTATGATGATTTTATAGGAGAAGTGATCAGTGCTTTGCGGGTGGCGGATACCGGGGTTATCGTGCTGAACGCTGCCGCAGGTGTAGAAGTAGGTACCGATATCATCTGGCAATATACCCACTCCTTTAAAACTCCTACGCTTTTTGTAGTTAACCAACTGGACACAGCGGATGCAGATTTTGAGCGGACCTTACAGGAAGCCAAAGCCCATTTCGGCAGTGGGGTTGTAGCTGTACAGTACCCCGTTCAAACAGGTGCCGATTTTAACGCTATCGTAGATGTATTGAATATGGTAATGTACCGGTTTGGTGCCGAAGGGGGTAAGCCTGAAAAACTTCCCATCCCCGAATCGGAAAAGGAAAGGGCTGATTTGCTGCACCGGGAACTGATTGAAACCATTGCCTCCAACGATGAGGGGCTGATGGAGAAATATTTTGACCAGGGAGAGCTTACAGAGGAGGAAATGAAGGATGGGTTGCACGCTTCCATGATCAAGCACGAAATATTTCCCCTTTTCTGTGCCTCGGCCGAAAAGAACATGGGTTCAGGGCGTATTATGAGTTTTATCGACTATGTGTGTCCGGCGCCTCACGAAATGCCTCCTCAGAAGACCCTATCCGGGAAGGACCTGTCTTGTGATGCAGGCGGACCTGCCTGTATTTTCGTTTTTAAAACCATCATTGAGCCTCATATCGGCGAGTTGAGCCTGTTTAAAGTATACAGCGGTTCCGTAAAGACGGGAGCCGAACTCGTAAATGAAAGCACCGGAGTTACCGAAAAAATCAACCAGCTATTTTTGATGGAAGGACGAAACCGGGTGCCGGTGCAGGAGTTGATTGCGGGCGATATAGGAGCAACCATTAAATTGCGCAGTACGCATGTAAATAATACCTTGCACGAGAAATCGGCCAGTATAGAGCTGCAGCCGATAGCTTTTCCTTCTCCCAATTTTATTGTAGCCATCCGCACTGCGAATAAGGGCGATGAAGAAAAATTATCGCAGGTATTGCATACCCTCCAGGAAGAAGATGCTTCCGTAAAAATAGAGGTTTCACCAGAGCTGAAGCAAACACTTATTTATTGCCAGGGCGAATTGCATTTGAAAGTGCTGCAATGGAAAATAGAGAATGTACATAAACTGGACGTGAAATACGAGAAGCCCAGGATTCCTTACCGCGAAACTATTGGGCGGAGAGCAGAAGGCAGTTACCGGCATAAAAAGCAAAGCGGGGGAGCCGGGCAATTTGCCGAAGTGTATTTGCGCATTGAGCCCTGGTACGAGGGTATGCCCGACCCGGAAGGATTGAACCTGCGTGCTAAAGATGTGTATGACCTGGAATGGGGCGGCAAACTGGTATTTTGTAATTGTATAGTAGGAGGCGTAATAGATGCCCGTTTTCTTCCCTCTATTTTAAAAGGGGTGATGGAGAAAATGCAGAGCGGACCGCTTACAGGCTGCCGGGCCCGGGATATAAGGGTAAGTGTGTACGATGGTAAAATGCACGATGTGGACAGTAACGATATTTCTTTTAAAATAGCCGGGCTGCATGCTTTTCGCCAGGCTTTTTTGGAAGCGGCTCCCCAGTTGCTGGAGCCTGTTTACAAGGTAGAAGTCATTTGTTCGGATGATGCAGTAGGTGCGGTAATGGGGGATCTGCAAACCCGGATGGGCGTAGTGGAAGGGATTGACTCCGAAGGCCATTTTCAAAAGGTAGCGGCAAAAGTTCCTCTTTCGCAAATGCACGATTACAGCAGTGCGCTTCGCAGTATTACCCAGGGTCGCGCACGGTTTTCGATGAAATTCGATTCTTACCTGCCGGTAGCCCACGAAACGCAGCGAAAGCTGATGGAGGCTTATAGTAAGCACGAGGAGTTGGTGGGGTAGGGCATCGGTTTGAAAAATGCCGTATTAGATGACCAAGTTTCACCGGATGCGGCAGTCAAAGGTGTACTTATTTATATCATGCAATCGGTTGAGCAACTTTTTGCCGAAAGTCGTTCTTATATTCGTAAGAATATAAAGCAGGCTCATGAACTTATACAAAAATTTATTTATAGTTGCGTTAACTTTTTTTTCGGCGCTAATAACGAATGCGCAGCCAATAGTTGTTCCGCTGGGCGGTAATGCCTGGGCGCTCGAAGGCTCGAAAGGGTTACGTGTGAGAAATGAGGGCGTGACCCGATGGACAGAAGATAACAGTGGGTTTACGGCTTATGTGCGCGTGGCACAACCCGGGACGATAAGGGTTTGGATGGAAGCGGACGGGGTGGAAGGGAAGCCAGAGATATTGATCTCTGTTTTTGGCAATAGTAAAAAACTGATCGTTGCTTCCGCTGAAAATCCCACATATATCGGCGAATGGCAACTGAAAGACACGGGCTATGTGCCTATTGTTTTTAAAGGAATAAAAAAAGATGGCCCGGCCTACCCCAATGTAAAAGCGCTGCGCCTGGAAGGGACTGCCATTACAGATAAAGCAAGCTATACGAAAAATAATGAGGGCAATTTTTTTCACTGGGGCAGAAGGGGTCCTTCGGTACACATGGGTTACCAGCTGCCTAAAGATATAAACGCAGAATGGTTTTATAACGAAGTAACCGTGCCCAAAGGGGATGATGTAACAGGGTCGTACTTTATGGCCAACGGCTTTGGCGAAGGTTATTTTGGCATACAGGTGAACAGCCCTTCAGAACGGAGGGTGCTGTTTTCGGTATGGAGCCCGTTCCAGACCGACGATCCCAAATCGATTCCGGAAGATCAGAAAATAAAATTGCTGAAGAAGGGCGAAGATGTTTATACCGGTGAATTCGGGAACGAAGGGTCGGGCGGGCAAAGCATATTGAGATACGATTGGAAGGCCGATATGGTTCAGAAGTTCCTGCTTCGTGTAGTGCCCGATGGTGATAGCCATACTATTTATACGGCTTATTTTTTTGATCATACAAAAAATAACTGGAAGTTGATTGCCAGCTTCAGAAGACCCAAAATTTCCACTTATTTGCGCAGGCCCCATTCTTTCCTCGAGAACTTTAGTCCGGATATGGGCAATGTAGAAAGAAAAGTGTTTTTCGGCAACCAATGGGTGTGCGATACCGCGGGCAACTGGCATGAGCTAACCAAAGCCAGGTTTACCGCCGACAATACGGCCCGCGTGGGATACCGGAAAGACTATGACGGCGGAGTGAAGGGGCAGCAGTTCTTTTTACGAAACTGTGGCTTTTTTAACAACTATACGCCTTATGACAGGATAGTAGAGCGTGCGGCTGGTAATCAAAAGCCGGAGATTGAGCTGGGTAAATTGCCCTGATCCTTCTGCCCGAAATGCAGGCAGCCTATTCTTCGTTATTAAAGTATAGCTTGTAAAATCTTCCTTTATCATCTTCACCATGTTCAATCATACTACGGTCGCCGTGGATGTAAATATGAAAATTTTTATCCAGTTTAATAACGCTTTTATAAGCTCTGTTCTGCTTCTTAACCGCTGCGGGTGAAATGGAGAAATTGTCGGCAATGGCAATGTCTTTTTCGGCCGCATAGTGCTGTTTATACTTGTCGAAGCTTTCTATAAAATCTTCATGGTGCAATACTTCACTGTTAAAGGTTTCCTGGTCGAAATGTTGTTTTTCTTTAAAAAAGGCAAGACTGCGATTAAGCATATCGGCCTGGTCGGCACGGGTTACATTGTATAATTCCGGTAAATGGTCGACCACATAGGTTTTGTACAGGGTCATCGCACTTTCGGTATGGAAGTATTGGTCCTGCCGTTGCTGTATCCGCAAAAATCCATCTGTCCAGTAACGGCCTTCTGCCGATTTTTGTTTGCCGTCTACTACCGAAACAATAAATCCGTTTTCCCGGTCAATATTATAAATCATACAGCCCTTGTCGAGCTTATGGATATTGATGCCTTCTTCCCACTCCACATCGAAATTTTCTTCGGTTGGAAGTATTTTGAGAAAAGGTTCCTTGCTTTCCGATTTAAAAAGTCCGATTGCGTCTATGGTTTCACCGTTCAGCAGCCCCTCTTTAAAATAAACCACGAATAATTCGCCGCCTTTTACGTTGGGGTGATTACCCAGGTTGTATAAATGCTGTGCCAGTTGTTTCGATTGCAGGAGCGTTTGGGTGGGATTGTCGAAGATGGAGCCCGCCGATTTCCATACCGCGTTATTAGCCAGGTTTCCTTCGCTGAAGAATTGAAAGTATTCCTCGGATTTGAAAGGTGCTAAAAAGTATTTCACCAGCAAATCCCTGACATCAGGGGTAAGTACCAGTTCTTTCCCCGATAAGTTAAGATATTCTCCTTCCGATTCGTTGCCCACTTTATGTACGGCGATATGAGTTACCGATGCTCCTTCGAAATATTGCATACTTCTGTTTTTTTGAAAAGCGACAAAGGTAGCGGAAACCCGTTATTAGTATTTTATCAATACATTAATTGAAAAAATACTAACTCCGTCAGTTTCAATTCCTGGCATTAAATAAGTTTTATATATTTGCTTTTAGCCGTTGGTGCGTGCTTTTTGATTATGCGTTTATTTTTTCCTCTTCTTGCCATAGCCAGTTTTTTACTTTTTCTCCCAGCAACGGCTTTAGGGAACCCTCTCAAAGATTCTGCTCAACAAGTAATTTCCCGTATCGACCAGGGATATAAAGAGGGCCAACTGACGCGTAAAAGATATCTTGATTCTGTGTACACCACCATGCGGTCTTTTCTCTCCGCCAATATTTTTTTTACCAATAGGGAGTGTATTGCATTGCTGGGCCTTTATCGCAAAACCATTTGGGAGGAAGAGAAGGGATATGAGCATAAGCGAAAATATTACGGCATTTTGGCCAACCAGTCGCAGATGTCGGGTCGAATGGGTGAAACGCTTTATTATGCCGAAAAGATAGAAAAACTTGAGCAGTCGGCATATAACCGACCGTCGCTTACGGCCTTATCTATTATTGGCGGTTACTATGAAGTGCACCGGGCTCCCGGAAAAGTGTTGGCCATTTACGAAAATGTGAAAGATTATTTTGTGAGGGTTCCGCTACTGGCCGAAAAGGACTCGCTGAATGAAAATGATCTCGTTCAGTCTGTTATAGTTTTAGAAAAGGTTGCCAATGCGTATTACGAGCTGGGAAAAATTGCTGGCGGGCAGGCTGCGGAAGCACTAATGCAGGAAATAGCCTCCGTAACCCGAAAGAAATACGGGACGGACAACAATGTTATGAGCAATGTGGCATACCTGCAGTATATGACTTCTTATGCCGGCGCGTCAACGAGAAAGGATATCCCTGCGCAGCGGCAAGTTTTTCAGCAACTGGAGTCATTGCTAAACAGTAACGAGACGCCCGGATACCTCAAATACTATATTCACCGGGATATTATTGACCGCAAAATCGATTTTTTCCTGTCGGTTAACAACCAGGACAGCGCCTCTTATTATTTGAAGTTGTACAAGGGTTATATTGAAGAAGAGGGACAGCCCTACAATCTCCACCTCTTTCATAAAAGCCGTGCAAAAAATTTATACAACGAGGGGCGTATGAAGGAGAGTGCAGATGCTTTGATGGAGTCGCTGGCCGTCCTCGATTCCTCTCGATCTATTGCGATAAAGGACGTAGACGATATCTTATACGCGCAGGCCGAGGCCGAGGAAAAGCAATTGTTATTAGAGGAAGCCGGGATAAAGCAGCGCAAAACGGAGCGCATACTCCTCCTGGCTGCCGTTGCACTCGGTGTATTATTGCTGGGGGGCATTTTTGTTATCAGGTTTATCCGGCACCGGCAACAGGAGCGGTTCCTGAATTTCAAGCTTAATCTGGCGAGAAATATTCATGATGAAGCCAATCCTGCCCTTTTGTATGCCAGGGCGCTCGCCCGTTCTCAAAGTGGGTCGGTGGAAAAGACAGAGCTCGAAAAGCATATCGAACATACCATGGCGCTTATTCGTAGTTTATCGCATGATCTTAGGTCGAACCAGCAATACACCGTTTCCAGCCTCATCGAAAGTGTAGAACAGCTACTGAGCAAACTAAATGCCGATAACAGCTTCCAAATCCGAATTTACAGGCCGGCTGATGGGAAGCGCTTTATCAGCCACTACCAGTATTCGGAGCTCAAAGCAATTTTAAACGAATGTATTACCAATACTATTAAACATGCCCGGTTCAGTAAGGTGGAAGTGGATTTCAAACAGCAGCAGAACCGGCTCATTATTGTTTATAGGGACGATGGCGAGGGTTGGAGTGCGGAGGACGAGGAGTTGGGTATGGGGCTGCAAAACATCAGGGAGAGAGCGGGTGCGCTTAACGGAGAGTGTACTATTGTGAACCAGTATCCTGAGGGCTATTCGATAACGGTATCAGTATTATTAAGATAAACCATTTTTAAAAGGTATCTCAGATTTTATTTTTAAAACTCTTTAGCTGCATTTAATGAACGACAGGCCTCCTCCTTATAAATCTGTACTGGTAATAGACGACCATAAAATGGTAGCCAACGGTATTAAATTGATTGCCGGAAAATTATTCGAAAATTTTTACATGGCACACGATGGTGCTTCCGGTATGAGCCAGGCACTCCGCTATTTTCCGGAGCTGATCATTGTTGATTTTTATTTACCGGACTTGCCAGGTGATTCGCTGGTGCGGCAATTGAAAGAAAAGCTTCCCTCGGCGAGGATACTGGCTTATTCGTTTTCCTTTATGCCCGATACCATTATTAAAATGCTGAAGGCTGGTATTGATGGTTATATTATTAAAAGGGAGGATGATGAGGAGTTCATCAGAGCTATCAGGCTGTTAATGCAGGGCCGCGACTATTTCTGCAGGGAAGCACGGATTCATATTGTAAACCGTTTTGCTACCTCTACCGATGATTTTGCCTTAAAACACGTTATCGGTAATACGAAGCTGTCGGGTAAAGAAGTGGAGCTTATCCGGTTGCTTTGCAAACAAATGAATACCCGGGAAATAGGTTATGCTTTAAATCTTTCCGAACGAACGGTAGAACAGTACCGGAGCAATATTATGCG
>JBEBUZ010000091.1:0-13745 GCA_040393015.1 Paraniabella yanshanensis
CTTAATTCATCGGGTTTCTCCATATCAAAATATGAACAAAAGTAATATTGTTTGTTAAATTAGGCAAACTAACGGGTATTAGTCATTAAATTTGGAGGCTATATCAAAACAATTTAAGGCACGATATTACCAAATGTTTAAATTTGCACACTTTTTAAGGTGCACCGCTATTAAAAGAAATAATGGTCGGTTTTTTAGAAATTATTACCCTTAATGATACATTTTAACGCATATATACATCCGGATGCCAAAGTGGCCACCAATGTAAAAATTGACCCCTTTACCGTCATTCATCCGAATGTAGAAATCGGCGAAGGCACCTGGATCGGTTCTAATGTCACCATTCAGGAGGGAACCAAAATTGGTAAAAACTGTAAAATATTTCCGGGAGCAGTGATTGGTTCGGAGCCACAGGATAAGAAATATGCCGGTGAAACCACGCATGTAGAAATAGGCGATGATTGTGTGATCAGGGAATTTGTAACCATTCACAGGGGTACCAGCGACCGCTGGAAGACGGTGGTGGGCAAAGGTTGCTGGATACTGGCTTACAGCCATATCGGCCACGATTGCATCATTGGTAACTACTGCACCCTGAGTAATAGCACCCAGGTGGCCGGGCATGTAATTTTAGGCGATTATGTGGGTTTTGGCGGGGTGGTTGCGGTTCATCAGTTTGTAAAAATCGGCGCTCACGCATTTATCAGCGGGGGCTCTTTGGTAAGTAAGGATGTGCCCCCCTTTATTAAAGCGGCTCGTCAGCCATTGAGCTATGCAGGAGTTAATTCTGTTGGCCTGAAAAGGCGCGGATTTAGTATTGAGCAGATCAATTATGTACTGGATATATATCGAACCCTTTACAACAAGGGGCTGAATGTAACCCAGGCTGTGCAGATCATAGAGGAAGAGTTTCCGGTAACAGAAGAAAGAGATGAAATTCTCACTTTTATACACGAAAGCACCCGCGGCATTATAAAACGTTACAGCAAAGGCAACGGTGATGAGGATTCAATTGCATAAAGCCGGTAAGCGATATAACCGCGACTGGATCTTTCGCAACCTGAATTATGAGTTCGAACCGGGCGAAAAATATGCGATTACAGGTCCAAACGGGAGCGGTAAAAGTACTTTACTCCAGGTATTGGCCGGCGCGATCACCGTTAACGAAGGTAGCTGCCATCATCATTTTCAGCAAAAACCTGTTTCGCCCGATAAGGTATTCAGCCATACTTCCATCTGCGCTCCCTATCTCGAATTAGTAGAGGAGTTTACACTAACTGAGTTTCTTGAATTTCACGGATCCTTCAAACCCTTTATCAACGGTTTTGATACCGACTTCATAGCCCGCGAGGTGCAACTGGAGGGCGCCCGGCATAAAAAGATAAATGAATACAGCAGCGGAATGAAGCAGCGCGCCAAGCTTGCCCAATGTATTTTCTCTGACACAGCCCTGGTATTATTAGACGAACCCTGCACTAATCTGGATGCGCCGGGTATAGATCTTTACCAACAATTAATCGGAAAATATTGCGCTAAACGGATGGTGATTGTAAGCAGCAACGACAAAGACGAATATCGTTTCTGTTCTAATATAGTAGAAATTACCGAATACAAGCCATCACAAGCTTACTCTTAATTCCGGTATTCGGGGTTGATCAGCATCTGGATAGACTCGTTCAACATTTCATTTTTCTTAGAGAGAAAAATATCCATTTTTTCTACCGGGAGCTTTAACTGGTAGGTAGCGTTGGTTGCCAGCACATTGTCGAGATTGGGATTGAGCTGGTTAAACTCCTCGTGGCTCATCTCGAGGTATTTGCTCACCGCCCTGGAATTATAGCGGCCGCTAATGGTTTGAACCTTCAGGTCTTTATGAGAAACCTCATCTTTCACCGTGGTCATCATGGCCAGGGCTTGTTCTTTGGGAACAGTGGTTACCCCTCCTTCGCCTTCCATGATATAGTGGGTAGCAATGAATTTCTTAACATGATTGCGACTTTCTGCCGGTAAGTGATTTTGCAATTTCCAGAAATCGCTGGAACCTGCTCTGGCAATAGCCGAGTTAACACGACCCGGTCCGCAGTTGTAGGCCGCAATTACCAATAACCAGTCTTCGTAAATATCGTACAGATAATTGAGGTATTTACTGGCGGCTTTTGTACTTTTCAGGTAATCTCTTCTCTCGTCCACACCACGACCTACCCGCAGCCCCATTGTTCGGGCGGTTGCGGGCATAAACTGCCAGGGTCCCACCGCGCCGGCCCAGGATACTGCGGAAGAGCGCAGATTGGACTCTATCACCGCCAGGTATTTTAATTGGGTAGGAATATCATTTTGAGTTAACACATCATCCATCATATCGAAATAAGGTTTGCCCCAGGTTTGGAGCTCCTTCAAATCGGCCGAATGCCTTTTTATATAATCCTGAACAAAAGCCATGGCCTGAGGATTCAGGTGTTTTATATTCATGCCTTTTAGTCCCGCAACTTTTGCTTCGGCAGCCGAGGCTGTTGCTTCATATAAGGTTTTAAATTCTTCTTTAGGGCTTGCTCCTTTTTTTAGTGTTTCCGAATTAACTGCTGCCGGCGAAACCACCAAAGGATTGATCTGGGCAAAAGAAAAAGTTGAAAGGGAAGTAAAAAGAACAACCATTCCGTGAAGCTTCATCGCCTGTTTTTTATTAGCCATTCTGTATAAAATGTTTTTAAAAAAAGTCAATTAAGAGTTGGACCTGGTTCGATAGTAGTGTATAAAAATTCTATAAACGCCTATTTTATCAAAATATTGTTAGAAAAAGAAAGCAAAGATAACTCATTAAAATGAGAAGTCATGAGTTGAAGCCCAAAGGGCATTTGTGAGGAAGGATGGGTAAAAAGGGGCAGAGAAATGCCGGGGATACCCGTCAGGTTGGCTATAACCGTGTAAATATCAGCAATATACATTGCCAGCGGATCGTCCATTTTTTCTCCTATTTTAAAAGCCACCGACGGCGCCGTGGGCAAACAGAGAAAATCGAACTCCTTGAAAATCAATGACAATTTATTTGTTAAAATTCGTCTTACTTTCTGGGCCTGGGTAAAATAAGCATCGTAATAACCCGAGCTGAGCACAAAATTCCCCAGCATAATGCGGCGTTTGACTTCCCAGCCAAAGCCTTCGGACCGGTTTTGTTTATAAAAAACATCGAGTTCTGCGGCAGGCTCTTTGGATCGATATCCATATTTTACACCATCGTACCGCGACAGGTTGGAAGTGGCTTCGGCGGTAGTAAGCACATAATAGGCCGGAACAATATAGTCCAGCAAATCGAAGCTTACTTCCTCCACTGTATGCCCTTCTGCCTTCCATTCGTTGAGCCGGGTGCGGATGGCCGATGCAATCTGAGGGTCTAAACCCGGATGGGATAGCGCTTCGGGGAAATAAGCTATTTTATATTTTTTTCCTGTTTCGAGTGCCGTGGAATAGGGCTCAACAGGTTTATGGGATACCGTACTGTCGTAATCATCGGCGCCGGCCATTACTTCCAGCAAAAGGGCCGCATCGGGAATATTATTGGCAAAAATACCGATCTGGTCAAAGGAAGAAGCATAGGCGATCAATCCATAGCGGGAAATACGTCCGTAAGTAGGTTTTAAGCCCACAATTCCACAGAAATCCGCAGGCTGCCTTACCGATCCACCCGTATCGCTACCCAGGGACACCATACAGAGACCTGCCTGCACGGCCACAGCAGAGCCTCCTGAGGAACCACCGGAAATCCTGGTTTCATCGGCAGCATTGAGCACCTTGCCGTAAGCCGAGTTTTCATTGGTAGAACCCATGGCAAACTCATCGCAGTTTAAGCGGCCAATAATAATAGCGCCTTCGGCTAATAATCTCTCCACCGCCGTAGCTGAAAAAACAGAGTGAAACCCCTCCAGGATGCGGGAGGCAGCAGTAACGGGATGCCCTTTATGGCATATAACGTCCTTAATCCCGATAACCACGCCATGCAGTTTTCCTTCCCCGTGCGAAAGTGCATCCAACTGCCGGGCCCTGGATCGTGCTTCTTCGGCATACACTTCCACAAAAGCGTTCAGGTGCTTTCTTTCTTCTATCCGCAGAAGAAAATCCTCAACTGTTGCAATGCAGGAAGTGTTGCCCGTTTTAAGATCCTCGTGGTACCGGGCAATAGAATTGAAATCTGGCAAAAGTGTAGCTTTTGTAAGTCAGTGGAAAAACGAAAAAAAGGAGACTTATTCTGCCCGTTTAGGTTCGGTGGTCATAGAATTGGCACTTTCCTCAATTTCTCTTTTTACATTGTCTTTTGCATCGTTAAACTCACGAACGCCTTTACCCAGTCCTTTCATCAGTTCAGGAATTTTACGTCCTCCGAATAAAAGCAGCACAATAACCATGATAATGATTATCTCGTTCGTTCCAAGAGCCCCCAATAAATGTATTTGTGTCATATACCTGTAAAATTAGTATTCAAAGATACGGGAAGAAAATAAAAGCGGTGCTTAAATATTCTAAAAACTAAAACCCCTCCTACAAAAATAACTTTTATAATGCAAACTAAAAAATCCCACCATGCCGGTGGGATATAATACAGTGGACTGAGCCTTTTTATAAGGACTATTTTGCAGCTTTCTTAGCTGACACAGCCATACGTTTTTCTTTAATACGGGCACTTTTACCAAATCTTTCTCTTTGGTAAAATAATTTAGCCCTGCGTACCTGCCCTACTTTGTTCAATACGATAGAATCGATATTGGGAGAAGTATAGGGAAATAATCTTTCCACGCCGATTCCGTCAGAAATCTTCCGAACCGTAAAAGTAGCAGTATGACCCGTACCCTGTTTTTTAATAACGTCGCCTTTAAAAGACTGGATACGCTCTTTACTACCTTCGATAATTCTGTAGTTTACAGTAATATTATCACCAGCCTTGAATGCCGGGAATTTCTTTTTATCTGTCAATTGCTCGTGAACAAAAGCTACTGCGCTGCTCATAACTTAATTTTTAAGGACTGCAAAGGTAAGGGAAATTTTCAAACTTTTATGTTTTGCAACGAAGTTTTTATGATGGTAAAAACTTACAGCTCCGAAAGCATATCAATAGAATTTTCCTCTACTGCCCTTTTTCGGGCCCGGTACTTTATAATTCCCCTCCCGGCCACCAGGATGGCGAAGGCTATAACCGCACAAAGCGCCATTACAAAGCCGAGCGGAACCGCTGTATTATTATGAAAAATACTTACCAGAGCGGATGAAAGTGTGCCTACGGCCATTTGCACGCAGCCCAGCAGCGCCGAAGCACTTCCGGCATTTTGTTCAAAAGGAGCCAGGGCAAGCGCAGAGGCATTGGGAAAAGTAAAACCCTGGCAGGCCAGAAATACACTGCACAGCACAATGCTGCCAGCCATTCCCCACCAGTTATTCAGAAAGCCTATGAAGAGCAAAAGGCCGGCAATACTTTGAAAAAGGATAGCCACCGGAATAATCTTTTCGCTGGAAGTAACTCTCAATATCCGGGTATTGATTTGGGTGGCAACTACCAGTGCTCCGGCCACGATGGCAAATATCCAACCGTATAACTGGGAGCTGGCGCCAAATATTTCCATGAATACATGTGGCGACCCCGCTATATAAGCATACAATCCCGCCGCCGTAAAAGCGCTGGCAAATGTATAAATCACAAACTGAGGCTGCTTAAATATGTTTGCAAATTTTTTGAGAATAAACTTTGGCGCCAGGGAGTAGTCCTTTGCCGGCGGCCTGGTTTCGGGCAATAAAAATCTACTGACGATTAAAATGAACAGTACGATGACCAGCAGAATTACAAAAACATAGCGCCAGCCGAGCGCCGCCGTTACATAACCGCCAATAGTAGGCGCCAGCAGCGGCGATATGCCTATTACCAGCATAAGAAGAGAAAACACTTTGGCGCTTTCCTTTACATCGAAAAGATCCCTTACCATAGCGCGGGAAGCCACCATACCGGCGCAGCCGCCTATGGCCTGTAAAAACCTGAACAGGATGAGCATATTGACGGAACTGGCAAAAGCACAACCCAGCGATGCCAGTATATAGAGGCCGAGGCCGAAATACAGGGGTTTTGTGCGGCCGTATTTGTCGAGCAGCGGACCATACAGCAACTGCCCCACCGCGATTCCGATAAAAAAACCGGAAAGGGTAAGCGATACCTTGCTCACATCCGTACTCAGGTCGCGGGCAATACTCGTAAAACCCGGCAGGTACATATCGATAGAAAATGGTCCAATTGCAGACAACAGACCCAGTGTAACTATTCGTAAAAATTTATTATTGCCCTTCATTTACTTACGTCTTTTCGGGTTAGGGCAAGCAAGGATAGAAGCGGCTAAAGTAATACAATTTTCGTTCTTAGATAAAAAAATGGCCGCCCTGGGCAGCCATTCAGAATATTATAACAGCGATCGTTTATCTCGCCACGTTCACCGCCCGCTTTTCACGGATTACGGTTACCTTAATTTGTCCGGGGAAGGTCATTTCGGTCTGAATCTTCTGAGCAATTTCGAAAGAGAGTTTATCACTATCCTGGTCGCTCACCTTATCCGACTCTACAATCACCCGCAATTCGCGGCCCGCCTGGATAGCGTAGGCTTTTTCCACACCCGGATAGCTGGTGGCCAGGTTTTCGAGGTCTTTGATACGCTGCAGGTACTGTTGCATAATTTCGCGGCGGGCGCCGGGGCGGGCGCCGCTGATGGCATCGCAGGCCTGAACTATGGGAGAAATTACATACTGCATTTCTACCTCATCGTGGTGGGCGGCAATAGCGTTTACTACTGCGGGGTTTTCGCCATATTTTTCGGCCAATTTCGCCCCCAGGAGCGCATGGCTCAGTTCACTTTCTTCATCCGGAACCTTACCAATATCGTGCAGCAGTCCGGCTCGTTTGGCCAGTTTGGGATTAAGACCCAACTCCGCAGCCATGGTAGCGCAAAGATTGGCCGTTTCGCGGCTATGCATCAGCAGGTTTTGGCCATAAGAAGAACGATAACGCATACGGCCCACCATGCGTACCAGTTCTTTGTGTAAACCGTGAATGCCCAGGTCGATAACGGTACGTTCTCCCGTTTCCATAACCTGCTCCTCAATCTGCTTGCGGGTTTTTTCAACTACTTCTTCAATACGCGCCGGGTGGATACGGCCATCCGTTACCAGTCGCTGCAGACTTAACCGGGCTATTTCGCGGCGTAAGGGGTCGAAACAGGAAAGCAGAATAGCTTCGGGCGTATCGTCCACGATCAGATCCACCCCTGTAGCGGCTTCCAGCGCCCGGATATTACGTCCTTCGCGGCCAATGATCTGACCCTTCACCTCATCACTTTCGAGGTTGAAAACAGTAATGGAGTTCTCAATTGCCTGCTCGGCCGCAGTACGCTGAATGGTTTGAATAATAATTTTCCGGGCTTCTTTATTAGCCCTTTGCCTCGCATCATCAATAATTTCCTGCTGGATGCCAATCGCCTGCGTTTGGGCTTCGTTTTTCAAACTCTCAATCAACTGGCTTTTGGCTTCTTCGGCCGTAAGCACAGCAATTTTTTCCAGGCGGCGTATATGCTCTTCCTGGTGTTTTTCCAGCTCAGTTCTTTTTTTATTAACTACCTCGATCTGCTTGTTCAGGTTCTCTTTAATACTATCGTTATCCTTTACCTGCTTATCAAGGGTAGATTCTTTTTGGCTTAACGACTGTTCTTTTTGCCGGATACGGTTCTCACTTTCGGCTAACTTGCGGTTGCGCTCGTTTACTTCTTTATCGTGAGCCGATTTGAGGGAAACGAATTTTTCCTTGGCTTGCAACTCCTTCTCCTTCCGGATAGTTTCGGCATTTAATTCTGCTTCTTTTACAATGGTTTGCGCCTTTAAATTAGCTTCATCAATTTTTTGTTGGGTATTTTTGGCAAAAATAAACCTGCCCGCCACAATGCCCAGCACCAGGGCTGCCACTGCTACAATAATTATTATGGGATCCATTAAATGTCATTTGTTTTTCTTACGAAAAAGATTCTATAATTCAATATCAAAAAACTCCCGGCCAAGGCTGGGTAGCGGACGAAGATAATAAAAAATCTGAGCTTGAAATAGGTAATTAGTTTTACATTTCCCCTTTATTTTAGCGGGCCAACCACTTGCCTTTCAGTGAAAGGCCTTTTCATAACTCTTCTAATGATCTGCTTCTTCCCCGGTATTAATTAGTTTTGCCAGAACAAAGAAGGCATTTTGGGTAACCACTTTTGCATTTGGAGGCAGGGTTATCAAGGGTGTTACCTGTGTATACCCCAGGTCTGAAGCACCCTTTACCACGGGTATTTTTTCAAAAGAAATTCTATCCTTGTCGTCGGCTTTGGCGATTTCGTCATGAACAAGGAAAATATAGTCCTGCCCCTTGTGATTAACGATAGCGCCATCGGGCAGTGCCCCGGCGACAGATTTATCGAGGCTAATAATAGCGATTGCGCTCATGCCGCCGATCAGCCCTCTCTTATTCCCGGTAACAACGGCGTGAACCGGCACTGTGCGGGTATCGCCTTCAAATGAAGATCCAATGGTATGTACTTCCGCATCGTATTCTACCCCCGGGTTATTGGTTAAGGTAAAGTGTATGGTTTGTCCTACTTTGATAAAAGGCAGGTCTTTTTCGTAAGCAAACAGGTGCAGGTGTAACTGCCTGTTGTCTACAATCTCGGCGATGGGCGAAGTCCTATCCACATTGCTCCCTAGTTGAGCGATCACCCGGGTAATGGCTCCTGAAATGGGCGCTCTTACCGGCATAACAGAAGAGAAGCCCTGCGAGGCACCGATTCCGTTCAACTGCTTCTGCAGGCCGCTCCGTTGGCTTTTCAGCGTTGCCAGTTCCGTTTGGGCCTGCTGCAATTTTTTTAAAGGCGCTGCGTTCCCTTCCACGAGTTGCTGTTGACGGGCGGTTTCCAGTTCTGCCATTTTTATCAGTGCATTCACTTCCTGCAGATTCTGTTGTATTTGAAGCAGGCTGGGGTTGGAAATCGTGGCTACCACCTGTCCTTTCTTCACATAATCGCCTTCATGTATAGTAAGTGTTTGCACCACACCGCCATGAACGGGAGTGATCAGTGCTTTGTAGCGGTTGGGCACATCCAGTTCTCCGTTTACCTTAATGGTATTGGCCAACTCCTTTTTTTCTACCGGACCAGTTTCGATACCCACTGTTTTAACCTGCTCACGGGTAAAAACAGCCATTTCTTCGTCCGGGGGTTGAGCCAGGCTGCTATCGGTTGGCATGGCTGCGGCTTCAGTTGATTTCGTATTCGTATTACAGGCGCCCAATATGATAAAAGTGACTATATAACTATATATAAGATAATTCTTCATTTCAAGGGTTTATTATAAATTCAGAAAATAATGATACAGGGCAACCGACTGGTTGTAGTTTTTTAAGGATAACAAATAGTTTTTACGGATATCCGTTGCCTGCGTATAAAATTGATACATTTCGGCAAAGCTGATTTCCCCTGCCTCGTAGCTCATGGAGGCTGCCCGGATAATCTCTTCGGCCTGCCGGAGGCCGGTGGTTTCGTAAAAAAGCAGCATTTCCTCCGCTTTCTGTATTTCTGCCAAAGCCTGTTTTTTTTGATGGTGGAACTGTGCCTGCTGGTACAGCATTTCCTGTTCCTGCACCTGCACCGCAGCCTGCGCCGCTTTTACCTTATTCCGATAAGCGCCCTGGCTGAACAAAGGGATTCCGACCGATACCGAAAATCCTGTGAACGGGTCTTTGATACCATATAGTCGCTGTGAAAAAAATCGTCCGGAAAAATCGGGCTTATTGGATAATTGTTCCAGCTCCACTCCTGCCCGGGCGATATCGACATTTTGCTGCTGCAGTGCCAGTGCCGGGTGCAGACTATCGCTGGTGTTCCATTGCAGCCCGATCTTCTCCAACGGCCTCTGCACAGGCAAAAACAGGGTATCTGTGTTTAATAGTACGGCCAGCTCCTGCTGCTGTTGCAGAACAGCTTTTTCGTTCTGATGCAGGGCAGCTTTCATCTCTCTTAACCTGGCTTCGGCTGCAATACGATCGAGACCTGCTGCTTCACCGGTTTTCACCCGCAGGGCAGCCGCATTGTACATGGTGGTATATAGCGTATCAAGCCCCCTGGTAAGATTTCCCAGATCCTGCAAATACCATAATTCGTAATAAGTGAGGCTTACTTCTTTGCGAATAAGAGCAGTAAGCGCGGCGGTATTCGTTTCATAATATCTGAGTTTTTCTTCGAAAAGTTTTCGGCGGGCTTTGTAAATACCGGGCCACTCTACCGACTGCGACAAGCCTATTTTCCACACCCCTTTCGGATTGCCGGGCTGTATGTCCTCATTCTCAATAAATACATGGGTTTTAGGAAGGGCTGCGGCAGTGCCGGTCTCCAATTCGGCCTGCGCAAAAGTTGCTTCATGAATACGGTATCTCGCATTATTAAGAAGCGCACGGCTAATGGCATCATCCGGAGAAATACGCGATTGCGCTTCTGCTACTGTTACCGATAAAAAAAATAACAGTACCATCGCCATTTTAATTTTATTCATCTTTTTACGGATTGAAATGGGGGAATTAAAAATGATATAAAGCAGGGGTAGAACAAAAAGGGTGAGAATGGTGGCTGTAACAAGTCCGCCAATCACCACGGTAGCCAGCGGTTTTTGCACTTCGGCGCCTGCTCCCCCGCTCAAAGCCATGGGCAGAAATCCCAAAGAAGCTACCGAAGCCGTCATCAACACCGGACGCAGTCTTATTTTGGTGCCTTCCATTACCCTTTTTACCACATCCTCCATTCCTTCTTTTTGCAAGGACTTAAAGGTGCTGATGAGCACTATCCCATTTAGTACCGCCACTCCAAACAAGGCGATAAAGCCCACTCCTGCTGAAATACTGAAAGGCATTCCCCGTATCAGCAGCGCAAACACGCCTCCGATAGCACTCATCGGAATGGCCGTGTAAATCAACAGGCTTTCTTTAACCGATCCAAAAGTAAAATACAGTAATACCAGGATCAGCGCCAGGGCTACGGGAACAGCCAGTTTCAACCTCGATGACGCCTCCTTCAGGTTTTGAAAAGTACCCCCATAAGTATAATAATAACCCGGAGGCAGCAGATCCGCCTTATTCAATTTCTGCTGGATCTCTTCTACCACCGACTCCACGTCGCGGTTACGCACATTGAATCCGATTACGATCCGTCGTTTACCTTCCTCCCGGCTAATTTGGGCAGGCCCTTCTATGAAAGATACCGTGGCCACCTGCGAAAGAGGCAACGGCACACCGTTGGGGGTGGTCACAAACAAATTGCTCACGTCCTCTATAGAGCTGCGGTGCGCACTGTCTAACCGCACTACCAGGTCGAATTTTTTTTCATCCTCGAAAACCACTCCGGCCGACTCGCCGGCAAAAGCAGTGCTGATGGTATGATTCACATCGGCGATACTCATGCCATAGGTGGCCAGTCTTGCCCTGTCGTAGGTAATGGTAATTTGCGGAAGGCCTGTGGTTTGTTCCATCTGCGGATCGGTAGCGCCTTCCACGGTTTGAACCAGCTTTACCACCTGCGGAGCCAATGCCGCCAGCGTATCGATATTCTCGCCAAAAATCTTCACTGCTACGTCCTGTCGAACGCCGGTCATCAATTCGTTGAAACGCATTTGTATGGGTTGCGACGATTCGAAGAAAACACCCGGAATTACAGCCAGTTCTTCCATCATCTCTTCTGCCAGCTCATTATAGGTTTTTTTCTCCGGCCATTCCGAAGGGGGTTTCAGCGCTACTACCAGGTCCGACATTTCGGGGGGCATCGGGTCGGTAGGGACTTCCGCGCTGCCCGTTTTACCTACTACTATTTTTACTTCGGGAAAGGATTTCAGTATTTTACTGGCCTGTTTCGATGTTTCGATACTTTGGGTAAGAGAGGTACCCTGGGGCAGGATGCAGTGAAACGCCAGGTCGCCTTCCTGAAGCTGGGGTATAAACTCTCCGCCCATGCGCGAAAAAACTGCAAAGGAAATGAGCAGTAAGCCTATTGCAAAACTGACCACCACATACTTTATGCGAATGGCTTTATTTAGTAATGGGCTGTACCAGCCTTCCAGTTTGCTCATCATTTTGTCGGAAAAAGTTGCCTTTTGGCGTATTTTTTTTGACAGCACCAGCGAGGACAACATGGGGATATAGGTAACAGACAATATCAGCGCACCCAATATGGCAAAGGATACGGTCTCCGCCATGGGTCGGAACATCTTTCCCTCAATCCCTTTCAGCGAAAGAATAGGCAGGTAAACAATAAGGATAATAATCTGTCCGAATGCCGCCGAGCTCATCATTTTTTTGGCACTGGCACCCACTGCCTTATCCATTTGTTGTTGGGTGAGCCGGGGAGCGGCCAGATTCATTCGGGACAAATAGTGCATGGTAGCTTCTACTACAATCACGGCGCCGTCTACGATTAAACCAAAGTCAATAGCACCCAGGCTCATGAGGTTGGCACTCACGCCAAAAAGATTCATCATCCCCAGAGCAAACAACATCGACAAAGGAATGGCCGAAGCCACAATCAGCCCAGCACGGAGATTTCCGAGAAAAATTACCAGCACAAAAATCACAATCAATGCTCCTTCTACCAGGTTGGTCTTAACCGTTTGAATGGCTCTCCCTACCAGGTCGGTACGGTCGAGGAAGGGTTCTATTTCCACATCGGCCGGCAGTGTTTTTTGGATGGCTGCCATTTTTTCCTTTACTGCACCGGCCACTTCGGCACTATTGGCGCCCTTTAACATCATTACTATGCCGCCTACGGCTTCCCTTTCTCCGTTATAGGTGAGCGCGCCATAACGAACGGCATGGCCAATCTGTACCCTGGCCACATCTTTGATCAATACAGGAATACCTCCCTGACTTTTGACCACCGTATGATCGATATCGTTTAGCGATGAAACCAGACCAATTCCCCGGATAAAATAGGCGTTGGGTTTTTTGTCGATATAAGCACCCCCGGTATTCTGGTTGTTTTTCTCCAATGCTTCGAATATATCGGCAATGGTCACATTCATCGATTTCAGCCGATAAGGATCTACCGCCACTTCATACTGCTTCAGATATCCGCCAAAACTGTTCACTTCCGCTACTCCTGGCGTACCATATAATTGCCGGGCCACTATCCAATCCTGCATGGTGCGGAGTTCCATGGGTGTATATTTATCTTCCGAACCCTTTCTGGGATGAATAATATATTGATAGATCTCACCCAGTCCTGTACTCACGGGGGCCATGCCCGGGGTACCCACCCCTTCGGGAATTTTCTCTTCGGCCTCCTTCAGTTTTTCGTTAATGAGCTGGCGGGCAAAATAAATATCCATCTCGTCTTCAAATACCGCTGTAATAACCGACAGGCCAAATCTTGAAATAGATCGTAGTTCTATGAGGCCAGGTATATTGGCAATACTTTGCTCAATGGGGTAGGTAACCAACTGCTCCGCTTCCTGCGCCGCCAGAGTGGGTGTTACGGTGATCACCTGTACCTGGTTATTGGTAATATCGGGAACTGCATCCACCGCCAGGCGGGTGGCGGCCCAGCTACCCCAGATGATGAGTCCCAGGGTAAAAAGACCAATAATAAATTTTTGCTTTATGCTAAAGCTGATGATTTTATCTAACAAATTATGTGTTCTTATGAGTTAAAAGAATGATTGCAATG
>JBEBUZ010000092.1:0-13249 GCA_040393015.1 Paraniabella yanshanensis
AAATTGTTTCAAAAAATCGGTCACAGCATTGTATCATTGCAGTGGATTTAAAATTTTTTAGCATGGAGACAGCAGTTTTGGCGAACGCAAAGCAGGAATTGGAGGAGAACGGTTTTTTAGACCTGGATGTGAATCCTACGCTCGATCTTTTTGAGGAGATTACCCGACTGAAAAAAGAAAAGAACGCAGTTATATTGGCCCATTATTACCAGGAGGCGGATATACAGGATGTAGCCGATTATATTGGCGACAGCCTGGGTCTTGCTCAGGAAGCAGAGAAAACCGATGCGGATATGATCGTGTTTGCCGGCGTGCATTTTATGGCCGAAACAGCGAAGATTTTGAATCCTACTAAAAAAGTAGTGATACCTGATTTGAAGGCAGGCTGTTCGTTGAGCGATAGCTGCCCTCCGCCATTGTTTAAAAAGTTTAAAGAAGAACATCCCGACCACGTGGTGGTGAGTTATATCAATTGCAGTGCAGGTATAAAGGCTTTGAGCGATGTGATTGTTACCAGCAGTAATGCACGGATTATTGTAGACAGTTTTCCGGAAGAGCAAAAAATAATTTTTGCTCCCGATAAGAACCTGGGAGCCTATATCAACAAAGTGACGGGCAGGGATATGTTGTTATGGAACGGAGCTTGTATCGTTCATGAAATTTTTAGCCTGGAGCATATTACCCGGCTGAAACAACAGCATCCGAATGCTAAATTTATTGCGCATCCTGAATGTGAAGAACCTATTTTGAAATTAGCCGACTTTATAGGTTCTACCACGGGTCTTTTGAAGTACACCATGCAGGATGAAGCTACAGAATTTATTGTGGCTACAGAAACGGGTATTCTTCATCAAATGGAAAAAGCCAGTCCGCATAAGAAATTTATTCCCGCCCCACCCGATAATGGCTGCGCCTGTAACGATTGTCCGCACATGAAGCGCAATACCCTGGAGAAAATTTATCTGTGCATGAAATATGAATTGCCAGATATTACTATGGATGAAGAATTGCGTTTAGCTGCTAAGAAACCTATCGACAAGATGCTGGAAATAAGCAGGAGGGCAGGTTTGTAGAAGTAGTTAGAGTAATAAGTTTATATGTTGATTGCCAGAGGTCTTCTGAGCTATGAATTATTGTATCTACCTTGTTTACGGCATGGGTAGTTTCGGCCATTTACTAAAAAAATATTTAATTTTAAGAAAGGGTAGTCTGAGATTTTTTTCATTATAAATTTACAACCCTTTTTTCCCTGCTGCTTTGCAAGGCCGCATCAATAATTTTCATGGTTAAAACAGCGTCTGATGCCGGCACCGGGTTGGGCGCACCGTTCACCAGGGCCTGGTAAACATCTTCGTAATAGTTCATATAGTTACCCATTTCCGATCGGGTTTCTTTTCGTACCGGTTCGCCATTAATCGTTGTATGTAAAATTCCGTCAAACCCTTGCGGGGTGGGTATCCAGGGTTCCAGCGAGGGAATTTCATCCGCTAACAAACGTACTTCCTGCAGGTCTGAACGTTGTTGCATAAAGGTTCCGTTTTCACCATTTATAATGTATGCATAATAGGATTCACGGGCAAATACGGTTCCTTTAATACGAACCCTGAACGGACGGGGGTAGTACAATAATACTTCGAAATAGTCGTTGGCAATCATGTCTTTTCGCATAGCCAGCACATCGGCAAAAACCGCTTCCGGAAATCCAAATAATTGTATGGCCTGGTCTATAAGATGAGCGCCAAGATCGTGCAAATTGCCGGCTCCGGGTTTGTCGCCCTCTTTATGGTCTTTTCCGCTATGACCGGTGCGGTATCGGTCGAACCTCATTTCCGCTTCTTTTAAAGTGCCTAAAAGATCTTCCTGAACAACGTCTTTTATCGCTTTAAAGTCGCCATCATATCTTCTGTTCTGATACACGCTCAAAAAAAGATTTTTCCCTTTTGCTATATCATCGAGTTCTTGTGCCTGCGTGGCCGTTATAGTAAAGGGTTTTTCTACTACGATGTTTTTTCCGGCATTTAACGCTGCTTTGGCATAGTCGAAATGTGTTTGAACCGGAGTGTTAACTACTACTAAATCTATTTCTTTATCATTTATCAGTTCTTCGAAAGAACGATAAAGTTTTGATTCAGGGTATTTAATCCTCGATTCGTCTTTATGTCTTTCTACAATGGCGGCGAGGTGATAGCGGGGGTGAGCCTGTAAAAACGGGGCGTGAAACAGTTTACCGCTCATTCCGTAAGAAGCAATACCTGCGTTGATTATATGGCTCATTGTAATTATTTTTTATTGTGTATTAATTAAGGTTGATTTTTTGGTTACCCTTTCATCGTTGCTGCGCTCTGAACCATCTTTCGGGTATTTCGTTATGTCCTGCTGATTGGTAGTCTTTATAGCTACAGGCTATATAGGTTTTGTCGGGAAGTTGCATCCACCAGCGATTGGTTTTTTTACTTTGCAGGAAGGTAGTTTCAATTTCAGCAAAAGCCATCTGGTATTCGTTGAATAAATCTTTTTGGTCAAAAGAAGCCTCTTTAAGTCCGCGAAATTTTCCGTCTATAAAATACCAAAGCATGTGGGCTATTTGTTTGGCTGTCAGTTCATCTCTGTCCTGTTCAGGATAGTATCCATAAATACCCATTGAATGAATATGGGCGCTCATTCCTGCATACTGCATCAATACACAGGCTTCTTCCCCGCTAAGACCATTGGGTGTTACCTTATTGGAAGGGGCGTAGGCATTGGAAAGAGCGTTTATATCGAAAGAAATCAGATGACTGTTGCGGATTACCGGTTCCATTTCTTCTATATCCTCTTTTACATGTCCAACCCGGTAGAAATCAAATTTTAACTTATCCAGGGTTTGTAACATTCCCGGATGTACAAGGTAACTTTGAAAAGCTATATGATTGTAATGTTTGATATAGTTGGGATCTCCGGTAAAGATTTCCATTAGGAAGTGATCACTTTTGAAAGGCGACTCCATGTCCATGTCGATGAGTGAATCGATGACAGTTAATTCCGCCAATTGTTTACTATGCTTGTGGGCATTATACTGAGCCGTGGTTAAGTCATGCGATCCACCCAAAATAATAGTGTTTTTTCCTAATGCATTCAATTCGCCAATCACAGTCTGCAGGGCAGCGAGAGTGTCGTTGTAGGAAGCGCCTTGTTTGATATTTCCGATATCGGCTATTTTTATTTTTTCATGCCAATAAAAAAGTGGATAGAAATTTTTTCTTATCCGCTCGGGAGCATCGCCGGGAGGACCCAGATAACCCCTGCCACGTTGTTCACCGCAGCCTACCAATATAATATCGGCGGCTTCAATATCCGGGAAATCTTCGGTAAAAATATCGATGATATCACCAAACTGACCGGGTTTATAAGTTTCATCGCCGGTTATTTCGAGAATATTTACAGGAGATAAAAAATCAATAATAGACATGAATGCAAGATAAGTTTATTTTATGTTTGAATACTTCTGTTGTTTCATTGCCGATAAACCGGTTATTATAAATAAATACTTTATTTTGCAAGTGAAAAAAAATTTACATGAAGCTTCTGGAGAATAAAAATGCAATAGTTACGGGTGCTGCAAGAGGGATAGGGGAGTCCATTGCTATTAAATTTGCTGAGCAGGGTGCTAATGTTGCGTTTACCTATGTAAGCGAGAGTAGTGCGGAAAGGGCTAAAACCCTGGAAGCTAAATTGATAGGTATGGGGGTAAAGGCGAAGGGGTATCAGAGCAACGCCGGAGACATAGAACAATGCGAGGTTTTTGTGAATAAGGTACTGGAAGAGTTTGGATCTGTAGACATATGTGTGAACAACGCCGGGATTTCTAAGGATAATTTATTATTGCGTATGACGCCGGATCAATGGAGTGATGTGCTGAATATTAACCTGAACAGTGTTTTTTATATGACCAAACAGGTGATCAGACCCATGATGAAGGCCAAATTCGGAAGCATTATCAATATGAGTTCGGTTATAGGAATAATGGGAAACGCTGGTCAGGCAAGTTATGCTGCCAGTAAAGCAGGAATTATCGGATTTACAAAAAGTGTTGCCAAAGAACTGGGGAGTAGGAATATACGCTGTAATGCGATTGCGCCAGGTTTTGTTGAAACAGATATGACCAGTTATTTAAACGACAATGCCGGCGCAGAAAAATACCTGGCTGATATACCATTGAATCGTTTTGCAAAAGCCGAAGATATAGCCAATGTTACTTTATTTTTAGCATCGGATCTAAGCAACTATATTACCGGCCAAACCATCAGTGCTTGTGGGGGATTAAACATTTAAAAAATTGCTGGTTTTCAGCAAGCCCCGGTCAGGAGATGAAGTTTTTTAGTTATTTCCTTTTTTTTGTAGTTATTGTTAGTGGTGGTTTTAAGGCGCGTGCCCAAACCGTATACGATTACCATCTGGAGGCTGCCCGAAAGTCGGGGATAGCGCCATTAAAAAATGCTGCACATATTAATAGTTATGTGGGTAAAAAGAAGCTGCAATCGGTGCTGGCTAACCGGGGTTATAAAATAGCCAGGCTTACGCACAGCCGGCCATATCTTACACCCAGGGCTAATAATATGTTGAAACTCATCGGGAGAACTTTTTATACAAAATCTAAGAAAAGCACTTTCACAGTAACTTCTGTTACCAGAACTCTGGGCGATCAGAAGAGATTGGCAAGAGTTAATAATAATGCGGTTACCACCAAACTCAGCGCTCATAATTACGGATGTTCTTTTGATATCTCTTATATAAGATTCAATGGAAGAAGGGCGACTAATGCCCGGTTGGAGAAGATGCTTGAAAGTATTCTTAAGCAATTACAAAAAGAGGGCAAACTGTACTTTATTAAAGAGTATCGCGAGAAGTGTTTTCACGTTACGGTGAGATAATAAAGATACCGATACAACCGAATTACCAATAGTGTGCAATTTATCTTTTATCTTTAAAGGAATTTGACAAACTAATCATCAGATTCGGCTCTATGCTGCTGCGCCACCTACATTTTTTAAAATTGATTTTTTTGCACAGCATCACAGCATTTGGCGGCCCATCGGCCCATCTTGCTATGATGATGAAAACCTTTGTAAAGGAAAGGGCCTATGTAACCGAAGCCGAGTTGATGGAATACAATGCTTTTTGTCAGCTATTGCCTGGGGCCTCTACCACTCAGGTTCTTACCTTGATAGGATTTAAAAGAGGTGGACCTGTTTTGGGCGTATTAACTTTATTGGTTTGGATATTACCGGCTTCTATTATTATGTGTGCATTGTCTTTTTTGGTAGGACATATTGAAGGAGGAGTGAGGCATGCAGATATATTTAAGTTCATTGTACCGATGGCGGCGGGATTCTTAATTTTTGCTTGCGTAGCTTTTTTGCCCTATTCGGTAAGAAACCTGGTTACCGGAGTTATTGGATTGACTACTGCAGTTATTACCTTTATGTTTTTCGGTAAGCCGTTTGTTGTTCCTATTTTAATTTTATTAGGTGGCTTTGTGACGAATTTAAGCAGTAAGCGTATTCCTCAAATGGTAATAAAACCGGCAAAGATCAGGTGGTGGAATATCTGGTTGTTCGGGATAGTTTTTATCATTGCCGGGGTGTTGAGTGAAACTGCGCGTAAAAACGATTGGCCGGACCGTAAACCCATTAGTCTTTTTGAGAACACCTACCGGATGGGCAGCCTGGTTTTTGGTGGCGGAAATGTATTAATGCCCCTCATGTATGAACAGTGGAGCGTGCGACCGTCAGAAGTTAAAGAAAAGAACCCCAACGCTATACATATTGAAAAAAAAGATATGTTAACTGGTATCGGGATTGTAAGAGCCGTTCCCGGCCCTGTATTTTCCATTGCTTCTTATACGGGAAGCCTCGCTTTAAAAGATATGGGCGTTTCTATGCAGATCCTGGGTGGAGCCATTGGAATGATTGCTATTTTTATGCCCAGTGCGCTGCTGGTACTTTTCTTTTTTCCAATCTGGAATATGTTAAAGAGGTATTCTGTTATTTACAGGTCTTTGGAAGGTATCAATGCGGCGGTTTTGGGTATCATGACGGGATCTACCTTTTATATTATGAAGGACATCACTTTTTTTGATGGGTCCGGACTGGGCTTAGTCAACGTGCTGGTAGTAGCAGGTTCGGCGCTGGCACTTATTTTTACAAGGATTCCGGCGCCGGTATTGGTTATACTTTGTGTGGCATTAGGCTATTTTCTGTAATAACCCCCTTTTTCAATTTCCTCTATCACATTGTCGGGCAACATATATTTGATCGATTTTTTTTCTCTGATCAACTGTCTTATCCGGGTAGCAGATAATTCAAGCAGGGGCGCGTTAAGAACCTGAATGTTTTGGCCTATATCTTCTTCGATGGCGAAGCCCGGCCGGTTATAAACAAGGATGGGGTAGTTATCGAGGATATACTGATAATTTTTCCATTTGCGGATGTTTTGGAAACTATCTCCACCCATGATGATGGAAAACCGGTGTTGGGGATATTTTTCTGAAAGATGAGCAAGGGTAACGGAGGTATAAGAGGGTCGGGGTAGCGTAAATTCGATATCGCTGGCTCTCATGCGATCATCCTCTTCTATGGCCAGATTGACCAGATGGTAACGATGATTTTCGTTGAGAAGCGATTGGGTTTCTTTTAGGGGATTATGTGGTGAAACGACAAACCATACTTTATCCACCCGATTTTCGTTGAGAATATGACTGGCGATCAACAAATGGGCATGGTGAATGGGATTGAAGGAACCAAAATACAGACCGATTTTCATACTATACAGGGGTGGTGTTCACAATAATCTGGCTGGCTTCTTCGGTACGCAGACTAAGCAGGTAACCTGCCACGGATACAGACATCGGATCGTTGAACAAGGCTTTTTGTATCACTTCAATTCTGGCACCGGGTAAACATCCCATTTCCATTAATTTCAGAAAAATTTCGTCCGAGGCAAGTTTTACAATGGTGCCAACCTGACCCGGCTGAAGATCTGATAAAAGTAAATCTTTTGACATCTGGCAAAGCTAAGTATTGTTGTTTGTGTTTTGTTTGCGATTTTTGAACTATGATACAAAAAAACTATAAAATTTATTTCCACGTTCAGAAGCCAGTGGCATTGAAGGAGAGGAAAAAGCTCCGAAAGTTTATTTCACTGAAATTGAAAGAGGCCGGGAAGACATCGGCGGAGATAAATTATGTTTTTTGCTCGGACGAAGACTTACTGGAAATTAATGGGAAATACCTCAATCATCATTATTATACCGATATTATAACCTTCGATTTAAGCGAAGCTGTGTCTTCTGTGCTTGTTTCAGACATTTTTATCAGTGTTGACCGGGTAAAGGACAATGCCGGGAAGGAGGAAGTGGCGATGGAAGAAGAGTTGTTGCGAGTTATTTTTCATGGCATTCTTCATTTGTTAGGCTATTTAGATAAGACGAAGTCGCAGAGCATAAGGATGCGGGAAATGGAAGAAGTATGGCTGGAGGAGTTTTCAAAATTTGTGTAGTATGTTCCACGGGACACTGTTTCAATATGAAACAGTGTCCCGTGGAACCTTTATCTTTGTGATATGGGTAGAAAGAAATATACCGTAGTGGAGGAAGCTACTCCTTCTGTGCTAAAACTCAGGGAGAAAAAGAAATGGCAGATCAACCTAAGGCGCTATGTGCTACAGCAGCAGGCTTGTCCTATGTATGCCCCCTATTTTGGACTCGATATTCAAAGTCTGCGCCAATGGTTCGAGCAACAGTTCACTAATGAAATGAGCTGGGAAACCTTCGGAAAAACCTGGCAATTCGATCATATCGTACCGCTTAATTACTTCAACATTACAAAGGAGGAGGATTTGCTGCTCTGTTGGCATTTTACCAATCTTGCGGTGGGTGCCATTAAAGAGGAGAAAGACATTAGTTACAAAGGCGATTTGCTGCTGGCTAAATCCTATTTCACCGATTTATTTGCGGCCACCGGCTATGAAGCTTGCGAGAAAATGATCCGCAAGATAGAAGAGCTGACAACCACAGGAGTTTTACCTACTGGTTCGCAGATAAAGTTTATTAGAGAAAATCAGGCTTACCTGGAGCGGATCCAAAACTATTCGGTTTTTGAAATGGAGTTACTTAACAGTGGAAGAAGCAAGGAAGAGGTGCTGAAGGAAATCGATTTATTGAATACACTTTAAGGTTATTTCTTTAAAAGGGTATAAGCTTTTGCGCTTTATCTTTGCAGACTTATGTTTCCAGATTATGATGTAATAGTAGTGGGTGCCGGACATGCGGGTTGTGAAGCCGCAGCCGCAGCCGCTAACATGGGATCAAAAACGCTTTTGGTTACCATGAATATGCAAACTATCGCCCAAATGAGCTGTAACCCGGCAATGGGGGGTATAGCTAAAGGACAAATTGTGCGCGAAATTGATGCCATGGGCGGCTATTCCGGTATTATTACCGATCTCTCCATGATCCAGTTCCGGATGCTGAACCGTTCGAAGGGTCCGGCTATGTGGAGCCCCAGGGCGCAAAGCGACCGGATGCTTTTTGCCTCCAAATGGAGGGAAATGCTGGAACAAACACCCAATCTCGATTTTTACCAGGATATGGTAAAAGGATTACTGGTAAAAGACAATAGGGTAGAAGGCGTTATTACCGGCCTGGGCCACGAGATCAGGTCAAAGGCGGTTGTGCTCACTAACGGTACTTTTTTAAACGGCATCATACATATTGGAGAAAAACAATTCGGCGGTGGTCGGGTGGCCGAAAAATCCGCCAGCGGTATTACCGAACAACTGGTTGAACTGGGGTTTGAAAGCGACCGGCTAAAAACCGGCACTCCGCCGCGGGTAGATGGCCGCAGCCTCGACTATTCGAAAATGGAAATACAGGAAGGAGACGAGGAAATAAGCGGATTTTCCTTTACCGACCTGCCTAAAATAAAACCGCAACAGCAAAGATGTTGCTGGATAACCTATACCAGCCCCGAAGTACACGATATACTAAGAACAGGGTTTGACCGGAGCCCGATGTTTGCCGGCCGGATCGACGGGGTAGGGCCTCGCTATTGTCCGAGTATTGAAGACAAAATCAACCGTTTTGCTGATAAAGACCGCCATCAGCTATTTGTAGAACCCGAGGGCTGGAATACAGTAGAAATATATGTGAACGGGTTTTCTACTTCGCTTCCCGAAGAAGTACAATACAAAGCGCTACGTACCGTGCCGGGTTTCGAAAATGCCCGTTTGTTCCGGCCAGGATATGCCATCGAATACGATTATTTTCCACCTACCCAACTCAGCAATACTTTAGAAACAAAACGGGTAAAGAACCTTTTTTTCGCCGGGCAAATTAACGGCACAACCGGTTATGAGGAAGCGGCCTGCCAGGGACTCATGGCCGGCATCAACGCTCACCAGGCCGTACAGGAAAGAGAAGCGCTTGTGTTGAAACGAAGTGAAGCTTATATCGGGGTATTGATCGATGATTTAATTAATAAAGGTACCGAAGAGCCTTATCGTATGTTTACCTCGCGCGCCGAGTATCGTACCCTGCTCCGACAGGATAATGCCGATGCCCGCCTCACGCCCATCAGCCACCGGCTGGGTCTGGCAAGCGATGAAAGAATGAATAAAATAAGGCAAAAAAATGAAAATATTGCCAATATTAGGTGTATTTTGAAGGAAACAGTACTTCTGCCTGACGAAATAAATGATTTCCTGTCAACCATTCAGTCCTCCCCGATCAGCGAAAAGCAGCGGGCAGAGAAAGTTTTGCTGCGGCCGAATATTGAACTGGAAGCTCTTGCCAAAGCTGCTCCGCAATTAGGAGAGAAGCTCCAAACCTTCTCCCGCGAAGAAATAGAGCAGGCTGCCATACTGGTGAAATATGAAACCTATATTGAAAAGGAGAGGGAGATCGTTGCCCGCATGAGCGATATGGAAAACCTGACCATACCCGATAGTTTCGACTACTCGCGGCTGGCCTCCCTGGGAAATGAAGCCAGGGAAAAACTGGGCAGGATAAAGCCTCGTACATTAGGACAGGCAAGCCGCATCTCCGGGATCAAGCCCAGCGATATTCAGATCCTGATGGTATATATGGGCCGGTAAAGCTGCCGTCTATTCTGTTTTGATAGGGAGTTTTGCTACCACATCGTCCCAGGCCATGATCAGGTTGGCCCCGTTCTCTGTTTTTTCAAACACCATTGTGAAATATTCCATAACGGGGTTGTAATAAGTAACCGGAACCTGTACCCTCACCACGTCCATAGAAGGATCTTGTTTCAACCCCCACAGATCCAGATCTTTATTCACTGCAATGGTCCAGTATCCGGTTCTCGGAATGGCATACAGGGAATAGCGCCCGGGAACTATTTTTTTATCACCAATGGTTATGGATTGAAATACATTCAGTTCCGTGGCTTCATTGGCCCCCAATCTCCAGATTTCGTCGTGTTTTAAAATACCTGCGAACAGGTTTCTTCCCTGCAAATGAGGCCGGCTATATATAACCCTCATCACCGGCGCTGCTATATCGGGATTGGTCATTTTTAGCTGGGGATACCGGGGAGGAAAATAACTCATATCCATGGGAGAGATGTCTACCTCCGAATAGATATTATCATCGGCATAGGCCGCAGACCGGTCACTGGAGTCGGGATCAGCTATCACACTATCCAACCTCGCCGGAAGGCTTTGAGAGTCGGTTGGGGAAGAATTCTTTTTTTCTTTGCAGCCCATGGCACAAGCTGCGAAAAAGCAGACGATAAAAACTCGTTTCGAAAATAAACACATATTAAGACGATAAAATTTTTAGTGCTTGTTGGGTAACCTTACTCTTCTCCTTCCTGCTTTCATTTATTAGTGGCAGTTATTAATTCCGCAAATTTATGGTAAGCGAACGGTTTTAACTCTTTCCAGAATATTTCGAAGCAATTTTGTAAAAAATCGTAGTGCTCGTTAAAGATCCTTATGGCAGGGTCGATATCGTTCAGGTAGGCGGCCCTTCTTACCAAACCGCCAAAACTGTGGTAAATACCCTCCCTTGTTCTGTAATGATACAGCCAGTTTTGTGTTTGCATATAGCTAAACATTTCTTTAAAAACGAGCGGCATTCCCGATTTTTGTTGCGCCAGAAGACGGTAAGTGTTTTCTGAAAAATGAAGAAGGGCTTTTTCGTCTGCAAAATCGTTTTTGCTAAGAGCCAGGAAATGATCATAAACAACATCAACGAAGGCGCCGCTGTACAGCCGGTAATCGTTCCGGAAAACCGATTTGGCTTTTTGGGTAGCTTCATGGTGGTCGGTAAAATCATCGATGGCACGGTGCAGTAAAATACCTTTATGAATGGCGGGGGCGTATTGGAACTGCTGTCGGCCTTTTACAAAGTCGCTGATCATATTGCCCAGCAGAATCTCTTTGTTATTGAAGGACAGATATGCGTGGGCCAGGTAGTTCATTACAAAAAGGAAAATTTTTTACAGGCGACGGATTTTTTTAGTACACCCATAGGGAAGTTACGAAATGTTTCTATCACGTATATCACCTCAAGGTTCTAAACATAAAAATAGATACTTTTGCCCTCTGCCGGGCAATACTCCGGCGGGCCAATACAAACGTATAAAAACTTAATTATGAATAAAGGTCCTGTATCTCAGTTTATTGAACATCATTATCGTCATTTTAATGCCGCGGCATTAATGGATGCGGCTAAAGGTTACGAAACGCATCTGCTGGAAGGAGGTAAAATGATGGTCACCCTTGCAGGAGCCATGAGCACAGCCGAGTTGGGTATTTCCCTGGCCGAAATGATTCGGCAGGATAAGATCCATATTATCAGTTGTACAGGAGCCAACCTCGAGGAAGACGTAATGAATCTTGTGGCGCACTCACATTATAAAAGAGTTCCCAATTACCGCGATCTTACGCCACAGGAAGAGTGGGATTTGCTGGAAAATCATTATAACCGGGTTACAGATACCTGCATTCCGGAAGAAGAAGCGTTTCGCCGCTTGCAGAAGCACCTGGTAAAACAATGGAAGGATGCCAATGCCAAAGGAGAGCGTTATTTTCCGCACGAGTTTTTATATAAAGTAGTATTGAGCGGGGAACTGGAGCAGTATTATGAAATAGATCCCAAAGACAGCTGGATAATAGCCGCTGCTGAGAAAAACTTACCCATTATTTGTCCGGGTTGGGAAGACAGCACCACCGGAAATATTTTTGCCAGCTATGTCATTAAGGGCGAACTACCTGCAAGCACGGTAAAAAGCGGTATCGAATATATGGTTTATTTAACCGAATGGTACCGGGCCAATAGCGGTGGAAAAGGCGTGGGTTTTTTCCAGATTGGTGGTGGTATCGCGGGCGACTTTCCTATTTGTGTGGTGCCAATGATGTACCAGGACCTGGAATGGCATGACGTGCCCTTCTGGAGCTATTTCTGCCAGATCAGCGACAGCACTACCTCTTACGGCTCTTACAGCGGCGCCGTGCCCAACGAAAAGATTACCTGGGGCAAATTAGATATTCATACACCGAAATTCATTGTAGAAAGCGATGCTACTATTGTGGCGCCCCTGATGTTTGCCTGGATATTGGGCTGGTAAAGGAAGGTGTTTTGTTTTGAAGCCCGTCTGATTCCCGACCGGATGTTGGTGTTTTTCCATGGCTGCGGTTCTTCGCGCAATAAAAGAGAGAATATAGCACAGTCGTTAATTCATTTAAAATAAACAGCAATATGAAGTGGATCATACTGGCCGGTATATTTGTGGCTATCAGCCTAAACGCTTTCTCCCAGCAAAAAATTGTTATCAGAGGAAAGATCACTTTACTAAGTAAAAGCCGGAACATTAAAATATCCGGGCTTCCCGAAATACCCATAAAGCCGGATGGCAGCTTTGAAATAACAGGCGAAATTACAGAGCCCCGGGTTGCTTTAATATCTACCGACAGTTCCGGGGCAAGTTCTGTCTGGCTGGAGGAAGGAACCTACCTGCTGGAGTGCAGCGAAATTAAAAGAGAAGGGATACAATCCGTTTTGATGCGAACGCCCCTGTTAACGGGGCCGTTGGATGCAATGATCTATAATCATTACAATAATGCTTCATTTAATGGGTTTACAAATGATGAACCTGCGCCGCAGCCATCAGCTCTCACAGAAGAGCAAAAGAATGCCAATAAAGAAAGGCAACGAAACAACGCATTTTTATATATGGACAGCATCATC
>JBEBUZ010000093.1:0-13118 GCA_040393015.1 Paraniabella yanshanensis
AATTTTCCACTTCCAAACCTGTGTTCGCTCCACTTATTACATCGTATTTAATAGGAAAAATATGTACCGGAATAAAATCGAGCCCAACAGATTTACTGCTGGCGGCCAGGATGTATAATTCGCCGATCTGGTCGTTTTGAATAGGAATACAGCCAACCGTTGCACAACCCCCATGAATGTAAATATCGCCACCAGGCTTTATCTGATCGCTCAATACCCGGTCGGAAGCGTTGGGGTAGTTGATGCCCAGCGAAAGATAGTAGGAACTGTTAGGATTGAATTCATTGATATGGTAAAATCCTTCCGGTACCTGATAATCTCCTTCGAAACGTTTGGGCCCCAAAGTACCTACCAGCGCACAAACTTTATATATTTTCAGTAATTTATAGGGTTCGCTAACCGTATTCTTTACCCATACTTCGAGCTGGCTATCGTATTTGAAAGACCGGATATACATATACCGCGCCGGCCATTTAATATTTTTGGCCTCGAATAAGGCTTTAAGATTGGCTTCTTTGCGGGCAAAGGTTTCCCGCGGGCGCTGAAATCCCATTTGATAATTTACAAAATTGCTGCCGGAAGACTGGGCGTTAAGATCAAAACTGCAAGCGATAACAAGGATAATCCAAAAAATATTTTTCATCATCAGAAGAATAATTGCCTGTTTTAATATTAAGACGAAGCGAAGCCGCTCCGGGATGAAGCGCCGGTACAAATTTAACAGATAAGCTGGTAAAAATGTTAAAGTAATTGTTATAAAAATGGCTGCGCAAAGAACTGAGCCCCTTCCTATCTTTGCGCAATGCAAAAAATAGGAATTTTAGGTGGAGGGCAACTCGGCAGAATGTTGTTACAGGCTGCTGCCAACTATCCGGTAGAAACATTTGTTTTAGAGAACGATGAAGATTGCCCCGCCGCCCACCTGTGCCATCATTTTACCAAAGGGGATATCCGGAATTACAGCGATGTTTACCAGTTCGGGAAAGACCTGGATGCCCTTACTATAGAAATCGAAAATGTAAATATTGATGCATTGGAGCAGTTGGAAAAAGAAGGAAGGAAGATATTTCCACGGCCATCGGTACTTCGTATCATCTGCAATAAGGCGCTGCAAAAAAAATATTATACCGATCACCAGATCCCGACTTCTCAGTATATTCTTACCCATAGCAGGGATGAGTTATTGCAAAACACGGCTTTTCTACCAGCCGTTCATAAGCTGGCCGAGGGTGGGTATGACGGCAGGGGAGTGCAGGTGATTAATCATGAGGAAGATATACCAAAGGGATTCGATGCGCTGAGCGTATTGGAAAAAAAAGTAAATATTGCCAAAGAAATCGCTATGATGATAGCGGTGGGTGTAGACGGTAAAATAGCTCTCTACCCACCGGTGGAAATGGTTTTTGATGAAAGCCTCAATCTGCTTAGTTTTCAACTATGTCCTGCCCGGATTGAGCAGGAAGTGTATTTTAAAGCAGAAGCGATTGCGCTGGCGGCGATAAAAAATTTCGGGTCTCCGGGCATTTTTGCAGTAGAGATGTTTGTTACCCCTGAAGGAGATGTATTGGTGAACGAAACGGCACCGCGTGTGCACAACAGCGGGCATCATACCATTGAAGCTCATTACAGTTCACAGTTCGACATGCAGTGGCGGCTGATGCTGGGTTATCCTTTGGGTTGCACCGATGCTATTTTGCCTTCGCTTATGCAAAATATATTGGGTGCCGAAGGTTATTCCGGCCTTGCTCATTACGAAGGGTTGGAGGAAATGCTCAAAATCGAAAATGCGTTTTTCCACCTGTACGGAAAAAAAGAAACCAGGTCCGGAAGAAAAATGGGACATGTAACGATAATTAGCGCAGAAAAAGCGGACCTGTTGCACAAGGCCAATAAAATAAAGCACCAACTCTCTGTCATAACAAAGATCTGAGGTTTTATAGCGAAGGCTGTTTGGCTTTCTTCGTTTTTTGCAGATATTCTTCAAATGCCGCCAAACCAAAACTGCTGAGATTGGAGCTGGCCCTGAGCCCACCTTTCTGTGATGCTAAGACACCGTATTTTATATCGTATAATCCCTCAATAGAGTGCGCGTCGGGATTAATAGATAACAACACTCCTTTTTCCATCGCATAGCCAATCCATTGCCAGTCGAGGTCGAGGCGGTGCGGGTTGGCATTGATTTCGATGACCACCTGGTTGGCCGCGCAGGCATCGATAATTTTTTTATGATCGATAGGATACCCGTTTCGACTCAGAAGCAACCGCCCGGTAGGATGCCCGAGAATAGTGGTATACGGATTTTCGATAGCCCTCATTAAACGCTCCATGGCTTTCTCTTCCTTCATGTACAGGTTGCTATGTACCGATGCGATCACCAGGTCGAAGGTCTTAAGTATCTCTTCCCGGTAGTCGAGGCTGCCATCGTTTAATATATCGCTCTCAATGCTTTTGAAGATTTTGAAAGGAGTCAGCCGCTCATTGAGCTTGTCGATATAAAGATGTTGTTCTATTATTTTCTCTTCCGGCAAGCCGTTGGCATAAGCTGCGGTTTTGGAGTGATCGGACATGACCAGGTATTCAAAGCCATTTTTGATCAGTTCTGCCGCCAGTTCATCGATTGTGTTGGCGCCATCGCTCCAGTTGCTGTGGTTGTGAATGATTCCCCTGATATCGGATAGCTGGATAACATTGGCTTGCCCGTTCGATCTGGTTTGGTGAATGATTGTTTTCGTTTCTCTTAAATAAGGAGGAATAAATGGAATACCTGCTTTTTCAAAGATCTCTTCTTCGTTATTAAAAAAGCTGTTTTCGAACAATAGTGTATCCTGGCCCTCGAAAAAAGCCGTGAGGAAACTTTCTGCCCCGGAAGTGGTGAATTGTTTGAAAAAGATATTGACCGGGCTGAAATACAAACGAAGCTTTAAACCGTTGGTGAGTTTGTACAAAAGAGAATCATCGGTTTCTTCCAAAAGCTCGGGCGGATAGGCTGTTTGAAATCTTGATTTTATTTCATCCGAATCTTTTTTTACGACAAACTCCAGCTCGTTGATAGTGAGCAATTGTCTTCTAAAATCGCCGGTAGCTAATACGTTTTCCCTGCCAAAAACCTGAACGAGGTAATTCTGAATATCGGGGAATACTGCTTCCACCTGGGCGTATAAAAATTGACCCTTGTGCTGATGGTAGAACTGTATAGCCTCTAATACATTGGCCTGGGTTTTAGCACCAAATCCCTTAAATCTGGTCAACCGGTTTTCGTTACAGGCATATTCCAGTTCCCCTATGGATTGTATGCCCATCTCTTTCCATACGGTATGTATTTTTTTGGGACCTAATCCTTTTATGCGCAACATTTCCTGCACGCCTTCGGGAGTGATTTCCAATATCTCCTGTAGGGCTGTCATCCTGCCGGTATCCAGTAGTTCGGCTATTTTGGTGGCCACCGACGGCCCAAGTCCTTTGATACCCGCAAGCAAGCTGCGATCGGCTTCGGCCAGAGGAAATTCTAATTTGTCGATATGAAAAGCAGCAATGGAATAGGTTTTGGATTTAAAGGGGTTCTCTCCATGAATATCCATCAATTTTGCCAGCAGGGAGAAATGTTCTGCGATATCTGCGTTGTTCATGAGTGCAAAATAAAGAATGTTTGGACATTATAGGACGAAACAAAAAACCCTCCGGTAGAAGGAGGGTTTTATAAGGTTTAAAATAAGTAATATCTTATTTTTTCTTAGCTGCTTTTTTAGCTGCTGCTTTTTTTGGAGCTGCTTTCTTAGGAGCCGCTGCTTTTTTGGGGGCTGCTGCCTTCTTAGGGGCTGCTGCTTTTTTTGGAGCTGCTTTTTTTGGAGCTGCTTTTTTAGCTGCTACTTTTTTTGGAGCTGCTTTTTTTGGAGCTGCTGCTTTCTTAGGAGCTGCTTTTTTTGCTGCTGCTTTTTTTGGAGCTGCTTTCTTCACAGCTGCCTTTTTAGGAGCTGCTGCTTTTTTTGCTGCTGCTTTTTTAGGAGCCGCTTTTTTAGCTGCTGCTTTTGCCATGTTTTAGAATTTAATTGATTAGTAAATGGGTTATCGAATGTAAAATTATAAAATATAAATATACCAGCAAAGTTTTTTTCCACATCTTATTCAGCATAGCCGCGAGGTTATTAACAATTGGAATCTTATGGCAACAAAAAAGGATGACCAAAGCCATCCTTACCCTGTACAATAAAAATATATTCCTAAGCCTGAGTCGCTTCAGAAACTGAAACGAAGGTCCTGTTTTTTCTACCTTTTTTAAATTCGACTAAACCATCTGTTAATGCAAATAAAGTAAAGTCTTTACCTACACCAACATTGGCGCCGGGGTGATAAACAGTTCCACGTTGACGTACAATAATGTTTCCTGCAATAGCAGGTTGTCCGCCAAATATTTTTACGCCTAATCTTTTGCTTTCCGAATCGCGACCATTTTTTACACTACCTTCACCTTTTTTATGTGCCATTTCTAATTACGTTTAAAAGTTGATATGATGATATGTTGAAGAGAACTCCTGGCGAGTTCTTCGAACGGTTATCTGTTTACGCTATTGCCGTAACTTTTATTTTTGTATAAGCCGTACGGTGACCTTTCTTCTTATGAAACCCTTTTCTTCTTTTGGTCTTATATGCAATGACAGTATCTCCTTTCACGTGATCAACTATTTCCGCACTTACTGTAGACTTGCTATCTTTTCCAACAGAAAGCTTACCATCCGCATGTACAAACAATACATCCAGGTTAATAGAATCTCCGGCCTTACCCTCGATATGAGGAACAAATAATGTCTGGTCTTTTTCTACCTTATATTGCTGACCCGCTACCTTAATTACTGCTATCATCTTTTTAAAATTAGGCGGCAAAGGTAAATATTATTTTTAATAAACCAATAATATTTTTCTATTTTATATAAATATAGGATGTTCTATCCGGATTGTTCCTTTGTTTAATTTCGGCTTTAATTTTTCGGCGGACTTAAAATAAAAAAAAACATGTACTTTCGATTGCTTTTACAGCCGGAAAAAGTTTCATAACATAATGAAAATCAAGTCTTTTTTAGCAAAACCGTTTGCCTCTATTGTTCACAAGAATATAAAGAAGGGAATGGTCTCGGCCGTAGCCGACCAGCAGTCTATTCTGAAGAGTCTCATTAAAGTGGGCAAAAATACTCAATTTGGTAAAAATCACCGGTTTGAGTCTTTGTCTGACTATGACGAATTCAAAGCAGCCGTTCCCGTTCGCGATTACGAAGCACTGACTCCGTATATTCAGCAAATAAAGGAAGGAAAGCATAATGTGCTTTGGAAGGGGGTTCCCATCTATTTTGCCAAAACATCGGGTACCACCAGCGGCACTAAATATATACCAATTACCAAGGATTCGATCGACAATCATATTAATTCCGCACGAAACGCCTTACTCTGCTATATGGCCGAGACCGGAAATACGCAGTTTGCCGGCGGAAACATGATTTTTTTAAGCGGTTCGCCCGAACTGGAGCGCCTGGCGGGTATTCCCACGGGCAGACTGAGTGGAATTGTGAACCACCATGTACCGCGTTATTTGCGCCGTAACCAGTTGCCCGATTATGAAACCAACTGTATCGAAGACTGGGAGACCAAGCTTTCTAAAATAGTAGACGAAACGATTAACCGCAATATGACCCTGATCAGCGGTATTCCGCCGTGGGTACAAATGTATTTCGATGCATTGATCGCCCGTACCGGTAAACCGGTGGGAGAAATATTTCCGAATTTCTCGGTGATGGTGTATGGTGGCGTGAATTTTGAGCCCTACAAAGCTAAGCTCTTTCAAAGCATTGGTCGTAAGGTGGACGGAATAGAGACTTTTCCGGCATCGGAAGGTTTTTTTGCTTTTCAGGACACCCAGAACGAGCCGGGGCTTTTGCTGAATACCAATAGCGGAATCTTCTTTGAGTTTATTCCCGAACAGGAAATAGGAAAAAAAGACCCGCGGCGGGTTTCTTTGAAAGATGTTGAAAAAGGGGTCAATTATGCGCTCGTTATTAACAGCAATGCAGGTCTTTGGGGCTATGACATCGGCGATATGGTGAAATTTGTATCAACCGATCCCTACCGGATGATAGTGACCGGCCGCACCCGGCATTTCATCTCTGCATTTGGTGAACACGTGATAGGAGAAGAGGTAGAGTATAGTCTGTTAAAGGCAGCGAAGGAGGAAAATGTCAATATTACAGAGTTTACCGTAGCGCCCTTTGTAAGTGAAGGGGAGGGGAAAAGCTATCATGAATGGTTTATCGAATTTGATAATGCGCCCCGGGATATGAAAAATTTTTCTCAGAAAGTGGATATCTATTTGCGCGAAAAGAACGTTTATTATGACGATCTTATTGCGGGAAATATATTGCAAACGCTTAAAATTGTTCCTATCCGGAAAAACGGGTTTATCGATTATATGAAATCGGTGGGAAAACTGGGAGGGCAGAATAAGGTACCCCGCTTAAGCAACGACAGAAAGATAGCAGACAGCCTTATACAATGGGCTCAAGAAAATTAGTAAAGCATCATGATCAAAAGAATAGCTCTATTCGGTTCAACCGGTTCTATAGGCACACAGGCGCTTGATGTGGTGAGGAATAACCCCGATAAATTCTCGGTAGAAATTCTCACAGCGAATAAGAATTATGAAATGCTGATTGAGCAAGCGCTGGCATTTGATCCTAATATGGTGGTCATTGGCGATGAGGACCAATACGAAACAGTAAAACAGGCGCTGTCTGAAACCGACATCAAGGTTTTTGCGGGTGAAGAAGCACTTGAGGATGTGGCCGGCATGGATTGTTATGATATGATGCTGGCGGCAATTGTGGGCTTTGCAGGACTAAAACCCACTTTGAAGGCTATTGAAAATAAGAAGGCCATTGCGCTGGCCAACAAAGAAACCCTGGTTGTTGCCGGCGATATTGTAATGGCCAAAGCCCTTGAAAACGGGGTTCCCATTATTCCGGTTGATTCGGAACATTCTGCTATTTTCCAGTGCCTGCTGGGCGAAACCAACAACCGGATTGACAAAATTTATTTAACGGCTTCCGGCGGTCCGTTCCTGGGCCGCAAGCCCAATTTCCTGGTAAATGTAAAACGCGAGCATGCTTTACAGCATCCCAACTGGCAGATGGGCGCTAAAATATCGGTCGACTCCGCAACCCTTATGAACAAGGGCCTGGAAATGATTGAAGCCAAATGGCTTTTCAGCCTCCGACCCGACCAGATCGAAGTACTGATTCATCCTCAAAGTGCCATTCATAGTATGGTACAGTTTGAAGATGGCAGTATTAAAGCACAGATCGGCCTGCCCGATATGAAATTGCCGATTCAATACGCACTTAGTTTTCCCGGCCGTATCACCAACGATTATCCGCGGTTCAATTTTAAGAAAATGGATACGTTTACTTTTGAAGAGCCGGATATCAGAACGTTCAGGAATCTCGCCCTTGCCATAGATGCCCTGGAGAAAGGGGGTAACCTGCCCTGTGTGCTGAACGCGGCCAATGAAATAGCGGTATATGCTTTTTTAAGAAACAGGCTTGGCTTTCTCGAAATGACGGATGTTATAGAGTCGGTAATGGCCAAAATACCGTTTATTGAAAAACCTACCCTCAGCGATTATCTCGACAGTGACGCAGAAGCCCGAACCCTGGCGGCAGATATTATCAGGCTTTGAGTTAGTACCGAAATTTTTTCCTGATAAAAATTACTCTAAAATTCATGGATGAGGAATTATTGCAGTAGTCTTTTTTGTACCCGAGGGCGATTGTTCTGCCTTTTCTGCCTCTTTGTTCCGGCTATAGTAATGTCACAATCACTTGTGGTAACCAATCCGCGTTGCGAATACCGGGTTAACCCGCTCGGTGTAGAAGAATTGCACCCCTCGTTGAGTTGGGAAATTCAATCGGCGCAAAAGGAGGTAGTTCAAACGGCTTACCGTATTCTTGTGGCCGACGATCCGGCATCTCTGGATAAAAATGAAGGAAATATCTGGGATTCTGAAAAGATAAACAGTACTAGTAATATCCAGGTAATTTACGGTGGAAAAGCCCTGGAGTCTGCAAAAAAGTACTACTGGAAGGTAATGGTATGGGACAATAAGGGGCAGCAGTCGGCATTTAGCAAAGCGGCTTTCTGGCAGATGGGCTTGCTGAATAAAGAGGCCTGGAGTCAGGCACAGTGGATCGCTTTTGATGTTTTGCCCGACAAAGAAACTCTTATTCCGATGGAACACGCACTGATCAGCGAAAAACACCGGAAGGTTTGGAACAAAGGCCCGGGAATCCTGCCGCTTTTTCGGAAAGAGTTTCGGGTGAAACGAAGGTTGAAGTCAGCAACTGCCTTCGTAGCCGGCCTGGGTCATTTTGAAATAAGTATCAACGGCGAAAAAACCGGCAACCATTTCCTGGATGCAGGCTGGACACAGTATAGTAAAACTGCCCAATACGTTACATTTGACATTACCGCGCAATTGCAGGAAGGGGTGAATGTTGTAGGATTTATGCTTGGAAACGGGTTTTATTATGTGCCCAACGAAAGATACCGTAAAATGTTCGGCGCCTATGGATATCCTAAGCTGGTCGTTAAAATACTGGTGGAGTACACTGATGGAAGCTCCGAAACTCTCGTTACAGATGCATCCTGGAAAACCGCAGCTTCCCCTGTTTATTTTTCAAGCATTTTTGCCGGGGAAGATTATAATGCAGGCCTGGAACAAAAAGGCTGGAACATGCCTGCCTTTAACGATAAGGACTGGAACTACGCTATAGAAACAAAGGGTCCGCCCGCGCTGCAATCGCAGATGCAGGAGCCGCTGGTAGTAGCCGAAAGATTTGCCCCTGGGGAGCGCAGGAAGCTGGGGGACGGTTCCTGGCTATATGATCTGGGTCAAAATTTTTCCGGGATTCCACTTATAACGGTTAGCGGCAGGAAGGGAGATACCGTAAAACTGATCCCGGCCGAATTAATTAATGAAGATGGCTCGGCCAATCAAAAAGGATCGGGAGGGCCGCATGTGTACACCTATATTTTAAAGGGAGAGGGTATTGAGAAATGGCAACCCCGTTTTACTTATTACGGTTTCCGTTACCTCCAGGTAAAAGGCGCTCTGCCACGGGGCGTTACCAATCCAAAAGATTTACCGGTTCTAAAAAGTATCAGGGGACTTCATACCCGGAACGGTGCGCCGGATGTTGGCTCTTTCCATTGTTCAAATGACTTGTTTAACCGTACGAATAACCTCATTTTATGGGCAATAAAAAGCAATATGGTAAGCGTATTTACCGATTGTCCCCACCGCGAAAAGCTGGGCTGGCTGGAGCAAACTCACCTGATGGGGTCGTCGGTTCAATACAATTATGATGTGGCAGCGCTTAACAGGAAGGTGATAGAAGATATGAAACAGGCGCAATATGCCGATGGCAAGATCCCCGCCATAGCCCCGGAATATACGGTGTTTACGGCGCCATTTGACGAGTCGCCGGAATGGGGAAGTGCGGCTGTTATTTTGCCCTGGTATAATTACCTGTGGTATGGCGATAAAAGAACCTTATCCCGGGCTTATGATATGATGAAAGGCTATGTGGCTTACCTCGAAAAAAAATCAACCGGTCATCTTCTGTCTTACGGGTTAGGCGACTGGTTCGATATCGGTCCCCGGCCCCCCGGCGTATCTCAGCTCACTCCATTGGGTGTTACCGCTACTGCTATGTATTATTATAACCTGACGATACTGGAAAAAACGGCAAAATTATTGGGTAAAGAGGCCGATGCGGTAAAGTTTAAAAACCAGGCAACCCAGGTAAGAACAGCTTTTAATAAAAAATATTTCAATTCGCATACAAAGCAATACGCTACCGGCAGCCAAACCTCTAATGCTATTGCTATTTATACAGGAATCGTAGAACCCCGGTATAAAAAAGATGTTTTAAATAATTTGGTGGCGGATATACAGCGGCGAAACAACGCACTCACGGCCGGAGATATTGGGTATCGTTATGTATTGCGGGTGCTGGAAGCCGAGGGGAGAAGTGAGGTGATTTATGCCATGAACAACCGGAGCGATGTGCCGGGCTATGGTTACCAGTTAAAGCACGGGGCAACGGCATTAACCGAGTCCTGGCAGGCTTACCCCAATGTTTCCAACAACCATTTCATGCTGGGCCACCTTATGGAGTGGTTCTATTCCGGCCTCTGCGGTATCCGGCAGGCGGAAGGTTCGGCTGGTTTTAGAGAAATAGAAATTCGACCTCAGCCCGTAGGCGATATAACACAGGCTAGAGCCGGGTATAAATCCGTACACGGTTTAATATCGGTGCAGTGGAAAAAGGATAAGAGTGCTTTCGAACTCGATATAGCTATCCCTCCCAATACAAGGGCTACCGTTTATTTTCCCGAAGGATATCACAGGGAGCCGGTAAAAATAGGCTCGGGTAAGCACAGGTTTGTGGCTCAAAAGGAGTAAAGCAGATAGCCCTTTTTTTCCGCGAATGCTGCCTGATAAGCGGAAGAGGGCCGTATTACCGCACTGTATTGTTCTGTTTCAGATCCATTACCGGAACCAAACCGTTGGAAGGCAGATAGATGATCTGGGGCAGGCTTCCTTTTTCTGCCAACTTTTCGAGGGTGCGGATGAACAGGTACTGGTTATAGGTTTCGTTAAGAGTTCCGTTTTCTACTTTCATCGCTTCAGACATACCTCTCGCCCGCTCCACCTCGGCCTGGGCATTCAGTTTTTCGGCTTCCAGGCGGGCCTTGGCTTCTTCTACCAAAATACGACGATTCTGCTCGGCCTTTGCCATTTCGGCCTTTCCGGCCATTTCCTGCTGCCACACTTTGTATTTAGGTATACCAAACATTAAGGCGGCAATAACCACGATGAAAAGTATAATTGCTACCGCTACCAATGCTCCAAGATTTTTATTCATATAGCTAAGTGTTTTTACAAAAATAAGGTTTAAAAAATATACTAATTTCGCAGACTTTTCAGACAGAAAAAAAAACATGAAGTTATATCCGGAATCTGCGGCGATACAATTGGAATTTAATAAAATTAAAGATCTGCTCGAAGCATGTTGCCAAAGCAATTATGCACAGGAGAAGGCGCGGAACCTGCGTATACATACCCAAAAGAAATTTATTGACGCAGACCTGAGACAAACCCATGAGTTCAGGCAAATTCTGCAAAATGGTATTTATTTCCCCAGTGATTATATATTAAACCTGGAAAAAGAGCTCAGGCTGATTTCGATTGCCGGTGCGGTGTTGCAGGGCGACGAACTAATCGGGATCAGGAAGCTGGCCGAAAGTATTGAAAAAATTTTTCGCTGGTTTAATGAAGAAAGAAAGATAGCTTATCCCGGCCTGTTTGAAATTATTTCCCACACTCATTACGAAAAGAAGATCAGGGAGCTGATCGACGAAATAGTGGATGAACAGGGACAGGTGAAAGACTCGGCTTCGGAAGAACTCGGGCATATCCGGCTAAGCCTCCATCGGAAAAGAACGGAACTGCGACGAATATTTGATCGTATTATTTCCAGGCTGAACAAGCAGGGATTTCTTGCCGAAATAGAAGAAAGTTTTCTCAATGGAAGGCGGGTGGTGGCGGTATTTGCAGAACATAAAAGAGCCGTGAAAGGTGTTTTGCATGGCGAAAGCGACAGCCGGAAGACCACTTTTATTGAGCCCGAGGAAACCATGCAAATGAATAACGATATCGCCGACCTCGAAAACCAGGAACGCAGGGAAGTGTACCGGGTTTTACGACAGCTTACTTCCAGATTAGCCCAATATGCCCCTTTGCTAAATGTGTATCAGGCCGTAGTGGGCGAATACGATTTTGCCCGCGCCAAAGGCAAATTTGCAATAGATATTAACGGGGAGTACCCGGTGGTACATGATAAAGCATTGGTACATTTGATAAATGCCTTTCATCCTTTATTATACCTCTACAATAAAAGATCGGAAAAGCCAACCATTCCGGTTTCACTTACCCTCGATGAGAACCGGCGCATACTGGTAATAAGCGGTCCCAATGCCGGCGGTAAAACGGTTACCATGAAAACCATTGGCCTCTTGCAGATGATGGTGCAGAGCGGTTTGCTGGTGCCTGCGCACCCGGCCAGCGAATTTGGTATTTTTAAGCAACTCATGATCCATATAGGCGATACCCAAAGCCTGGAGTTTGAGCTCAGTACCTACAGCAGCCACCTGATTCACATGAAGCATTTCATGGAGAATGCCAATGGCAAAACACTTTTTTTTGTGGATGAGCTGGGCAGCGGCAGTGATCCTAATTTGGGCGGGGCATTTGCCGAAGTAATCCTTTTGGAATTACTCAAAAAACATTCCTTCGGGGTGGTTACCACCCATTACCTCAACCTCAAGGTAATGGCCGGGAAAACATCGGGTATTGTAAACGGGGCGATGGCTTTTGATGAAAAAAAATTGCAGCCTCAATACCAGTTAATTGTTGGAAAACCGGGCAGCTCCTATACCTTTTCGATAGCAGAGAGAATTGGATTGGATAAGCGATTGATAGAAAAAGCGAGAAGCCTGGTAGAGGAAGATCAATACCGCCTCGATAAGCTTTTAAACCGAACCGAGCAGGATTTGCGCGATATTGCCCAAAAGGATAAGGAACTGCAAAGACTGATAAAGGAAAACGAAAGATTGCAGAAAGAGATGCAGCAGGTAATGGACAAGGAACGCCATAAACAGCAGGTGGCGGTGTTGAGGGAACAGAACAAAATCAGCGAACAACGCATTGCCTACCTGAAGGATATGGAACGTAAGCTGAAACAAATAACGCTGGAATGGAAAAAAGAAGAAGACAAGACAAAATTGATCCGCCAGATAACCGCCTTACTGTTTAACCGCGATGAATCGAAAAAAATGACGAAAACGCGGAAAAAACTGGAGAATAAATACAAGGAAGTGGGCGGCGAAATTAAAGTGGGCGATAAGGTAAAAATGAAACGAAATCACCAGGTGGGACAGGTATTGGAAATAAAAAGCAAACGGGCGGTGGTAAAAATAGGCTTGCTGCCCATGCAGGTAGAACTAACCGACCTGGT
>JBEBUZ010000094.1:0-12746 GCA_040393015.1 Paraniabella yanshanensis
GAACAGATTTGTTAACCGGTAGAAACAATTTATTATGAAAGGTTCTGTACGGGATTTAAAACGGTTTATGACGATTGCATTTGTAGAAGGAATATCTTATCTTTTGCTATTGCTGGTGGCGATGCCTTTGAAATATTTTGCCAATATTCCCGAGGGAGTGAAATATATTGGCTGGGCGCATGGGGTATTATTCGTACTGTTTTGTTTTTACCTCTTAAAAGTCTGGATAGGGTTTCGGTGGAGTTTTGGGAAAGTGTTGCTTGCCTTTATCGCTTCCTTATTGCCTTTTGGTACTTTTGTTTTAGACGCGCGCTTAAAGAAGGAATACCCCGAAGTAAAGGGAAAAATCCCCGTGGGCGAATAGCTTATCGAAACTTTTACCCGGCGCAAGGTTGGTTATATTTCAGCCAACATTTTTTTTGTTCTGTTAAGCAGGAGTGCTTTATCTGCATCCAGCCCACCGCCGCTGTAAATATGGGTGTCAATTTCAGATATTAGCTGTAAAATTTCGGCTTGTTTTAATTCGGATATTCCGTTATTTTTCAGGGATTGCTCTGCTGTTTCGCTGTTGAAACTGGCAGCGGGTAGGGCATACCTGATTTCAAAGTAACCCGCCAGCCCCTTTTTCAGGGCGGTATAAAAGCCGTTTCCTGTATCTCCTGTCGATAGTGCGGCGGGTTGAAGCAGATCGTCTATATTCAATTTTTGTGTGGAAGTCTTTGCAAGGCGCGGGCGGACTGGCTCTCCTGCGGGCGGCTTTTGAGGGCGAATTGCTTTCTTTCGCAATCCTATGATTAACCATCCAGTCAGGGATAAAGCAATCACCAGCAGTATTACTGTCCATAAAGTGCCATTGGTCCTGCGCTTGTTCGGAACCGAATCTGTTTCCGTTCTGCTGGCAAGGCCTTCCTGAATTACATCCAACTCAACAGGAATATTGGTAATAGTCTTATAACTATTGGTGGCCGCATCAAAAAAGGAAAACCTCACCGGCGGGATAATGTATTTGCCTGGCCTGTTTGCCTTAAAGGGAATGGTGAAAGATTTGTAACCTGTTCCTCCGGGCTCTGCAGGTTTTTCTTCGTCGGTTTTTACAGGAAATACCTCTATGCCTTCGGGCCAGTTAATTTCAGGGAGCGCGATTTGAGAAAATTCGCCCACTCCGGTTAATGTAATCTCCAGCTCGCCCTGCTCGTTGATAGCATAAACGGATTTGGATGCTTTAACGTCCATTTTGAAGCTTCCGATAGTTCCTTTAAAATCCGGATGTGAGTTCTGATCGGGGAGAGCGGTAACCATTATTTTTAAGGGATCCGAGGAAATAGTAAGGGTATAATAGCCGTTGTTGAGCGTATAGTTTTCGGCAACCCCGTTTAAAATAGGATCTCTGTTGCCGTTGGCATCTTCCAGTTTTACGCGGTTTTGCACGTTAAGAGAGCCGGGGGAGAACTGTCCGGCCCGGAGTGGCGTGAGCTGCAATTTTAGTATCGTATGTACATCAAAAATCACTCCGTCGATATTGTCGCGTGCAGGAATATCGGGGGCTTCATTGCTAATATCTTTTACTGTGAAACCACTGAATACGGGCCGCTTTACAACGCGGGATTCCGAAGGCAATGCAGTGTACAACTTATAAGTAACCGTGATGGGCTCCCCTACAAACACATCGGTGCTGCTGGCTTCTGCTTTTAAAAAAATATTGCTTTGAAGCCGACTTTGTAATGAAACCAGGTCTTCCTCCTGGGCATTCGCGAAACAAGCCATCCAAACAAAAAATACCGAAAAAAATGCCTTCATATTGTGTATTATTTATGAGGGCTACTTACAGGTCGCCCAATTGTGGTCTCACAATGATTTCTTCCACGCAGGCAGCAAAGGATAGCTGGGAGGCAGCGAAGACCATTTTTGCAATATCTTCTGCTTCCATGATACGCCTGCTGCTGTTGTCGAATCCTGCCCAGGAGTCCGTAAGCACCGCCCCCGGGAAAACAGAAGTTACTTTAATGCCGTCTCCTTTCAATTCCTCGCGCAGGTTAGTGCTAAATCCGTGCAACGCATATTTGCTGATACTGTAAGCGCCGCCGTTGGGATAAGCTTTCAGGGAGGCGATCGAACACATATTAAATATATGACCTGCCTTATTCTCTTTCATGGCAGGTAATAAAGCCCGGGTAACATGATAGGCGCTGTACAAATTAGTGGCGATCTGGCTTTCCAGCGAATCGTCCGGCTCATCACTTATATTGCCCGGGTCAAAGGTACCTGCGTTATTGATCAAAACATCGGGAGTAGCTTTTTGCAGGCACCAGTGGGCAAAAGCAGCCGCTTCTTTTTTTATTGAAAGATCGAAGGCTTTGCCCTGGATATGTGCAGAGGGAATTTCTGTTTGCAATTTTTCCATCGCCTGGTAAAGGTTGATATCATTGCGGGAAGTAAGTAAAAGATGATACCCGTTTTCTGCAAAAATTTTTGCCAGGGAAAACCCTATTCCCCTGGACGCGCCGGTAATAACAGCATATTTTATCATATCCTTATTTTATATCTGCAATAAACATGCAAAATTAAGCGGCTTTGGTAAATTGATCATTTCGTCGCCCATTTTATTCCCTGCGGCAGTAAAAATCAAAAATTGGTTTTTGTATTCTATTTTTACAGCTTATGGCATACAAGCATCTTTTTTTTGATCTCGACCATACCTTGTGGGATTTTGATACCAATGCGAAGCTTACGTTGCTTGATATATACGACACCCTGGGTTTGAAAGAAAGAGGTATTGATAATTTTGAGATGTTTTACCGGAATTATTTGATTCATAACCGGAAACTATGGGCGCGCTATCGAAACGGATTTATCAAACAGGCCGAGCTTCGTGTGAAACGTATGCGCCTTACCCTTCTCGATTTTAAAATTGGTGACGAAGCCCTCGCAGGAGCTATGAGCACACGTTTCCTTGAAATGCTGCCAACGCGGAACGCACTTTTCCCTTACGCAGTAGAAATATTAAACTATCTCAGCAATAAAAATTATCGCCTGCATTTAATTACCAATGGCTTTGAAGAAGTGCAGCATCACAAGATCAATAATGCAGGGATCAGTCGTTATTTCGACAAAGTAATCACTTCCGAAGGAAGTAATAGCATGAAGCCTCATAAAGAAATATTCGATTTCGCCCTGACTACCACAAAAGCCGATATTAAGGAAAGCATTATGTTGGGAGATGACCTGGAAGCCGATATTATAGGGGCCGCGCAGGCTGGGATGGACCAGGTGTTTATTAATCATGTGGGTGCGGTACCCGAATTCATATCCACTTATACGGTGCAAAACTTAAAAGAACTGGAGAATATTTTTTAAGCCGAAAGCGCTTGTCTGTATTAAAAAAGTTTTGATTGTCTTTTGTCTTTCCCATCATCCGCCAAACGAGGTACAGGCAGGGTCAGTTTCAATGCTTTGTTCAATTTTTCGATAAAATATGCCGAGAGCAGGGGCGAGGACAGCTCTATGTTTTGGTGTACAAAAAAGTCCAGCTCATTCAATCCTTCTTTATGCCATTTTTTAATTCGCACCAACCAGTCATCCAACCTTTTCCGGTCGATCTCATCGTCATTGCACCCCACAAATCGGATAAACGCGGAGGCGGTGGTTAATCGCATATGCATCATGTCGCGCCGGCCTGCAGTATCTACAATGATATTAGACACTTTGTATCGTTCTAATAACCGGCAATACTCCTGCCATATATCTTTATCATCAAACCATTTTTCATTGCGCACTTCTACCGCAAGTGGAATTCCTTTGGGAAACTCCTTTACGAACTGTTCCAGTTTGGGATATTCTTTGGGTGAGAAATTATCGTGTAACTGAAGAAATAGCCGGCCCAATTTTTCTTCAAAATTGGCGATAGCGTCGCAATAGGCTTCGGTAAAGTCTTTTACGTCCACCAACCGCTTATAGTGACTGATACTATTGGTGATCTTAGGAAAGAAGCGGAAACCTTCAGGCGTTTTTTCTTTCCACTTTTCGACCTGTTGCCGCGTAGGCAGATGATAAAAAGTGGCGTTCAGTTCTATCGAATTAAACTGGGTGGAGTAATAGGCGAGTTCATCCCTGGTTCCTTTGGGATAAAAGCCTTTCAGATCAGCTCTGTTCCATTTGGCACAACCCACAAAAACCGTAAAGTTACCGGCCTTATTGTGCGCAAGCAAGGCGGATGTTTCCGGAGCGTCCGCGGGCAGCTTAAAATTTACACCGGTGGGGTCAACAACCTGTCCGAATTTCATAGAGAACGATTATTGATTAGGAAGTTCGTCGGCTTTCTTTGGTACACCAGTCGCAGGGGAGAGGTTTTTAACCTTTTCCCATATTTCGGGAATACGTTTAATCCAGGCCACTTCTTTTAATTTTTCCCTGGCTTCGCCAACCGGATATCCGAAATAAATTCTTCCGCCGGGCAGGGAGGAGGGAACACCGCTTTGGGCATTGATAACCGCTCCCTTTCCGATAGTGAGGGTTTTGCTGATTCCTACCTGCCCCCAGAGCGTCACCTCATCCTCAATAACGGCCGCTCCCGCAATGCCTACCTGCGCTGCAAACAGACAGTTTTTACCCACCACCGTATCGTGGCCAATATGTACCTGGTTATCCATCTTAGTACCTTCGCCGATAACCGTATCGCCGGTTACACCCCGGTCGATGGTGCATCCTGCTCCGATTTCAACGTCGTTCTCTATCACTACACGTCCGCAACTTGTCATTTTTTTATAATGGACAGAGCGGTTGGTTTTCTTGTTATAATAAAACGCATCGCTACCTATCACGGAACCGCTGTGAATAACCACATTGTTGCCAATAATACAATGGTCCATAATGGTTACATTGGGAAAGATGGTGCAGTTGTTACCCACTACTACATGATTGCCGATATATGCATTTGGCATGATTACTGAATCTTCTCCTATGATGGCGGATGAGGCTACAATATCCATCGAAGGTGCAAAAGGCCGGAACTCGTTTACGATCTGAAGATAAGCTTCAAAGGGGTCGTCGACAATCAGTAAGGCTTTTCCTTCGGGAAATGAAGTTTCTTTATTGATGATGATAAAACTGGCTGCCGATTGGATACACTTGTCATAATACTTCGGATGATCGACAAAAGCCAGGTCGCCTTCTTCTACTACATGAATTTCATTGATTCCGGTAGCATAGGCAAGTGCGTTGCCTACCAGTCTGGCGTTGATTAATGTAGCAATTTGTGTAAGCGGAACGGGTTGTTCAAACTTCATAAAAACATTTTATCAAACCTACAGGAAAATTTTTATTCTGAAATGATAAACACCATGCCTGTATAGGGCTGCATTTTTTTTGACAATAATCATTGGTTTGCTTAGCGATGGATAATCGTTTATTTATTAGCCGTTTTATTTTCTTTTCCAATACTGCGTTTACTATGCTTCATTTTTTACGAAGCTCTGAAACTATTGTCAATAAACAGTTTCAGAGCTTGGGTTATCGGATGAATGACGATTGCTTCTGTTTGATTTCATTTGCTTCGTGAAAAGATGCCCATTGCACAACGTCGATATCCACAGCGCCAATCATTATTTGTTAATAAAATTTTTTATAAATAATTTTTATATCGTTAAAATAATAATTAATATTGTGATGGGAAATTTAAATCCCTTACTTACTAACCCATCTTTATAAAATATCCCTTCTTCATTTGAAGGGATTTTTTTATCGCCCTGCAAAAACTTGCAAGCATTATCTTTACACAAAACAGTAGTATGCTCAAATCAATGACGGGCTTTGGCCGGGCGGAGAAAACGATTGGTCAGAAGACATTTTTAATTGATATCAAATCTTTAAACGGGAAACAGTTTGATTTATCGTTGAGGTTACCCGCTTTAATCAAACCTTTTGAATTTGATATCCGGAAAATACTGGCCGAACAGCTAAACCGGGGGAGTGTGGATTGTACTATCAGTTTAAAAGATACCGGTGATGCCAAGCCTGTTGTGATTAATACCGACCTGGCTAAGGCCTACTATCGTTCGCTTTCCGATATGGCTAAAGAGTTAGGAATTGATACTGCCAATATTTTAAATGCTTTGATCAAACTGCCTGAGGTAATTACACCCAGCAGTGAAACCTTAACGGATGACGATTGGACGCAGTTGCAGTTGTTGATTCATGAAGCGGCCGCAGATTTGAATACCCACCGCGAAGACGAGGGCCGCATTTTGAAAGGAGAGTTACAGAAACGTATCGATAATATCACCCACCTGCAGCAGGAAATAAAACCCCTCGATAAGCAAAGGCAGGAAAATGTTCGGGAGGGTCTTGTAAAACTGCTGGAAGAAAAAGTGGGAAAGGAAAATTATGACGAAAACCGCCTGGAACAGGAGTTGATTTACTATTTTGAAAAAATTGATATTACCGAAGAAACGGTGAGATTAAGCAACCACTGCGACTATTTCAGACAGGTATTGAATGAAAACGGCGACCAAAAAGGAAAAAAACTTTCATTTATACTTCAGGAAGTAGGGCGTGAGATCAATACAACCGGGTCGAAGGCTTATGATGCGGCTATACAGAAGATCGTGGTAATGATGAAGGACGAACTCGAAAAGGCAAAAGAACAGGTACTGAATGTTCTGTAATAACTGAGGAGAGCTTAGCTTATTTTTGCACCAAATATGTAAGTGTGCGTTATTTTCTCATTCTTTTACTTTGTACATTTGTTTTTGCTTCGTGCAGACAAATTAACGTTTACGAAAAACAGGTGACGTTTCCGGGTCACGAATGGCGTAAAAATCAAAGTGCAGTTGTTCGTTTCGATATCGCCGATAGCCTCCATCACCAGTTGTTTTGCGTGATCAGACATAATCAGCGTTTTGATTTTGACAAGCTTTGGGTAAGATTACTGATACAGGACACCGCCAGAACAACGCTGCATACCATGAATATTCTTCTGCCCCTTACCAATGCGGCCGGCGACTGGATAGGTACTGCTCTGGGCGACACCCATTATCTTCGTGTAAAGGTCAACCCTCCGATACAGCTAAAGCCTGGAAAATACAGGTTTGTGCTGCAGCATCTGATGAAAGAGCAGAAGCTTTCTGATATTTTAAGTGTTGGAATGGCGATAGATAAATAATTGTAATAGTGACAAATAAACGTTTCAGATGGAACAAAGCCTAAAAGCACGTTTAAAGAGGACTTCCTTTCAGTTTTGGCTGTTATTGATTTATATTGTTGCAGCCCTTGTATGGTGGTTTATTTCGCTCGAAAGGCAAAGCAGGGAAATGTATATCTCCCAGCTTAATCACTTGCAAAGCACCGTTGATCAGGAAAAAGACCCTGTTGGTTTTCAGGCACAAATGAAAGTGATAAAAGAAGACTACCATAACGACGCAATCAAATACGGGGGCGAAGGAATTGTTTTTTTAGGACTTATTCTCTGGGGAGCTTTGTTAGTTCATCGCTCCATGAAACAACAGAAACTGACCCAGGAGCAACAACAGAATTTTATGATGGCGGTAACACATGAACTTAAAACACCTATCGCAGTTGCCAAGCTTAATCTTGAAACCCTGCTAAAACACCAACTGGAAGAGTATAAACAAAAAAAGCTGATCCAGGCATCGCTGGAAGAAACAAAACGACTCGATTTTTTAACCAACAACATATTGGTATCGGCCCAGCTCGAAGGTAAATGGTACCAGTTGAATAAAGAAGAACTCGATTTTTCTAACCTTCTTCATGACCGTGTACTGGAGTTCCGGCTGCGTTTTCCCGAAAGAATTATTGAAAGCGACATTGAGAATGGTATTGATATCGACGGAGATCCGTTCCTGATCCAGATACTCGTAAACAACTTACTGGAAAATGCGTTGAAGTACTCTGAGAAGACAGAACCGGTAAGGGTTACCTTGCATAGAAACGAAGCAGAAGTAGTGTTGACGGTACAGGATCGGGGACCAGGTATTCCGGACGGGGAGCGGGAAAAGATCTTCGCGAAGTTTTACCGGGTTGGTAACGAAGCTACCCGGAAGAAAAAAGGAACCGGTTTGGGCCTTTACCTTTGCCAAAAGATTGCCAAAGACCATAATGCAGACATTTCAATGACAAATAACAGTCCCGGGGGAAGTATTTTTGCCGTTAAATTCTGATTTTGTTTTGTTATTATTTGTAGAAGCGTATTCGACATGGAAGAGAGACCTGTAAATATTTTATTGGTAGAGGATGAAGAAAATCTTCATGAGGCGTTGAAGCTAAACCTCGAACTCGAAGGTTATCAGGTTACCTCTGCCTTTGACGGCAATGAAGCTATTAACGCTATTAAAAATGAATATTTCGACCTGATCATACTCGATATTATGCTGCCCGAAATTGACGGCATCGCAGTGGCGGAAACGGTTCGTATCAGTAATAACGAAGTGCCCATTTTAATGTTGAGTGCCAAAAACACCAGTGCCGATAAAGTACTCGGATTGAAAAAGGGGGCCGATGATTATATAACCAAGCCGTTTAACCTCGAAGAGTTGCTTTTGCGGGTACATAAATTAATAGAGAAAAATCTCAGGCTACAGGATAAGAGTACGCTGGGTAATTCTTATACTTTTGGCGGTAATATCATTGATTTTAAAGCCCAGGAAGCCAACACGAAATATGCCGGAAAGGTACAATTGAGCAAAAAAGAGGCAATGCTTTTAAAACTGCTCATCGAAAATAAAAATGAAGTGGTGCCCCGTGAAAAAATACTGCAATATGTTTGGGGATACAACGTATATCCTACCACGCGCACCATCGATAATTTCATTCTTAATTTCAGGAAGTATTTCGAAAAAGATAGCCGCAACCCCAAATTTTTCCATTCGGTAAGAGGGGTGGGGTATAAGTACAGCGAGTAAGTTTTAGGGATTCTCGATGGATATTTTTTTAATAATTCCTGTAATTTTTTAGAAAATGAATTTCCCGGAGCTTATCATCCGGCATGAAGCCTTTTATTAGGTATTCCTTTACTCCCCTGCTTCCTTTTTTCTACATTTTTCAAGTTGTGCCAATACATGTTTCCTTTCTGCTTCTGTTGCTATTTCCATGGTTAAGGCCCTGGCGTAATATTCTTTTGCCTGAACAAATTGCTTTTGTTTAAAACGATAGTCCCCGGCGATGATGTAGCTGTTATACAAGCCTGGGTTTCGGGCAATGACGCTGTCGGGCTCCAGGTTCTTTTTTTCAAAAGCCAGCTCCTTATAATGCCGGTACTGTTCAAACTGTTTAAAGGAAGTTGTATAAATAAAGCTGTCGGCCGGAACATTTAATTCCGTCTCATATACTTCGTCATTGAATTGCCTGCCCTGCAGGGCGAATATTTTTTTAAGGTCGTAGCAAACAAATTCTCCCATTTGCCAGGGCCCGGCAGAAACCCAAACCAACAACTTCTGCGGTTCAAAAACAATTGCATGATGAGCAATGAACTGGTTGACGGCTTTCTCGTTTCCAAGACCGATATCGGCATTATTCAGCCCTTTGTAGTCGCGCAGGATACGGATGGTTTTTTCTACGGTATTTTGTCCGTTTTCCCTCAGCAACTGGCTCAGGCGTTGGTAGCGATATACGGAAGCACTTTCGGCCATTTGCTCTTTATTTTTTTCAGTATTTTTAAAACCGGGGCTTTGAAAATGATTAGTACATCGGATCTCATTGCCATTGGGATCATAAACAGATAAAGAGTCAGGCGTTTTTTCAATAATGACCGCTTTATTGTCGGTTGCCGAGCCTATTAAAAAAGATTCACTTACAAACATTTTTCTTTTCCGGGCGATGGCAAGTGCTTCCTCTATATTTTTGGCGTATTGCACTATTTCGCGGGCAACCAGGCTTACCGGTGTAGCGGCTCCCGAAGGAATATCGCTTTTGGCAGCGTTGATCGTTACGGTCAGTCCTTTTTCGTTCATACCCGAAACCACTCCAATAAAACCACCCCAGGTAATACTCATGAATTTATACCCGGCGGAGGGGTTTACAAATTCCACAATTTTATTTTTTGCGAAATTATCGCCTACCCAGAAATCAAAATTGCGGCCGATAATCATGGTGCTGTCCTGCGAAGCAGAGCCCCAGGTTCCAAAGGAAGTGCAACCTACCAACATCATATTTTGCAGCGCATGACCGATATCATGTGCCGAATGATAATTGAGTATACGGGAGTATTTTGTGCCGATATTACGGTAGCCTTCCGAAGCCGACCGGGATACCCCGTAAATTTCTTTTTTGTATTCTTCTGTTACATGATCCGGCAAGTTCCGGTTGAACCAACCTATAAAGTATTTTAAAAAATGCAAATAAAAAGTAGAGGGGATCATCTTATTAATCTGTTCGCTAAAATAATCCTCCTGTTTTTTAACCAGTTCTTCGCTTAGCTTGCCATTGATGACCCCTCTTTCGAATGGGGCACCTTCTACATACATTTCGTATAAGCCCGATTTGCTTTTCCGGAACCAGTTATTGCCGATTGTATACAGGCCACTATCAGCTTCCTGCCTTTTCAACTGAGTTGCCGACAAATCTTTAACAACGGGGGGAGTGATTCTGGATACCCAGGCAAGATACAGGAATAAGAGGCTCAGCAGGATTATGATGACTGCCGCAGTTCTCAAAAATATTCTCAGGAAACGTTTGCCCATTCTAATTAAATGTATTTTTCTGTACCGGTTATACGGTAAATGACAGGGATTACTACTATGTATTTCTTATATCTTCCACAATGCTTTCATTACCTGTAAGCATAACACAGGTAAGCACAGCGCTCAAAGAAGTGCCTAAGATACCGTGCAAATGTAGGTTTTGTCCGGTTAAGAACAGGTTGGGTATTTTGGTTCGGGGACTGATTATTGTTTTGAGCGGATCGAGATAGTTCTTTTGAACGCCATACATGCTCCCCGTGGCATCGCCAATATAGTCCCGGTTGGTAAGCGGTGTGGAACTATACACCGATCGGACATTTTCAATAATATCAGGGAATCGTTGTTTTACCAATTGCAGAAGGGCCTGGGTTTTCTTTTCTTTAAAAGCTTCGTAGTCGGCTCCCCGAAACGACTCTTCGCCTGCTCTGTTATAAGTGTTACGCCAGGGTTCCACGTCCCCGAAGCGCATGGGTGTAAGAACAGAAACGGTGGCGGCGAAGCCGGGGTTGTTTTTGTCCTCTGTAAAATAAAGCCCATAACCTAAAGGCCAGTTCTGCGATGTGTAATTGTTGAGGTTCCAAACTTCTCCTTCCCGGTGATAATAGTAATTGCATTTTTCGTATCGGATTGTTTTTTCTTTCAATACCAAATGTGCCGAAAAAGAGGAAACAGTTTGCGGAAGGCTATTGATTCGTTCTTTATAGATATCCTTCAATAAAGCAGACGAAGTTATAGCGATGGTTGCAGAAGGGTGTATATTCGAGATGAAATGGTTCCCGTAGATGCGTTCTTCACCTTTTGTTTCTACATAAGTCACCCTCCCCTTTTCTTCCACAATTTTTTTTACCTCGCAATTACGGATGATTTCCCCGCCAAGGTTCCTGATGTTTAAAGCAAGTAGTTTTGCAATCTGCGATCCCCCGCCTACGCATCTCCAACTGCTCTCCATATAGCTGTTGGTAATCAATGCATGAACATGAAAAGGGGTGGTGGCGCCATTGCCCGCATAGAGGATGTTATTACCCGCTAAAACGGCCTGTAACTTTCTATTCGCTGTAAACGAGCGAATCACTTCTCCTGCATTTTCATTATTGCCTTTATAACCCGTTTCGTCACTTGTTTGGAGACAGAGATTATATAAGGGAAAGGACCGGCACACTTCCTTCACACGCTCACAATAGGCAATAATATTTTGCTCTTCATCGGGGAAATCCTGTGCCAACGCATAAATAAAATTATCGTAACCCTGGCATTGGGAATATATTTTACTGTCACCGCCTATGATGATTTTATCGAAACAGGTATCCATTTTCTCCAGGCGGAGCTTCTGCATGAGGCCGGCATAGGCAAATATCTGATAAAGGTTTTGCCCCTTTTCCAGTCCGCCGATATAATGTACACCTGTGTCGAAAATCTGTTTATCACGGGAAAATGTTTGAAGGTTCCCTCCAAATTGTTTGTTTTTTTCCAGTATGCACACGTTCAGGCCCTGTTTGCCCAGGATATTGGCACAAAGCAGTCCGCCCAATCCGCTCCCAATGATAACGACATCATATTTTTTTGATGAGATCATGATAACCCGTCAAAATTCGTATAAAAAGCTTTTCCAGCTTAACAAATTAAGGTTTGTATTGTTATATCTTCACAAAACATTCAAATAATTTAAAATGAAAGCAGTTCAGATTTTTTTGTTGGCATCGGTGTTCGGTTTATTCTCTGTATCGGCTGTTGCCCAAACGAAGAAGACGAGTTTTGATGTTTCCGGCAATTGTGGAATGTGTAAAAAGACCATTGAAAAAGCGGCCAAAGATGCCGGCGCTTCTTTTGCCGAATGGGATAGTGAAACAAAGAAAATAACGGTAAAATTTAACCGGAATACGAATGTCTCCAAAATTCAGCAAAAAATTGCCGATTCCGGTTACGATAATGCCGGTGTGCAAGCTACCGACGAAGCGTATAATAAACTGCATGGATGTTGTAAATACGAAAGAGCTTCCAAAAAAGATAGTCAATGAGGTAATCAACAAGTGCGGTTGCCGGTAAGGCTATGAACCCGCC
>JBEBUZ010000095.1:0-12445 GCA_040393015.1 Paraniabella yanshanensis
GAATATGAAACTTGCTGAAGAAACGGGAGATACCATTTTAGTGAAAAAAAGAAATGATTTGACGGCATCCTATGAAACAGGGCTTTATTCCAAATCTTATTTTTATTATTGGGTTGTTGGTAACGACACTTTAAATTTGCACGTTAGTGCTAATGAATATAAAAAAGACAGCAGTTTGCATTTGTACATTCTTCATGAGGAACCGGTTTTGTTCAAAATTTTGTTACAAAAAATAAATAGCTGTTTATCACTGATTAAAGAAGATTTTTACTTAACTAAACTTAGTTCATTATACTTTAAGTCGCCTGTTTACTATCCGGATATGGCAAAAGAACTATCAGGCGAATATGAACAAAGTTTTGGGAAAAAGAATATTAGCATCGGGAAGTTAAATCAGTTTTTATTAAAATCGTGGTTAAACACTCAACTTAACGGTTTTCTATACCCACTTGATAAAAAAGTGGAAAGATATAGCATCGAGAAGTTTCAAATAGTGGATAAAAAAGAATATAAACACTATTTACCAAATGTAGATTTATCGGATTATCCCGGATTTACAATTGAAGGAATGGGGGTTTCTGTACAATTGGAAAGCAAATAATTGGCAAATTTCGGAAGGGATAAAAGAGTACTTTTGTTTTTACAATAGCAGGCGACCACGTCAGTTTTTAGGCTATCTTACACCGGAAGTTCTTTACAATAAACGGGCGGCTTGACCCTGCCGGGGGCTTGCACATTACGAGGTATTGATTTTACTAATCATCAAAGAAAAAGGGGTACTATACCTCCTAAATCAACACTTCATAATGCGCCTTACTTTTGTTCTTAAATTAAATGATTATCTGTCCTAACAATGGGGAGCAGCATACTATTAAAGATGCTAAGAAGCACAATTATAACAGTAAAGACAAAAACCCATGACTCATAACTCATGACTCATAACTTAATAAAACCGGAATATTTCAAAACATGGAAATCTATGCTCGATATAGATATTCAAAAGGAATTTTCCACTATTGAGCAAATCAGGTTAGAGTCACACAGCTTTACCTTTTATACTTCTGTTTCGGTAATGTCTTCCTCAAAAATTGAAGGCGAACAAATGGAAGTAGATAGCTATGTAAAGCACAAAATGCTGAATGTGGAATACTTGCCTGAACTAACCGAAAAGCCCAACGATTTATACAATGCCTATTTGTTTGCCAAAGAAAACAAGCTGAACCGAAACAATTTTTTAGAGACACACAAACTGATTGCTGCCCACCTGTTACCCGAAAACCAAAGAGGAGCTATCCGAAAAACAGAAATGCTGGTAATGGAACATAAAACAGGCAGAATACAATACGAAGCAGCACCCCTAAGCATTGTAAAAGAAAGTTATGCTACTATGTGGAATGAAATAGAAAATCTGCTAACACAAAAATTGACAGTGGATGAAATTTTCTATTACGCGGCTTTTATTCATTTGGTGTTTGTGAATATCCATCCTTTCAGTGATGGAAACGGTCGCATTTCACGCCTGTTGGAAAAATGGTTTTTGGCAGAAAAACTGGGTGAAAGGGCATGGTATATTCAATCAGAGAAATATTATTACAAACACGTAAATGATTATTATAAAAATCTGGCAAGATTAGGTTTGTATTATGAAGCATTGGATTATGAAAAATCTATTCCATTCTTGCTTATGCTCCCAAATTCATTGACGAATTACGATTGAAGGATTGACGATTATGCAGGAACTTATTAAAAGTAGAACGAAGCAAGTCATCAGGAGTTCAACCTCAAGAGGAGCAAATTAAAGAGCAGCTTGCAGGGAAAATTCTCTGCGGACTTTATCAATAAGTTGAAAATAGAAGAAGCAGCAGCAGATGAAACACAATATTGGTTAGAGGTTTTAGAAGGAAGCGAGCCTGCCGGGGTGGCAGGCGTTCACAATTATTTCCCAGGAGCTTTTGTATTTTTATCAAAGCATTTGCAATTTCTTTGCTTGCTTTGCCGTCCTTACACAGGGTGAAGAAAATTGTATTCATATTATTGGGGGTCTTTTGTTTGGCCCCGGGGCAAACCGATGCGCAGGTTACCATTAGAGGTACCGTTTTCGACAGTACCGGTGTTTACCCCGTGCAGCTCGTATCGGTTTTGTCTACATCCGGCGCCGGAACAACCACCGATGCCAATGGGGACTATAGTATTACCGTTAGCGACAAGGATTCTATCTGGTTCAGCTATCTGAACAAACCCACCCGTAAGTTCCCGGTTAAAGCTATCCGGTCGCCCTACGGCTTCAACATATCCTTACAAACGTTTGTTGTGCTTATGCCGGGTGTAAAAGCGCGAACCAGAGATTATCGGCGGGATTCTTTGCAAAACCGCATCGACTATGCTAAAATATTTAACTACGATCCGGGCGGACTTAAAGTAAGCAGCCTCAGCGATGGTAGCGTGGGCTTCGACCTGGATGCGATTATTAATTCTTTCCGGTTCCGCAAGAACAAAACCATGCAGCATTTTCAAAACCGCCTTATTACCGAAGAGCAGCGCAACTATGTAAAACACCGTTTTAGTAAATCGCTGGTGCGCCGGGTTACACCGCTCGATAGCGATAGCCTTATTACACAGTTTATAGAAATATACCTGCCCTCCTATATTTTTGCTTCTACCGCCAGCGACTATGTTTTTCATAAATATGTAAAAGATTCTTATGCCCGTTACAGGCTGGGTATGATGCCCACTCCGCTTTGGCTGGAGGGCGCTACCGGCGAAGAAGGACTTATTTACCGCAGAGAAGATTAACTTTATACTTAAATTGCGGTATGCGTTATTTAACGGTTGTTTTGTTGTTAGGCTTCGGCTTTCTGCCACCGGCGAACAGCCAGCTCCATTGCGATATTCTTATCCGGAACGGTAAAATTATAGATGGTACCGGCAATAACTGGTATTATGGCGATGTGGCCATATCCAATGGAAGGATATTGGATATCGGCAGGTCTTTATCTTACAAGTCTGGCCGAACCATTGATGCAAAGGGATGGATTGTGGCGCCAGGCTTTATTGATGTGCATACACATATAGAAGGAGATGAAGCCAAAAACCCTACTGCCGATAATTTTATTTATGATGGTGTAACCACGGTTATTGCCGGCAATTGCGGCTCATCAAGGGTGGATATCGGGAAATACCTGCACTGGATCGATTCTTTAAAGCTTTCTGTAAATGTGGCTTCGCTAATAGGCCATAACGACGTACGCAAGGCCGTGATGGGCCGGGTAAACCGCCCTGCTACCCCCGAAGAAGTGAAGCGGATGGAGGCTCTGGTGGAGCAGGCGATGAAGGGTGGCGCAGTGGGATTGTCTACCGGGTTGATTTATATTCCCGGCACCTACTCCGAAACTTCTGAAATCGTATCGCTGGCAAAAATAGCGTCGCGGTACGGCGGCGTATATGCTTCGCACATGCGCAACGAGGGAGATAAGGTGGCGGAAGCCATCGGGGAGGCGATCGATATTGGAAAACAGGCCAATTTGCCGGTACAGATCTCCCATTTTAAATTAAGCGGCCAGCAAAACTGGGGCCGCAGCAGGGAAACAATAGCCCTGGTGGAAAATGCAAGGAAGGAGGGAGTGGAGGTAACCATCGATCAGTACCCCTATACCGCCAGCAGTACCTCCATCAGTACCCTTTTGCCCGACGAAATTTTAGCCGACGGGCAGGATAGCATCCGGGCGCGACTTTCCCGTCCGGAAGTAAGGAAATATGCCGCAGAACAAATGCTGGCGCGACTTAAAAAGCGAAAACTCAGGCATTTCAGTTATGCGGTAGTAGCCTATTACCGGCCCGATACTTCTTTCAATGGTAAAAGTATTGAAGAAATTAACCGCCTGATGGGAAGAAAGCACCGGGCGAAGGAGGAGGTGCAAACCATTATGGACCTGCAGATGAACGGCGGAGCCAGCGGCGTTTTTCATGGTATGGGAGAAGAAGACGTAAAAAGAATCATGCAATACCCGTTTAATATGTTCGCCAGCGATGCTTCTATCCGGATTTTTAATGAGGGCGTACCCCATCCCAGGGGTTACGGAACCAATGCCAGGGTATTGGGTAAATATGTACGGGAAGAAAAATTGCTGGCGTTGGAAGAAGCTATCCGCCGCATGACCTCATTGCCGGCGCAAAAATTCGGACTGAAAGACCGGGGCCTTATAAAAGAGGGAATGGCCGCGGATATCGTTGTATTTGATGAAGAAACAGTGCGGGATATGGCCAGTTTTCAGCAGCCGCACGCTTACTCGAAAGGGTTTCAGTATGTGCTGGTAAATGGAGTGGTAACGGTGGATGGCGAAAAGCATAATGGTACCCGCGCGGGCAAAGCCCTGTACCGTTGAGGGGCAATATTATAAAATATTTTTCACTGCGTGGATGCCCATTTGTAACCGCTGATCCTCCAGGCCCTTTATTTCTACCCAGGGCGTGTTCTGGTTAATGAGCAGGTCTTTGTAGGTTCTGAAAAGGGCTTCGCGGGTTTTCAGGTCGGGATATTCTCTCAGCTCATCGCTTACCCAGGGCAAATCGGTATTGCAAAGCAGGTAAAGATCGTATGGGCGTTGCACAATTTCATCGAGGATAAAGCGATGACAGCGGCCGAATACAAATTCGCACCATACCTTCATTACATACATATCCGTGTCGATAAAAAGCAGTTGACTGCTGTTCTGCTTTCCCGCTTTTTCTATATAGGTTTCTTCCAGTTGCAGCTGGCCATGGGCAATGGTAGCCAGATTATCGAAGCTGTAATCGGTGCCGTTTTGTAAAAGATATTCCCGCGCATATTCGGGGCACCACAGGGTGCTGAAATGAGCGGCCAATTGGGAGCAAAGAGTGCTTTTGCCCGTGCTTTCGGGGCCTATGATGACGATCTTTTTAATCATACTATTAAAATAGGAAATATTCCATGTAAAAAGCCGTGCAATCTTACATTACACGGCTTATACAAGTTATTTTTTACGACGAATATCAATTATTCGGCCTCGGCCACCACTTCCTTCACTTCCGGAATCATGCGCTTCATCATCCCTTCAATACCGGCTTTTAAGGTAATCATAGAAGAGGGACAACCGCTGCAACTGCCCTGCATAGCAAGGTTTACCACCCCATTGCTGTAGCTTTTATACTGTATAGCGCCACCGTCCATTTCCACGGCTGGTTTCACATAGTTTTCCAGCAATTCTTTAATGCGTTTTACCACATCATCGTCATCCGCCAATACCTCATTGCTGCCTTCCTGCTTTACTTCCACGATCTCGTCCTCGTTGATAACGGTTTTTCCTTCCTCTAAGTAATCCTTCAAAAACTGGCGAATAGAAGGGGTCACGTCCATCCACTCCGCATCGGCGGTTTTGGTAAGGGTTACAAAGTTGCTGGCAATGAAAACCGCCTTAATAAACGGAAATCCAAAGAGTTCGGTGGCCAACGGCGAAGGTGATGCGCTTTCGGCATCGGGAAAATCAACGCTTTTACCCGGGTACAACAGCTTATTGGCCACAAACTTCATAGTCTCCGGGTTAGGCGTCATTTCGGTATATATACTGATAACGGGGTTTCCTGTTTTAATCATAACGATAAAAATTAGTACGCAAAGATAACAAATCTTTTGTGGAAAAGTTGGGCGGGGGTAACCCCCGAAATCAGGATTTTTTTTAAGAACCGGGGTAACAATCTCTCACATGCGCTGATATACCCGTAAACGACTCAACGCAGGGATGCCGAAAACTGGAAAGAGTAGGCCTTATTTAAAATATCTTAGTTATGAAAAAGATTGTCCTTTTAATTGCAATGCTGCCGATGCTGATCTTTGTTTCGGCTCAAACCCAAAACAGCAAACCCTTTTCGGGAGTATATACTGCCATTCACGGCGGTTACGATGTGCTGCCTTTCTACAATAACAATACTCCGTATATTGATTATAAGGGCGGACTCTATGGCGGAGCTTCCGTTAATTATTACTGGAACTGGATAGGCCTGGGCGCTGATTTTGATTATATCCAAAACCAGCCTAAAAGTACTTATATGGCCGATGCCGCCGTATATCCCAACACCACCCTCGCCGAAAACAAAATAACAAGGATGTTTTATGGCCTGGGTCCCTCTTTCAAATACCAGCGCAATCAGAAATTTGCCGCTGAATTCCTGCTGCGCGGCGGCCTGAGTTCGGTAAAAGGAGGGCTCACCAGCCTCGAATCTACCAGTCCTGCCCAACTGCTGAACTTTCATGCGGGATATAATGCGAAGTCAGTAGTTGCTGCCAAAGCTCAAACGCAGTTTAATTATTACTTTTCTCCTTCGGTAGGAGTACATGCGGGCGTGTACTACCTGCGTCATTTTAATGTGCGGGAATTAACCGATCCCACCTACGGTTTTTCAGCCGCTTATCTGGCAACAGGCTCTAAAGAAAGCACTGCACCGCCGTCGCTGGTTACCCGCACCAATCCCTGTAATTGCGATATTAGCTCGCTGGGAGCCTTTGCCGGCCTAAGTCTGAGGCTGCCTAAAAAAACCGAAAAGCCTCAACCTAAGGAAGATTGCAATACCTGCGATAACTATTCGCTGGCCGTAACGGCTAAGGACAAATACACCCGCGAAACCTTACCCAATACTGATGTTGTCATTAAAGATGCGTATGGGAATATTGTTCACACAGGCGCTACCAATAATTATGGCGTGGTGGTCTTTCATAACATGAAGCCAGGTAATTATACCATTGCCGGAAAACTTTTTGACGTGGACCTGGAAGGAACCGTAGCTGTACAAACCGATTTTAGCGCCAATACCACCGTACAGAAAGAAATTCTTTATTCCGATAACCGGTTTATCCTGAGAGGACAAGTAGTGGAATGCAATGTAGCATCACCCCTGGCAGGAGCTTCGGTAGTGCTTACCAATAAGGTTATGGCAGAACAAAAAACTACCACCACCGATAATCAGGGAGCATTCATTTTCCATGCACTGCAAAATGCAGAGTACGACATTTATGCAAAGAAGAATAATTATTTTTCTCAAACCGAAACCATCGCTACCAAAAACTTCGACCGGAATAAAACCCTGTTCATTAAACTGGAAGTATGTATGGAAAAGACCGATTGCGGCAAAGGCATCGTACTTAAAAATATTTACTACGACCTGGATAAGTATTTTATCAGGGAAGAAGCCAAACCCGAATTGAATAAACTCGCTCAATTCATGAAAGATAATCCTGTGGTGAAGATTGAGCTCTCTTCTCATACCGATTCCAGAGCTTCCGACAGCTACAATATGACCTTATCACAAAACCGGGCTAATGCGGCAGTAGACTATCTGGTATCGCAAGGTATTGAAAGAAGCCGGTTGATCCCCGTAGGATATGGTGAAAGAAAATTGCTTAACAGGTGTAAGGACGGCGTAGACTGCAGCGAAGCCGAGCACCAATTGAATCGTCGGACCGAAATGAAAGTGATCTGCCCCGATAATCAATAACCCCTTGAAAACCCGGAGGCTGTGAAAGCAGCCTCCTTATTTACCACTTTTAAAAATAAATATTATGAAAACGAATTATTTTAAGAATATATTTTTCCTGTTCTTTTTTATGATTGGCCTGGGTAGTCAATCCTGTCAGAAAAGCGGCGAAATTTGTGCCTACGATGAATCGCCAGCGGGTTGCAATGCGGGAATGGATGTAGTGTTTTTAATAGATTATACCGGCAGCATGGGCGGTGCCATCGACTCTATCAAAAGCGAGGTGGGCAGTATTGTCAATACCATTGTTACCGAATCGGGTGGCGACTACCGGCTGGCATTGGGTATTTTCGATGAAAGTCAGAAAAGAACCGGTCCTTCTTACGTGGCGAGCGCGGCCTATACTTCTTTACCCGCTGCTCAGAAAAAACTGATCAATTCGGGAGCTTCCACCGATCAGCATCTTACCATGATGGAAATGTTTGCCCCGGCTAACGCAGCCAGCTTTACTACGCAGCTTTCTTTTCTCAACAACACACCCAATATGCCGATGGGCTGGGGGGTAAACGGGCCCGAGCCAGGCGATTTGCTATTAAATGAAATTTTAAATAATGGTTTCGCAGGAACCTGGCGCGGCGGCGGTATTACCAAACTGGCCATTATTATTACCGATGCGCCTGCCGGTGGTGACGATGATAATGCCACGGCAACCGACGACACGTATTTGCAAAACCTGGCAGCCACAGCCAATAGCATGGGCGTGCAATGTGTATTACTAACCACTTTTAGCGGAAACTCAACTTTCCCGGCGAATTATCAGTTAGAGCTGATCAATAATAATACCGGTGGCTCGGCCGTAGTGGCGCCTACATTCAATAATATTTCAAAAGATATTATTACCCAGATCGAAAATATATGCAGTCAAAATCAGCGTAAATAACTCCTCTCCTTTTTCCTTCTTCATCCAACCGCCTTCGGGCGGTTTTTTTATAGTGGTCTCCCCTATCTTTGACGACATGAGAAAGAAGATTTATTACCTGGCCACCTGTTCTACCTGCCAGGAGATAATGGGCTCACTGGGTATTAATGAAACAGCCGGTTTTGAGTTACAGGATATTCGTACACAAAAAATTACTTCTTCGCAGATCGATGAAATGCAGCAGATGGCGGGAAGTTATGAAGCCTTGTTCAGCAGGCGGGCACTGAAGTACAAAGAGTTGGGTTTAAAAGATAAAAAACTAACGGAGGACGATTTTCGGAATTATATCCTCGAACACGATACTTTTTTGAAAAGACCAGTGGTGATTATTGGTAGCCAGATTTTTATTGGTAGCGAAAAGAAAACGATAGCGGCCTTAAAAGCAGCGTTAAACTGAGTTTACCAATTATTGGCTTGTTCCTTATTCCGTCGTTCTAATTGTTGCGGTGCCGGATTGATTCGCCAATCGGGGTCGTATTTTACAAACATCCATACCCATATACTGCGCGCCAATCGCATGAGAACGGGCTGAAGCGCCACAAGTAAAACAGCATTGAAGGCCAGCCAGTAAAAAATACGATTATCGTGCACGCTAAGTCCTATAAAAATCCACCAGGCAATTAACGACGCCACACTGATGGCGATTCCCAATCCATAGCTGATATAACCACTGCCGTAGAAAAAGCCCACTTCCAGCTCAAAGACCTGCTGGCATACAGGACACTGCTCATTCATCTTCATCATTCTGGAAAGCTTGTAGGGGTTCTTTTCCTTGAACATATTTCCCGTGCGGCAACGGGGGCATTTACATTGAAAAACGGTAAGAATGCCGGGGTTTCCTTCTGTTACATGGTGGCTGGGTGTATTTGTTTGAGCGTGCATTTTGTACAACTTTGAATATGCAAAGGTACAAAAATGGTTCTAAATAGATCGAAATGCGAGCTGTCAACGTTTAGATACCGGGGGAGTCGGGTTCTCCCAAAGCCAGGCCAGAACCGTGTTTTAACCTCCTAAGCCGACCCAGTACTTTGCGGGCAATGAACAGGCTGATGAGCATAAAAAAAGCGCCTAATAAGAAAGGTGCCCCCGGGAAATGGATAACGGAATCTTTATGGGTGGTATAATTAAACAGGCCGGTCATGATCAGCGGGCCGAATATGGAAGTCAGGCTCATCAGGCTGGTAAGACTGCCCTGTAACTGCCCTTGTTCATTTCGTGGAACCTGCCGGGCTATAATGGCTTGTAATGCAGGCAGCGCGAATCCACCGAGGCAATAGGGAATCAGAAAAACATACATCATCCAGCTTTGGGTAGCAAATGCAAACAGGGTCAGCCCAATGGCATAAAAGAATAGTCCGAGGTAAGTGCTTTTTTCATCGCCCAGCCTGGGATTCACAAAACGGATCAGTCCGCCCTGAACTGCACCTACCAATATGCCAACAATGGCCAGCGAGAGACCCACCTGCCCTTCATTCCATTGAAACACATACATGGTAAAGTAGTTCCAGTTGCTTTGTACTGCGTGGGCAGCCAGGTTGATGAAAACAAATGCAATTACCAGCCCGCCAATGGTTGTATGGCTTCTTAAAAAAGACAATGAGCCAATGGGGTTGGCCTTTTTCCAGTTGAAAGGCCTTCTGTTTTCGGGCTTTAAAGACTCGGGCAAAACAAAATAGCCGTATAAAAAGTTAACGAAACAAAGGATAGCCGCTGCGTAAAACGGGGCTCTTAATCCCCAAACAGCCAATAAGCCGCCCAATGCCGGGCCTAATACAAATCCCAGCCCAAATGCGGCACCAATCAGTCCAAAATTTTTGGCCCGGTTTTCATCGGTGCTTATGTCGGCAATATAGGCGCTGGCGGCGGTAAAGCTGGCGCCGGTAATACCCGCGAGTATGCGCCCGATGAACAACAGGGCATAAGTAGGAGCCAGCGCAAGGATAATATAATCAACACAAAAGCCTAAAAGTGAGATAAGAATTACCGGCCGCCGGCCAAAACGATCGCTGAGATTGCCCATTAGCGGAGCAAACAGGAACTGCATAGCGGCGAATGCCGAGACCAGGTAGCCGCCCCACCGGCTGGTTTCATTGAGCGGAATATGCTTTAATTCAACCAGTAATTCGGGCATTACGGGAATAATCAGTCCCCAACCGATTACATCGATGGTAAGGGTAATGAAAATGAATCCTACCGCAGCATTCTTAGAAGATTTCATTTAAAAAAATAAGGCTGCAAAGATGCGGAAAAGACGGGAGAAAGGGAATGAGAGCTGTCTTTAAGTAATGATTTTGTCAACGCCCGGCAAACCAATTCTTCATCGTTTCAGTTCTTCGAAAACCCCTGTTTGTTTGTTTTTTTGCACATTGTCCCAGTTAAAATAACGCCCGTTCATGGCTACATAAACGCCGGGTGGAAGGGTTTGTGCAAAAGCCAATGCACTGCCCAGGTTGAACAGGCCGTCGGAACTGCCAAATTTTATCGGAATCATGGCGCCGGTGATAACAATGGTTTTATTTTTTACTTTTTCGGCTAATACCCGGGCGGTTTGGTCCATGGTATCGGTTCCATGTGTAATAACAATCTGTTCTTCATCGCATTGCTCGCATTGATAGGCAATCAGTTCCCTGTCTTCCTCCGTCATCTCCAGGCTGTCGATCATCATCAGGGTGCGAATCTCAACGGGATACTGGTTTCGTCCTTTTTCCAGCAGCTCGGTCATGTGGGTGTCTTTGAAATAGAGTTGCCCGTTCAACATATTGTACTCTTTATCGAAAGTACCTCCTGTTATAAAGATTCTGATGGCCATTGTTGGATTTTTATAGAAGTAGTCCTGCGCTCAATCCGGTCAGGCCGGGGTTTTAAGGCTTTTCATATCAATTACAAAACGATAGCATACATCGCTTCTCAGCATACGCTCATACGCTTCGTTGATGTTTTGCATATCGATCATTTCTATTTCCGAAACGATCTGGTGCCGGCCGCAGAAATCAAGTAATTCCTGAGTTTCCGAAATGCCACCGATCAGTGACCCTGCCACTGATCGTCTTTTATAAATCAGGGGCCGGGTGCTGAGGGGATCGTTTTCGAAATTGCCTATAAGGCCCACCAATACTAATGTGCCGTTGATAGAGAGCGTCTCCATATAGGGATTGATATCGTGCTCATAAGGCACCGTATCAATGATCAGATCGAACCGGTTTTTAGCGGCTTGCATTTGGGTGCTATCGGTGGAAAGAATAACATCGTTGGCGCCCAAAGACATAGCTTCTTCCGTTTTGTTTATACTTCGCGTGAACAAGGTGACTTCTGCCTCCAGGGCACTGGCCAGCTTTAGGGCCATATGTCCCAGGCCTCCCAGGCCTATCACCGCTACCTTGCTGCCCTTTTTCACGTTCCAGTGCTTTAAAGGCGACCAGGTGGTAATACCGGCACAAAGTAAGGGCGCTACACCGGCAGGGTTTAAATTGGGAGGAACCCTTAATACAAAATGCTGATTTACCACTATTTTTTCGGAGTAGCCGCCCAGGGTGTGCTGTCCCGAATGTGTATCCTTGCTGTTATAGGTGGCGGTAAAGCCTTCGAGGCAATATTGCTCGAGGCCTTCCTGGCAACTGGCGCAGGTTTGGCAACTATCTACCATGCAGCCCACAGCTACTGTGTCGCCGGGTTTATATTGGGTTACCCCGCTGCCGATCCGGGTTACTTTTCCCACAATTTCGTGGCCGGGAACGGATGGATATTTAGCCCCACCCCAGTCGTTTCTTACGGTGTGGAGGTCGCTGTGACAAACACCACAGTATAAAATATCAATCTCCACATCATCTGCAGTGGGTTCGCGGCGTTCGATTTGCAGAGCCCGGAGAGGGGCGTCGGGCGCTTCGGCACCAAATGCTTTAACAGTTGAATTCATTAGTTAATAGTACTGTTGGGTATGTTAAGGTAAACTGTTTAAGCGTCAAAAGTACTAAAGTTTAGATG
>JBEBUZ010000096.1:0-12232 GCA_040393015.1 Paraniabella yanshanensis
AACCGATTCTGTACTAAATGCTTTTGCCGGAACTATAATTTATAAAACAGATTTTGTTTCAAATGGCGCCGGCAAATGGATCGGATTGGGCAATGTGAACCGGGGTGTTACAGAAGTATTTCTGAATGGTAAAAAGATAGGAGCTAACTGGTATGGCCGGCCTTTGTTTTTCGTGGGAGATGCAATGCGCAAGGGAAAAAATAATCTTGAAATAAAGTACACTTCGCTGTTGGCTAACTATTGCAAAAGCCTGATCAATAACCCGACAGCCCAGGTTTGGTCCCAAAAATATGCTCCTGTTCCAACGGGAGTGGAAGGCCCCGTGCAAATTTTTAATTAGTCGTGTATATAATATCTGTCAATATTTTTTTATGATTAAAAAATTTAGAATCAAAAGTGATTGGAGGCTTGGCAAAGTAAAGCACATTGTTAACGAGGTAAAAAAAATGATACATAAGGGCAAACTGTGCGGGAATGAACAAATGCCTTCAATCAATAGCTTTAGCAGGCAATACCACGTGTCCAGAGATACCGTTGAAAAAGCATATTCTATTCTAAAAAAGGAAGGATATTTAGCCTCGATAAAAGGGATAGGTTATTTTGTTGAACCCCGTTTAGAAAAAGACTTTAAGGTGCTTTTCATCCTCAATGAATTTAATTCAGACCAAAGCAAAAAGCATGAAAATTTGTTTTTTGAGCTTTCAGGTATGATTAATATTGACCTGTGCGTCTATCATAATAACCTGGAAACATTTGACAATATTATCAGGGATAATTACAATTCCTACAACTACTACTATCTTATTTTACCCAGGTCTATCCCTCCTGTAAAGCAAAGAAAGATAGATGATATAATAGATCGTATACCTGATACGAAACGCCTGGTGCTCCAGGAAAGGGCGTAACATTAATTTGGTTTCATTTCATTAAACTGTTGTATGAGCGGTGTATTTAGAATAATTTATGGCACTGTGTTCATTTTTGTTTTGTTTTCCTGTGCACAACAGCCTTCCAAATCCGATAAAGCAACCAGAAGCGATAGGCGTTCAGAATATCATGTATATCTGTTAATGGGTCAGTCTAATATGGCCGGTCGGGGAACGCTTACCGAAAGGTATCAAGAAATAAGCCATGAAAGGGTTTTGATGTTGGATAAAGAAAATAAATGGGTGCGGGCGCGACACCCGTTACATTTTGATAAGCCACAGACAGCTGGCGTAGGACCCGGTCTTTCTTTTGGCTTACTAATGGCCAAAGCTTATCCCCGCGATACCATCGGACTTGTTCCCTGCGCAGTAGGAGGTACAACCATATCTAAATGGGAACCAGGGGCTTACGATGAAAAAACGAAAACATTTCCTTATGATGATGCACTAAAACGAATGAAAGAGGCAAAAAAACATGGCGTAATCAAAGGGGTGATCTGGTTACAGGGTGAAGGAGACAGTCACCCTGCTCGGGCTGAACAGTATTTAGAACGGATCGCGCTACTTGTTGAACGGCTAAGGAAAGAAACCGGAGAGCCCAGGCTGCCCTTTGTTGCCGGAGAACTGGGACGTTACAGAAACAGGTATCTGTTGCTAAACGAAAAACTGGCATTGCTGCCGCAAGAGGTGCCTTTCACGATTACCGTGTCGTCAAAAGGTCTTACAGACATGGGGGATACTACACATTTTGACAGCCCTTCGGCCTCGGAATATGGGGAACGCTTTGCAAGAGGTATGTTGCAACTACAGAGAAAAAAAGTGCAGTGGTAAAAATTATAAACCAGCACTTGCTGTTTCAGAAAACAGAAAGATATTTTTTTTGTTTTTGGGGGTATTGGCCTCAAAAACCGACTTCATTATTAGTGGGTATAATTAATAAAGGTCATAATTCGCCTTCAAAACCTACGATTCAGATATAATAACGATTGTTCTTTCACTAAAAATAATTGCTGCATGAATTGAATTACTGAATAAGAGAACCATTTGAAAAGAAGAAGGAGAATGCTACCAACATTCTCCCCGATTTTAAAAAAGTTGTATTTGCGACAACGTTTAATTAATTAAAAACCAATGTAAAGTTATGCAAAAAAATGGCCATCCTGCTACTCTTTTTTGTGGTAGCGGGATCATAAAATACCTGCTGATGACGAAACTTGCTATTATTTTCGGGTTTATTTTTTCATTTCAGGCCTTTGGAGATAACCTTTCAGCACAAACCCTTGATTTAAACCTCAAAAATGTTTCGATAGAAACAGCAATTAAAGCTATTGAGGCGCAAGGATCTTACAGATTTGTGTATAAAACGGAAATCCTTGCCGGGACAAAGCCGGTAAGTGTTACTGCGGAAAGAGCTTCGCTGGGATATGTAATGGATAAAATGCTCCACAACACGTCTCTTTCTTATGAATTGCTTCATAACTCGCTGGTGGTTATCGCGCCCAGAACTAAGGACCTTGTGCGTACGGTTTCGGGAAGGATTACAGACCAGAACGGGAAGCCATTGCCGGGAGTGAGTATCCTTGAAAAAGGAACTTCTAATGGAACGACCAGCCGGCAGGATGGAACTTTTTCCATTACTGTTAATAGTTCCAATGCAGTATTGGTTATTTCATTTATGGGTTACGAAACCCAGGAAATAAAACTGTCTGACAAGTCTTTTATTGAAGTGAGCCTGATTCAGGATATCCAGGATTTGGAAGACGTGATCGTGGTTGGGTACGGCCAGCAGAGGAAAGCCAGCGTGGTAGGCTCCATTGTGCAGGTAACCGGCGAAGACCTGGAGCGTACAGGAGGGGTGACCAACCTGGCGCTTGCTCTTACCGGGCAGTTGCCGGGGGTTACAGTAATACAGGGTTCGGGCGAACCGGGAAGGGATGATCCCACCATCTTTATCCGTGGTATGGGCACCTGGAACAACTCTCAACCGCTTATCCTGGTAGATGGTGTAGAACGAAAAATGAATGATATTGATATGGCTGAAGTGGAAAACGTTTCTGTTTTGAAAGATGCTTCGGCTACGGCCGTATTTGGTGTAAAGGGCGCACAGGGTGTGATACTGATTACGACAAAGCGTGGTAAGATTGGTAAACCAACTGTGAGTTTCGACGCCAACATGACCACGAAAAAAATAACAAGAGTACCTGAAAAGCTCAACTCTTTTGATCAGTTCGGTTTACGCAATGAAGCAATAGAATACCAACTTAACCGTACATCGGCCCAGGACTGGGATTCTTACATGCCCGAGAGAATTCGTCAATACTATAAGCAGCCGCAGGACAATGGCCTCCAATATATTTTTCCCGATGTGGACTGGCAGGATGCATTGGTGAAACCCTTTCCACTCTCTTATCGAACCAATGTAAATGTATCGGGTGGAACCGAATTTGCCAGGTATTTTGGCTCGCTGGCCTATACCTACGATGATGATCTGCTTCGTTCAGATGCAGACCCCCTGGATCGGGGATACAATTCTCAAAACTCTTATGAACGATTTAACTTTCGTACAAACTTAGATCTGAACGTAACCAAAAGTACCGTCTTCTCGGTAAATCTGGCCGGCTATGTTGCCAATAAAAGAAACGGAAGCCAGGATGGTCAGGTGTTCGCAGCTTTTAATCTGAGTTCTCCTGATATGTATCCGCTATTGTCTTATGACGGAGCTTATGGATTTGACCCCAAGTACGCTAATAACCCCAACCCTTTTATGCGGGCCAATAATGCAGGGGTAGAATCGAACAGGGAAACCAGTATAAATACCGATTTTAAGCTTACCCAAAAGCTCGACTTTCTTACAAAAGGATTGTCTGCAGGACTGCTTTTTTCTTACGATAACAGTTTCAGTACCACCAGTTCGATCGGCGATGGGGGGCAGGTGAGATCTTTATATCTCGACCCGTCTATAATTGAGGCCATCTACTCTGTAAATGGAAGTTATATAGATCCCAACGGCCAGTACTATGTTAGAGACGGCTACCGGTTAGAAGATTACATGGAGGGCTATATTTTTAACCAGGCAAGTGATCATGATTACGACTGGTCAAAAGGAACGCCGGTTTATAATGCCGAGTCGAGCGACCAGGGCGTATTCAGGAAAATCTTTTACCAGGCCCAGATCAATTATAACCGTCGGTTTGATAAGCATGAAGTGGGTGGGCTGGCTCTGTTCAACAGGGAGCAAACCGCCACCGGAAGCATGTTTCCCCGGTACCGCGAAGATTGGGTAGGGCGTGTTACCTATAATTACGGCGGCCGCTATCTTTTCGAATCGAACTTTGGTTACAACGGTTCCGAGAAGTTTTCTTCGGATTATCGTTTCGGATTTTTTCCTTCCGTCGCAGTAGGATGGATGGTGACCCGTGAGGAGTTTATGAAGGATGTGAACTGGCTCAACGTTTTGAAGGTTAAGTACTCGATAGGGAAAATCGGTAACGATGTTTTTAACTCGCCTCGCTGGGCTTACCAAACCAACTGGGTACGGGATGCAGACAGAACAATCTTCGGCTATCCCAACCGGGCAACCAGTCCCTATGTTCAGTATTATGAATCGGTAGTAGGCAACCCCGATCTGCATTGGGAAACGGCGATGAAACAGAACCTGGCATTTGAAATCAGTGCCTTCCGTAACCGGGTAGGTATTAACCTCGATCTGTTTGCAGATCACCGCACAGATATCTTCATGTCTGCCGGAGACAGAACTATTCCCCGCTATTTCGGACAAAGCGCCGTAGCCGGAAATATTGGTGAAACCGAAGTAAAAGGCTACGAACTCGAAATAAGTCTGAAGCATACTTTCGGCAGCTACCTGAATACTTTTCTTACTATGACCCATACAGGCGCCAGGGATAAAATTTTATATATGGAAGATCCTCCTTTATTGCCCAATTACCAAAAGGAGGAGGGGTATCAGATTAACCAGGTGAGAACGCAGATCGATGCCGGCTACACCAATAATTGGGACGATGTTTATTCGGCAACCGGCTTCAGCACCGGTAATGTTGAGCGCATGCCCGGGGAATACCGGATTGTTGACTTTAACGGAGATGGTACAATCGATGCCGGCGATGTAGCGCCTAATTCGTATCCGCAGGATCGTCCCCAACATACCTACGGGTTTATGCTGGGCGGAGAATACCATGGGTTTAGCCTGCGACTGCATTTTTACGGAATATATAATGTTACCCGGCAGTATAGCTGGCAAATACATCCTTTTGGAAATCCAACCCGTACAGGCCCTGCCTTGAGAGAATTTGCCTACAATTCCTGGACGCCCGACAATATCGATGCTAAATACAGATCGACCACGTTGTATCAGCAGGCTGCTCAGGCTTTGGGAAGGTTTGCTTACGAAGACGGATCAAACTTCAGGCTGAAAACTGCCGAAGTAGGATACGCGCTGAACAAAGCCAGCCTGAAATTTTTAGGGGTTAAGTCCCTTCGCTTTTTCCTCAACGGCAACAACCTGTTTTTATGGACCAAAATGGTGGATGACAAGGAGGGAAACTTCTCAGCTGCAGGAATGTATCCGCTGGTAAAGCGTTTTAATTTGGGTGTTAACGTCCGGTTTTAATCTAAAAAATAGAATATGAAAAAGATACTTGCATACAACCAATATTTTGCTTTTCTGTTGATCATGGCTGTTGCTTTTACTTCCTGCAAAAAGTACCTCGATGTAGCTCCCCAGGCGGCTATAACCGATGAAGAGATTTTTGGAACTTTTGCACGCTACCAGGGTTATGTGGAAGATTTATACCAGGCCATACCCGCGATGGAACGTTCGAGATATAATGTAGCCAACTGGAATTACTCCAACGATGTATACGGGAAACAGGCGCAGAGTTTTTCGCTTTTTTTCGAGATGGGTGACTACTGGAAATGGACTAATAATACCTATGGTTTTTTTAATGGCACTACCAATTCTAACGTAAATACCGTGGGTGAGGAAGCCAATAACGCTAATAGAAGACCGGGTTTCTGGGTCAATGGCTGGAGGGCGATACGCACAGCTAATATTGCTATTGAGAATATAGATAAATTACAGGGAACGCAGGAAGAAAGGAACCTGATACTCGGACAGGCGTATTTTTTCCGTGCTTTTTTTCATTTTAATATTCTGACCTGTTGGGGAGGAGTACCCTACGTGGATAAGGTTTTTACGGGCAATGATAAGTTGGATTGGCCGCGCCTTACCTACCTCGAAACCGCCGAAAGGATTGCAGAAGATCTGGAAAGAGCAATTGAATTGCTGCCGAACTCCTGGGACGAAACGACCGTAGGAGCCAACCTGGGTAATAATGCCGGACGCGTTACAAAAGGCGCCGCCTATGGTTACCTGGGAAAAAACTGGCTCTACGCCGCCAGCCCCTTAATGAACGGCATGGAAACAGGCGACTATAATAGCTACAATACCGAATTGGCAAAAAAAGCTGCCGATGCATTCGCTGGTTTATTGAAGTTGGCCCAGGAGGGTTACTATGGGTTGCTTGACTGGGAAGATTACAGTAAAAATTTCTGGACCATGACGGCCAACGAAAACCTGATGGGCAAAGAATGGGTTTGGGGCCACCCGTACTATCGGCAAAGCGGGCAGGCATCGCGTGGTGAACACCAGTTAACTGTTTTGGGTGGAACCAACGCCGGCTACTTCCCTCCAACCCTCGAAATGGTTAATAAATTTGGGATGAGCAACGGGTTGCCAATCGATGCAGCAGGATCGGGTTACGACCCCGCCCACCCCTGGGATAACCGCGATCCCCGCTTTTATTATGCCCTGGTACTGGATGGCGAAAAGATAATTCATTTTACTACTAATTTTCCGGCCGACACCTACGCTCAGTTCTATACAAATGGAAAACACCGGATTAATGCTGTAACAGGGTTTGGCCAAAAGAAATTTTTAGGAAAAGGTGCTAATAACAAGGATGCGAGATGGAACGCCAATTATGTTTTCATAGTGCCTTATATGCGACTGGCTCATGTTTATCTCATGTATGCCGAAGCTGCCAATGAAGGCTATGGCGGGGCAGAGGGCAGATCTCCCGGAGCGGTGATGTCGGCAAAAGAAGCAGTCAATTTTGTGCGGGCAAGAGCGGGAGTACCTGCGGTAGATAATCGGTTTTTAACATCCAGAGAAGTTTTTAGAAATGCGGTTCGCAACGAAATATCGGTAGAAGTATGCTTTGAAGCACATCAATGGTTCGATTATCGCAGGTGGTACATTGCACACCTGCCTGAAAATCGTACTAAAACCGGCCTCGACTATGACGCTGCGCATACCTTCTTCACTCCCGTTAAGATCTCCGAAATTCTGTTTGATCCCGGTAAGCACTATTGGCTTCCCTTCATCAGGGGAGAAGCCGCTTTGTACCCAGGGTTTTTCCAGAACCCCGGATGGGAATAGATCTTAACCACTAAATAGCAAAAAATGAATAAAATATATCAAATTTTACTGCTTATAATCTGTATCCTGTTTTCGGGTCCTTATTTGACGCGGGCGCAGAATAAAGCAATGAAAATAACTGTTTCCTCGGTGGTTACCGACCCCACCGGGAAGCCGTTGGAAGGCATAGAGGTGTTAAATGATAATGGCGGTATTATCGCCACCACAGGCTCCGATGGAAGCTTTCGGGGCCAGGCGCGGGCTAACACAATACTCCATATCAACAATAACGGATATGTATCGTTTGAGGTAGGTGTGGAAAATGTTCCCGATAAAATTGTTTTAACCCCGGTTCCATTCCTGATGGGAGAGCAAGATAAGGTACCCATCCCATTTGGAGAAATCAAACAACGGGAAACAGTGGGCGCCAGTTATAGCCTGGATGCCAAAGAAATTTTTAAATACGACAACGTAAGAACCTTGTCGGGACTTTTGAACGGCAGGGTTCCCGGTATGCTGGGATCTAATAATATTCGTGGAATTGGCGCTCCTTTATATCTTATCGATGGGCTTCCCCGCGATATCGCCGATATCAATGTAGAAGAGATTGACAAAATTACCGTGCTGAAAGATGCCAATGCTTCCATGCTTTACGGTATGCAGGCACGCAACGGAATTGTGCAGGTTACTACCAAAAAAGGAGAGGCGTTTAAAAATAGATTAAATGTGATTGCAGAAACAGGCCTCGCTTCACCGGTTGTATTGCCATCTTACCTGGGTTCGGCAGACTATATGAAATATCGCAACCAGGCCGCTCTGAACGATGGTTTAACCCTTCCCTTTTCGCAAGAAACTATCGACAACTACGCTTCGGGAACAAACCCATACCGCTACCCGAATGTTGATTTGTATTCGGACGAGTATCTTAAAGATTACCTCAGACAAAGCAAGGTGGTGGCCGAATTTTCGGGCGGAAACAGAACAACACGTTATTATGCCAACCTTGGCTGGGTAAACCGCGGCGCACTTTACAAAATAGGCGACGCCTCCGCTGCCGGTTCTAACAGGTTTAATGTTCGAAGCAATATCGACATCAATATCACCGATTTTATAAAAGCCTATATAGGCGTGGCAATGAATTTTAATGCTGATAAAAATCCGCGGGGCGGTTTCTGGAATGCCGCGTCCACATTACAACCTTACCGCTATTCGCAATTATTGCCGATTTCCCTTATGACGCAGGATATGGAAATATCCGACGGCAGTAACCTGACGAACACGTTTCCGATAAACGGCAATTACCTGCTGGGGGGTACTACCTTATATACCGATAATATATACGGCAACCAATCGTTCGGAAACTACTCCACCAATATCGACCGTACCTTGCAATATACACAGGGATTAAGTTTTGATCTGAACAGGTATATAAAAGGCCTTACATTTAATGGCGCAGTAAGCGTTGATGTTTTTAACAGCTATGTGCAAAGCGTTGCCAACTCTTATGCCGTGTATGAACCGGTATGGACAGCCGAAGATTCTATTTCCTCCTTAACCAAAGTTGGAGCCGATCTTAGAACAGGCACCCAGGCTTCGAGTGGGGCATATTTTCAACGCCGTACCAATGTGTATGCCTCTTTCGACTATAACCGGGATCTGGGCAATAAGCAGGCGCTGTCTGCAACATTGCTGGGATATATGGGACAGCTAAGACAGGAAGACCTGCTTATTCCACAGAAAGAAGCACATCTGGGCGCCAGGGTTACCTATAATTATGCAGGAAAATATCTGGCTGATTTCAGTAGTGCTTATGTAAACGGCTATAGAATGCCGCCCGGAAGTAAAGGTGGCTTTTCCCCTTCGCTCGGAATAGCCTGGGTCATCAGCGAAGAAGGTTTTTTATCTTCTGCATCACAAATCGACTATCTCAAACTTAGAGCATCAGCCGGAATGGTCAACTTTGAGCCCAGCCTTAACAACTATAAATTATATGCGGAAACTTATGGCGGTTATAATGGAAGTTTTAGCTGGGACGATGGTGTACGTTCCCTGGCCACAAGAACCCTGAGCCGGGCCGGCAATGAGAACCTTGGTTTTCAGAAATCGAAAAACTTCAATTTGGGACTTGAAGGATACTTCTTCGGCCAGAAGCTCGCTCTTGATGCCAATGCTTTTTTAACAAAAAGATCCGGTCTTATTATTCAAAGGAGCACTTATCCTGCTTATCTCTTTAACAACATTCCCTACGAAAACTTCGACGAAGACGATTATAAAGGCTTTGAGGCGGGATTAGTATGGAAGCTGGGTCGCCAAAAGGATATTGGTTTGGATATCGGCGTGAACATGCTGTATGCTACTTCCGAACAAAAAAAGGTAGATGAACTGCGCCCCGAAGAATATTTGAACAGGCAGGGCAGGCCTACCGATGCAATGTTTGGCCTGGAGGCAATTGGCTTGTTTGATAGCTGGGAAACCATTCAGAATAGCCCTCAGCAGGCTTTTACATCGGTAAAACCCGGCGATATACAATATAAAGATCAGAATAACGACGGGATTGTTAACGAAGAAGACCTGGTATATATCGGCAATTCACAGGCCCGCTTCGCTTTTGGTCTTTCGCTGCTGGCACGCGTAAAAGGGTTTAGCCTTTTTGCAATGGCCACAGCAAGGCAGGGCGGCTATTCTTATTATAACAGCAATTATTTCTGGATGCAGGGCGAAGATAAATATTCTGCAGAGGTATTAAACAGCTGGACGGAAGAAACCAAAGCAACGGCAACCTATCCGCGCCTCACCTATGGTAATAATACCAACAATTACAGAAACTCTACTTTCTGGCTTTACAAAAATGATTTTTTCCGACTGGAGAGGGTTCAGTTGAATTACGATTTACCCGCAAGAGTGTCTAATATACTGTTTTCGCAATCTGTAAATATATTTCTCAGGGGAGAGAACCTGTTAATGTTAGCCAAAGACGCTGAGAAGCGGCAACTGGTAATTGGAGGCGAACCCAACTATCGTAGTTTCTTACTGGGACTGAAAGTAAATTTTTAAAAACGTATTTAAGAATGAAAAAAATTATATTACCCTCATTGCTCCTGCTTTTTTTATCGGCTTGCCAGGAAGAGCGTTTCCTCGATCCGGCAAAAGATAATCAGCAGTATCTCGATTATGTTCTCAGAACGCCTGCTTTTGCAGAAGGATTTTTGATGAGCGCATATAAAGATTTGCCGGCTGATTATGATAACACAGAATGCGCAACCGATGATGCCGTACATAATGCAAATGGCAACGGTTTAAGGAGGATGGCTACCGGCGAATGGTCGGCGCTTTTTTCTCCCGTATCGGCATGGAACAGCTCCTATGCAGCTATTTTCAATATTAATTATTTGCTATCTATAGTTAACGATGTTATATGGAGTTCGCAGGACCCTGCGCGCAATGCGTTATTTATAAAGAAAAACAGTGGTGAAGCTTATGCACTAAGGGGCTATTTTTATTTGCAGTTACTGACAAAGCATGGTGGAAAATCGGCTACCGGTGAGTTATTGGGAGTACCCTTGCTTCTCACACCCGTGAAAGTAACAGATAACTATAAGCTGCCGAGGGCGTCCTTCCGCGAAGTAATGGATCAGGTATATGCCGATTTTGATAAAGCGATCGAATTATTACCCGCCACCTGGAACGATAATTACACCGACGATAATTTAATCCGGGTATTCGGAAGTCAGAACCGGGGGCGTATACAGGGAGAGATTGTTGCCGTTCTTAAAGCAAAAGCTGCGCTTTTAGATGCCAGTCCCGCCTTCAATAACGGAAATTACGATATGCAGAAAGCAGCTACTGCAGCAGGATTGGCAGGCGCGATCATAAAAGATTTCGGTGGAGCAGCAGCCCTGCCGGCGGATGGTATTCTTTTTTATGATAATGACAATGATGTAAATAATCCCGAAATTATCTGGCGGCTTAATCCCGGCAATAACAATACCCGGGAAAGAAATAATTATCCGCCTTCTTTGTTTGGTAACGGAAGGGTTAACCCTACCCAAAACCTGGTAGACGCCTTCCCAATGAAGAACGGGTATCCGATTTCACATCCCTCCAGCGGTTTTTCGGCTACCAACCCCTACGCCAACCGCGATCCCAGGTTGGCAAACTTTATCGTTACAAACGGGTCTATTGTACGGGGAACGGCACCTATCAATACCAGTACAACCAGTACAACCGTTGACGGAATCAACAAGACAGAATTTTCCACCCGAACCGGGTATTATGTTAAGAAGCTTCTCCGTACAACCGTCAACCTCGATCCCAACGTGAATTCTAATAACAGCCATTTTTATACACTTCTGCGATATACCGATTTGTACCTGGCCTACGCTGAGCTGGCAAATGAAGCATGGGGCCCAAAGGCCGATCCTCAGGGTTACGGTTTTACCGCTTACGATATCATTGCGCAGATCAGGAAAAGAGCGGGTATCACACAGCCCGATAATTATTTAGCTTCTATTTCCACCAAAGAGGCCATGCGCGATCTGATCAGGAACGAACGAAGGCTCGAACTGTCCTTCGAAGATCACCGGTTTTGGGATATAAGGAGATGGCAGCTCGATGGCGCCATTACCGCCACGGCTAAAGGGGTAGCCATTAATGGTACCAGCTTCGATGTAATAGATGTGGAACCCAGGGCATACAATCTGCCAGGCGCATATTTTGGCCCTGTTCCCCGGTCCGAAATAACTAAAAACAACCTGCTTCTGCAAAATGCGGGCTGGTAATTTTAAGCATTAAAAATCCAAATAATCTAAATATGAAAAAGATAATCAGGTCGTTGCTGTGTATGGGATTTGTATCCGCAGCACTACTCTCT
>JBEBUZ010000097.1:0-12108 GCA_040393015.1 Paraniabella yanshanensis
TTTTAAAAAATGCTTTACGTAATTGGTTATTACCAGTCCCGGAGAAACCGAGCTGTTCGGTTTTTGTGGGGTTGGAGGAATTTCCTCAGTGCGCGAAATCAGAGAACCGGCTGCATCCAGCAGCATCGTGGTCCCGTCAGGGAAGATAAAAAAAGTACATTCTCCTCTCCCCGTATTCACTGCATGAATATCGAGATAGCCTTCTTCCCAATCGGGTAAAACTTTACCGATCAGCGTAGGTTCTTTATCCGGATTTTCTTCATTCTGTTCGATCTTCTTCTCTCCTGACCCACAGGAACAGAGCAGGACAATGATTAAAAAAGCAATCCAGTTGTCTTTTGTCATAAGTTTAATTATTTCATGAACCAGCAACACCTATCAAGTTTTCTGAGAAAACTATTGTCCGGCCATGGCTAAACTTGCATCCGGCTATTGCCGGACAATAGTTATTCTTAAAATAATCCTAACCAGGTTCTAAAAATTAGTAGCCCGGATTCTGCGTAATATTACTGTTAATGATTACCTCCTTAGTTGGAATAGGAAACAAATATTGCTTACTGTTAAAACTTCGGGGCACTACTGCCCTTACTTTTCCGGTAGCCAGTATGTCCGATAAATCTACCAATGCATTCTCATCAATTCGGGGCAATACCCCTTTGGGGAAGAAATAATCTCCGGAAGCTATATTCTGCTCCAGGCCAGCTTTGGTAGGCAGTGCACATATAGGTCGCACCAGAGCCACTTCTGCCAATCTCCAGCGAATCAGGTCGAACCATCTCCGGTTTTCCCAGGGCAGTTCCATGCGGCGTTCTGTTCTAAGAATGGTTCTCAACCTGGCCTGGTTGGTTTCGGTGATTGCGGGATAAGACGAGGTTTGGGTGGGTTCCACCTTATAGGCCCGGGCCCGTACTTTGTTAAGGGCTTCGAGTACTGAAGCATCAATTTCATTCAGTTCTATTTTAGCCTCAGCATACATCAGCAGCACATCGGCATAGCGCATAATTTTGATATCGGGGTCTATCCGCTTGTCGTCGCTCCATTCTTCATCTACCCCTTTTTTCAGACACATACCGTTATAGGCAGCGAACTGATCTACTAACTGGGCATCCCTGTTGTTCACCATTTTGTTGGTAGTGAGATTGAGAACCTGTGTAACCCCGGGGTCATAAATAAAACCCAGGTGTGGGGTTCCGAATTCTACGAAAGTAGCTGTACAACGGGGATCCCGATTTTCGAAAGGCTTCTGCAGATTGAACAGAGGCGATTCATCCACCGGCAACCCGTCTGTACAAGTATAAGCCAGCAACAGTTCCCAGGAAGGTTGCGCTGTTGCGGTACCGCTTGCATTTCTTGTAAACATACTTGCAACCGAAATGGCATCGCCGGTGAGTTCCTCGGAGCGGGGAATAGTAAAGATAAATTCCGGCGATACGCTGGTTTTGGTGAGGAACAATTCCCCGTAATCGGGATGGAGTGAATACTGCCCCAGGTCGATACACCCTTTTGCCGCCACCTTGGCCGTTGCATAGTCCAGCATCCAGCTTGCAATACGCGCTTTGAAGGCATAGGCGGCTCCTTTGGTAGCCCGCTTCAGGCCATTACCATAAGAAAGGGGCAGATACTGAATAGCCAGATCAAAATCCTCGTAGATCTGTTGCAGGATGATATTCTTATCTGTTCTGCCTGTTTCAAATGCCTGATCAATGGTTATATAATCGGTTACAAAAGGAACATCGCCATACAAAAAAATCAGATAGGAATAAAAGCAGGCTCTGAAGAAACTGGCTTCTCCTTTAAACTGATTTATTTTTTCTTCTGAAACATTGCCGGTGGCATTGTCGAGACTATTCAATATGGAATTGGCCCGTGCAATTCCTTTATAGGTATTAGCCCAGGTATTTCTTGTATCGGACCATTCGCCTGTAATCGATCCTGACACCCAATCATATAACGTTTCCCGCTGGTTCCAGTCGTCCGTAAACCGGTCTGTATTAAACAATCGCCAGCCCTCTACATACCATAGTGCCGATCGGTACAAATCGTTTAAGGCCAGAGTGATTTCGTTCTCGTTCTTATACCAGTTTTCACTTGATCCTTCGGACAGGGGATTGAGATCCAGATTTTGCCTGCACCCCGTAAACACTCCCAGGGATATAAATATAAATATTAATATATACTTTTTCATTTTTGCTTACTTTTTAGAATCGAATTTGAACACCAAAATTCCAGGTCCGGGCAATATAGGCGGTTAAGCCTGCTTCAGGATCCCAGCCCTTAGGATATTTGTCAATTGAAAAAAGATCAGATGCAGAAGCATACAATCGCATATTAGACACTTTCACCGCGTCCATCCATTTAGCAGGTAAAGTATATCCCAGTGTAATATTCTTGAGCCGGAAATAACCTCCGTTGAATAGCCAGTAGTCTGACATTTCATAGTTATTACCCTGGTAACCTATTTGCGACAGTCTCGGGTACTTTGCATTTGCGTTCTGCTCGGCCGTATTGTATTCGCTGTAATAATTACCATCCACGAAATCGGGGAAAGTAAACCATGCGGACGTTTGATAGACCATATCGACAAGAACACGGCTGTTTTGCCGCCCTATACCCTGAAACACTATTCCTAAATCGAAACCTTTGTATCCAAGGTTGATGTTTCCGCCATATAAATACCGCGGCTGCGAGCCACCCAGTAACACTCTGTCGTATTCGGGACTGATCTTACCGTCGGGCACGCCATCGGGTCCGCTAATATCCAGATACCTCACGTCGCCGGGCTTTACCACAGAACTTAATGTGGCCGAATTGTCGACTTCTTCCTGTGACTGATACAAACCATCGGACCTATAGCCATACCATTCATTGAATTCGCTTCCTTCGCGTATAATCTGTGCGCCATCGAACACGGTGCCCGACAAATTACCCATCACCGACTTATAATCGGAAATATTAGCGCTGATGGAATATTTCAATTCACCAATATAATCGTTCCATCCGATCTGAGCATCCCAGCCTTTGGTATGCATGATACCTGCATTTTGAGAGGGATTACCGTAGCCCATAAAATCGGGAATTTCCAGATCCAGTAACATGTCGCGGGTTCGCTTTTTATAGTAATCGGCAGTCAAAGACAAACGACTGTTGAAGAATCTCGCATCCACGCCTATGTTCCACGACTCCGTTGTTTCCCAGGTAATATCCCGAATATTATAGGATTGTTGGGCAGCAGTTGTTCGCGAAACAACATTGGAACCTTCTACAAACAGTGCGTTACTAAAATTAAGAATTGCCTGGTAGGGATAATTCCCGATGCGTTCGTTTCCAAGAGTTCCGAAAGAACCACGGAACTTTAAAAAATCCAGCACACCAGAATTCAGGTTTTTGAAAAAATTTTCTTCTGTAATCACCCAGCCCAAAGAAACAGAAGGGAAAACTGCCCAACGATAGTCTTTGTCGAACCTGGACGATCCATCCCGCCTCAGATTGGCCTGGAAAAGATACTTGTTAGCAAAGTCATAAGTTAGCCTGCCGAAATAAGAATTATACGCACTTTCGTTGGCATTTCCAGTATTGCGCATAAAGTCCAGCGGCGCCCTGTCTAAATACGGAAAATCAGCTAATAAAAAATTGTCGGATGCGGCGCTCAATCCTTCGGCAAACCTATAATAGTCTTCGTACCCGGCCATTAAGCCAAGATCGTGCTGACCCCCTAATTTCAAATTATAATTTGCAATCAGCTGTTTGATCATGGTGCGCACTTCACTGCGGCCTTCGTTTAAACTGGTTGTTAGATTTCCGTCTAAGAATCCTGCAGTAGTGGACTTATCCTCGAGGTTATAATAGGCTAATTGTTTAATGAATTGCTTACTCTTATCGATCTGAACGGTAGGCGCCACAGCTCCCGTAATGGTAAGGTTTTTTACCGGCTTAAAGTTTAAGGCAATTTTTCCAAAAAACTGGTCATCCCAGTTATTATTAAAGCCGCCATAGTTCATCCGCGCCCAGGAATTTGTGCCGTTCCTCCCATTCGAAATTCGTCCATCGGACCAGAAAGGCGTCCAGATCGGTCCGTATTTATAGGCTGCTGAAAGGGGATTAACAATTGTGTTTTCGGTTAGGGCGTGAATGAAAGAAGCTCCCACTTCGGCCGAAAGAAATTTGTTAATTTTTATATCGCTGTTGAGTCGCGATGTAATACGCTCATAAGACCTGTTATTATACAGCGCCTGCGCGTTTTCGTAATTCACGGAAGCTTTTGACTTGATTACTTCGTTACCGTAGGTTAAAGACAAACCATGCCTTGTGTAAGGCGCACTCTTATTAATTAGCAGGTCGATCCAATCAGTTAAAGGGTAAGCATCGGGATCTAAACGATGGTTTTCCGCATAATTTTCAATAAAGTCTTTATCGTACACGCCATATTCCGCCCCCACCTGGTTACCGCCATCATTCCACGCAATCTCGTTGATCATTTCCAGATAGCGCTTATAGCCAACTGTGCCTGGAAATTGTGTAGGTTCAATAGTTCCGAAATTGCCCTGGTATTCCAGATTAAGCTGGTTGGTTTTTGCACGTTTGGTAGTTATCAAAATAACACCTGCAGAAGCTCTGGCACCGTAGATAGAAGCAGAAGCGGCATCTTTTAATACAGATATATTTTCTACATCGTTAGGATTTACCATATTGATGCTTTCTACCGGTACCCCGTCTACCAGGATCAGCGGATTACTATTGCCAATGGTAGTTATACCTCTTACGCGAATAGTTGCTCCACTCCCTGGCATGCTGTTGCTGCGGGTAACAGTTACTCCCGGGGCGAGCCCTTGTAATGCCGTGGAAAGCTGAATTTCGTTTCTTTGTGAAACCACATCGCCTTTCACTGTACTCACGGCGCCTGTAAGATCTCTTTCCTTCTGAGTACCGTATCCGATCACGATCAATTGTTCGAGCGAAGCGTCTTCCACCAGTAAGGTAATAGCCAACGGCGATAAATCCCGGATGGTCACTTCTGCTGTAATATAACCAACATAGGATATTTGAAGGGTTTGCCCCATTTGAACGTTGATAGAAAAATAGCCATCAGAATTCGTTTTGGTACCGCCCGAACTTCCCTTCACTTTGATAGATGCACCCGAAAGCGGAGCTCCTGTACTATCTACCACGCGCCCGGTAATGGTTTCAAATACAATTTTAACTACCATCTGTTCTGGCAATGTTTTTACCTCCTTTAACGGTGGAATAACAGCTCTTCTGGACAATACAATTGTCTTTCTCCGGATAGCGAAACCGATGCCCTTATCATTGAGCAAACGACTAAGAAATTGCTGTAAGGGTTCGTTCCTGGCTTCGATAGAAACCCGGTCTGCATTTTTTAATAAGTTTACATTACCTGCTACCAGGTAACCGGTTTGTTTTTCGAGTACCGAGAAAATTGTACTGAGCGGCACATTCCGTTCAGAGATATTAACGCTCTGGGATTTGACGCTTGCATTGATCTGCAAACAAAAAACCAGTAAGCAAAAAGCGGTTAATCTCATGGCAAACCCTATTTTTTTCAGCTCTCCCGAAAAATATTTATACTCCAAAAGTTTAAGAGGAGAGAGCAAGTCGCTACTACGTTTATCGAAGCGTTTTATACATGTAATATCGCTGGTGTGCGCCCGATCCGACAGCGCAAAATACTTTTTTTGTAAAGCTGAAACAGCTTTACGCAATGCAATAAATAACATAACTTTGCAATCGTAATTTAAGGTTGATAAAAACAGTTGAGTATTCAGGTATTTAATTGTTAAAAACAACTCAGTTATCTGCCGGAGGTGTTGCGAGCACTTCCGGTTTTTTATTTTTAACAATTGTGTTTCAAATCTCAGTGCATAAGCAAATCATTTTAATAGTTAATAAAAATTCGTGTAAATTATTTCGTTATAATAAGCCTCTTACCCTCCATCCTGCAGCGCACTCCCATGTCCCCGAGACTGGTAAGTGTTTCTGCCAGGCTCAGATCCCGGCCGATTTTCCCAAATAACCCGATGTTAGGCACCCCTGCCGGATACACTGCATCAATATCATACCATCGCTCAAGCTGGTTCATGATTTCGGTAAAAGCAAGATCGTTAAGATTAAAATATCCGTTTTTCCATGACATTATATCGTTTAAATCAACCTGCCGGACGCTGATTCCGTTTTTTGTTAGCCCTGCTTGTTGACCCGGATTGATGATCCTGGAGGGAATCCCGGGGTTCGAAACGCGCACCGATCCCTCGAGCAGGGTTACCTTAATTTCCTTAATATTTTCCTCGTCACTGTAAGCATTTACATTGAAATAGGTTCCCAATACTTCTACTGTGCCTGCACGCTCCTCCTTTGACGTGGGAGAAAACCTTACATAAAACGGCTTTGATTTATCCTCTGTTACCTCGAAATACGCCTCCCCTTCTAAGGTTACTGTTCTTTCATTGCCGGTAAAAAATACCGGATAAGTGATCGAAGACCCCGCATTCAACCATACATGAGACCCATCAGAAAGCTGCATATCAATGATCCGGCTTCCCCGAGGATTAGTCAGGGTATTATTTTGAGGTTCTTTCAGTATCTGTCCATCGGCAGTTCTGTAAGCTATTTGCCCGTTAGCCAGTTTCACCAATTGTATATTACCTAATTGAGCGAGTTGCCCGTTGGCTACACTGTCGAGGTAAACCACGCTACCATCGGCTAAGGTAATAGTGGCACGATTGGCAGAAGGCGCAGTGATAGGTGCCGAATCCGGCGCAGCTACTGCAACCGGCCCGGCTGTTTTGTGATTCGTATAAAAATAAAGACCCACACCCAACAAAGCAATGACCGAAGCAGCCACTGCCAACCAGCGACGTTTGCTATTCCTTACTTTTAGCTTGCCTAATACCGATTTAACCAAAAAATTATATTTTTCCTCTCTTTCGCCCGATTCTACAGCCTCCGGAATGAACTTAAGCAACAAGGTTTCCCATTGCTCATTACCGGGGTTTTCTTCAAGATATTTAAACAAAGCTTCCTGTTCTGCAAGAGTAGCCTGATCATGAAAATACCGTTCCAGTAATTGAGTAATAGTCTCTGTATTCACCTAAAAAAATTAAGCTTGTTAATAAATAGAACGCAGGCGGCGGCAAAAGGTACTATGCCCCTGCTATATTTTTTTAAGAATTAATAAAATAAGGGGAATATACACCCCTCCGGATTGGATTATGTATGTTTGGATAGCTTTTAAGGCACTGACAATCTGGTTCTTTACTGTTTGAACAGAAATGCCGAGGTGGTCGGCTACTTCCCGGTGCGACCATCCGGATTCTTTGACAAGAATATAAATTTTTCTTCTCTGCTCCGGCAAACTGTGCACTGCGTCATAAATAAACTGTTGCAGCTCCCTGGCGGTGAGGTGGCCAAATAAATCATCGGCCTGCCTGCCCTCTTCCCCAGCTACAACTTTCAAAGCCTTATACTCGGCGGCCTGCCTGCGGAGATGATCGATCGCAAGATTAGTGGAGATTTTATAAATCCAGGCACAGGGGTTTGATACATGCGTAAGCTGGGTTCGGTTTGCCCATATTTTCAAAAAGATATCCTGCAAAATTTCATCGGAAACAGCTTCTACTTTAACAAAGCCGGTTATAAACGGTCTCAGGCGGGGCAGGTATTTCCTGAACAGGGCTTCAAATGCCCTCTCGTTTCCTTCGGCAATTTGCAGAAACAATTCGTTATCATCTGTAGTGGACGCTAATTTCACCGTTGCAGCTAAGTTAGTGCAATAATAAGATTTTGCAATTAAATATTAAAATCAGCGAGTACAAAAAAATGATCACTGGGGTATAGGTCATTTACAGAATCCTTTATGATGGCTGCATGAGAAGGCTTCAGTTTGCCTTTATACCAAACAAAATCGATTTTGCCTTTGGATGAGCCTTCTTTGTATTCTTTGCCCTGGAAGGCGTGTACGGTAAACCCCGCTTCTCCCGGCCCGTGTATGGTTTCATAACTTTCGAGCCAGCCCTGCTGCCGTGCCGCTGTTAATACCCGGCTATTGAAACGGGTATTAAAGTCACCGGCCATGATCTGGGGAAAATCGGCCGGATATTGCGCACTTTCCTCTACCACCATTTTAGCCTGTTGTATTTTCGCCTCGGCTGATACGTGATCGAGATGGAGACTTATTACGCGAAATTCCTTGCCGGTTTTGTTCTCCCGCAACCGCACCCAGTTGGCATGCCTGGCTCTTGCAGTATCCCAGGATTTGCTTCCCGCTACCAGCGGTGTCTCCGATAACCAATAGGTTCCGGCATTTAATAATTCATATCTTTTTTTGGAAAACAAAATGGGGTTTTTGGCGATGCCGTGGTAACCTGTAGTATGTGCATCCATTTCGGGTCCATCAAACCCCACCAATCCATGTCCCGGAAAATAATTTCGGATATCTTCGGCCTGAACTTTCAAAACTTCCTGGAAGCAAACTATATCCGGCTTGTATCGCCCGATGATTTTCAGACAGATGGCTTTGCGTTGGGGCCAGCCCATCCCTTTCGCTTCGTCTTCGGGCAAGGCAACGCGTATATTACAGGTCAATACCCGATGCATGTTAACGCCTTGTCTCTCATAAGTTGCTGTTCCTGGTAAAGGGAGTAGCGGAAGAGCCGAAAGCGCTCCTATATTTTTAATGAACTTTCTTCTCGATGCAACCATGGCTCAATTTTTATTTTACACAGCAGTAGATTGACTGTCTGCCACCCGCAGATAAGCTCCTTTTGTCCTCAATTCCTTCTGCAGCGCCTTCACATCTATATCTGCCGGCTGCACCCCCTGTTTTACAGCCATCTTAGCGGCGCGCCCCGCAGCCTCTCCCATGGCCATACAGGGAGCCATTACCCGGATAGCCGACATGGCTTCATGCGTGGTGGAAATGGCCCTCCCGGCTACAACGAGGTTTTTGATCTTCTTTGGAATCAGAGACCGGAAAGGGATATCGTAGCAATCACCACACCACTCGAGGGTACAACCACCCCCTACGGGATGATGGATATCGAGCGGATAACTGGCTACTGCAATAGCATCCTCAAAATGCCTGCAACTCATAATATCTTCCCTCGACATGGTGTAAAGCCCCTGTATCCTGCGGGTTTCGCGAATACCCAGGAAGGGTGCGGTTTTCAGAAAATAGGCATCTGCAAAACCGGGAACATATTTTATAAGATAAGCCTGCACATCCTCAATCTGCCGGCGACCCTCCACTTCTCCCCTTGTCAGACTCTCCGGATCGGTACCGTTCACTCCGTTTACACGGGTCATATTCACCCATACTTCACCCTTACGCAACCCGGTGATGAGGATTGTGCGCTCCGTGGGCAAATCAAGACCTTCGTCCTGTGCCTGTTTAATAAGATTGCGCATACCTACCAACACGAACTGGTTATTTTGTCCGAAATATTCTGCGGGGATAAAATCCGTGAGATAGGTTCGGGGCTCCTGAGCAATACTCAGTCGCAGTTTCTCCGTATCTACCCCGCCCATGCAAAACATTAAAGTAGGAGGCTGTACGCCGCCGCTTTCATCGCCGTAATCGCAGGGCACTCCTGATTTAAAAGCAACATCTGCATCGCCGGTACAATCAATAATCACTTTAGCCAAAATCACCTCGCGCCCGGCCTTGCTTTCGACTATTACCCCTTTCAATTCATCGTTCTCAACAATTGTTCCCGCACAGAAAGTGTAAAATAATACTTCCACGTTGGCGTCGAGGAGCATTTGCAGTGCCGCCGTCTTCACCGCCTCGGGCTCTACAAGGGTAAGGCTCATGTGCAAAGGGCAGGGCCGGTGCTCGCTGGCTGCCTGCATGGCTTTTAACCTGTCTATCAGTTTCTGAGGCAGTCCTTTGATAATCTGGTTCCCTTTCTGACCTAAAAACCCCAGTATCGGTAAACCGATGGTCATATTTCCTCCTACAAAACTCCTGCTTTCTATAAGCATAACTTTTGCTCCTTCTTCAGCCGCAGCCGCAGCCGCCGTAATTCCTGAAGGTCCGCCACCTACCACCAATACGTCTACCTCTTTTCTTATTGCCAATTTCTTTTCGGGTTCTGTAAATGTAGCTTTCATTTGAAATTATTGTTGTATTATTTAACTGATGTTTTAAAGTGAACATACTTTTTTCTCCAATAACCGAAGTTTTTCCGCGTACCACCATCCAACAGGAGATTGCGGGTTTCGCTTATCAATTTTTTTTCAATGAGGGCCATTTTGCGCCCGTATCTTTCATCCACCCGAGAAGATCGTTCACCAGTTCGTCTCGCTTCTGAGGATTTTTATTGGCAATATTGACATGCTCCCCGGGGTCGGATTTTAAGTCATATATTTCAATGGCGTTATTTGTTTCTCTTTTATCGTAACCTCCTTTCAACAGCCACTCCTCGTGATAGAGCAGCAATTTGAAGTTGCCCTTACGCATGGCTGTTACGGGCCTTGTTCTGAATACGGTATCGCGCCCCCTGGTCACCGGGCTATCGAGGTAGCCGGGAAAATGCCAGAATATCTTGTCTCTTTTAGTAGTTGCGGCCTCCCCGCTGAATAAGGGTAGCAGGCTTTCGCCGTCCAGTATTTTACCGGGAGGCAATGTTCCGTTAGCCAATTGTACAAAAGTCGGATAAAGATCCACATTAATAACCGGACTTTCATTCACACCCGGCTTTGTTTTTCCGGGCCAGCGAACGATAAAAGGTACTCTTATTCCCCCTTCATAAAAAGACCCCTTATTACCTCTTAAGGGTTCCTGAATGGAGTTATGGGTGCCGCCATTATCGGATGAGACGATGAGAAGGGTGTTTTCCTCCAGTCCTAAATCTTTCAGGGACTTCAATAACTTTCCGATTGATTCATCGAGATCGTAAATACTACCGGCAACGAGCACATCGTTATGATACCGGCCAGGCGCCTTTTTGCGGAACTTTTCATAAGTAGCCGGGCGGGTTTGGTGCCTGCTATGAATGGCATGATGCGCGATATAGGCAAAAAATGGCTGGTTTCTATTTCTTTTCATGAAGCTAATAGCCGAGTCGGTAAGTTCAAAAACTGCCTTTGGATCCGCCACAACAGATTTGTCGCGGGCCCCGTTTCTTTCCACTACCACATCAAAGCCCCTATTTGCAGGATCTGTTTTATCCGCGCGTCCACCAATATGCCATTTACCAAAAATAGCGGTAGCATAACCTGCCGCCCTGAGCGCCATAGGCATGGTGTAGTTACCGGCGTCGAGATGAGGTTTATTTTGAACCGGCTTCAGTAACATTTTATCCATAGGTCCCCGGCTGGTGCTATTGACTGCATATACTTCCGTTCGGGGATTGTACTGCCCCGAGATCAGACAGGCGCGGCTGGGCGCACAGTTGGAACCACCGGCGTAGGCGTTGGGGAAAACCAGGTTTTCTTTCGCTAAACGATCGAGGTTAGGCGTTTCGTAAAAATCGGAACCATTATACTGTGTATCCATATAACCCAGATCATCGGCATAAATGAAAACGATATTGGTTTTTTTTTGCGAATGGGCGGGCAAAGCCGAAATACATACTGCTCCCAAAAGGAAGCTGCGTGCAACTCCTGACAGTTTTAACATAAGGGTAAAAAACATCATATGATTAATAAACTATAGGTAAATGTAAACAAACATCTGATACCGGGTGCATAACATTTTTAACCTGAACCTACATAACCTTCGGTGGATTCCCTAAAAATGGTTCTATTGTATTTTTTCGGGAAGGGCGTTCCCGTAAATTAATCTCAATTTTGGGAAGTCACTGATTCAAAATTCCATTCCAAAATTGCCGCTCTCCGGCGGGTCTGAAAATATTCATGAGCTTTTTTCATGGTACTCGCATTTTTAGCCGAAACATCCCGGGCTTCCGAAGGATCCTCGCGCAGGTTAAACAGCTCCACCTTTTCCTTGTCGGCTTTTACCGTGCGGATGGCTTTCCAGTCGCCAAACCTTACCGCCTGCTCGTGCAGGCGATTGTTGGTGTTATGCCGCTCCCAGTACAGAAAACGGTGCTGCGCCGTTTGCGGTTGTTGTTTTAAAACCGGAAGAAAAGAAAT
>JBEBUZ010000098.1:0-11847 GCA_040393015.1 Paraniabella yanshanensis
AAGCTGGTCGGTGACAACACCGACCAGGGCAGCTACTATCTGTGCATTCGTGGCCAGCTTACTCTGTATGGCAGCCGCAGAGTCCACAGATAGGTGCCTGCGGCGGTGCCAGGATCTAGGAGGAGAGATTTCCACCGTGGCTGAGTATTATTATACCCTTCGGAGAGCTGATGAGAGAGGAAGCTGGTCGGTGACAACACCGACCAGGGCAGCTACTATCTGTGCATTCGTGGCCTGCTTATTCTGTATGGCAGCCGAAGGCTTTAACACCTCCTCATACTGCATCACAGGTAAGGGGCGGTATGGCTTTTCTTCTCTTTTTTGATATCCATCGGCCGGCCGGCGAAAACCAGTTCCCCGCCTCCATCACCGGCGTCGGGGCCCAACTCGATCAGCCAATCGGCGCTCTTTATTACATCTGTATTGTGCTCTATAACGAGGATAGAATGCCCCTGCTCAATTAAGGCATTGAAAGAGGCCAGGAGCTTTTTTATATCCTGGAAATGAAGTCCGGTAGTAGGCTCGTCAAAAATAAAGAGCACTTTATTGGCTGCCCTTCCCTTCCCTAAAAAGGAGGCCAGTTTTACCCGCTGCGCTTCGCCGCCCGAAAGCGTATCTGATGATTGGCCCAGCTTAACATAACCCAATCCTACATCACTCAAGGGCTGGAGGGCATCGGCCAGCTTCTTCTCGCTGCCGAAAAAATGGATGGCTTCGTCCACACTCATCTCCAGCACATCGTGGATCGATTTGTCGTGGTATTTAACTTCCAATACTTCTTCCTTAAAACGCTTGCCGCCACAGCTTTCACAAACCAGATGCACATCGGCGAGGAACTGCATTTCAACCACTTGTTCTCCTTCGCCCTTGCAGGTATCGCAACGCCCGCCATCTACATTAAAAGAAAAATGTTTTGGCTGAAATCCGCGCATCTTACTCAAGGGTTGACGGGCAAAAAGATCGCGTATCTCATCGTAGGCCTTGATATAGGTTACCGGATTACTCCGCGATGATTTTCCGATCGGGTTTTGATCCACCATTTCAATCTGCTGAATACTGTCCACATCACCGCTGATAGCCTTGTGAAATCCTACTTTCTCTCCTGTAAATTCGCCTTTAATTTTTTGCAGGGCAGGGTACAGAATTTGTTTCACCAAAGTAGTTTTACCACTGCCACTCACCCCGCTCACCACACAAAGCAGGTTGAGGGGAAACTCGACGGTGATATCTTTCAGGTTGTTTTGCCTCGCTCCTTCCACTACAATGGAGCGATTCCATTTCCGCAAATTAGCAGGAGGTGTAATGGAAAGTATACCGCTGAGGTATTGGCCTGTGAGGCTATCGGGATTTTTGATCAGGGTTTTATAATCGCCTTCGGCTACTACCTCTCCCCCTAAATGCGAAGCCAGGGGGCCCATATCAATGATATGATCGGCATTTCTCATTACCATTTCATCATGCTCTACTACCACTACCGTATTGTTCAGATCGCGCAATTCCCGGAGCACTTTGATCAGGTTGCCCGTATCTCTCGAATGTAAGCCTATGGAAGGTTCGTCCAATATATATAAAGAATTGGTGAGATTACTCCCTAAACTGCGCGTGAGTTGTATTCGCTGGCTTTCGCCCCCGCTTAGGGTATTGGCTACCCGGTTGAGGGTTAAATAGCCCAGCCCTACTTTTAGTAAGGTATCGAGGCGATTATTAATTTCAATGAGAATACGTTTAGCGATGGCCTCTTTGTGAGCCGATAATTTTAATGTATGGAACCACTGCTTTAAATCGCGCGCCGGCATTTCGCAAAGCTCACCGATATTTTTTTTGCCCACCTGCACATACAAAGCTTCCCGGCGCAGGCGGTAACCATTGCATTCCGGGCAAAGCGTTTTTCCCCGGTACCGGCTCAGTAAAACCCGGTACTGTACTTTGTAAAGATTTTGCTCCACCTCGCGAAAAAAATCATCAATGCCGCCCTCTGTTCGCCATAAATAATGGTACTGTTCCTTTGTTAAATCTGCTACTGACTTGTGAACCGGAAAGCCGTCTTTAGCAGCTCTTCTTACAAAATGATCCTTCCATTTACCTAATTTTTCTCCTTTCCAGGGCGCTACCGCTCCTTCATATACACTCAACCGTTTGTCGGGTATTACCAGATCTGCATCGATACCCAGCACCAGGCTAAAGCCCTCACAGGCCTGACAGGCGCCCAGTGGATTATTAAAGGAGAAAAGATTGGGCTGAGGTTCTTCAAAAACAATTCCATCCAATTCAAACCGGTTATTGAAACCTATCCATCGGTTGCCCTTGTTTTTTTTACTGGTTTTTCCATTTGCGACTTCTGCTGTTCCGGGTATCACAAACAACCACATTTCACCCTCTCCTTCGTAAAAGGCGGTTGCTGCCGAATCGCTTAGCCGGTGTATATCGTCCTCATCAAATTCCTTCACTACAATCCTATCCACAAGTATGTAAATTCCACCGTCTTTCCCCGCTGCTGTGTCTTCCAAAACTTTCTTTAAGGCTGCCGGCTTCATCTCCAGCAGGTCCTCTATACGGTGTACCGTCAGTTCGCTGTCTCCGGGGGTATGAATGGCTATGCGGCTAAACCCTTTTTGCAATAGTATATTCAGCTCCTCTTCGGCCTTACGCCGGGCATGCTGTTTAAAGGCAACGAGAATGAAAACCTTATCCTCCTTTTTCATTTTCACGATCGCATCGGTAACATCCGCAACATCATCCTTTTTTACTTCCCGCCCCGATACGGGAGAAATGGTCGTTCCCGCGCGGGCAAACAGCAATCGCAGGTAGTCGTAAATTTCCGTCATCGTGCCCACGGTACTGCGCGGCGTACGGGTAATTACTTTTTGCTCGATGGCTATGGCAGGGCACAAACCCTTTATATAATCCACATCGGGTTTGTTCATGCGGTTCAAAAACTGACGGGCATAGGCGCTTAAGCTTTCGGCATATCTTCTCTGTCCCTCGGCATACAGGGTATCGATGGTTAAAGAAGATTTTCCCGAGCCCGAAACTCCGGTTACCACAATAAATTTATTCCGGGGAAAACTTACCGTTACATTTTTAAGATTGTGCACCCGGGCCCCTTTTATCTCTATCCCTCCCTCCTGTTTTTTAGTTACCGCCATTCTATTCGAAGTTTGCTGAAAAACCTACAAATTTAGCTTCTAAATTGTTTACAATCAGAAATAGTTTAACCTGTCAGGCCTAATTTTATTGTAAATTCTATATAATTGATAGAGTAAAATATTCCTATTCATAATCAATATGTTATTAAAAGGTATTTTCAATTTTAACAAAATTTTTAACAGTTTTGGATATTTTTTCGGGTGCTTTGTAATACTCGTTTTGCATGGGCTGACAGGTTTTCGTTGGTGAGAGGGCGAACGGGCATCATTCAACAAATTTTTCAAAAAAAGTAATGACCACATACGTTAAAAAAAGCGACAACGAACTCATACACTTGTTTGCTAGTGGTAACGAATCGGCTCTTGATTCATTACTTGAGAGATATAAAGACAAGCTGTTCAATACCGTTCTTTTTATAGTAAAAGATAAGTACCACGCCGAAGATATTTCACAGGATGTATTTATAAAAATTATCGAAACTTTAAAAAGCGGCAAGTATAAAGAAGAGGGTAAATTTTTGCCCTGGGCGATGCGTATTGCCCATAATCTTTGTGTAGATTATTTCAGAAAGCTGAAACGCTTTCCCTTTGTAAAAAGCCATACAGATTCGGAAGTATTAGATTCCCTGAACAGTCCGGAGCAAAATGCGGAGGACAAGATCATTAAAGTGCAAAGCATGGGTAAGGCAAAAGAATTGCTGGAACAATTGCCGGAAGAACAGAGAGAAGTAATTATTTTAAGACATTTTGCCAATCTTAGTTTTAAAGAGATTGCCGATATCACGGGCTGTAGTATTAATACTGCTTTGGGCAGGATGAGATACGGATTAATGAACCTGCGAAAATTAATGACGGGAAAATAATTTTTACTTTTTTTTAATTTTTAATACACAACATCCGGTTTCTATATGCGTTTAACTATAAAGTAAAAGCCATAAAAAAAGAATTAAAGATAATGTCATCTTGTGTTTCCGATAGGATAATAGAATTTCGCTAAACCCATTGTCGAATTATTCTTGCCGAAGCCCACCGGTTTTCACAAGATGACGCCTAATTAAAAAGCTGCCTCCGGGCAGCTTTTATAATTTTATAAGGGCTATAGTTTCTTATTTCACAGTACATTCGAGATTGACCGTGATACTTGCCGTTTTATTTTTGGAAGAGGTATTGAAAGTGCCTCCATAACTGTAATCTTCGTTACTGTTTTGCCCGGTAATCTGAAAAATACCCATATTGGCCTTGCTTACCCCGGCAATTTTACCCCCTGTTTTATCCGCAATAATATCGGCTCTTTTGCGTGCATCGGCGGCCGCTTCGTCCAGCAGGTCGAGTTTCAGATCGGCCAGCCTGGTATAAAAGTACATAGGCTCGGGGGAGTTGAGTTCGATGCCGGTTTCGATAAGTCCGGTGATCTCCCGTGATAAACCCTCTACCTTAGGAATATCCTTCGACTCTACCTTTATATTCTGCGTAAGGTTATAGCCGGTAAACACCGAACCGGTGAACCGACCTTCGTCGTTGTATTTCGTATCGAACTGCCGGTCGATTTTTACCGAAGAGAAGATCATTTCCCCGGCTTTTACGCCCTTACCCACCAGGTAGTTTTTTACATTGGCCTCATCTTTTTTTATGAGTGCATAAGCTTCTTTCAAATCAAAGGCTTTACGGCTGTAACTGCCGTTCCACACAATCAGGTCGCTCGAAAAGTCCTTGCCTGCACTGCCCGTTACGCGAATGGTTTCCTGTTTACGAAATTTATATTTGTAAGCACCGGCAATAATAGCGGCTCCTATTACAAGGGCTACGGCTATCAAAGCCAGTCCCAATAAACTAAAACCCTGATTCGAATTCCTCCCAACTGGTTCCGCCATAATAAAAAGGATTAAAATTATTTAAACTGTTTTAGGATCAGTCGCCTCATAATTCCCTTATCCTGATATTCCGGAAATAGGCTTTATTTCCATGATCCTGTAATACGATAGCACCGGTTTTAGCTTTCCCGTAATCAGGATAATCGGCCCATTTACCGGCCATGCGTCTTTTATTCCAATCTTCAGACCAGGCTTCAAAAGCCACTATTTTCTGCCCGTTGAGCCAGTGCTCCACCTTTCCCTTGTTAAAAACGATTTTGCTGCGATTCCACTCTCCTACAGGTTTCAGCTTCTTATCAGATGCGGCCGTGTACATCGCATAATCTGCACCTGTTTTCTGCCATTCTTCCAATTTCGCCGGGTATCCTATATCGTCTATGATCTGGTATTCGGGGCCGGTTTGAGAGGCCGCCTTAAATCTTTTATCTTCTACCACATGGTACATAACGCCGCTGTTACTGCCTTTGTCTACCTTCCAATCCCATTCCAGTTCAAAATCTGCATATTGTTTATCTGTTACCAGGTCACCGGCAGTACCCGCCGAAGCGCCAAGGCAAACGAGGGCGCCATCGATAATGATCCAGTTTTTTATTTCGGCATCGCCCTTATTATAGGCATGCCAGCCCTTGAGGCTTTTGCCGTCGAAAAGTTTTTGCCATTTTCCTTTTTTTACCGGGCGCTCCGGAGAGCTGATGGTATGAGGAGAGGCGGGTTCCTTGTTTTCGTTACTACCTAAAGCCATAGCTGCGCTCAACGATATTGCCAGGAGAAATTTCATGTAAGTTTTTTAATGATAAAACAATAATGCCTGATGTTCCAAAGATAGATAATTAGGAACAATCGCAATTTGAAATTCTCCGTTTTACCAGCGGCGAGCAAAGCCTTTCTTTCTTTAGACCGCTTGCTACAAAGGTATCGGCAATAATACCTGGTCGATCCGCTGGATAACCCCGTTGATATGATGGATATCGTGCGTTACGCCGGGTATAGCGTTTAATACCACGTTGGAAGCCGTAGCGTTACCCAATCCCTTTACAGTGGCAGCCGTTATACCCAAAGCCCCAAAGCTGGCTTGTAAGGTAAGACCGGGGTGTTGGGGTACCGATGCATTAACCAAAGTAGGAAGATTGGCAGCCGTAGCCGGAAAATTCACCAGGAAATTCCGGTATCCTACTACCGTGGTGCCGGGCTGGGCAACAATATGATAAGCCACTACTCCGGCCAGCAGTTCGGGGGTTATTTCGGCAGCCAGTCCGGGCCCGTACACCGGGATAGAAGAAGGATTAGAAATAATAGTGGGCCCGTACACTCCCACCAACAGGGTTGCGGCCGAAACGGCATCACCCTGCGGCATTCCACCTTCCATAAGTGCTTTTGCTATGAGTTGAGTAAGGGTTTGTTCAAAGGCAGCATCGGTAGGAACAAACACGGTAAAATTAGCATTGGGAGTGCTCAGAGCCGATTGAAACTGGCCCGAAGCGCTCTCGCCGCCATCGGCCCGGATAACGGCTGCTTTAAAATAATCGTAACTACCGCCGGCATTGGCGGCAATAGTTTGCCAGATTACTTTATCGGGCGGCAGCAAGGCCGCATAGGTCTTATGCATGACTCCGTTGGCAGCAGCGATATCGGCTTGCACGATGGGAATATTATTCACAAAACCGGAGCTGCCCTGTTTTCCGAGAAATATGGGCATTCTGTAGCCCGGAGGCAAAGAGGGAGAAGGAGGGGCCAGCAGCAATGCGCTTTGCAGATACAAGTTAAGGGCAGGCGCCACCGGACTGATACTGTTGGTAGTAAGAGAAAGACCGCCAATCAGGTGATATTTGAGCAGGCTATCGAGTTGACCTGCCCGGAAAAAATTCAGCGAGGAAGCATCGGCCGGGAGACCCATCAGGGCAAAGGAGCGGAGAATAGCAGTATTATCGGGAGCAAAAAAAGTGATAACGCCCTCGGGATTAGCCAGGATATCTGACAGTTTTCCGGTAGTGCTGGCAAAAGTTCCGGCCTTTTCGATGGCTGCTTTTAAAATGGAATAATCAGCCGCATTGAGTTTCTCCATAATCGTTTCGCCCGAAGGAGCCGGTGTTTCAATAGGTTTGGGGGGGGGCAATTCTTTATTGCAGGCCGTTAAAAAAGTAAGGCTTAGCAACGCTCCCAGAAACCTCATCCGGATGGTATTATTAGGATTGGATAATATCTTCATATCAGAAATTTTAAGGTAGTTGGTTTTTCAAATTATTGCATATTGTACACGAAAGCCAGGTAATACAAACCACCGATACTGGGGTTGCCCACCGCATTGGTATAATACTGGTTGAACAGGTTGTTGGCTCCTATTTTCAATTGCGATTTAATGGCCGGCAATTTATACATCAGCGCAAAATCCACTACATGGATCGGATCGAGGGTGCTGATGGCAAAATCGCTTTCGAAATCCACCTCATCCTGCCAGCGCCAGTTCAGGTTAAATCCAAACAGGTCTTTAGGTCCGAAACCGGAATTACTGATGCCCAGTAAAGTACGATATTTGGGCGAGTTGAAGGAGGATCGGAAATTATTGGGAACATCCTTGATTTCATCCGACGAAATATTACCGTATACGGAGAAGTTGGAAGGCAGTCTCCAATCGAGGCTCAGTCCCCAGCCAAAGGTTTTAACCTTCGCATCTGAATTTACCACTACCGAAATGCCACGGTAGGCCGCAGGGTTCGATACATCGTTGAACTGCACCACATCCCTTCTGCCTAAAAAGTTTTCATACGCACCCGTATAAACATAAGCATCTACAAACAGTTTCCGTGCTAATAAAGCTTTATACCCCACCTCGTAACTGGTTACACTTTCGGGCTTCACTTCTTCGTAAATAACAGGGATGCGGTTGGCGGGATTGGCAATAAATTCGGGCGCAGAAATGCCGGGATTATTGATAAGATCGTAAGCCTCCCAGATTACCCGGTTGCTGCCGATAAGTGTGCCGCTGCCCACCGATAGGTCGATCCACTGCTGCTGGGTGCTGGGAAACCGGTAAGCCGTTTGGTAGGATAAGCGGATATTATGATCCTGTGCGGGCTTGATAACCGCCGTTACGCGGGGTGTAAATTTCCCCTTGAAAAATTCGTTTTTGTCGTACCGGCCCGCGGCTGTGAGTTTCAGTCGGTTATTGAACAACTCCTTTCCTACCTGCAGGTAGGCGCCCAATTCATTGATATGAATGGGCCCGTCCACTTCATGAAACAATGTTTTTTCGCTGTTCAACACAAAGCGGCGCCAGTTGCCGCCAGCCAGTAATTCTACGGCATCATTCAGGAGCGATGAAAAATTATACTGCCCTTCTGCTACGTAGAGATCCGATTTATCGAGGAACAAACCACCGTTCTGGTAAATGGGTTTGAGGCGAACCGAATCCCAGAGCCGGGTAAACTCGGCAGAACCCGCTGCCGGCCGGCCTATATCGGCCACCGACCTGGCCTGGTTATGGGCATTAATATCGTTTAAGCCCGCCATTTTCGCATTCATATAAGCAAACCCATACTCCTGGTACCATTGGGCGCTGGGTTTCCACAGTTCGTTGAACTGCCGGGCAGTGGCGGTTAAATTATGCGATTCACCCGCATTTTCCTGGGTGGTATAGGCCCGCACAAACCAGTTATCGGCTTTCAGTTCAAATTTATATTGTGCTATTTTAAGATCTTTCAGCGAATACCTGTCGCTGCCGGTATACACCGTATTGCCCGTACCAAAATGCCCCATTAAGATGGCTTCCAGCCCCGGGGTGATGCGGTAATGCAAGGCACCGCCTACTTTAAAGTTTACCGTATTGGGGTCTACCAGCTCGTCTTCGGTATAACCCGTTCTGGAAACGGGTATATTGCCGGGTAACTGGTTAATATAAGATTGCCAGAAAGGAACCTGGTTTCCAATGGCATTGAGTACCAGCGATCTTAAGTTGATAGTGGTTTCATCGCCGTAAACATTCACACCGTCGTAATTGGGATCGGTTTCGCGGGTACCGTCCTTTAAGGCGCCATTGGTTCCTACTCGTCCGTAATTGCGGTAATCGCTGGCCAGCCAGTCTTTGGCGTGTACGTATTCGGAGGTAATTTTATAAGCAAATTTTTCAGAGATTTTCTGAGCCCATCGCAGCGAAAAATTATAATAAGGCGAAGCGCCCCGGTATTGGTTGCCTACATTCATCACGCCTGTCTTGGCCTGAAAAGAAAGACCGGTATAATTAAAAGGATTTCTGCTATTGATCAGCAATGTGCCGTTCATACCGCCCGATCCGTACAGAGCCGAAGAAGCGCCCGGCAACAATTCCATGCTTTCTACATCCAGTTCGCTTAGCCCTACCACGCTGCCCACCGAAAAGTTGAGGGCCGGCGCCTGGTTATCAATACCATCTACAAATTGATTGAAGCGCGTATTTCCGCTCCCCGCAAACCCCCTGGTAGTGGGCGAGGTAAAGGTCAGCGAGGCATTTACGACGTCCACACCTTTTAGCTTGGAAATAATATCGTAGTAGCTGGCGGAAGGTGCGTTTTTGATGGTAGCGGCACTTACCCGTTCAATGGTAACCGGCGACTCAATGGCCCGCTCCCCTATACGGGAAGCCGAAACCACTACTTCCTGCCCCAATAAGGGTTTTAAAGAAACCGTTAGAAAAGAACTGTTTAATACATTTACTTCCTGTGTTTCATAGTTGACCGATGACACAACCAGCACCGCAGGCAAAGAAGGCACCGTAATCTCAAAATCGCCGTTTTCGCCGGCCACTACTCCGGTGGTGGAATTTTTCAACACCACGGAAACAGCGGCTATCCCCTCCCCGTTCTCACTGTTTCTTACATTACCTTTTATTGTTTGGGCATAAATACCCGAGGTGGAACATAACAGTCCAATCCCTGTAAGCAATCGTAAAATTCTCATAAAGTATTCATTTTTTTTGTCAATCGTTACGTTAAAATAACACTTGTTAGCATAAAAATCAAAAAAACTTATTCTATATTCTTCAGCCGGATTACATTTTAATTATACGATCGTCCATTCTTCATTATTTTCGCGCTATGGCAAATTTTAATTTCCCCGGTCAAACCAGTTTTTACCGTGGCAAAGTGCGCGATGTGTACACCATCGATAACCGCTTATTGGTAATGATAGCCTCCAATCGCATTTCGGCTTTCGATGTTATTCTTCCCAGGCCCATTCCTTACAAGGGCCAGGTATTAAACCAGATCGCTGCTTATATGCTGACCGCCACCCGCGACATCTGCCGTAACTGGCTGCTCGAAACCCCTACCGCCAACAGCTCGGTGGGATATAAATGCGAACCCTTTAAGATAGAAATGGTGGTACGCGGACATCTTACGGGGCATGCCTGGCGCACTTATAACAGCGGAAAAAGAAGTTTGTGCGGTGTGGCCCTGCCCGAAGGAATGAAGGAAAACGATGCTTTTGAAAGCCCCATTATTACTCCCAGTACCAAAGCAAGCGAGGGGCACGATGAGGACATAAGCCGGGACGAAATTATTGCGCAGAAACTGGCAACTGCCGATGAGTGGAAGGAGCTGGAAGGCCTGGCATTAGCTTTGTTTCGCCGGGGGCAGGAACTGGCTTTGCAGCAGGGACTGATACTGGTAGATACCAAGTATGAATTTGGTAAACTGGGGAATGAGATTGTATTAATGGATGAAATTCACACGCCCGACAGCTCCCGTTATTTTTATACAGAAGGTTTTGAAGAACGCCAGCAAAAAGGGAAGAAACAAAAACAACTCAGCAAGGAATTCGTGCGCGAATGGCTGATTGAAAATGGTTTCATGGGCAAGGAGGGACAGCAGGTGCCCCTGATGAGCGATGAATGGATCGGCACTATTTCCAACCGCTATATCGAACTGTATGAAAAAGTAATCGGAAAGAAATTTGAACCCGAAGAGGTAAGCGATACGGAGCTGGCAGAGAAAATCTCCGCCTCGCTGGCAACCTATAAATGAGATAAGGGCCGCCAACGCGACCCTTATATTTTATAGAGAACGGAACTTGTCTTATTTTATAATTACCGGCTGGCTTTCTCCGCCCCGGCCTTTCGCCCTTACCGAAGACATTTTCTTTGCAAACCCGTAGCGGTCAATATAACTATCCAGGATATGGTTGGCCTCGTTCAGGCTATTGGCATAATCCAGCACGCTGATCCGGATATTATACCCAGCATCGTTGTTTCTAACATACCGGGAGCCCAGGTCAAAGTCGCCAAAGAGTTCATCGTTGATCAGCGGCCAGTAGTCGGCATTGTTGTCGAGACTTTCAATGACGGCAAAAGTGCCATCGGCATCAAACCTGATAACGGAATAAGGGTATCCTTCCACATAATCTACAACCAATGCATATTCCCTTGTATCCTCATAATAATCTCTTTTAGTACAGCCGGCTAATAACACAACACCGGCCAGCAGCATCAGCGATATAGTTAATAATTTTTTCATTGTTATGGAGTTTAGTAGTTATTGAAAATTGTTTCTTTTCTACTATATAGATTGTAGCGATACCCAAAGGGTTTGTAGCTTATTGTTAAAAATTTTATAACATATAGGAAGTCGCTTTTGCAGGCGGAAAGCGTTGGGGGAATTACGGGTTGAGAATGACGAATTACGATGATTGCGATTGCCGATCGGCTATGATCCCGCCGCCCGCCGCCCGTATCCAGTATCAAGTATCCAATATCAAGCATCAAGTATCCAGTATCCAGTTTGTTGGTGTCTTTGCTATGCGCAAACCTCCACGCAACACGCAACAAAGGCACGAGCATCCAGCATCAAGTATCAAGTATCAAG
>JBEBUZ010000099.1:0-11664 GCA_040393015.1 Paraniabella yanshanensis
CCCGAAACGCTGCTCAAAAACGCAACCCTGGTGAAGCGGTTTGATAGGGTGCGTGTCGAAATTAAAAGTCCGGGTAAAGCCGTATACCACAGGCACTATGCCTACACATTACTTAATGAAGCGGCTGAAGGCTATGCTTTTTTCTATGAGTACTACGACCAATTCAGGAATATACAAAGCATTTCGGGAAACCTTTACGATGCGGCCGGTACCAAAATTAAAAGTGTAAAGAAAAAAGATATTGCCGACGAATCGGGAAACAGTAGCGGCCACCTGGCTTATGATGAGCGGCACAAGGTGCACAATTTCTATTACCGAACCTACCCTTATACGGTTGAGTACGAAATAGAAGTGGCGCTGAATGGCCTGTTTCACCTTCCCGAATGGCAGCCTGTATCCGCCCCGGAAGTAGCTGTGGAAAAAGCACAGTTCACGGTAATCGCACCCCGGAATTATGAACTTCGGTACAAACAGTTCCGGTACGAAGGAGTGCCGGTTATAAATGAAGAAAAGTCGACTAAAATATATACCTGGCAACTCAGTAACCAGCCCGCCAAAAAAAAGGAAGTACTTACACCGGAGTGGAGTGAGCTAACAACCCGAATCGTAATTGCCCCCTCCGATTTTGAGATCGCAGGTTACAAAGGCAATATGAGTAGCTGGCAACATTTTGGGAAGTTTATAACAACGCTTTATAAGGGTCGGGATGTATTGCCCACCGAAACGAAAGCCAGCGTTCACAAGCTTACCGACCATCTTTCAACGGATAAGGAAAAAATAAATGCACTGTATAAATTTTTACAGGAGAATACCCACTATATAAGCATACAATTGGGTATTGGCGGCTGGCAACCTATGGATGCGACTTATGTTGCTGAAAAAAAATACGGAGACTGCAAAGCACTCTCTAATTACATGGTAGCGCTGTTGAAAGAAGCCGGAATAAAAGCGCATAATGTTCTGATAAAAGCAGGCAAGTCTGAAAAAGACATCCTGGCGGACTTTCCTTCCAACCAGTTTAACCACGTGGTGGTTTGTGTGCCGGGCACTTCTTCCCTGCCCGGAGGTGCTAAAGATACAACCTGGCTCGAATGTACCAGCCAAACCGTTGCGCCCGGGTATATGGGAGCTTTTACCGGCAACCGCGAGGCTTTACTGGTGGACGAAAACCAAAGCACCATCGTTCAAACACCGGCGTATACAAAAACACAAAACCTTCAAAGCCGTGTTATAAGCGGCTCCATAAACGAAGAGGGAAAGCTGCATGCAAAGGTAACCACCCTGTATACAGGCCTGCAGCAGGATGAGCTGCACCAAATCATCCATAATTTTTCGAAGGAGGATCAGCAAAAAAGATTGCACCAGGCATTTTCATTGCCCAGCTACGATGTATCTGCATTTACGTATAGCGAAGACAAAACAGCCCCTATTCCCACCATTCGCGAACAACTCGAAATTGTTTCGAATAACTATGCAGCGGTAACCGGTCGGCGAATATTTATCAAACCGAACATACTGGCTACCTACGCTTCAAAACTCAGCGAAGAAGATGCCCGCGAAAATGATATAGTATATGATTATTCTTTTACAGATACCGACACGATAACCCTCATGGTTCCGGCCGGCTATCGGGTAGAATCTATGCCGCCGCCCCTAAGTATTTCCAACCATTTTGGCAACTATGATATTGGCTTTGAGGTGGAAGGGGATAGTATTAAAATGGTGAGAAATTATGAAAGAAACAAGGGACGGTTTGAGGCTACGGACTACCAGGAATTTGTAGCTTTTAACAACGCGGTTTATACAGCCGATAACGCACGGATGGTATTGGTAAAGGATGAGTAATAGCCTGGGAACGCATAAAGGCCGGACGAACTTCCACTTCGGCTTTAACAGATAGTTTACACAAATCCCCCTTTTCCGACTCCTACTCCTCCGGGTAAGGATTTCCGCGGTGGCAGCTATTGCAACTGATACGGGTAAGGTAGGCAGGATGAATTTTAGGATTGTAATTAAAATATTTCTGGTTGATATCAATGGTAAGCCGCATCATCCGGCGGGCTTCTTCCTTAACGGGATTATCATCAGAAGCGAAGTTCAACGTAGTGTCGCCATTTTTTATTTCCTGCACATGGCAAAAATCGCAGGTTACGCCCAGTCCTTTATTATAGGTTTCCATCAGGCTGTCCAACACCTCCTCTTTGATATCGGCGGGCAGCACTTTGAGATTTCTAACCGGACCGGTGTGAACGAAACCGAGCCCAATAAGACAGGTAATCAACAATATGACCAGGAAAATGTTCTTGTTAAGCATGCAGCAATTTAAAGAAAATAGGTCATGCGATTGTCATAAATATATCTATTCAATCATTAGTCGTACCTTTGCGCACGATTTTTTGTTATACCATAGTATACCAAAGATTGGATCCTCACTTAAAGTTTAGTTGTGTAAAATGTCAGAAGTTTTAGCTCCCGTCCTCACCGCCAAGGATTTTGCCACCGACCAGGAAGTTCGTTGGTGCCCCGGCTGCGGCGATTATTCTATATTAGCCCAGGTGCAACGAATCATGCCCACCCTGGATGTACCCAAAGAAAACATTGTATTTATATCGGGAATTGGCTGTAGCAGCCGTTTCCCCTATTATATGAACACTTATGGTATGCACTCTATTCACGGGCGCGCTACGGCCATTGCCAGCGGATTAAAAGCCTCCCGCCCCGAACTCAGCGTGTGGATCGTAAGTGGCGACGGAGACGGACTGAGTATTGGAGGAAACCATACCATGCACATGTTGCGCCGGAATTTCGACGTCAATTTCCTGTTGTTCAACAACCAGATATACGGCCTCACCAAAGGACAGTACTCGCCCACTTCCGAAGAGCATAAGATCACCAAATCCACACCATTCGGGAGTATCGATCATCCTTTTAACCCCGCTGCGCTGGCTCTGGGAGCCGATGCCACTTTCGTAGCCCGCACCATGGATCGCGATCCCAGGCACCTGCAGGCCATGCTCTTAAGATCCTACTACCACAAGGGTACTTCCTTTCTCGAGATCTATCAGAATTGCAATATCTTCAACGATGGCGCGTTTGAAATATTTACCGAAAAAAGTTCCAAACCCCAGCAAACGCTTTTCCTTGAACATGGGAAGCCACTGATCTTCGGGGCTGAAGCTAATAAAGGATTGCGTCTTGATGGCTTTCAACCCCAGGTAGTGACCCTGGGCGAAGGCTATTCAGCAGACGACCTTTGGATACATGATGAACACGATATTTATAAAGCACAGATACTGACCCGGATTTTTGACGACCCCACCATGGAAGGACATTTACCCCGGCCTTTCGGTGTTTTTTACCAAACCGATCGCCCCTGCTACGAAGAAATGATGGCGCTTCAGCTGGAAGACGCCCGCGCCCGTAAAAAGCCGGATCTGGACGCGTTGCTGCGCGGTAAAGAAACCTGGTGGGTGGCTTAATACATCATTAATCCATTTGATGCATAGGTGGCCGCGGAAGTGGAAACATCTTGTCTGCCCCGGGGTTTTTAAGTTTTGTTAACTTTGCCCCATGTTAATCCATATCCATCCGAAAGATCCGCAGGAAAGACTTATTAAACAGGTTGCCGATACCTTAAAAGGCGGAGGCATCATCGTCTATCCTACCGATACGATCTATGGTTTGGGTTGTGATATTTACAACACAAAAGCGGTAGAACAAATCTGCCGCATCAAACAAATTGATCCTAAGAAAGCCCAGCTATCCTTTATCTGTGCCGACCTGAGCCACCTGAGCGATTTTGCCAGGCAAATATCCAACACTACCTATCGCCTTTTGAAAGAGCATTTACCGGGGCCCTATACTTTTATTCTCGAAGCCAGTAAGCAGGTACCCAAAATCCTTCAAAGTAAAAAGGACACCATAGGGCTGCGTATTCCCGATAATAAAATAGCGCTGGCACTGGTGAAGGAATTGGATCATCCTATATTAAGCACCTCCCTTCCCGGCGATTTTGTAGAAGACTATACCGACCCCGAAATCATTTATGAAAAATACAAAAACCTGGTGGACATAGTTATTGATGGCGGTATTGGTGGAACGGAACCTTCTACCATCGTTAATTGCGTAAACGATGCTTACGAACTGGTGCGCTTAGGGGCAGGGGAATGGGAGGAATAGTACTCCCTAAAACCGGGTATTTTTTAAAATCACTATTTCCGGTAGCCCAGGGTTTTAAAACTTATAGTTACTTTGTCCTATAAAAAAATTCGGTATATGAAAAAAATAAAGAACAATATCCAACATAGTTTATACCTGGGTTTCATCTCCACCCTTTTTCTTGCGGCCTGCTCCAATCCGAGGTATATTAATTCCCCTTCCGTGCACAATGCCGCCTTTTTCCGGCAGCAGGGTGATTTTAAGCTTTCAGCAGCAGCAGCCGGCGACCCCACCGGACTGATTGAGGAAGATAATGGCCGGGAACGCTCGTACGGTTTCGACGGGCAGGCTGCCGTAGCGGTTACCGATCATTTTATGCTAACAGCCGGTGGTATGTACCGTTCCGAAAGAGATAAATATAATAACGACGACCTGGATAATGGCACCACCCCTATTAAAGTGGACTATACAAGAAGCATGTTTGAATTAGGCGCCGGCTTTTTCACGCCGATGGGGCGGAGCCAAAAAACCTATTTCAACGGCGTATTTGGCGTGGGTTTTGGTAAAATGCAGTCCAACGACCAGGCCAACCCGGTCAATACCATCCGGAACCGGAACTTTGACGCTGACCTGATGAAATATTATTTCCACCCTTCTTTTAATATGTTTTTTAATGACTATATCCGCATGTCTGTAGCGCCACGCTTCTCTATCCTTAAACTGAACAATATCCGGACAAATTATCTCGAAGTGGAAGAAAACCTGTTGGGATACGCCGATGCACGCGAACGGGCTTTTGGTGTTTTTGAACCTTCTATCATGCTGCAAACCGGTTTTAGAAATAACGATTGGCTCAAACTGGATTTCGGACTCAACTTTGCCTCCGACCCGTTCACCTTGCGATCGATTGACGACGATGACAGAGTGTATCCTAAACATTACAATGTGCAATCCAGAAACATGTTGATTTCGGTAGGGCTTTCTTTTTACCCCATGGGTAACAGGAGATAATACCTATTGGACGAGTAGTTGTTGAAAGGCAATGACGTCGCCGTTGAAGACGTTAAAATCGACCGCAGCATCAATACCATTTACCTTACCCCGGTCATTGTGCTGCCAGAAGGTCCAGGGCCGGTTAATGCGCGGACTTTTTTGCTCATAATAATGCGCCACCCATAAAGGGTAATCGTCAAATTCTGCACCCAGGTACTTCTTGTAAAAATCGGCGTTGGTGTAAATAAGCGGCTTTACTTTATAGTGTGCTTCTACGCGGTCCAACCAGGTTTTAAGCTTTTGCTGGTACAGGCCGGGCGGCAAACTACCCGCCAGTTCTGCATCTAAAACAGGGGGGAGGTCTCCGGGTTCCAGTTTTACTCTTGAAATGAATAAATCCGCCTGCCGGACCGGATCATCGGCGGGGGTAAAAAAATGGTAAGCTCCTCTGGGCATCTCCGCTTTTCTGGCTTCTTTCCAATTGTACCGGAACTGTTTATCGGTAAGAGAAACACCTTCTGTAGCTTTAATAAAAGCAAAATTAAGCCGGATGCCGTCCACTACCATTTCACCGACACTCTTCCAATGTATTTTTTTCTGATAGCGCGACACATCAATCCCATGGATCTGGTAATTCACAGGCATATCAATGCCGAAAGCATCGTACCGAACAAATTTCATTTTGCGGTTATCGACCCACCTGAGCAACACAACCACCAATCCACAAATAAAAAGAGTAGAAGCAATCAGTTTAAAGTTATTATAGTTTTTTTTTCTTCTTCTTCGCGGCATAAGTCGGAAATCTGGTGGCTAATGATATACAAATATATCGGTAAGCCGATAATCGGATCTTAAGCCATTGCTAAATTTTTCCTCTGCTACAAAAAGGATATTATTGCTGAGCGGATTTAGGATTGGAGCGGAAACCCGCTTTTCTGCTTTCAATTTCATATAAGGCTCGCTCCACTGTAACCGGCCGGGTAGTTTTCACTAATCCCGGCAGACCGGAATAATCTCTTGCAGAACTATAGAGATAGTCTGAAGCATATTGAACGATGCGCTCTTTTACGGGAATATGATGTATAAAATCCAGTTGTTCGGCCAGGCTCTGAGGCATCTGCATATCTATTTCACGGGTAGTTTTGATATCGCCCCAACAGGAAATAATTACTCCGTTGCCGGAAGAGAGAGCAGGTCGGTCAAAATGCTTCAGTAACCAAAGATTGCGCTGACTGGGGTCGTCCCTCATTGCTTCCACAATTTTTCCGGAGGTAAATGCAACAAACTCAGCCCTCAGCTCCTTTAGCGGGAGATTTTCCATTGATTGGCAGATAAGGTATAGTTTATTTGACATAAGACACCATCCATACACTATCAATCCTTTACTGTCGATGAAATGATTCAGACTATGAACGATCAATTGCTTATACATAGGCCTGATAAAAACATCTACGGTATCTATGGTTTCAAGTGTAAAGCAATAGCACCCTCTGTCCTTTATTGGCATCATTTTGCTGTTGCATTTAGTTGCTATATCCTATACAAATCCTATTCCAGTTTTACATTTCTGCTGAAAGACGCTAAATAAATCAGTTTCCGTTAAAAACCGGCCGTCTCTTTTCCAGGAAAGCAGCCACCCCTTCCTGGCTGTCTTTTGTTTGCAAAAGCTCGCCAAAGAGCTGAGCTTCCATCAGATAGCCCTTTTTTTCGGGATCGCAGGCCAACTGTGCGGCCTTTATACAGGCAGCCACCGCCAGGGGCGCCTTGCTATTGATCAGGGACAACAGAGACCGGGCTTTGCGCATTAATTCGCTGCCTGCTACTACGTGATTAACAAGTCCGTAATTAAAAGCGGTAATGGCGTCGATCATGTTGCCGGTAGCCAGTAATTCCAATGCCCTGCCCTTCCCCACCAGTTGAACCAGACGCTGTGTACCCCCATACCCGGGCAGTAAGCCCAGGTTCACCTCAGGCTGCCCAAATTTGGCGTGGTCGGCGGCCACCCGGATATGACAGGCCATGGCCAATTCGCAACCACCCCCCAGCGCATATCCGTTTACAGCAGCGATAATAACCTTGGAACTGTTTTCGATTTTATCAAATACCAGCTGACCCCGCCGCGAGAGTTCCTCTCCTGCCCGGGCATCGAGGCTCGTAAACTCCGATATATCGGCGCCGGCCACAAAGGCCTTATCTCCACTTCCGGTAATAATAGCCGATCGGATACCGGCGTTGCCGGCAACCTCATCCAGCATACTCTCCAGCTCGTCGAAAACGGCGCTGTTAAGTGCATTTAGCTTGTCGGGCCGGTTGATCATGATGGTCGCAATTCCCTCTTCCACCTGGAAGATCATGTTTTTATACTGCATGGCAAGTTTTTTCGGGGGTAAATATAAACATTGTAAAAGGGTAAAGGCTGTCCGAAGCAAAAAAATCCCGTCTGACAACTCAGACGGGATGGTAATTTTTCTATTTTCAATCAAACTTTATTGTTCCGTAACGTCGAAGGTAATAGGTTGTTTTCTGAATGCTTTTACCGCTCTGCCATTCTGAATGGCGGGCTTCCATTTTCCGGATTTTTTAATTACCCTCATGGCTTCCTGCTCCATTCCGAAACCGGCATTGGTAAGTGCTTTCACATCGCTCACGTTACCTGCCACATCCACAATAAACTGTATAATAACCGTGTACCGGCCGGGAGATGCGCCGTTGTCCACTGCCACCTGTCCATCCAGGTTACGCTGGAGAAAGTTTACCCAGTTTCCGGGGTAGGAGGCATCCACTTCCACTTTGGTGAACACTTCCGGCTCTTTTTCCACTGGCTTGGCTTCCACGATACCTTTACCGGCATCCACAGCAGCAGGTGGTGTAACAATACCGATATCTTTAATACCCTCCTGGTTAATGGTTCCTATCTTGGTCGTCTTCAACTCTTCCACTGCGGGCGGCGGCTCCTTCACTTCCTCATCTTTTACAATCTTGGGAGGTGTAAATTGCTTCATTTCAATTTTAGGAGGGGGCGCCTGCTTGGGTGGCGGCGGAGGAGGAGGGGGTGGTGGCTCCTCCGGCTTCTCCTGTTCGATATTCTGAATCGTAACCTCATTAATCTTTACAGTTTGCGTGTCCTGGGCGGGTTTCAGCTGTCTGCTCAGATACACACCGCCAGCAATAAGCGCAAAGCCTGCTATTGTACCCAACAGTGCAACCACGAGTCGCTTCGAATAGGCTCTGCGAAGCTCGTAAGCACCATAGCTTTTATTACGGCCTTCGAACAGGAGATCCAGAAAGTCCGTGCTTAAAATTTTATTGGCTTCCATTTCGTTTTAATTTGTTAATGATAAGATGCTTTCTCCGTTATTTTCCATACGGGAAACATCAAAATTATTGCGCCGGCGCATCAGCAGCGGGTGCAGGAGCCCCTTCTGTTGCACTTACCAAAGCTACTTCTTCGGGGTAAGGATCTATCAAAGCATACCTTGCTACTTTATTAATGGTCATTTCATCCAACAAGTCGATTACGCTTTTATAGTCAGCATTCTCTGTTGGTTTAATGAGCACAAAAAAGTCTTTTTGTCTGCAATCCGCAGGATCCTTTCCTTCCGCTTTAGCCTTTGCCTCGCAGGCAGGGTCGGTTACATAAGCCGCTTCCACTGCTTTCTTCTTTTTTATGATTTCGGCGCGGATATCCTTAAAATTACTGGAGGTGAAGTTACTGCCGTCGGGCAATAAACTCCCTTCCCAATAATACAAATTATTGTCTTCGCCAATCATAATGGTAAGCGCACCGGATTCTTTGGTCTTGGTCTGATCTTCTTCATTCTTATTATCCTTCGGCATATTGAGATCCATGGTAGTAGGAGAGCTCATGGTAGAAGTGAAGATGAAGAAAGTGATCAGTAAAAAACCCAGGTCCACCATCGGCGTCATGTCTATACGTGTGCTTAGCTTTTTGGCTTTCTTAACGCCCGGCCCCTTTTTTTGGCCGCCGTCGTCGCCTGTATCTAAACTTGCCATAACTAATTCAGGTTTTTTTAATTAAATAACTATTTTCTCTGCGTGTTGCGCTCAATCCACAGGTCGGTACCCTCCGGCGCTCCTTCCGGCATGGTAACAAGGTTATACTTCTGCTCATCATTATTTTTAAGAGCCTCTATAACTCTCTTAAATGTAGGGTATTTCCCTTTACTATCGCCCTTAATAAGGTATTTCAGGGGTTTACCGGCAAACACGCTTCGTGTAGCGGCAATCCAGTAATACAGCTCATTATTGGCCGAGTCTTTAACGGGAATACCTTCCTGTACGAATTTCTTTTTATCCTCGGTAGAAAGATCCAGAAATGCGCCCAGTTTGTTGAATGGCATTCCTACCATATCGCCCGGAAAATATTTCTGAGCCTGGGCATCCGTAACCGGTATATTCCTGGCCTGGGCAGCTCCTTTGATGATATCGATAGCTGCTTGCTTATCGTTGGCCGTCATAATCGAGAAATATACCTTGTTGTCTTTGTCGATACTGATCATAACAGCATCGTTCTCAGGCAATTTTTGAGACGAAACCGAGTTAGGCGTTTCAATAGGAACCGCTTCCGCCGGTTTAAACTTGGTAGCCATGATAAAGAACGACAGGATCAGGAAGGCAATATCCACAAACGGCGTCATGTCCGTATCCGTCGACTTCTTGACTATTTTTGCTCTTGACATATTTTGTGAATTTGATATTTAGACGAATTAATTTGGATTTTCCATAAAACAATTCTCGTCTTCCCCCAAATTATTTGTACAGGGAAGCGAAGGATTGTGTTAATGTAAAGCCAGACTCGTCAATACCATGTGTAATATTGTCAATTCTTGTAGTAAGCATGTTATAGAATATCAACGCAAGAGCCGAAGTACCGATACCCAGTGCTGTGTTGTACAGGGCCTCAGAGATACCTAACGCCAAAGCAGAAGAATCGCCGCCGCCGCCTGATTCACCTAATGCAGCAAAAGAGCGGATCATACCCATTACCGTTCCTAATAACGCTACAAGCGTACCGCAGGATATAATGGTAGAAAGGAATACCAGATTCTTTTGAAGCATGGGCATTTCGAGCGCTGTAGCTTCTTCCACTTCTTTTTGGATAGCCACCACTTTCTGCTCTGTTTCCAGGTCGTTTTCGGTGATCATTTCTTTGTATCGGCGCAGGCCTGCTTTCATTACATTCCCTACAGATCCTTTTTGTTTGTCGCACTCGGCTACCGCAGCGTCAACATTCTTGTTAGCAAGATGATATTGCACTTTACGCACAAAATTGGTAATATTTCCTTTTCCTAAGGCCTTGCTGATGGTTAAGAAACGCTCAACCGCAAATACAATAGTCATTAAAAGCATACCTATCAGGATAGGAATGATAATACCTCCTTCATAAATCCCATGAAATGCATCTTTGGGACCCATGTGATGTGGCCAGAATCCACCTGCCTCGTCTGGTGCATTAAAGCCAGCCGGGTTTCCCATCCCATACCGCCAGACAAGATAACCTAAAATAATACATACAATTGGGGCAATCCACGATATCAGGTTACCGCTCTTTTTTGGTTGTACAGATGTTGTTGCCGCCACCGCCGGCTTAGCTTGATTTTCAGCCATGATCTTAGTTTTTTTAGTTTTTAAATATTTAAGCTAGTAAAATAGATTACAATTCTAACAAAAAAAAACATATCACACAGTTTTTCACCATTATTTTTTTCTGAGGAAAAAAGATGCGATTTAAATGTTTAAACCGATAATACGCACCTGCCCGGCAAATCTCTCGTTTTTATCCCTTTCCTATAGCTACCTGTCGTTCCGGCCAATGCCGGCGTGAATATATGCAATTTAGACCTATTAAGAACTTTTTTAAATACTTAAAGTAAAATAATACCGATACTTTTGCGGGGAAGGATATAATATTATAATAAACCGGATAAAAGCAATTTAAAATGGCAGAAATTACATTACACGGCAACACCGCGCACAGTTTAGGACAACTACCCGCCAAAGGCAGCCAACTGAAGGAATTTACACTGGTAAAGAGTGATCTTTCGGAAAAGACCCTCGGCGATTACAAAGGGAAAAAGATTGTTTTCAATATATTTCCAAGTGTAGATACCGGGGTTTGCGCAGCGTCTGTGCGAAAATTCAACGAACAGGCTGCCGGCCTGGAGAATACCGTAGTCATCAATGTATCCAAAGATATTCCCTTTGCGCTAAAACGTTTTTGCGCCGCCGAGGGAATCGAAAATGTAGAAACCTTATCGGATTTCAGAGGCAGTTTTGGTACCGACTATGAGGTTACCCTTACCGATTCGCCCATGCAGGGCCTGTTGAGCAGGGCCGTTATTGTGGCCAACGAAAACGGCGAAGTGATTTATACCGAGCAGGTTCCGGAAATAGCCCAGGAGCCGGATTATGAAGCGGCGCTGGCTGCACTGAAATAAAACGCCTTAATACTTAGAAAAAGCCACCGTGTTTTTAACCGGTGGCTTTTTTGTT
>JBEBUZ010000100.1:0-11111 GCA_040393015.1 Paraniabella yanshanensis
AAGGCTAAAGGGAATTAACGGGTTACGATGGCGAGCCGCTCCTGCCTCTTATTTTTGAAAGTTGAAACGGTTCGTCATTAAAAACGGTACTTTTGAAAATATATGGCAAGAGAAATATTAGAAACGAAGCGAAAGGCGCTGAAAATTAATTTAGACGGACCTGTTTACGGAACTTTTGCGGAGATAGGAGCGGGACAGGAAGTAGCACGTAACTTTTTTACAGCCGGCGCCGCCTCGGGTACCGTGGCCAAAACGATGTCGGCCTACGATATGGCTTTCAGTAATGCCATTTACGGAATGGAGGAAGACGGGCGATACGTGAGCCGCTCCCGCGTAAAGCAGATGTTGGCGCACGAGTACGATTTGCTCACCGAAAGGCTGCAAGGAGAAAAATACCAGGATAAAACATTTTTTGCTTTTGCCAATACGGTTACCACTCTTAATTTTAATAAAACCAATGAGCCGCATGGTTGGTTGGGTCTTCGTTTTCAAACCGTACCCGGCGGTGAATACAATGATATTATTTTCCATGTACGCTTGCTGGATAATGATACCGGGCTTCAGCAAAATGTACTGGGCATATTAGGGGTGAACCTGGTATACGCGGCCTACTATTATCATCATGATATACAGTTGATGGTAGAATCGCTGGCGGATAATTTGTCGTTTGGCTCGGTAGAGATCGATATGATCACTTTGCGCGGCCCGCTTTTCGCCGGTACCAGCGACAGGATTGTTAATTTATACCTGATAGCGATGGGATTTTCCACAGCCGCTATTTTCGACCCCGGAGGCAATATTGTACAGGCAAAGGATTTGCTCTACAAAAGAGATGTGATGATCCTGCGTACTAAGTTTCTTCAAAAGTCGAAACCCAATTTCGATCTGTTCAATAAAGCCGTGGAACAGTTCAAACGATCGCAGCAGGCAGAAGACAATAACCTGGTGGTGATGATAGAGGTGTTAATGAGTAATCTGCTTTCAGACGATGATCCGGCTAATGATAAAGATCTCGAAGTATTCGTTCAGCGGGCCGAAGAACTTTGCGCTACCGGCAATAATGTAATTGTTTCCAACTTTAAGCGCAATAATAAACTGGCTTTGTATCTCGCACGTTGCAAGCCCCGGTCGGTGGGCATTTCAACCAATATTTCCAATCTGCGGAATATTTTTAACGCCAGGAATTATAGCGGGAATTATACCCAGGAATTGCTTACCTACGTGAGCGATTTATTTGGCCGCAATGTAAAGCTTTATGCTTATCCTTATCTCAACAAAAAAACCAGCGAGGTTATTACCTTACAAAATATGCCCGTCTCGCCCGAAGCGCGCCCGCTATTCGATTTCCTTGTACTCAATCAATATATTCAGGATATTGAGGACTATGATGTGAAAGACGTGAAGACGGTTTAAAGACTCAACCGGTAAAGTACGCCAGTCTTATATACCGGTCGAAGTATCAGCGTGCAAAGCGCTCCCTGGAGGAGAACGCCGCCGGTGAAAAAAATTTTTTCTTTTTGATAATATTTTTAGTATTTTGCACTAAAATTATTAGCTATGTCATTGGCCAATCAAAATTTAAAGTATCTACGCAAGCTTCGCGGCTGGACGCAGGATGAATTTGCGGGCAAGCTCAATATTAAGCGTTCACTCCTGGGTGCCTACGAAGAGGGGCGTGCCGAGCCCCGTATTGATGTGCTGGAAACGGTATGCGATATGTTCCGGTTAACCCTGGATGATATGTTGCGTAAGGATCTGGGCTCGGCGTCAGAATCGGGTAATTACCTGGCCAAAAGAAGGGCTTTAAAGCTGGCTCCTGTTGTTACCCAAATACCCTTTGTACCGGTTAAAGCGGCTGCGGGCTACCTGACGGGCTATGCCGATCATGAGTTTATTGACGAACTGAATACATTTACATTACCCATGTTGAATGGCGGTAATTACCGGGCCTTTGAAATTTTAGGAGATTCGATGTTGCCGGTTCCAAGCGGATCTATCATTGTGGGCGAAAAAATAGACGCTCTCGATTCGGTGAAGAACAATACCGCCTGTATATTGGTTTCTAAAAACGATGGGATTGTATATAAAAGAATACAGAAAAACGGGAAGACAAAAAGCCGGCTGACGCTGATCAGTGATAATCCGGCCTTCCAGCCTTATGCTATTAATGCCGATGAAGTGCTGGAAATGTGGGAAGCTCATTATGTTATTTCAAAAACCAATACCTCTCAGAACTGGAATGTAGGACAGTTGGTGAATATTGTGGCTAACCTGCAGCAACAGGTAGACGGAATGAAGAAGAAAAGGAACTAACCGGATAATTTTTTGGATGCTGTTTTTTAGTTGTATATTTATAGCTTAAATTTTCAAGATTAGCTTGGATAAGCTAATTGCTTAAGTATAAGCCGCCGTGAGGCGGCTTTTTTGCACGTTATGCGGTAGCGGTACTTTGGCGAAGAAGGGTGTTTTACCCTCTTCCATAACAAAAGGCGGGTAAACGCCCCGCCTTTTGCAAATAGGATAGAAATACTTTTCCTGGCTTTAAGCCGGGAAACAGGATATATCCCGTTAATTTTTTAATTTGCTGTGCTTTTTGCCATAAGCAAAATAGATAACCAGGCCAATTGCCAGCCAAATAGCCAGACGCTCCCAGCTTTCTATTGGTAGCCCGGCCATCAATGCAACACAAACGATAATACCGAGGATTGGGATCAGCGGTACCAGTGGGGTTCTAAAGCCACGCTTTGCGTCGGGGTTTGATTTTCTCATCACCATAATACCAATACATACCAGCGAAAAGGCAAACAAAGTGCCTATACTTACCATATGCCCGAGGTCAGAAACAGGTACAAATCCGGCAAACAGGCTTACAAAAATCATAAAAACAACATTTGTTTTCCAGGGTGTTCTGTTTTTTGTATGCAGCGTGCTGAAGAATTTAGGCAGTAGTCCATCTATGCTCATGCTATAAAACACACGGCTTTGCCCCATCAGCATCACCAACATTACCGATGTATAGCCCGCGATGATAGCGACTGTCAGGGCCGAGTTCAGGAAAGTATATCCTGTTTTGGCAAAAGCAGTGGTAACGGGACTGGCATCGCCATGGAAGGTAGTATAATTGGCCAGGCCGGTTAACACGAAGGAAAATAAAACATATAAAATGGTACATACTATCAGTGAACCAATGATACCAATGGGCATTCCTTTCTGTGGGTTTTTCGCTTCCTGCGCTGCTGTACTCACCGCATCAAATCCAATAAAGGCGAAAAAAACCACGCCTGCACCTCTCAGAATCCCGCTCCAGCCAAACTCCCCGAAATATTCGCTTTTAAAGAATTGAAAAAATCCCATTTCTCCCGATTTCATCATCGTTTCACCAGCGTTTTCAGGTATAAAAGGGGTGTGATTTTCGGGGTTGATAAAGCCCCATCCCAACACAATAAATACAATTACCACACTTACCTTTAATATCACCAACAGGTTATTCATAAAAGCGGACTCTTTGGTGCCGCGAATTAATAAAAGGGATAAAAGGCAGATGATGATAACAGCCGGCAGATTGATGATTCCACCCAGGTTGACACCGTTTACTTCGTCCCATGGCCCGTGCAGCAGCTCTGCGGGAAGGTGAATACCGACCGACGACAAAAACTTGCCCATGTACTGAGACCAGCTCACTGCTACCGTGGCGGCTCCCAATGCGTATTCCAGCACCAGGTCCCAGCCAATAATCCAGGCTATGAATTCGCCCATGGTTGCATAACTGTAAGTATAGGCGCTGCCCGCTACCGGAATCATGCTGGCAAACTCGGCATAACACAAACCGGCAAAAGCGCAACCCACCGCCGCAATGATAAAGGAAAATACTACAGCCGGTCCCGCATTTTCGGCGGCTGCGATACCGGTCAGAGAAAATAACCCGGCGCCAATAATCGCTCCGATACCCAAAGCTACAAGGCCGCCGGCGGTTAGCGTACGTTTCAACCCTTTTTCAGAATCGCCTGCTTCCGCTAACAGTACGCTTAATGGCTTCTTCGTTGATAATCCCATAAGAATTTGTTTAATATGGATAGTTAAATGATTGCAAAGAATTTTGAGGCAGGAAAAATAAGGAATAATTGTAAATGAGAACCAAAAAATTTGAAACCATAGTTAACTTTCTTTCCACCTTGTCACCTGTTAATCCATACCTTTTGTATTTTATTTTGAATAAAGTCTTGTCTTTTAATAGCAAATAATTAGTTTTGAGACTTTTCTTATAATTATGATGAAAAGAAAAACGGGATGGATTGCGCTTGCTGTATTTACAGTTGTTGCTCTATTACATATTATAGGGTATTATATTACTCCTCTACCTGAATCTGTTTTAATGACAGGTCGATGGGTGCTGATTGCTGCTTTGGTTTTATTTGCTTTTTACAAGAAATCCCTTACTACCTGGATTTTAGTGAGTATTGTAATGGGAGCGGCGGCCGGTAACGATTTTCCGGGGGTGGCTCTTGCATTGCGGCCTTTGAGCCAGGGCTTTATCAGGCTGGTTAAAACCATCGTGGGGCCTATTCTTTTTGCCACGCTTGTTTATGGTATTGCGGGGCACTCAGATCTCAAACAAGTGGGACGCATGGCCTGGAAGTCGCTGCTGTATTTTTATACAGCCACCACTATTGCCTTATTTATAGGACTGGCTGCCATTAATATTTCAAAAGCAGGGGTGGGGGTAGATGCTTCCAAAGTGCCGCACCATGAGTTGCCCACGACCTCTACGGTAAAGGCCGACGATAAGCTGGCTTTAGAGTCTATTCCGGAAAGTGAACACTGGCTATATAAAACAACGGCTTTTTTCCGGGATGTTTTCCCCGAAAATATCATCAAATCAATTTATGAGAACCAGGTACTACAGATAGTAGTATTCGCCGTGGTATTTGGGATCGGACTGGCCAAGCTTCCCGAGAACAAGAAAAAACCCTTGGTGGACCTCATGGAAAGCCTTGCGGAAACCATGTTCAAATACACCCATATCATCATGTATTTCGCGCCCATAGGCGTGGGAGCGGCAATGGCTTACACAGTAGGGCACATGGGTATAGATATTTTAAAATACCTGTTCCTGTTGCTAATTACTTTGTATGCAGCATTGCTGGCGTTTATACTTTTCGTATTGCTTCCGGTTGCACTCTACCTCAAAGTGCCTATCCGCAAGTTTATCCAGGCCATCAAAGAACCGGTGTCCATAGCATTTGCCACCACCAGTTCCGATGCCGCATTGCCGGTGGTAATGCAGAATATGGAGCGCTTTGGTGTGCCCAGGAAAATTGTATCCTTTGTGGTACCCACAGGTTATAGCTTTAATTTGGATGGCACTACCTTATATCTTTCTTTGGCTTCTATTTTCGTGGCACAGGCGGCTGGTATGCACCTGCCGTTCGGGCAGCAGTTATTAATTGCGCTTACGCTGATGATTACGAGTAAAGGGGTGGCAGCTATCCCAAGGGCGTCCCTGATAATTCTTATCGCTACTGCCGAACAATTTGGTCTTCCCCTGTTTATTATCGCGGCTATTCTTGGCATCGACGAATTGATGGATATGGGGCGTACATCGGTAAATGTAATAGGCAATTGCCTGGCTTCGGTGGTAGTTGCTAAATGGGAAGGCGAATTTGACGATGAAAAGGCACTGGCCTTCCAGGGCGATTAAAAATATATTTGGTTTTACCCGAACTTTTTTTTTTACGCTTTGTTTATTTCGCTGTGTGTTTGTAAAAACCGGGTTACACAATAAAAGGCGGTTTTTTAAGTTAGTATAAAAAATTTGTAAAAGGACAGGTTATATAATTTTATGATTGAATTATTGAGTACAGGGTTTCAGTGGACAGATTTATTGCAACCGCAGTGGTATATTGAAAACGGAGGGTTATGGCTGCTCCTTTTCGTGGTTTTTGCCGAAACAGGCCTGTTTGCCGGTTTTTTTCTCCCCGGCGACACCTTATTATTTGTAGCCGGCATTTATGCGCACAAGATAGGCGAAGGGCTATTGGCGGAGCCGGGGCTCACCTACCAGTTTATGAAAGTAATTGGCCTGGGACATATTCAGAATGAATGGGTAGATTTGATTGTTTTATGGGCGTTAATATCTTTTTGTGGTATTGTGGGTAATATGGTGGGTTACTGGACGGGTCGGAAAGTAGGCCCCGCTATGTATAACTGGAAGGAAAATTTCTTTTTTAAGAGAAGATACCTCGAGCAGGCGCATGATTTTTACGAAAAAAATGGCGGCGGAGCGATTATAGTAGCGAGATTTTTACCATTTATCCGCACTTTTGCACCCATTGTGGCGGGTATCGTAAAAATGGACCGGCCAAAATTCATGTTCTACAATATTGTTGGTTGTTTGGCCTGGGTTTTCAGTATGATTTTCGCGGGGCATTTTCTTCAAAAATGGCTCATGTCCTGGCTGGGATTCGACCTTAAACAGCACCTCGAAATCATTGTATTGGCCATTGTACTGGTTACCACTTTCCCTGTTATCATGAAACTGGCAAAAGGTGGTAAAAAAAGTAAGGAAAAGCTGATTCAGGAGGCAAAAGAGCAACGTGCTGAAAATGTTGCTGAGCAGGAAGAAGAGGCGAAAAACTAATAGTACAAATTAGTATTGCTTTTTTTGGTCGCAGCCTCCCCAAGGGGCTGTTTTCATTTTAAATAAAGGAATATGGCGCGGATTAGCTGATTAATACGGGAAGAGATTAATTTTGCGATATGTATTCGAAGGAAGAAGAAGAATTTATAAAATATTGGGAAGCGAATCGTAAAAAGAAGAAAAGGTTGTTCAGGCAGGTATTAGTGGGTTTGCCGGCAGGATTAATCCTTATGATCGCCATATTGGTCAATTTTATGAGCGGCTGGTATAAAAGAGCCACGATGGTAGCCAATGCCGATCCGTCTTTTTTTATTATTTTACTAATAGCTGGAATAATTATTGTTGCGTTTGCGGGAATCTTCTCGTCTTATCATAAATGGGATATTAACGAAAACCGGTATAAGGAGTTAAAAAGCAGGGAGAAGAACAAGTTTGATAATATATAAAATAAAATTTCACACAATGAAAAGAAAATTTTGGATACCAGTTGTTGCAGTATTTTCGGCGTTGATCCTGGTGTCCTGTTTTAAGGACGATGAGGTAGTGCAGTGTACGCCCAATACGCTCGAAAAAGACCGTCAGGCAATCGATTCTTTTATCTCTGCAAGGGGTATTAGCTATCTTACCTATGATGCCGATTTGTATGCCTATTGGGGCGTTTCCGATGCCGGCGAAGGCGACACTCCGTCGGGTAATGATATCGTAGCCTTTAAAAGAACGGTTAGCTTTTTTAACGGTTCCAAGTTGGTTGCCTTGCAAACAGACAGTCTTTATGAAAGCAATCCCGGAACGCGTATAAGATTTTCCGATTTTCAGACCAATTCCGATTTTTATCGATTTTTATCGAATTCTCAGTTGGGTGGCAGTGTGAAGATGATTTTTCCCTCGTCCTGGAATTATTTTTTCCTCGGATGTCAGCAACAAACCCTTAATACAGGAGAAATTATTCCTGCTTATTCACAGGTGATGATCGATTATACATTAACAGGACTTGAGAATTAACCAGTATTTATTAGATATATGAGAAAATTAACCATTGGAGCGCTTATCAGCCTGGTTTGCCTTTCGGCATGCCTGAAAGACAAGAACGAGAATAACTGTGTTACCAAAACGGTAGCGCAGGATATGCCGGAGATGACCAAATTTGCTGGGGATAGCTCTATTACCACGGTAGAAGATCAAACGGGATTATTGTATGAAATTGTAGATGCGGGCAATGAGGCTAAGAAGCCTTCTGTATCCAGCACTATTACCATGAAGTACGTAGGTAGGCGGATGAATGGTGCGCAGTTTGATGCCAGCGAGAGCCTGCGATACCCTTTGTCGAACCTGATAGCCGGCTGGCAAATTGGTATACCTAAAATAGGAGAGGGTGGCAAAATTAAGCTCATCATCCCTTCCTCCCTGGCCTATGGGTGCTATACGCTCGATCCGGCAGTTTCCAACCAGCCCCTGTATTTTTATGTGGAGCTTTTGAAGGTGGAATAACCTGAAAAAAGTACGACGATAAATGTAATAAGTCCCGGTATTTGCCGGGACTTTCTTATGCCGATACTTTTCTTTTCCTCATAGCGATATAATAGATAGGAATTCCGATGGCTACTATAACCAATCCGAAGAGGGAGGTAGTAGGTTTATAGAACAGCAGCCCTAAGGCCATTGTGCCCGCCATCAGCAGGTAAATAATGGGGATGTAAGGGTAGCCGAAGGCTTTATACGGCCTTTCGGCATCGGGGCGCGTTTTGCGTAAACGGAACACGCCCACGATGGTAAGAATATAGAATACCAGGGTAATGAACACCACATAATCGAGAAGTAGTCCGTATTTACCGCTCAGGCAGAGTGCGCTGGCCCAGATACATTGGGCCCATAAACCCCAGGCGGGTACTGAGTTCTTATTTAAAGAAGCTGCCTGTGGCAGGAAAAGTTTATCCTGTGCCATGGTATAAAATACCCGTGCGCCGGTAAGTACCAGTCCGTTATTGCAGCCAAAGGTCGAAATCATGATCATTACGGCAATCACAGCGGCTCCGTAGTAACCAAAGATATTGGTCGCTGCCGCAGTAGCTACCCGATCCTGACGAGGAAACGCTACAGTGGGTATGGCCGACTCGGTGGTGAATGTAGCGACTGCACCTGTTGAAACGGGATCGGAAAACATGGGCAAGACAGCCAGGTACATTACATTAGTGAGTACATACACAATCGTAACGATCAGCGTACCCAGCAGCAGGCTGAGGCCCACATTTTTTTTAGGATTTTTTATTTCCCCTGCGATAAAGGTTACATTTTCCCAGGCCACGCTGCTAAATACCGATCCCACCATTGCGGAGGAAATCAGTCCGATCATCAGGAATATAGAAGAAGGCTCCTTAAATAGCGACCATCCGGTTTGGTTGCCGGCAGCGTCCCGCACGGGTTCGGTAAACTTAAAGTCAAAAGCGTTGGACCAGTTACTATTCCAGATATCCGCATTTGATGCCAGCAGGAGGCCAAACAGCATCAGGCCAAATAAGGAAAATAGTTTGATAACGGTGAAGACAGATTGAATGGTTTTGCCCTCTTTTACTCCCCTGGTGTTAACATAGGTGAGGAAGATAATAAGAGCGATAGAAACCAGTTGTGCCGGGTAGAGTTTAAGCCATCCCATTTGAAAGATCAGGTTTTCATCGGCCAGGGTGAGTGCCGGAATGAAATAGCCTGCAAACTTGCTGAATGCCACTCCCACAGCCGCAATCGTTCCTGTTTGTATGACCGAGAAAAAGCTCCATCCATATAAAAACCCCGTAAAGGGGTTATAGGCTTCTTTTAAATATACGTATTGTCCGCCTGCTTTGGGAAACATGGACGAAAGTTCGCCGTAGCTAACGGCTGCGAAAACGGTCATGATGCCGGTTATCACCCAAAGGGCGATCAACCAGCCCGAGCTGCCCACGTTTCTGACCATATCGGCGCTCACGATAAAAATGCCCGACCCGATCATGGAGCCGGCTACAATCATGGTGCCATCAAATAAGCTAAGGGATTGTTTAAATTTTTCTCCGGACATAGCAAAGTTTTGTTAACGGCTGAAAAGATAACAATTATCAATAAAATGAAAAAAAATAAATAAGATGTCAGGTTTTAGGATATCAGAATTTTTTTTTGTTATTTTTTGGAATATTGAAATTGCTTCCCTTATATTTGCACTCCCTTAGCAGCGAGGGAAAAGATTAGTTCTTTAGTTCGGATTTATTCGATAGTTCGAAAAATCACATACCGGGAGTTTAGCTCAGTTGGTTCAGAGCATCTGCCTTACAAGCAGAGGGTCGGCGGTTCGAGCCCGTCAACTCCCACCAGAAAATCAAGCAGTTACGATAAATATTTTGTAGCTGCTTTTTTGTTTGAGACATAATTTGAGACATCCCTTTCCTGTGGATAAAACGTCAGATTAAAATTTTAATTAGCCAAAACGAATAGCCTTTAATTGATCCTACTCTAGACTTACTTCTAGGATCAACACAAATGTGCTAATTCTATATTCATCATTCGACTATATCACTCCCTGTAGCATAATTGCTTACTGACTAGATCCTTTAAATTTCGAACCAGCATTACTACTGACGATTTGTTAAAAGACAATCTGCTTTTGTTTGCACACTAGGATAGAATCTATCTTTTATTCCGTGGTCTGCCATATAATAATACAGATGCTCTCGTTCTTTACCCATTTCTTTAATGAAATCAGGGGCATTGTCAACAACTCCCATTTGAATTTTTGTATAATCTTTCCAATTTGGTCTTAATAACTCCTTGTTGGTTGAGTGTCCACGAAAATTATTTTGATTTAGTTGGTCAAGGTTTTCGTAAAACTGAATAAAGTCTTCGGTTTTTACTCCTGTAGTATTTTCAATTGTTTTGTCTAACGATGTAAACAAATCTCTAATCCAATTGATAACTTGTTCTTCATAATTCAATGGTCCTTGGTTAAAGTATGAGAGAAAGGAAGGCATAGCAACTTCTCTAACACGTTTCCACTCTTCGGTTATTTCATCTTCTGTATTTGGAAAAAATATTTTATTGTCCCAATTGGTCTTTGGCTCTTTCTCGTCCTGCGTGCATCAAAGATGACAAATCTCCTAAAAGCCATTGCGTGTCATAAGTTGCAACAAGGTCTTTAAGTGCTTGTGATTTGTTTTCTAAGCTCATTTATGTTTGACTTTATGTTGGTTTGTTCTGTTGTCCTACGGTTGCCCATAACGGTTCGGCAGCTTGGCGAAGGAGCGGAAAATCGAAGCGGAAGTTTCGATTTTGCACGAACGTAGCCAATGCTGTGAGCCGTTGGCTAAATTGCAAAAAAAGCCAATGCGAACAGCATTGGCGGAACACGAAGCACAAACTTTCAATTTAGCACTAAGCCCGCTCTTTTGCCAAACTGCCTGTTGAACTAAACCTCTGGTAGCCTTTCCTTCGATTTCGTAAATTTAAAGTTCAT
>JBEBUZ010000101.1:0-10746 GCA_040393015.1 Paraniabella yanshanensis
CCTTTCTTAATGCTATTGCTTTTAAAAGTTAATTCCGGATACTTTTCCACTTCGAAAAAATCAGCACTTCTCAGGTGATTATCTCTTGGTTCTACCCTCGTATCGATCGAGGCTGTTTTTGCAGAAAGCTCAAATACCGCATCGCTGAAATCGGGCTTCGATGAGTTCACCGTAACCGAAAAATCGTTGAAGCCGCCGGTTACATCGTTAATGCCGAGGTGGGTAACCGTAAACATCAGTTGTGAGTGCGGGGGATCGTTTTTCCAAACACCATTAAATGTGGTAAATGCCGTTAAAGCAAAAAATACCGATAGAATTAATACAATTTTTTTCATGTTTTTTGATTTTAATTTTTATTATAAAATAGATGGGGCTGCGCCCGTTAATACTTTTTTAGTGATGCAATATTTTCCAACCCGCCAGCCAGTTGTAGTTGTACTTCATATTCAGCTGTATCAGCAACAACTGCATCCGCTCCAGAGTACCACTTACCGATAAATCGCCGGCTATCACCGGGTTAAAACCTGCTGTTTTTACCATTTCTGTCGCTACTTCAAGAGCATCGGCATCGTTACCTGCGATAAAAGCATCTGCCTGCTTTTCGTCGATCTGCGGGGTAGTAAAATTTGCAGCAAAAGAGGTGTTGAATGCTTTTACCAGTTTCGAATGAGGGAGTAATTTCTGCAATTCCTCTGCTGCACTGCTATCGGGCGGCGTGGTAAGTCCATCATAAGAACTGTTCAAGGGATTGGCAATGCTGATCACTATTTTTTGGTTGGCCACTTCCCTTATTTTCTCTGCTATTTCCTTTTCCGATGAATGGGGTACCGACAATAGTATGATATCCGCCTCCCAGGAAGCATTTTTAGAGCAGTCCAGCACATCTACATCCGCATTTTTTACTTCTGCGTCTATCTCCTCCTTTAAAAGCTGCAGCTTGCCGCTATCCCTGGCCGAAAGCAATACCCGGTAGTTGCCTTTGGCCAGACTTTTAGCAATGGACGAACCCATACTCCCCGTTGCTCCAATCACCGCTATCGTTTGTTTTGTAATCATAATATCTCCTTTTTTTGTTAATACAAAATTACGATAGCCGGCACCCCTTTTCCATTGAGCAGGCGCAGGAAAAACCATTGACTTTGGTCAACGAAAAATATTAATCTACTTTAATTGCCCGCTATCCGGCGGCGTACCCGGCTGAGGGTTTCGGGGCTGAGGCCCATGTAAGAGGCAATCATGTGTTGGGGAACACGGAGGGCTATATCGGGATATTTTTGCAGAAAGTCCTGGTACCGGTCTTCAATAGAATGACTATTGATAGCATTTACCCGTTGTTGTAAGGAAACATAGGCTGCACTAATCAGCTTTAGCAAATACCTTTCATAAGCAGGGCATTTCAGGCTTAATTCATCGCTGGCCGCCCGGGTAACCATCACCAGTTCCGAATCCTCAATAGCATCTATATGACAATTGGATGGTTCGCCGGATAAAAAACTGCCCAGGTCGGAAATAAACCAGCCCTCGGGCGCAAACTGCACAATATGCTCCGTTCCACTATCTTTTAAAGTGTAAGACCGCAGCATTCCCTTTTCCACAAAAGCAATGGATTTGCACACATCTCCTTCCTGCAAGAGATATTGTCGTTTCCGTATTTTTTTCACCGACAGATAGCTTTTGATTAAATCCTTTTCGGCTTCCGTTAATGGTACTTTTTGAGTAAAATGGTGAAAATAGACTTCGTACATATCGCTGCTGTTTCTGTAAAAGCGGTTTATTGGCTGATCATTTCCTCATAGAGAATGTTGACCGTTTTCTGAATAACTGTATTATAACCGTCGGCATAACGCGGGTGGCAACCGTTGGTAATGACCACTATACCGAATTTCTTTTGGGGCTCGAAAAACATAGCGCTGTATAAACCATACGCAGAGCCGGTATGTCCCACCATCTCTACTCCCGGTATCAACTTATCTGTTCGCAACAATGCCAGGCCGTAACGGTTCTTCTCCAGTACCGGCGTTTGCATCAGAACCGAGTTTTGCTTTTTAATAATTCTTTTACCGTTGGCTTTCCCAAAATTCATGTGCATGATCATATACCTGGCCAGGTCGGGGGCCGATATTTTCATTCCGCCGGTGGGGGAAAAAATGGGGGCACTATATCCCATTGTATAATTCGCTATTTCGGCTTTACGCGGGGCATAAGCGGCAGGTGCCGGGTTAAATCCCGATGAATCGTATTCGTACAAGGTAGCAAAGCGGCGGCTGTCTAAGTCATTTACATTATACCCGCCATATAGTTTCAGGGGCCGCAGTATATGACGCTGAATGTAATGATCGAATCTTTCGCCCGAATACTTCTCAATAATGGCTCCTGCCATGTTAAAATTAAGGTTACAATATTGATACCCTTTGCCGGGTTCATATTTATTATAGCATTTGGCCCAGTCGGGGTTTTTGTCGGGATGAATTACATCGAGCGTAAAATAACCCTGGCTATCATTTAAACCGGAGGTATGTGACAACAACATTTTAAGGGTAATAACGGTTTCGGGAAATTGCGGATGACGAACCTTGAAGCCGATCAGCTGGCTAACGTCATCGTCGAGTTTCAGCTTGCCTTTTTCTACCAGTTGCATCACGGCGGTAGCCGAAAAAGATTTGGAAATGGAAGCGATCCGAAAAACATCTGTAGCAGTCAATGGTTCCTGCCGGGCTTCATTTTTTAATCCGAAAGCGTGGGTGTATATCAGCTTCCCGTTTTTTACAACTGCTACCGAGAGCCCCATGACGGGTGTTTCCTGCATGAGTTGGCGTATTCGTTCTTCCGCTTTGTGTTGCGCCACAGAAATGCCTGCGGAGGCACAAATGGCAAACAGGAGAAGGGCTATTTTTCGCTTCATATAGTGTGACAGGCGCTTTTTTTGAGCCGTGCTTAAAACTACTTGTTTTTTGAATAGGGTACAAAATAATAAATGGCGGCATATAAACCTCATTCAATATTTTTGCGATCTATTATTTATTCAACTAATGGCTTCAGGAATTTTTGCAATACTCGATGATATAGCGGCACTGATGGATGATGTGGCGGTGGCCAGCAAGATTGCGACCCAAAAAACAGCAGGTATTCTCGGCGATGATCTTGCCGTGAACGCAGAGAAAGCGACCGGGTTTCTTTCGTCGCGGGAATTGCCCGTATTATGGAAGATCACCAAGGGATCGCTCCTGAATAAAGTAATTATTATACCGGTGGTATTTTTATTACAGGCTTTTCTGCCCAAAGCTATTATCCTTATCCTCATCGTGGGGGGATTTTACCTGGCTTATGAAGGCGTAGAGAAAATAATCGAGTACCTGTTTCACCGTTCCAAAAAAGGGCATGAAGTGATAGCGGAAACCCAATCCGGCGATATGCAGGCGGAAAACACCAAAGTGAAATCGGCTATTTCCACCGATTTTATTTTATCAATCGAGATTGTGATTATTGCTCTTTCCACTGTTATGAAGCAGCCCTTGCTCACGCAGGTACTGGCCGTATCGGTAGTAGCCCTTATCGCTACTATTGGTGTATACGGCATTGTGGCCTTAATTGTAAGAATGGATGATGCCGGGTTCAAATTGATCAAACGCTCCAACAATAAAGGCCTGAGAGGCGCACTGGGACACTCGCTGGTGAAAGCCTTGCCGGTTATTATTAAAATTTTATCGGTAGTAGGCACCATCGCACTCTTGCTGGTATCGGGGGGTATTTTCGCACATAATGTGGAGCCTCTGCATCATTACCTCGAATCCTGGCCGGTAATATTGAAAGAAATGACTTTTGGCATCGTAGCCGGACTGGCCGCCGTATTGGTGATTACAGGTGTCAAAAAACTCGTACAGGCTGTCCGTTCAAGATAATGGTATCCGAGACCGGGAGGAATCGCTTTCAGCCTTCCGCCTTATGCTTAAACTTTATGCTAACCGCAGCAAGCAAGACATCCCTGTCCCCTAACCCAAAAAATATTCTTTATCTTTAAGACAAATTGAGCGACCTGCATGAACATAACCTATTTGCCTGTTGAAGAAGAATTCGAACAGTTTATCAGTTGCTTTATCCTGATAAATGCTTCCAGCGACACAGCCAATAATGTCGTATTGCATCCTCCCACAACCGAATGCGGCTTTTGCTTTCATTTTAAGGAGAACATCGCCGTAAAAAAAATAAACGATGCTGAATTTGTCGAACAGCCTGCCTTTGTGGTGGTGGGCCCGCAAACCCATACCGTTCAAATTCGTATACCCCGTAATTATATAAGCATTCGCCTGGGATTGCAGCCTGGAGCGATGTACAGGTTAACAGGCAGGTCTTTATCCGATTTTACCGACAAGAGTTTTTGCGGAGAGGAGATTTTCGGGGTTAAAGCGGCTGGCTTAAACCAATTGCTGGCGGGTGTTCATCCTACGGAAGAGATCAGGAAGCATATCCTCGATTTTTTAAAAAAACTGATGGCTTCGGCCCGGCCTGTGCACAAGTTCGACTATTGTATGCAAAAATTAGCCGCCGAAAACGGAAATTATAAACTTCAGCAATTATGCCTTGACGCGGGCATGAGCATGCGGCAGTTCGAAAGGCTGGGACAGGTGAGATTGGGCATGTCGCCAAAATTATTTGCCAGAATTGCCCGGTTTTCCTGCGCCTACCGGATGGGCGAAAACTCACCCCGGCCTAACTGGACCGCCATTGCCTATCGGGCCGGTTATTTTGATCTCATCCATCTCATCAGAGATTTTAAAACCTTTCTAGGCCATGCCCCCAGGAGCATATCGGATTTAATAGTGAATTCGCCGGTCAGGCTCCAGGCTTCCCTCCACCATTTAGGGTGACCATGTCGTTTTTTTAATAGTTATTGCGATTGGGGTAGATTATTTTAGCAGAAATATACCACGCTTTGTGACAGATAACTCCCAAAACTCCAATCGATATCCCCTTCTTGACATCCTTAGAGGTATTGCCCTGTTGGGCATTATTGTTGCCAACTACCCCATGTTTTCTTTGTATATTTTTCAGCCAATCGAAAAATTGCAGGCGATGCCTACCGCTGTCATTGACAAGGTTTGGTCGGGCATTCATTTTACGCTGATCGATGGAAAGTTCTACAGCCTGTTCAGCTTATTATTCGGAATTGGTTTCTCCATTATCCTAAGCCGGGCCGCTGGTAAAGGAAAAAACGGACTGGTCATTTTTTACAGGCGGATATTTGTTTTGCTACTCATTGGACTGGCGCATTTACTGCTCTTGTGGGAGGGCGATATTGTAATGTTGTACGCGCTCATCGGGTTGATTTTACCCCTTTTCCGAAACCTGAAAAACAGAACCTTGCTCCTTTTGTCGGCCGTTTTAATACTGGTGCCCGTTTTTATGGACCTGTTGAAAGTTCTTTCCAATAACGAATGGAATATCAGCAACTGGTTAAAGCCCATAGGTAAAAAAATGGATGAGAACCTGGGTATCACGGAAACTAATTTCTCTACCTGGCTGGTTGAACATCGGTCTTATAAAGATCTGTTGGCGTATAACCAATCGGGCATTATTTATCGCTACCAGATGTTACTGGATAATAACCGGTTTTTCAAGGTATTGGGATTATTCTTATTGGGCTTGTATGTGGGCAGAAACCGATTATACGCAGGTCTTGAAGAAAGCAGGTCCCTGCTTAAAAAAATAAGAAATTATGGATTTCTGATCGGGCTTCCCCTTTCCGTACTACTTGCCTATTTACAACTAAACGGGAAAGGACTACCCCATTGGCAGGGCTGGATCAGTACCTGGACCTATGCTTTAAGCGTGGTTCCGCTGAGCCTTGCTTTTGTTGCGGCCATCTGCCTTTTGTATTTGAAAAACCCCAAACGTAAAATGCTCCGTCTTTTTCAAGCCCCCGGTCGCATGGCACTTACCAATTATATTGCACAAACCATTATTGGCATCTTCATTTTTTATGGGATAGGTGCGGGATTAGGGGCTGATATAGGTGTTATCTACGTGGTGGGAATTGCAATTGCCGTTTATTTTATTTTACTGCTCTTCAGCCATGTATGGTTGTATTATTTTAACTACGGTCCGCTGGAATGGGTTTGGCGGATACTGACTTACGGACAATGGCTGCCGTTAAAAAGATCGCCCAGGCAGGCCCCGGATGAAACAGAAAAATAAAAGCTATGAAATGGTGAGATTTATTTTTTTATACCTCTTAAGCATACCCTCTTTTGCCCAGTTAACAGAACTAAAACCTGCCGATAAAGAGTGGCAACTGTATGGACAGGTAAAATATGTGGGATCTGAAAAAGCGAGTCTGCAATATATACCCCGCGCCACCGACACCAGTTTTCTATTATTGATGTACGATCAGCGCCCCGAACTGAAGCAGTATTTCAGCATCGCTTTTAGCAGCCGGGGCGGTTCGCTTGGGGAGCTGTACGCTATACTCATGTCGTTTTTTGAAAAGTCGAGGAAAAAAGAAGGAGCGAGGATATTTCAGTTAGGTAATGAAAAAGTTTCGGTGTACCGCTCCTTAACCATCGGCACAAAAGCCATCATCCTAAAAACAGATAAGGGAAGAATTGAACTAAGAGAGGGAGAGATCAAAAAACTGTTCAACAAAAAATGATATTTATTTATGCAGTTCTCATTGGAGCAGGAGCGCTACCCCTGCTTGCCTTTTTTATCCGGCGGAAGCGGTATCGTTTTATTCTTGAAAACGGGATACCAACGGTGGCGAAGGTTATTCAGGTAAGAACGGTTCATAGGAAAAGCGGCGCTCACGACCAGGTGGGCTATCAATTTCTGCCAACGGGCGCCAACCGATATGAATCGGGGGTGTATATATTTAAAATTGGCAGGTATAAAGTAGGGGATACGTTTCCCGTGCGGTATATAGCCGAAAGTCCCCAAAAGCATGCTATAGAAGGAAGTAGCCAAACCTATGAAGCCGTGTTATTAGCCATTCTTATTGCTCTTTTTCTTTTCGTCATTTTCGTATGTTATCAACTCAATGAAATGCTGTCCGGAAAAACCATCCGCTTTAAAATTCCCGAATAAACCAATAATAGTGATGTCGGAATCAAATGTCGCATTTTTCCAGTTTTTTTAAAACCGGATGCTTTTAATTTGCCCGCTGATATTCCCGACAAATTAAAAGATAAACCGATGAAATTAATTCTTCAAAAAGCAAAGAAATGGGCTGAGAAAACAGTTGCCGGTAAGCGGTTGGTAGCCATCAAAGTTTCTGTAAGCGTGGTTGGTTATAGCATTTTATTCCTGCTAAGCAGCGGTATAGTAAGGGCGCAAAACGTGGAGTGGATTTTACAGCTCGACCCAAAAATCAGCCTTAGAAACCTTGACAGTGACGGCCTTCCCGAAGGCGCAGCCGTAACCGATAAAAAAGGAAATACCTATATCACCGGGACGTTTACCGGAACCGCAGATTTTGATCCGTCGGAGGGGGTTTCAAATCTAATCTCTAAAGGGGGAAAGGATATATTTCTGGCCAAGTACGATGCCAATGGAAAATTGGCATGGGCCATTGGGATGGGAGATGTGGAAGATGATGGAGGGGGATTTGTGGCGCTAAATGCACAGGAAGACCATGTGTATATAACCGGGGGATTTCGGGGAAAGGTTGATTTTGATCCCGGCGCAGATAATGTTACGCTCTCGGCCGATGGACAGGTAGATATTTTCGTTTGCAAATACAATGCAGATGGAAAATTCGTATCCGCACAAAACATTGGCAGCAACAACAGTGAAGCGGGTAAATGGATTGGCTTGGACAAGGATGAAAATATTTACCTCTCGGGATATTTTACGGGTGCCCTCAATTTTGGCGCTTTTCCCCTCACATCACAGGGAGAAACCGACGCCTTTATTACCTGCATTAAAAAAAACGGCTCTTTCGCCTGGGCGGTACGTTTGAATAGCGAAGTGGCGGGGCCAGATCATTTAAGAGTGATTGACCTGCATGTAACAAGTGGAGGTGAGCTGTTTATCGGCGGAAGCCTGACGGGAACAGTGGATTTGAACCCCGATCCCGGTACTGTGAATAATTTTACTTCAACCAGTGCATACCCTGCCACCGATGCTTTTATTCTTTGTCTCAACAACCTGGGTCAATACCAGTGGGCAAAAATGGCAGAAGGTTCGGCCGGTTTTGACGAGATCTCTAATATCTTTTTCCTCGAAGAGCGAAGCGAGTTGCTGGCTTCGGGAACTTTTTTTACTTCGATAAATCTTGATCCCGGTGTAACGCTCAATTCCGCTGACGGGGGTCGGAGCGCCTTTATCTGGAAAATGCAAAAAGACGGAACCACTATCTGGGCAAAGCCGTTCGACACCAAAGGCGCGGGTAATTACACCCTTGGCGGGGATATCGTTACCAGTAGTACATCTAACCATATATATAGTTCGGGAATGGTAAGGGGTGGAGTTTATCTGAATCCCGACGCTCATGAAAATGACGACCGCACGCCGGGAAACGGCGGATTTCTTTCCATTCTGTCGGGCAATGGAGCCTACCTCTGGGGAGGCCTGCAGGAAGAAGTGGAGTTTTCCATCTATCCCACTTATTCCTCGTTTTTATCCTTAGATATAGACAACTACCTGTATGCGGTAGGGGTTTTTGGTGCGAAAGCCGACCTTGATCCCAACCTGGATGTGCAAAACATATTTCTTGCCGGCGGCAACGATGTTTTCTTACTCAAATTGGCTATTGATAAGTCGCTTCCTGTAGTATTCGGCCCTATTACGGCCCGATGGCAGGCCCGGCAACTTAGTTTGAGCTGGCTTACAGAAACTGAAAGCAACAACAGCCATTTTGATATTGAAGTTTCCGGGGATGGAAAAACATTTACAAAAGTGACTACCGTCCAAAGTCAGCATAAGGAAGGCTATTCCGACCACCCCACCGAATATAAAATTCAAATCGGGCTGAACGAAGCCCCGGGCTGGCTGGCTGCGATACCCCTGGCATTACTCAGCCTGATGAGCCTGTACCGAGGCAGGAAAAAGTTATCGCTGGCTGTTGGTTTTTGCCTGATCGTGTTGGTGGGCACGGGTATCGGTTCCTGCAAAAAATCAATCAGCGACGATCTCTTTGCCGCCGATACCAAAATTTTCCTTCGCATCACCCAGGTAGACAAAAACGGTGATAAAGCCTATAGCCGGGTGATAGAAGTGGTGAGGGAGAAATAGCGGGTTGGCTTTCGGAGGGTAAATATCCAATAAAAGCTATAAAAGGAAGTATCAGGAACGGGCAAAAGCCAGGAGCAAACTGTAATCGCCCTGGTCGGCCGCTTTTACGGCCTTGAGGTAGGCAGCCCAGGCATCGCCTTCGCTGGACAGGTTGGCAGCACCCCAACTGAATACGGGCTGCTTGTAGAGTTTCTGAATAATAATGTCGGCCATGAGGCGGCTATGCCTGCCGTTGCCATTCGGAAAACAATGGATGCTTACAATGCGGTGTTTGAACCGCACGGAAATTTCATCGGGTGGGTAGGTATTGTTTTCGTGCCAATAGCGGATGTTATCCAGCAGGTACCTCAGCTCAGTGGGTATTTGCCATTTGTCTATACCAATATTCTTGTTGGTTTTGCGAAACTCACCTGCCCATGCCCATACATCGGCATACATGCGTTTATGCACCATGCGGATGAACGCCTCCGTAAAAACAGTTTCCGCCTTGAAGGAACGACCCAGTGTCCACTGTACGGCTTGTTCTATATTCTGCTGCTCAAACTCGTCTAACTCGCGACGGGTGGCAATGGTAGGAATGAGCAGTCCGTCTTTCTCTTCTTCATCTAAAGGGGTTTGGCCATCAATATATTCTAACTCTAATCCCATAAAATTTTAGGCATTTCGTTTTTAATGGCTGCTGCCCTTTCCCTGATGGCGGTTTCAAGCCGCTTTTTTGAATTGGCTTGGTCCTCCAGCTTCATGGTATTGGCGGTACGCATCACAATTTGAGTGGCCAGTTCGGTGGCCCGTTTTTCAATGAGGGCATCCAGCGATCCGTCATTGGGTACAAACCCATACACCAACTGCATATCCATAGCACGGGCAATTTCCCGCAGGGATTTAATGGTAATGGAACCGTCTTTTTCCCGCTTTTCAATGTCCATTACACCTTGCTTGGAAACATTCAACTTGTTGCCCAATTGCTGCATAGACATGCCGATGGCGGTGCGGATGGCTTTTATCCATCCGGTGGGTGGCATGGCCACCTGTTTGAGTGAGGCAAAGCCCAGCATTTTGCTGTTGAGCTGTTGCAGTTGAAGTAGTTTCTTGCCCATAAAGTAAAGTTATAGATTGACTTTGTTAGGTCAAAAGTAAAGCTAATACTTGACTATTGAAAGTATTTAGTAAAGTTATTACTTGACTTTAAAATCATTTGGTAAAGCCATTCCTTGACTATACTGGCTGAAAAATGCTAATAATTAATTAATATACAAGGTAATGGTGCGGTACGGGCTACAGTTTTCGGTAGTGACCGGCCTTTCGGCCGTGGCAGGTGTTATCACCTGCTAGCTTTAATAACCCCTTCGGGATTGGTGCAACAGCATAATTATAACCAGTTGCGAATATGGCCTGACCGCCTTTGTTGCGTGTTGCGTGGAGTTTGCGCATAGCAAAGACACCAACAAATGGGATGATGGATACTGGATACTTGATACTTGATGCTGGATACTGGTGCCGACCGGCAATCGGAATCATCGT
>JBEBUZ010000102.1:0-10610 GCA_040393015.1 Paraniabella yanshanensis
CTTTATCATTTGCTGCTTGTAACAGTGCTGAAAATCAAACTGAAGAAAACGCTGAAGCTGCTGCTGATGCGTTAAACGCTGAAGTTGAAGCTGTTGCTGATTCAGCTCAGGCTACTATCGATTCTGCTACTGCTGTAGTTGATTCAGCTACCAGCGCCGCTGTAGACTCAGTTAAAGCTGCTAATTAATAAGAGCAATTAAAATTGCATTATAAAAAAACCGGTTGATCATTTCAACCGGTTTTTACTTTTATAATTATTTTTATTTTACCGGAACGGCATATAATTCATTGTGCAATTTTCTCAGTTCCGCCTCCGGCATTTTTACAACCTTCCGGTCATAAGTCAAAATCCCGTTGGTTTCTATTTCCACATCAGTGGTTTGTGTGTAAACCGCCGCTGACAAGCCTAAGGAAATCAGTTTCTTCAAATCGCCCATCTGTCCCGAATATCTTTTCAGGAGTTCTTCCTTATTTTTAAAACTCTGGTAACCCCAATTGTTTTTATCCTGCCAGGTATGTCCCTCCACCGGTAGCCCCAAACCACCAAATTCTCCCAGCACCAGTGCCTGGTTAATTTTTCCAAAGACTGCCGGATCGGGCATATTCGGGTCGGGATAATTGTGAATATCCAATATTTCTCCGGTATAGAAGAAGTTACCGCCACTGGCGCTGTTTACCAACCTCGACGGATCGTATTGTTTGGTCCAGTTAGTCATTTCCACCGTTTTAAACTGTCCCCAGGCTTCGTTAAAGGGTACCCATACCACAATAGAAGGGTAATTATGAGCCGCATCCATAATGGCTTTCCACTCTTTACGGAAGTAGGCTTCAGATTCGGGAGTCCTTATTTTATCGAGATTATTACCCGAAATCTGTCCCGGGCGCATATCCCATTTGTTACCTCCCAGGTCGCCGCTGGGCATATCCTGCCAAACCATTACCCCTACACTATCACAGTAGTAGTACCAGCGCGCAGGTTCCAGCTTAATATGCTTACGGATCATGTTAAAACCCATTTCTTTGGTTTTCACCACATCGAAAAGGAGAGCCTCGTCGGTTGGTGCGGTAAACAGGCCGTCGGGCCACCAACCCTGATCCAGCGGTCCGTATTGGAAAATAAACTGATCATTTAATGCAACACGGTCGATGCCCGCTGCGTCTTTCTTTAAAGAGGATTTGCGCATGGCAAAATAGCTTTCCGCATAATCTATCTGCTTGCCGCCACGATAAAGATATATTTTCAGTTTATACAGATGGGGCGATGAAGGCGACCAGAGCCTGGCGTTGGCAATTCTGATATCACCTTCCACACCAGAAGGGAGGGTGGCTTCCCCTACCTCGGTATTACCATCATACGCCACAAATTTCACAATATCTCCTACAACATTGTTTGTGATGTCCGCTTTAAGCATCAGCCGTTGGTTATCCACATCGGGTGTATGTTTAGTAGAAGCAATATAGGTAGCCGGTACTTCTTCCGTCCAAACAGTTTGCCAAATACCGGTAACCGGGGTGTACCATATCCCATGCGGATTTTTCACCTGTTTCCCCCGCGGTTGAGGTCCATCATCGGTAGGATCCCATACACGCAATGCTATTTCCTGCTTTTTCCCTTTTTGCAGGTAAGCGGTGATATTAAACGAAAAAGGATCAAAGCCACCTTCATGACGCCCTACCTTTTTGCCATTAACGAACACATCGCACTGCCAGTCTACAGCGCCGAAATGAAGTATAAGCTGATTGCCACCGGATAGTTTGGAAAAGGTAAAAGTATTTTTGTACCAAAGCACTTTATCCTTACCTACGGTTTTACCCACACCCGACAATGCCGATTCTACGGGATACGGTACTAATATCTGGCCATCCATTGCAGACGGGATGTTCTGCTGGTTTTTATCGGTAATGGCATACTGCCACAAGCCGTTTAAATTTTGCCAGTTGCTCCTCTTTAATAAGGGCCTTGGGTATTCGGGCAAAGGATTTTCGGGATTTACTTTTTCGGCCCAGGGTGTCATAATCTTCCCCTCAACCGGTTTCCAGGATTGTGCCGTGGTCACTGTTCCAAATGCAACAGCGGCCATTACGGCTAAGGCCATTTTTTTGTGCAGCTTCATTACAATAAATAATTGTTTTTAATAAAATTTACTTCATGCCCGGAATAGCGGTGGCGATAAAGCCAGGCATCACAAGCAATCCATATATAAAATAATCAGTCTCTGCTAAAATAGTATTTCCTTTATTTTAGAATGTCAATTTTGTCTCATTCTCTTTACTAATTGTCTCAATATCGCCCGGTATTTTACTTTAACGCATACTTTGCCGTTCTTACCCCACTCACTCTTCCGGTTTGGGTTCGAACAATGCATTTAAGGATAACAGATCCTGTAGAAGGCAGGTCGATTTTAACAGGCGCTGTGTAGGGAATACCCTTTTCCATGGGGTCGTCGCCATTTAAAGTATAATAGATTTCTGATCCCTGAATAGGTGGAGTTAATGATACAGTGAATTGCTTTGCCGACAATACGCTGTCTTTTAATCCAACCGGGTCGGGAATACGGAAATTCACATTCTTTTTATCGAGCCATTGCAGGTTATAACCCAGGCGGTTCAAAAAATGGCTGTAATCTTTTTCCTTTTTGCTCCAGCCGGTTTCCGCTACGGCCAGTAACCGGGGGAAACCCATATAGTCTATTTTAGGAACAGAATGTATAAACTCCATCCAGATATTACCCTGCACTCCTATTACATATTTCTGATTTTCCTTCGGTATCCCAGGTGACAGGGGTTCATAGCTGTACACTTTTTCGAGCGGCAGGTTACCGCCGATATTAAAGGGCTCTCCTTCTTTTTTCCCCTGATAATAATCGAGGTACATATAATTATTGGGTGCCATTACCACTTCATGATGCATTTGGGCAGCGGCAATACCCCCTTTTTCGCCACGCCAGCTCATTACCATTGCATTGGGGGCCAGCCCGCCCTCCATAATTTCATCCCAGCCCAGCATTCTGCGCCCTTTAGCTTGCAGGTATTTACCGATGCGCTTAACAAAATAACTCTGCAATTCGTGTTCATCTTTCAGATTCTCGGATCTAATTTTTGCCTGGCATTTTGCGCACTCTTTCCACCTGTCTTTAGGCGCTTCATCTCCGCCGATATGTATAATTTTCGAAGGGAACAGTGCCAGCAATTCATCCAGCACATCGCCCATAATCTGGTATGTTCTCTCGTTTCCGGCACAGAGCACATCCTTTTGAATACCCCAGTGTTCCAGCACTTTAAAAGGCCCTCCTGTACAGGAAATCTCCGGGTAAGCGGCCAACATTGCCAGGGTGTGACCGGGCATGTCTATCTCCGGAATAATGGTTATGCTCCTATCCTGTGCATAACGCACGATGTCTTTGATTTGTTGCTGCGTGTAAAACCCGCCGTGCGGTAGCCGGTCGAACGATTCCTCGCCATTACGGAAAGATTGGGTTCCCCGGCGCCAGGCCCCGATTTGAGTAAGTTTGGGGTATTTTTTTATTTCGATCCGCCATCCGCCATCCTCTGTCAGATGCCAGTGAAAAGTGTTGAGTTTATAATAGGCCATTAAATCAATAAAACGCTTTACATCTTCGGGATTAAAAAAATAACGTCCGCAATCGAGCATTGCTCCCCGGTAACCGAAACGAGGTTGATCTTTTATTAATACCTGTTGTAATGCAAGGGGTGCATTACCCTCCAGCGGCATCATCTGTAACAAGGACTGAAGTCCGTAAAACAACCCGGCTGCGCCACCTTTGATCGCAACTCCGTTTTTGCCAATGTTTAGTTCATAGGATTCATTTTTAAACGAGTTATCGGTTATAAAATGAATGCCATTTCCTGTGGAGCCCTTTTGAATAGCTGGTTGGATGCCGTAGTTGTCTTTGATAAAAGATTGCAGAAATTTCGCAGAATTTGCTGCGGCCGCAGTATTGTAATAAATTTTTGTGGCCGCATTGAACACGAAGCTACCCTGCTTCACATCCACATAATCTGGCCGGGGAATAATGTTTACTTCCTGAGAGAAAGCCGTGCAAATACTGGCAATCAGTACATATAAAAATAGAAACGTTTGCTTCATGGAGCTGTTGTTTAAGTTGCTAATCGTTAAAAAAAATACATTCCCGGCAAGATAACTACAATTTATTCATATTACAAACAATGGAGACTACAATTCAGGAACTTCAAGCTCTATATATTAATATTCGTTCCGATTATTGTTCAGTAAGCTTTCCTTTTATCATCCACACTTCTGTGGGGCCGTTGCTATAGGCATTCGTACTGGTAAGCGCCACTATAGTATCATCTTTCAAAACGGAAATGCTGTTCCACAAACCAGTTTTCCCGGCTGCTATATAAAACGGTTCGCTACGCCCCGAGAAATTTCTTGCCAGACTGTCCCCGACCATTACTTTCATAATTGCGTCACCTAAGTTATTACCCGGCCTGCCTTCTGTTCCCTGGTAGGATAAGATTGTTTCACCGGAAGAAAGTTGTCTTAAACAGGGCGCTCCGGCATATACCTCCTCGCTTACCGGCCGGGCCATAGCATATATACGATTGGGACTATTCGCCAGCACCGTTGTTTCCCAATTTTCTTCGAGTGTATTGGTGATGATATAGGGTTTAAAATTTACATACCCATTGTCCTCGATCGCAACCGCTATCCGCTGATTTCCCTTTAACAATAAAGGGGCAGGCATTCCATCTCTTTTTCCTGCACGAAAGCTAATGATTTTGGGGCTTTCTGTCCAGGTTTCACCGTTGTCAGTGGAGCTAAGCATGGAAATATTCTGCTCATCGGACTGGGTGTATATACCTTCATTGGCAAAATATAGCTGAACCGTGCCGTCAGGCAATTGAATGGCGGCGGGCTCCCAGCAACCATTTTCAAACTGGTATCCTGCTGTATAAATCTCCTTTGCATTCCCCCAGGTTTCACCCTTGTCCTTGCTGATTTTAATGCGGATTGCGAACCGGCGGGAAGGATCAATATCGTTTGGGCGCGGATTGTACATCAGCAACAAATGTCCGTTCTTCAATTGAAGAATATCAGGCACCGCCATATTGATACCGTTCTCCCTCTCTGCAATAACTTTTGCCGACAGCCAGGTTTTTCCCTTATCATCGCTGTTTACCTGCCAAACCTTTCCATCAGACTCATATACGCATAATAACGATGAGTTGTCGAGCCCGATCATCCTGGCATAACCAGCATAAGGCTTTCCGTTTTCCGGCGCCGCTACTTTTACCAGGCTCGATTGGTCCCATTCGATGGTTTTAACTTTCACGGGCGTGCTATCTGTCTTCTCTGTTTGCCTCCCTTTGGAACAGCCCATAGCCATGCTAAAACAAGGAGAGAGAACAAGGCCTGTTATGATTTTTACAAATAAATTTCTATACATCAAATCCTGCGGTTTAAAAAAAGTTTCCGGCCTTTAAGGAAATGACCGGAAACCATTCCACATTTCCCGTTAATACTGCGGGTTCTGAGTCAGGTTAGGATTGTTTAAAACTTCGGTTTGTGGAATAGGAAGCCGGATATGCTTGCCTACCACAAAATTGGAGAAGTCGGGATCACGCTGAGCAACGGCATTTACTTTTTCCTGTGTTTCCAGATCGCCCCAGCGCTTCAGATCCGCCCAGCGCACGCTCTCTCCGCATAATTCCAACGCCCGTTCTATTTTGAGCCTGTTTCTAAACAAGTCTTTGTTATTTCCTATGGCAGGATAAGCGGTAGCGAGGGGCGCCATTTTCGAACGTTGACGCACCAGGTTTACATATTGATAGGCGTTAGCGGTTTGGTTCAGTTCGTTCAACACTTCTGCATACATCAATAAAATATCAGCATACCGGATTACCCTGTTATTAACCTCGCTGAAATAATCTTCATTCGTTCTGTAATAATCTCTTGAATATTTCTTAAACCAGGCTTCATCGGCTCCCCACTCCCAGGAACGGCCATACACTTTATCCCCGAAGTCGGCTTCCAGCGCCGGATAAAACAGCGAGTACTGCAATCGGGGGTCGATCTGATTGTCGATGGTTTTTTCCTTCTTGAATTCGTTTACCAGCCAATACCGCGCCTGTCCGTCGCTCCAGCCAATACCACGGGGAGCGAAGAATTGCCCCCGGTTGGATCCCATATTGTTATCTACACAATCGCAATCACCGCCGGTATTTTCGTTGGAATGTTGTATTTCAAATACCGATTCCTTGTTATTTTCCTGAGTAGCTCTGAAGTTCTCCTTGAAATCTACCAACTCATACATATCCTTTCCCGCACCAGTAAAGAAATAATCCAGGGCTGTCTTAGCTTCTGTCCATTTGTGCTGCTGCATATATGTTCTGGCCAACATACCATATACTGCGCCTTTGGTAGGCCGGCCTGTGTTAGCGGCATCCCACTGTTCGGGAAGGGCAGGCAGCGCTTCATTCAGGTCTTTTTCTACCTGAGCCCAAACCTCTTCCAGTGTATTTTCGGCTGGTTGCTCTCCCGGATCGGCAGAGGGTTCTACTACAATCGGTATTTTCTCCCACAACAGTGCCGCATAGTAATAATAAAATGCGCGCAGAAATTTAGCCTGAGCCAAAATCCGGTCTTTCTTCGTTCCATCGGAGAAGCTGATATCAGGTACATACTTCAATACCTGGTTGCACCTGAAAATGGCCTTGTAAGTATCCCGCCAGGTCCAGGAGTTGCCTTCCCAGAAATTGTAATTTACATATTGAAACCGGGTCCAGTCGGCCAGTTCAATCCAGGGGCTCTTGCTCAAACCTTCGTCGGACGTGAGATCCAGGCGGAAAAATATCCAACGGGCCCAGGTGCCGTCCTGGTAGAACATAGCGTAAATGGCGTTTACCCCTTTTTGTGCATCCGATTCTGTCTTCCAGAATTCATCCACAGTAAGCGTATTGGGATTGGTCTGATCCAGTAAACTTTTATTGCAGGATGTGATAAAAGCGGTCAGAACAAGTATCGTTAATATAATTTTTTTCATCTGTGTACTTTTTTTGTTTATCAGAAACCAAGTTGAATACCGATTGAATACATTTTTAAATTAGGATAAGCGCCAAAGTCATATCCTTTTTCAAAAATGCTTCCATTACTAAACTCAGGATCCAAGCCGGTATATCCTGTAAAGGTGAGTATATTCTGCCCTGTTAAAGAGACCTGTGCATTGGAAAAACCTACCTTTTCCAAAAGCTTATCTGGTAAATTATAGGCCACACTTAAAAGTTTCAAACGGAAGAAATTGCCATTTTCCAGCCATCTCTCCGTATCACCCCGTGAATTGAGAGTAGATCCGTAGTAGGCCCTGGGCACATCTGTATTCGGATTTTCCGGAGTCCATGGTTGAATACCTGCCCGATAGTTCGAATTATCGTCGAACCGGTCCATAACGCTTCTCGGACCGTTAAATACAGTAGCACCGAAAGATCCGAACCAATCCATGGTAAATTCAAAATTCTTATAGGTGGCGCCAGCATTGAATCCCAGCTCGAGTTTCGGCCATGGACTCGCCACCACCACTTTATCTGCATTAGTAATCTGGCCATCGCCGTTATTGTCTCTGAAACGGATATCGCCGGGTTCTGCATTGGGTTGTATTACCCGGCCCTCAGCATTTTTGTAATTGTCAACTTCTTCCTGGGATTGAAACAGACCATCCGTTTGCAACACGTACCACATACCTATGGGTTCGCCCAATTTTGTCACTGTATTTCCCACATACAGTTCATTTCGGCCATAGCCCAGTTCCAAAACCTTATTTCTGAGGGTAGTAAGATTTACTGTGCCATAATACCCGAAAGGATGATCATAATTGCGGTAAGTGGCCGTCATTTCAAAGCCTTTATTTTCAAGAGTCAGGGCATTGGCGCGGGGTGCACTTCCATCATGTCCTGTTGTCATTAAGATAGGCGATTGATACAAAACATCTGTTGTACGGGCGATAAAATATTCTGCCGAAAAAGAAAGCTTATTATTTAGCACAGAAAGGTCAAACCCATAGTTCTGCTGTTTCAGGGTTTCCCATCTGAGATCCGAGTTGGCCAGACGCACCTGGGTAGCCGCCAACTCCTTTTGCTGGTTAGAACCCATTACAATGGTGGTAAGGGTATTGATAAATGCGAGCGATTCATAATAGTCGATATTAGAACTTCCCAATGTGCCATAATTGGCTCTTACTTTCAGATCGTTGATCCAGTCCACATTGAAAAATGCTTCCCGGCTGATACGCCAGGCAGCCGATACCGAGGGGAAATTGCCCCATTTGAACCCGCTGCCCAATCGGGAGGTACCGTCACGCCTCAGGACGGCGTTGAATAAATAGCGGTCGTCATAAGCGTATTCTGCACGACCAAAATAGGACAATAATACGGCCCGGTTCCTGAATCCGCCCAATTTGGCGCTCACTCCCTGATCCAGTACGTCGTAGTAACGATCAGATGAGTTAACTAAAATCTCTCTTTTCTCTCCCCATATCTGCGCATAATCGTCTTGCTGAAAAGACTGGCCCACTACAACCGATATATCGTGTTTGGAGAATTGGTTTTTAAAACTCAGTGTGTTCTCCATCAATTTAGATACAAATTCGGCTCTGTTTTCATTAGCGATAGAGGGCTCATAGGCCTGGTTCAGCGTCCAATTACCGGGCTTTCTGAAGTATTTATAATGATCCCTGCTGGTTTCATAACCGAGGTTTAACCTGTACTTCAACCAGTCGGTGAATTTCAGCTCCGACCAAAGATTTCCCCTCAATCTCAGATTTTCGTTGGTTTGCTCAATTAAGTTCGCGATGGCCACGGGATTGGTACCAAATGTTCTCGCCCTTGATTCACTGCCATACCCATAACCTCCGGGATTATCCTCGTTGTAAACGGGTATGGTTGGCAGTAAACGAACTACATCCAAAACCGGGTTGCCGCCCATTTCATCCGCCTTAGCGTTGGTGATGGCAATATTTTCACCGATGCTGAAAATTCCTTTAGAACCCTGAGAATTCACCCTGAAACTAAACCTGTCGAATCCGGTACTGATAACGGTTCCTTTGTTCCCAAAATAGCCTATAGAAGTAAGGTAGGAGCCATTTTTACCTCCGCCGGAAAACGAAAGGTTAAGATCGTTGATGGAGCCAAGCCGGAAGGCTTCATCCTGCCAATTTGTGTTGATAGCGGTGTCGAGGTTTTGTCGCGTAGCTCCGGCATTATCATAGGCCATATAATTCAGACGCTTAAATTCATCAGTTTCTGCAAGGTCGTATCTTGGCATAATCTGGATGCCCGACTTCGCCGAGACATCTATCTTCATCGGCCCCTCTTTTCCTTTGCGGGTTGTAATAATAATAACCCCGTTAGCTGCCCGCGAACCATAGATAGCTGCGGCTGAAGCGTCTTTTAATATCTGCAGGGATTCAATATCGCCCGGATTAAAATCGCGGTTGGCCGTTGTAATTAAACCGTCAATAACATAAAGCGGGTTGGTATTGGACATATTCTTTAACCCTCTGATCTGAATCTGAGCCTCCGAACCGGGGCGTCCTCCTCCTCTCACCTTAATACCGGTGGCCAGACCCTGTAATGCTTCCGCCACCGTGGTAGCCTGTCTTTTCTTTACTTCCGACGGGCTTACAACCGAAACAGCTCCTGTCAGATCCTTTCTTTGTTGGGTACCGTAACCTACCACTACAACCTCGCCCAGGTCTACGGCCGAAACAGACAACTGTACATCTATGGTTTGCTGGTTCCCAACCACTACTTCCCGGGAAGCATATCCCACAAAGGAAAACACAAGAATTTGCCCCTCCTTTGCTTCAACATTATAAAAACCCTGCTGATTGGTGGCCGTGATGGCGGTTGTGCCCTTAACTGTAACGGTTACGCCCGCTAAGGGTTCAGATTTCTCGTTGGTTACGGTTCCACCGACCGAAGTGGTTTGGGCAATTATACTACCGGATACCAATAGTAAAAAGAAAATAAAAAAGCCCTTAACGGAGGATTCTGCTATAAATCGTCCCAGGCTTATGGCAAACCCAATTGCCGTACGTTTTGTTTGTTTTAATCTCATATGACAAATCGTTTATAGTGAGGGAATTCATTGCTAAATTAGAACCGCATATTTTTTCATAAGACTTATTTTGTATCATCTTTTCATCAAACTGTCTCATTTTTAGGCGCTTTCTCTGCTTCGCCGAAATATATGGCTGGCGATTTAAAACGCAGGCGCCTCCTGTGCGGTGGACGATGGGGTGCCGTTGTTCACCAATGGCCATCCTTCACTATCCCAGTTAACTTTATCCAGCATCAGCGCTCTTTGATTTACCGATCCTATCATCGCGTTTCTAACATCCATTGCATGGTAGAGCATCCAATCAACGCCATTCTTATCTGTAATAAGCCGCGCGTTGTGTCCGGGGCCGGCGTATTTGTCGTTTCTCTGCAAAACAAGGGTACCGGTACCACGGGTTGTAAGCGCTTTACCCGCTTTGTCGAGGTAGGGTCCTTCCAGTTTTTCCGAGCGGCCTACTCTTAGCTGGTAAACGCTCGCGGCCCCATCGCAACAATTGTTTTTAGACCCGAA
>JBEBUZ010000103.1:0-10607 GCA_040393015.1 Paraniabella yanshanensis
GGGTCGATCTCGACAGACGCCAGATCGGATAATTTTGCATCCATCTCCACCGTGTAGGTTTCGCTGGTCCAGCGCCATGCCGGATAGGTTGTCCGTGTAGTTGTATTTTCAGTTGGCTTGGCTCCATACATAAGATCCAGGGGAATATAGTGCAGTTTCTTAGTTCCATTTTTAGAGGTAGACACCAAATCAACCGGCATAGGCATCAGGCCCTTATTAATCAACCTAACCTTCACTTTGCCATTCTCCTCCCACACACTATCAATAGCATAATCGATGGTTTTGGTGCTGTAAACCCAAAATTCCTTATACCAGTCCAGCTTCATATCACTAACCGATTCGGCCAGCCTGATAAAATCACCTGCATCGGGGTGTTTAAATTTCCATTTAGCATAAAAGTTCAGTAGAATTTTATCTCTAATCTGATCCCCGACAATATATCCCAGTTGTTCCAGAAAAACCGCGCCTTTTGAATAGCTGGCCGCACTATACGCAAAATTAGTATTGAAATGGTCGGCATGTGTAGACAAGGGTTCTTCCCTTCCGCTTTTCACAAGGCTGAAATAGCTTCTGTAGCTGTTTTCCAGAGGAAAAGATCTGGTGTCGCCTTTAAGATAGGCCATGGTTTTTTGCTGTCCGAAAGTAGTAAAGCCTTCATCCATCCAGGAATACCTGCTTTCATTGAAGCCCAATACTCCCTGGTACCAGCTATGAAACCATTCGTGCAGCCAGGCGCCGGGACTGGCCAGCAAGGTAGCCATAGGGTACTCCATACCACCATCGCCACCGGTTATAAAAGAATATTGTTTGTAAGGATAGGGGCCGAAATTCTTTTTCATAAAAGGATAGGCTTTTTCGGCATCGGTTAAAATATTTTCCCATTCTTCCGGCGCTTTCCCCGCGGGTTTGTACAGGAGGTGCAGGGTTATGCCGTCGATTATTTTTTTCTTTTTATGAATAAAAGCGGTATCGGCCGCCCACATAAAATCGTGTACATTATCGGCCGTAAATTTCCAGGTAAGTTTTTCGCCCGGTGGTCGGTTCACTTTCACCCCGGGCGATTCGTATCCGTAACCTATTTCATTGGTGTTCAGCAAGTAGCCGGTACCTCCTAATATATAATTGCGATCAATTTTTATGTTCACATTAAAGGTTCCGAAAGGCCCATAAAATTCCCGGCCTACATAAGGTGTAGGGTGCCAGCCTTCCTTATCATAAGCGCAGATGCGGGGATACCACTGGCTCATGGAGTAGCGCACGGCCGTTTGCGGGTTGTCGCGTCCGCTACGCCGGATCTGCAGGGGCACCTGGGCTTCAAAATCCATTTCAAAAACCACCTTCTGACCTGGCAAAATCGTTTTTGTAAGCGGAACCATCAGGATCGTCTCCAGCACTTCGAAGGTTTGCGGAACGCCGTTCATCTTCAGCGATTTTATTTTCTGGTAGCCAATCTCATCCGGCCTGAGATGGGTAATACGGTCTTTAACCCGGGCGTCCCAATCAGCTCCACGGGTAACATTTATAGTGCCCTGGCGTCTGCTTCGGTTGTCCATCATACTGCCCGGCTGAAAAGCATTCCAGTACAAATGATAGAAAACCTTTCGCAAAGTGTCGGGAGAATTGTTCCAGTACTCCAACTTCTGGTGGCCACTAAACTGGTTGGATTGAACATCCATGTCAATGTCTATTGTGTACTTCACCTTCTGTTGCCAGTAATTATTTTGAGCTAATACTACAGTGGTGCAAAAAATCGCTGCCAGCAAACCTGCTATTCTTTTATTCATATCGACTTATACTTAAGATTCGGGAAAATACAAATATAGGAGATTAGTGCTTAGAGAAGGAACCGTTCATCATTATACCATATAAAAATGGCCCGTAAAAATACGAGCCATTTTTTGGGGGATAAATTTAGACTATTAATAACCCATTCCGCCCATATCCGGGCCACCTGGCATGGCAGGAGCAGCGGATTTAGGTTCGGGTTTGTCGGCAATAACACACTCGGTAGTTAACAACATACCAGCGATAGAAGCCGCATTTTCCAAAGCCACACGACTTACTTTTGTGGGATCGATAACACCCGCTTTGAACAGGTTTTCGTAAGTTTCTGTTCTGGCGTTGAAACCAAAGTCGGCGGTTCCTTCTTTGATGCGTTGTACCACGATAGAACCGTCGATACCAGCGTTATCGGTAAGGGTGCGGATCGGAGATTCCAGCGCACGTTTTACAATGGCCATACCGGTTTGCTCATCTTCTAACTGACCTTTTACTTTAGCATCCAAAGCTTTGATGGCACGGATATAAGCTACCCCGCCACCGGGTACGATACCTTCTTCAACTGCCGCACGGGTAGCGTGCAAAGCATCATCAACACGGTCTTTCTTCTCTTTCATTTCCACTTCGGTAGCAGCACCCACATAAAGTACGGCAACACCTCCGCTCAGTTTAGCTAAGCGCTCCTGTAATTTTTCTTTGTCGTAGTCGGAAGTAGTGGTCTCGATTTGAGCTTTGATTTGGTTTACACGACCGGTGATATCGGCTTTTTTACCTTTTCCACCCACGATAATGGTATTGTCCTTGTCGATGGTGATAGAAGCTGCCTGACCCAGGGCTGTAATTTCAGCGCTTTCCAGTTTATGGCCCATATCTTCAGAAATAACAGTTCCACCGGTCAATATAGCGATGTCCTGCAACATTTCTTTTCTTCTGTCTCCAAAGCCTGGTGCTTTTACTGCCGCTACTTTTAAAGTACCGCGTAATTTATTCACCACCAAGGTAGCCAGCGCTTCCCCTTCGAGGTCTTCGGCAATGATAACCAATGGACGACCACCCTGAGCCACTTTTTCCAGCAGGGAAAGAATATCTTTCATTGCACTGATCTTTTTATCGTAGATCAGGATATACGGGTTTTGTAATTCTGCTTCCATTTTTTCGCTGTTGGTAACGAAATAAGGAGAGATATAGCCCCGATCGAATTGCATACCTTCTACTACATCCACGGTTGTATCGGTACCTTTTGCTTCTTCTACAGTAATCACGCCTTCTTTACCTACTTTTCCAAAAGCCTGTGCGATAAGGTCGCCGATTTGCTCATCGTTGTTTGCAGAAATAGAGGCAACCTGGCGAATTTTTTTGCTGTCGTTACCAACTGTTTGGCTCTGTTCTTTAAGATTTGTAACTACCAGGGAAACGGCTTTATCAATACCACGTTTCAGATCCATAGGGTTAGCTCCGGCAGCTACCATTTTCAAACCTTCTGCAATAATAGCCTGTGCCAGTACAGTAGCAGTTGTAGTACCATCACCAGCAATATCTGCTGTTTTGGAAGCTACTTCTTTAACCATTTGAGCGCCCATGTTTTCGATTGCGTCTTCCAGTTCTACTTCTTTAGCCACTGTAACACCATCTTTTGTAATAGCAGGAGCTCCAAATTTTTTCTCAAGTACCACATTACGACCCTTAGGTCCTAAGGTAACTTTAACGGCATTTGCCAAAGCATCAACGCCTTTTTTCATTTTATTCCTTGCTTCAATATTGAAGTGTAGTTGTTTTGCCATTTTTTTGATTTGATAATGCGTCGATTCAGCCACTTAGCCAAAATGACACTGTTTAGTAATATTCTTTTTTAATGTAAAATGTTCTCCCTTTAATCGTAAGTGTAAAACGAATGGGCGAACCGAAAATTTAGCATGCTATACAATAGCGAGTATATCGCTCTCACGCATAATTAAAAGATCCTGACCATCAATGCTGATCTCTGTACCTGCATACTTGCCGTACAATACCGTGTCGCCTGCTTTTACCATTACCGGCTCATCTTTTTTACCCGGCCCTGCCGCAACCACGGTACCGCGTTGAGGTTTTTCCTTAGCGGTGTCAGGAATAATAATGCCACCCGCAGTCTTTTCTTCAGCGGCAGCTGGTTTTACGATTACCCTGTCGTGTAAAGGAGTAACAGTTACTTTTTTTGCCATAATTGTATTCTTTAATGAAATTTTAATTTTTTACAGATTTCTGTAATTCTAAAGGATGGCAAATGTACCGTAAATAACATGCCATAGACACGGAATCTGAAATTTTTTCAGTTTGTAACTTTTTTATCCGGCCGGCTAACAAACAAATTGACAGGTTGGCAAATCCCGGGAAAATGCTCCCGGAGGAAAAACGACAAGTTGACAAGTTGCGGACTAAAAGCTAAAGTTTCAAAGCTTTTCAATTTTTCAGCCCCTAAAGATTTCAGCCTTCCAACTAATAAACCTATCTTCGCCGCCTCAAAATAGTTCTTGATTCAATGATAAGCAGAAGAAATATAAGGGTTAAAGTAATGCAGACGCACTACGCTTTTACCGCCAGCCTGGATACCGACAAACCTATTGATCCCCAAAAAACACTTAAACAACATTTTAATCAATCGCGCTCCTTACTGGTATACACCACTTACTTTCTTACAGAACTGGCGCGTTATGCAGAAAAAGACGCTTTTAAAAAATCTCATAAATATATTCCCAGCGAAAAAGATCTGAACGTCAATACCAAGTTAGCCGGCAGTAATCTGCTTTGGAATATACTGGAATCCGAACAGGTTAAAACGGCCTTTAAAAATGAAAAACCGGAGCAATTTGCCGATGAGGAACTGATCCGAAAAATATATTTTCAATTAATAACTACTCAGGAATACAGCCATTATATTAGCATAAATCAACAAAGTTTGCAGGAAGACAGAAAGATATTTGAATTCATTTTCAATAACTTAATGTTGGATAACGAATTATTTATTTCACATATAGAGGAACTTTTCAGCAATTGGAATGATGATGGCGACCTTGTGGCCCAGACAATAGCCGGATTGATCAGAAAACCTTCGTCCGTTGACTTCCGGGAGATAATCACTCCCGATAAGGAGCAATTCGCTACCGAATTGATCCGGACTGTTGTGGATAAAGAGGAGTACCTGCTAAGCCTCATCAAGCCCAGGCTTAAAAACTGGGACCCGGAGCGCATAGCGCTTTTAGACATGGTGCTGATGAAAATGGGCGTAGCCGAATTTCTTTATTTCGATACCATTCCACCCAAGGTTACTATTAATGAATATATTGACCTGGCTAAGGAATACAGCACCGCTCAAAGCGGTCATTTTGTGAACGGTATACTGGACAATATCCACAAAGAACTCGTTCAGGAGGGCAGGCTGAAGAAGAGAGATTTCAGAAAAGTCTGATAAAAACTTTTCCAACTTTATTAAATATTAATATACTTTCGCATCTTGGGTCTATTAAAATAACCATAGCACAATATGAAACGTATCTTTTTAATTATTTCGGTAACAGCAGGCCTGATCGCTTGCAACGGAGGAGAAAATAATAACAGCGGTATTACTGCAAATACCGAACTGACCGACTCTCTGAAAAACGAGGCCATCAGGGATTCTTCCAACTTTACAACGATTGCCTGGGTAGATTCTACTTTCCAGAATGTGGGTGATGTAAAGCTGGGACAAACCGTTGAAATTCCCTTCACTGTAAAAAATACCGGTGACAAACCCCTTATCATTTCCAGTGTTCAACCCGGTTGCGGATGTACGGTTGCCGGAAAACCCGAAAAGCCGATTCTTCCCGGAAACGAAGACAAAATTATTGCTACCTTCAACAGTACGGGCCAGAGCGAGGGCGGACATACCAAAACGCTTACCGTAACAGCAAACAGCACACCTTCTACCACGCATACCCTTAGCTTCCAGGTTAACGTGGTAAACTAATACTTTTAAAAGATATAAACTCAATAATGACAAATTACATTTTACAAGCCCAGGGCGGCGCCGGTTCTTTTCAACTCATTTTCCTGGTGGGAATGATATTGGTTTTTTGGTTATTTTTTATTCGTCCCCAGGCCAAAAAAGCCAAAGACCAGAAAAAGTTTATTGAAAACCTGCAAAAAGGAGATAAAATAGTAACGATTGCCGGTATTCACGGTAAAATTCAGCAAATAAACGAAGACGGTACTTTAAGCATTGAAGTAAGCCCGGGCAATTATATTAAAATCGAAAGATCTGCACTTAGCCTGGAGTGGACCAATCAACTGAACAAGGCTGCAACAGCTTCAAAATAACCCGCTTAAAAGGTTCGCCCAAAGCCAGTGCAGTGCATTCCTGAATTCTGGTTGTTGAATCATGTTAAAAATTGGTCTTACAGGCGGCATTGGCAGTGGTAAATCACTTGTTGCCAAAATCTTTTCAACACTCGATATCCCCGTTTACGATGCCGACAGTGCTGCAAAAAGGCTTATGCAAACCGATGAGACCCTTATCCGGCAAATTACCGATGCCTTTGGGAAAGAGAGTTACCAGCAAGGGCGCCTCAATGGGGCCTGGCTCGCTTCTGTAGTGTTCAACAATGAAAAAAAACTACAGCAGCTAAATGCCATCACCCACCCTGCTACGGTGCAGGATTCTATCCATTGGTTCAGTCGTCAGAAGGCCGCATATGCCATTAAGGAAGCCGCTTTACTATTTGAAAGCGGGAGCGACCAGTTACTGGATTATATAATAGGGGTATGGGCGCCGGAAGAACTGCGTATTCAGCGCGTGCTCTCCCGTGCAGGAATGACCCGGGAGAAGATCATGGCCCGGATAGACAAACAAATGGATGAAGATGAAAAAATGAGCCGCTGCCATTTTATCATCGACAATAGCGGCAGCCGGTCGGTAATACAACAGGTAATGGCGCTGCATCAAAAATGGACGGGCAATAATACCTGATCAAAAAGACTATTTTTGCGGGGATGCTCACGCTCCGGTCCATATCGCTTCTGCAATTCAAAAATTATACAAATAAGGCTTTTGCATTTAACACCCGGGTAACGGGCATTTGCGGAAAAAACGGGGTCGGCAAAACCAACCTGCTCGATGCCATTCATTACCTCTGTTTCACGAAAAGTTATTTCAGCCATTCCGACGCTGTGAATGTACAACATGGCGCTAAAGGGTTCAGGATTGAGGGACAGTTGCTTAGAAATGAAGAGGCAGAAACAGCTACCTGTATCCTGAGGGAGAATGGTAAGAAAGAATTTCTTGTCAACGATGAATCTTACGAAAAATTTTCCCGGCATATTGGCCGGTATCCCTGTGTGGTTATTGCACCCGATGATGCCGTTTTAATAACTGGTGGAAGCGAAGAACGGCGCAATTTCCTGGATGCTCTCCTCTCCCAGCTCGATGGAGAGTACCTGCAAAACCTCATCCGGTATAACAAGGTATTACAGCAGAGAAATTCGCTTTTGAAATCAGCCGCCGAAACAGGACGCACCGATGACGCCCTGCTTCAAATCCTCAACGGGCAACTGATAACTCCGGGGAATTATATTTTCGAAAAAAGAAGTCAGTTCCTGGTTTCGTTTCTGCCCAGGGTGAAAAGACTGTATACCGAAATTGCTCAAAAGGAAGAAAATCTTTCTATTCTCTACGATAGTCGTCTTTTTGAAACCTCCTTCGACGAATTGCTCGCAGCTACGGAAAATAAGGACAAAGCGCTTTCGCGAACAACCGCGGGTATCCATCGCGATGACATCGTTTTACAGTTAAGAGGTCAGCCCTTTAAAAATATGGCCTCGCAGGGGCAACGGAAAAGCCTCCTGTTTGCCCTTAAACTAACCGAGTTGGAAATAATCCGGTCTGAAAAAAAAATGACCCCCTTTTTACTGCTCGACGACGTATTTGAAAAGCTCGATGAAGAACGGATAAGCAATCTGTTACAAAAAGTGTGCAACGAAAACAAGGGTCAGGTTTTTATTACCGACACCAATGAAAACAGGTTGATGCAACACCTCCGGAATCTGAACAGCGAGTTTGATTTAATATATTTGTAAAACGGGTTTAACCGTATTAATAAATTACATGGCAGAGTATTCATTAGCGGAAGCATTAAACGAGTTCCTGAAAAAAAGCAGGTTGCGCGGCGATTTACAGGCATTACAAATCGATGCTGTCTGGGAAAATATTATGGGTAAAACAGTAGCCCGCTATACCGACAAGATCCAGATCATAGGCGATAAGTTATTTGTATACACCACTGTTGCTCCTTTAAAAAACGAACTCATCTACCAAAGAAAAAAAATTGCGGAGAGAGTTAATGAAGCCCTCGGAAGCCAAACAATAAAAGAAGTAGTGATAAAATAGAAGCAGTTCCGCCAATCAAAGCACAAAATCCTTACTCACCATTTTCGGGTATTTTTAAAATAACGATGGCATTTGGAAACATTCGTAGTAATTTGTAGTCATGTGTCGCCGGCGGGCTATATTATTCCTGGTTGCAGTAATGGTACTGTCAGCAGTTCTGTTTTTCCCCGGTCATGCCCATAAGACCCATTTGGCTATTCAAAGTCACACGCCCCAGGCGATGGGAGATACGACTTTCCTCACCAGGGAAAGTAAACATATCCTGCTTTCCCGACAGTATAATCTACCTCTTGGTTCAAAACGCAACCGGGTACAATATTTCTTTAAGAATATCGATACTACGAAAGTAGACCTGATCGTTGAACTCACTAATCCCTTTCTCCACCAGGTGAGTTTTTATATAACCGGCCCTCAACCATCGGACAGCACAATAACGGGGGCATTGTTCAACTTTAACCAGCGCCCGCTTATTCATCCCAACTTCCAGTGTCCGCTTACACTGTCGCCCGGGGAAACGGTATCCTGGGTGGCCGACATCGATGTGGGCACGGTTTCGGGCGATTTTCGGCTGCTGGCCTGGACCAGGGATGGGCGAAACGCTTACCAGGTCTCGGAAACCAAATACCTCAGCTCTTTTTTTATTATTAATATCAGTTTTCTGTTTCTGATAGGTATTGCCATATTGCTGACCCGGCAGCGGTATCACTGGTATTTTTTTATATATGCCCTTTTCGGGTTTCTGTATATTTACGCCGAGGTGGGCCTGGGATTTAAAAATCTATGGCCCGAAGATCCGGCGTTCCAGAATGCTTCCATCCTTCTGATCGCAAATATTTACCAGCTATTCGGTTTGCTGTTTATCAGGAAATATTTCAATACAAGCGCCAAAACCATTCTCTTCGACCGGATATTGATCGGCCTTGCATTTTCGGCCTTATTTTTCGAAATGCTGATAGGAGCAATGATGCTGCTCAATAAAACCTTACCGGTCTTCCTCGTTGAAGTGAACACGGTACAATTTATACTTTCCGGACTATGTGTATTTGGTGTGGCCGGACTTTCTCTCCGACAAAAAACGTTAAAATCAGATGCTATCTGGTTTATTATCGGTTTTACGCCTCATGCCATAAGCATCCTGCAATTATGTCTTCGCCCTTTTGGGGTTATCAATGCAGAAACTTTTTTCAAAGCTATTGCGCCCGTTTATATCGAAACCATCCATCCGCCCAATTTTCTTTTATGGTCGGTGCTGTGGGAGTCGGTCATTGTATTCTGGCTGATTATTAAAAGGCTAAAACGCCTGTACGAAGAAAATAGTATGATGATTGAAAAGCTGGCCATTCAAAAAGAGAAAAACATGCGCACTTTGCTGACAGGAGTCGAAAATGAACGCCAGCGGATAGCCCAGGAATTACACGACGGCAGTGGTGTGGCCCTGTCGGCGCTAAAAATGCGGCTTCATGTATTAAAAGATGCTATCGCCGATGAAAAAAAAGACAATATTAACGGGCTCATGAAGGAGGTAGACCGGATTTACGAGGATATCAGGAATATTTCTCACAACCTCATGCCCAAAACCCTTAGCAAACTGGGCCTGTATCCGGCCATTGAAGAACTGGTAGGCCAGTTCAGAACTGCAGTACCGCAAATCAGGTTTAATTATTATCGAAAAATAACCAGTAACCATTTTGGCGAGAATGCCAAGATCAATATCTTCCGGATGATACAGGAATTGCTTACCAATGTTGTGAAGCATGCCGATGCCCGGGAAGTATCGCTGCAATTAATCACGCACAATAATGCGTTAATGATTTCCGTGGAAGACGATGGAAAGGGTTTTAACCTGCGGGAAACGAAGAATGGTGTTGGCCTCACGAGCGTAGAATCGCGTGTACAAATGTTAAATGGAACCCTGTCTATTGATACATCGCCAGAAAATGGCACTTTTATTTCTATTTTTCTCCCCCTCAGTTCTCTAAATTAGTCCGTTTTTATTCGCAAAAGAAACTAACTCCGCCGTGTTCTTTACTTCGCACTTGGCGATTATATTTTTACGGTGGGTGTCTACAGTATTAATGCTTATAAACAACAGTTCGGCAATTTCAGCACTTTTTTTCCCTTCTGCAATCATTTTCAGCACTTCCTGTTCTCTTTTGGAGAGCAGGCTTTGCCGGGGAGCTTCCTCTACCCTGCCGCCTTCATCATCTATGAAAGACCGGATCACTTTGTCCTGCACGTGGCCATCTAAGAACCGGGTTCCTCCTGATACGGTTTTAATGGCTTTCTGAAGCTCGTCCTTGCCCACATTTTTCAGCACGTAACCGGTAGCGCCAACACGCAAGGCTTCTCTTATCAATTCAATATCATCATAACCCGTTAACATCAATATTTTCTGATCGCTGTATATTTCCAGTATTTCCCGGGTACACTCAAT
>JBEBUZ010000104.1:0-10171 GCA_040393015.1 Paraniabella yanshanensis
AATAACTTTTCTACGTATTTGAACTACCAGATACTTCCCGAGTTGAAGTTTACGGCAAACCTGGGCGGAATGTACTCCAGTTCAAAAGGAAAAGAATTTTATGGAAACCTGACCAGCTGGGGTGCCTTTGACAATGGGCGGGCTGTAATTCAGGGCCAGCAGGCGTATTCTTTGTCTAATACTTACCAGTTGACGTATAACAAGAAGTTTCGGAACAGGCATGTATTAAATGCTATGGGCGCGTTTGAAGTGTTCAAATATGAGTTCGAAAACTCGCTTACCGAAATGGGGAACTTTAAAGATGAAGCTACCGGGATTAATGATATTTCTAAGGGCAGTGTATTAAAAAGAGTGCAGTCTTCAAGAGATGGCAACCGGCGCCTTTCTTATTTTGCCAGGGCCAACTATAATATCCTGGACAAACATCTACTGACATTTACTTATAGGATTGACGGTTCAGATAAATTTGGTCCGGGTAATCGTTTTGGCCAATTCCCGTCACTGGCTTACGCTTGGCGTATGAGTGAAGAATCTTTTCTGAAGAACAGTAACCTGGTTAGCGATCTGAAGCTGCGTGCCAGTGCCGGTGTAATCGGTAATGAACGGATTCCTTCTTTCAGGTATATGGCCCGGGTGGAAAATGCCTTTTACGGCGGAGAACTGGGACTGGCGCCGGCATCACGGTCTAACCCCGACCTGAAGTGGGAAAGCACGGGTCAGGCCAATCTTGGTTTGGATCTTGGTCTGTTCAAAAATCGCATAGTCTTAAGCACAGATATTTACTACAAGGAAACCCGGGATATGCTGCTCCCCCTTAATGTACCTTCCAGAACCGGCTATTTTACGGAATGGAGAAATTTTGGAAGGATGACCAATAAGGGGATTGAAATACAGCTGTCAACCGTAAATATTGACAAAACAAATTTCAGGTGGGGAACAGATTTTAATATCAGCACCAATCGCAACAGGGTAACCAAGCTTGGCAATGTTGATTTTATACCTGTAACACTTGCCGGAGGATGGATTACAAATATCGGGCGGGTAATTGTGGGAGAGCAAATTGGTACCGCATACGGATACATTTTTGACGGGGTATACCAGATTGATGATTTTACCTGGCAAAATAACAGCGACCCAAATATCCCACACGCAAACCGGACCTATGTACTTAAAGAAGGTGTGGTGGCGGTTCAAAGTGTGGCGGTAAAGCCCGGCTCATTTAAGTTCAGGGACCTGGATGGGGATAATAACATCACAGTGGATGGCGACCGGACCGTTATCAGCCGAAGCGCACCAAAATATTTCGGAGGGATCTCTAATAATTTACAGTATAAGAACTTTGATCTTTCTTTCTTCTTCGAATATTTTTACGGCAACCAGGTATTCAATGAGCCGCTATATCGCCTCGGCGGGGCCTTTCCCGGTACCTGGATGAATATGAGCAGTGATCTTTGGTTCAACCGGTGGACCCCGGAGAACCCCACTAATGAGTATGGTACCACGGCCAACCTTAATACCACGGCCAATCTCACTTCCAGTTACTACGTTGAGGATGCTTCATGGCTGCGCTTTAAAACCGCTTCTCTGGGATACCAGTTAAAAAATAAATGGCTGGAAGATAAAGGTATTAACAGTATACGCCTGTACCTCACAGGATCCAATTTATTTACGTTTACCAGGTATTCGGGTTTTGATCCCGAAATTAATTCGGGCAACCCGATGATGCCCGGCTTTGAAAGGGTTTCCTATCCACGGTCAAAATCTGTTTTACTCGGCATAACGGCGTCCTTTTAACTTAAAAATGTAAGATTATGAAAAGAATATTTATACTCACTGCAATATTTTGTACCGTAATTCTATCCATAACATCCTGTAAGAAATATCTCGATACCAGGCCTTACTCTTTTACTTCGGTAGATAAGTTTTATGAAACTGCGCAGGACGCAGAGTTGGCCTTAACCGGATGCTACAGCCTCTTAAATACGCCGTCTGTGCAGGGAACAGGCGGTGGCGGAAGCTTCCGGCAAAACCTCCAGTATATTTTATGCGGTGGAAATGACGAATGCGTAACAAGGGATGGGTATGCGGATGTAAATCTTTCGCAATACGGCTTGCTTACGGTAACCTCCCAGTTACAATCGTTAAATACAACATGGTTCTTCATGTTTGCAGGTATTAACCGTACCAATTATTTGCTCGCAAACATTGATAAGGTATCAATGCCCGAAAGCAGAAAACAAGAGATAAAGGGCGAAGCGCTTTTCCTAAGGGCTCTTTATTATATGTACACCGCACAAATATTTGGCGGAGTGCCGGTTTACACCAACTATTTGCACGACCCTAATGCACAGCGCGAGCCGCTGGAAAAAGTATATGGGCAGATTATTAAGGATTACACAGAAGCGTACCAATTGCTTCCGCAACGCGCATCGCGCCGTGAAAGAGCCAATAAGTGGTCCGCTGCAGGCATGCTGGCAAAAGTGTATACCTATCTGGCAAGTTGTAAAAAATATGGTACAGGAGCGGGCTTGTCGTTGGGCCTTAATAAGTTCGACTGGGTTGATGTAAACCAGATGTACACCAGCGCGAAACAGCTTACTGATGCCATTATTAACGAAGGCGAGTTTAAGCTGATCGATCGCTACGATTATCTTTTCAGGGAAACAACACAGGCCTTTCAATACCAGGAATCTTTATTCTCCATCCAGGGAAGTACGAGCGCGGTTGACGGCAACTATAATTTATGGGTAAACTTCCTGTTACCCACAGGTGCTACGGCGGTTACCGGTGGTGGATCGGGAGCGCTCCGGCCTTTGGGCGAAATGTTTCATAAATATAATGCTGCTGATCCGCGCCGGTCTCAAAACCTGACCGGAACAATGCCGGCCGGTAGCGCAAAGGAAACGATTGAGGGCGTGCCCTATTACGTGCCCCAGGTGATGACCAATCCTAAGACTGGCAATTATAGCATTGGTAAGTTCCGGATGAGAGACCCGGTTGGTAAGACCATCCAGGTAGCGAGCTCTTCGGGCGATATGTCTTTACTTCGGTATGCCGATATTTTACTTTTACAGGCAGAAATTTTGGAGCATTTTGGAAACGAATCTTCAGCGCGTGAAATTTTCAGCCAGGTTCGTGAAAGAGTTGTTCCGCAGGAAGCAGCCTTAACTACCTTAAACAATGCGTATAAAAAAGCAAGTTTCTTGGACGAGCTGATAGACGAACGTTCCAGGGAGCTGTGTTTTGAAGGCTGGCGGCGGATAGATCTGATCCGTTTTAACCGTTTTGAATCTGAATTATTGAAGCTGAGTTCCGATTTGGGATTTTACAACACCAATGTTCCTGCAATAAAACAGAACTTCAAGCCCTATAAAATATGGTTGCCGATTCCCAGAAACGAGATTGAAATAAGCTCGCTTGAGCAGAATGACGGCTACGAGTAGCGCTAATGGCAGGACGCAGATAAAATAGAAAAAAAGTTGTCTGGGGTTCGGATAGTTTATTGCAAAAACTTTTGAAAAGAAAGGTTATGAATAGCTTTAACCAGCAATCAATGATAAAAGTGAAAAATATGTGTAACGCCCTGGGTAAGCTAAGCTGGTTGCTCCTTTTTTTATTCCACAGCCAGTTGAGTTTTGCCCAGACGGAAACGGTGAAACCGGTACCTTTATTAAAAGATCCCGGCTTTGAAAAAGGGCTGCTTTTTTTAAAGCCTAAACAGGGGATGAGGATAGAGAGTGGTAGTGTACGAACGTTAACGGAAACTGTAAATCCGCTTTGGGAAGTAGCACAATGGGGAAGTCGTTTCGATTTGGCTAAGGGTATTCGAACGAAAAATAAAAAAGGCGTTCATTTTGCAGATAGTGCCAAATCTGTTTCGATCTATGAAGGAAACCGGTTTTCGCTCCGGATAAACGGGGCGGTTGAATATGGGAAGCGACCGAGGCGATTCTTTGAACCTTGGCCGCATTTGTACCTCGCTCAAAATTTTGAGCCCGATATGTTTGTCAGCAGGTTTTCCGCTATTCCCTTCCATATAGAAGGAAAGCACCTTTTTACCAGGAATTACCTGGGAAAAGACATGAAAGATAATTTGCACACTTCCCAGCTGATTATTCAGTTCTTTTTACAAAATAAAAACAAAACTTCGCCGGGATATAACAAGGAAAAGATTATCCTGAGCCTGCCGGTTTACGACTATCGCTGGGATTATCGTTCGGAAACCGCTTTTTTAGATGCAGGCACTAAGAAAACGGTGACCAACACATTTGTTTACGGCCCGGGCGGGCAAGCGCTCTGGTCGGGGTCTTTTAGAAATGATACTACAAACTGGCATACGATGAACTGCGACCTGCTGCCACATTTGTGGGAAGCCTTTCGCGCGGGGAAAAAAGAAGGGTATCTGAAAAATTCACAATTTGAAGATCTTGCATTAACCAGCTTTGTGTTTGGATGGGAAATGCCGGGCACTTTTGATTCGGAAATGGAATTCCGGAATATGCAGCTAACGGGCATACCTCAACCGGCATCGCTACAAAAGCCAAACATAGCATTGATCATAGCCGATGACCTGAACTGGGATGACCTGGGATGCTACGGGAACGGGGATATAAAAACGCCTAATATTGATCAGCTGGCTCGTTCAGGCATCCGGTTCCGGAACGCTTATGTTACCGCAAGCTCCTGCAGCCCCAGCAGGATCAGTATACTTACCGGCCGGTACCCGCATAATACAGGAGCGGCAGAACTTCATACCGAAGCCCCGGCCAGCCTTGTTTATTTTCCCGAGCTGATGCGCAAAGCGGGATATTATACGGGTCTGTCGGGCAAATTTCACGAAGGTAAAAATACCCGGAGAGCTTATGATACCCTGTTTGTAAACCGGGAGCAAAACGGGCCGGGAGGCGAAGCTACCTGGTTATCCCTGTTAAACAGCAGAGATGATACAAAGCCCTTTTTCTTTTGGTTGTCTGCGGTAGATCCTCACCGAAACTGGCAGCTCAATGCATCTGAAAAAGTGCACAATCCTCAAACGATCAGCCTGCCGGCGTATTTAAATGACGACAGCAGCACCCGGAAAGACCTTGCCGCTTATTATGATGAAGTGGCCCGCCTCGACCGGTTTGTGGGAGCATTTATTCAGCGGCTGAAGGAACTGGGCATATATGAGAATACGGTGATTGTATTTTTGTCCGATAATGGCCGGTCATTTCCGGGCTCAAAAGGGCATCTTACGGATCAGGGAGTAAAAACACCGTTGATTGTTTCCTGGCCTGCCGGTCTAAAAAACACATCTGTAGTTTCGGATGCCCTGGTGTCCAGCATAGATATTGCGCCAACACTGCTGCAGCTCGCAGGCGGTGAAACGGCCTCGGATTTCCAAGGAATGTCATTTTCCTATTTGCTTAACAACCCCGGGGCTTCTTTTCGAAACTATATTTTTTGCGAGCAAAACTGGCACGATTTCGAAGGCTATCAGCGAATGGTCCGGGACAAGCAGTATATGTATATTGTAAACAAACGGGCAGACAGGCCGGTTTACGGTCCGTTAGATGTGGTAACAAGCCCTTCTTTTATCCAATTGAGAGACCGGTTAGGTACCGGTAAGCTGAACGATAATGATTTGCAAAGATATCTATTTCAGCTTCCTTCCGCTGAAGTGCTTTATGATTTAAGCGCTGATGCCTACCAGATAAAAAACCTGGTGGCCGACTCCTTTTATGCCCGTAAACTTGAGAGGCTTCGATCCGTGATGGTACAGTGGCAGAAAAGAACCGCGGACACAGAACCTCTGCAACTTACTGCAGACTGGTATGATGTAAAAAACGGCCAAAAGTTGCCGGGGCATGGCATCAGAGGAGAAATGCCCGGCACCGGGAAAAATGCTGTCTCTGTAAAAGATAAGGGGCCATTCTAATATGATCACGAAAAAAAATCATCTGTTGCTGGCGCTGGTCTTCATTTTGATAGGGACCTGCGATTCATGGGCCCAACGACAGGTATGGCCGAAAGCAGATAACAAATGGAACCAACAGATCTGGGATGCAAAATGGATTTTGCATCCTTCGGCCAATGCCAGGGATTATGGCGTGTTCCTGTTCCGAAAATCATTTGAGCTACACACGCCGGCACCAGAATTTATTATTCATTTATCGGCCGACAACCGGTATCGTTTGTTTGTAAACGGCAGGCGTATCCTGGAAGGGCCAGCCCGGTCGGATCCCAACCATTGGTTCTACGAATCAATAGACATTGGCCCCCTTTTAAAAACAGGGAAGAATCAACTGGCGGTACAGGTTTGGAACATGGGTAGTTATATGCCGCATGCGCAAATGTCTGTAAAAACCGGGTTGATTATACAGGGCGAGGGCTCAGTCGAATCGCTGGTCAATACCAATACTTCCTGGAAGGTGACCAGGGATATGGCGTTTAAGCCGCTTGCACAGGCAGGAACGGGAACCGTTGTGGGGCCAGGAGATTCGTTTGACGCTTCCTTACATCCGTTTAATTGGGAATCGGTGTACTTTGATGATTCATTGTGGCAGAATGCAGGAATGGTGGGAAACGGGATACCGGCAGGTGTTTTTGGAAGCTGGGACTGGCAACTAACACCCCGGCCAATACCGTTTATGGATAGCGATACGGTAAAGTTTCAGAAAGTTGTTCGCACAGAGAATATTCGGCTTTCGCCCGAAGTTCGGGAGAAATTAAATTGGGTAATACCGGCCAATACCCGTTGTCGGATTCTCTTAGACAATCGTGTACTTACAAACGCATATCCAAGAATGACGGTCAGCAACGGCAAAGGCGCCCGAATTCAACTGGAGTACGCCGAAGCGCTTTATGATGAAAATAATGAGAAGGGGAACCGTCAGGAAATAACCGGGAAAAAAATAAAACAGGCATTTAAAGATCAGTGGACAGTGGGCGGGGGTGAGTTTCGGGAGTTTACAACGCTTTGGTTCAGAACTTACCGGTATGTGGAATTAGATATACAAACCGCATCGGAAGCGCTGGAAATAGAAAACTTTGATGGCATTTATACCGCGTATCCTTTTCAGGAACTGGCGCAAATAAAAATCGATCATCCCTTTGTTCGCGATATATGGGAGACGGGCTGGAGAACGGCACGTTTGTGTGCGGGTGAAACCTACTACGACTGTCCGTATTACGAGCAGTTACAGTATGTTGGCGATACGCGGATACAGGCATTGATCTCGCTGTATGTTTCGGGTGATGATCGTTTAATGCGCAACGCTATCCGGCAGTTTGCACAATCGCAGTTACCCAACGGGCTTACCCAAAGCCGCTATCCTTCGGGCAGGATGCAGATCATCCCCACGTTTTCTCTTATTTGGGTTTCGATGATTTACGATTACTGGATGCACCGGGACGATGAAGCCTTTATTAAACAATATCTGCATCAGATCGGCAATGTGCTAAACTGGTACGATCAGCATCTGAACAGCAGGAACCTGCTGGATAATATGTCCTGGTGGAATTTCGTTGACTGGTCTTTTGGGGAGTGGAGTCCGCATAAGCCAATCGGTGGGGTGCCACAAAACGGTTACCAGGGTGAAACAACGCTTATCAGCCTCCAGTACGCTTATACGCTTCAGTTGGCGGAAAAAATATTTGCCTATTTCGACCAGGAGGAGCGTGCGAAACAATGCCAGCACCAGGCAGAGCAGGTGTTGTCTGCTGTTATGGCCAGTTCCTGGGATAAAGAGCGCCGGATGCTTCAGGACGCCCCGGGCCAGAATGTTTTTAGCCAGCATACGCAGGCGCTGGCCATTCTTTGCGGCTTGTTTTCAAACACTGAAGCTAAGAGCCTTTTCAAAAGAATGACGAATACGGAGGCCATTATTCCCTGTACTTACTATTTCCGTTTTTATCTTAACAGGGTGATGGACGAACTGAATTTGGGCCAGGATTACCTCGATGGCCTGGTGCACTGGAAACAAATGCTCGACCTCGGGCTAACCACTTTTGCCGAAACCCCCGAGCCCACGCGCTCCGATTGCCATGCATGGAGCGCTAGCCCCAATTACGATTTGCTCGCATTTATAGCGGGGATAAAACCGGGAAGTCCGGGCTTTAAAACTGTGTTGGTACAACCCGATCCAGGTAATTTAAAGTATCTGGATGTTAAAGTGCCGCATCCGGAGGGATTAATACACTTAAAAATGACGCTGAATAAAAATAATGAGTATGATGTATCCGTTGCCCTTCCCCAGGGAGTGAACGGTGAGTTTTTACTGGAAGGACAGGGTCGCCCGCTTCACCCGGGTTCACAGGTATTTAAAATCAAAAAGCAAATTAAATAGGGATGAGCTGGAACTCTTTTGATATTGGCGCAATTCTTTTTTATTTCTTAGTAATATTCCTGATTGGGTTTATATCCGGCAGGGGCAAAAAGAAAACGGCTGCGGGATATTTTATTTCTAAGGGGACCCTGCCCTTCTGGGCCATTGGAGCCGCGTATGTTGCTTCCGGCTTAAATCCCGAACAATTGATAGGAATGAACGGGATGGGTTATATGGTAGGTTTGCCCCTGGTCAACTCCTATCTCATTGCCATCGTTGTTTACAGCGCGTTAATCTTTTTCTTTTTTCCATTGTACCTGCGCAATAATATCATGACCATGCCCCAGTATCTGGGCGCCCGGTTCGATGTAAAAAGCCAGAATATATTCAGCGTATTACTCTTGTTAAGCTATATACTTCTTAACCTGTCGGTAATATTATACGGAGGCGCCAAACTCTTCGAGGGTATATTCGGCGTGCCCGTTTGGCTGGGTGTTTTAATTTTGGGGCTGGTAGCCGGCGCCTACACGATGTATGGTGGAATGAAGTTTGTTATCAACGCGGCTCTTTTCGATTTTGTATTGGTTTTCCTGGCCGGTGCCATCCTGTTTGCACTTGCCTATCTAAAACTAAATAATGGATGGGGCGATATAGTAGAACATGCGCCCGGCGGGTTTCACCTGATGCAGCCTATGGATACCCCGGTTATGCCCTGGCATGCTGTTCTTTTCTCTTTGTTTAACCTCCAACTGTTCTACTCCTGTATCAACCAGTCGCTGGTGCAAAGAGGGCTGGGTGCAAGAAGCGAGTGGGACGTGCGAATGGCCATTGTGCTGGCAGCGGTTTTTGTATTGTTTCGTCCCTTTATTGAGATTTTTCCCGGGATGATCGCGCGGGCACTGGCTTCTACAGGGCATGCTGAGTTTAGTGTATCTTCAGAAGAGATCGACAACGTATATCCCTTGTTAATTAATAATTTAATACCGGTTGGGCTGAAAGGGTTAGTGCTAATAGGGACGCTGGCCACCGTTATGTCTACCACCGCCGCTTTTCTGAATTCTATTTCTACTTTATTTACCTACGATGTGTATAAGAAATGGATCAACAAAAAAGCCACCGATAAGAAGCTGGTAAAAGTAGGGGTGATTACAACACTGGCTTTGATGGTATTCAGTATTTTATATGCCCCGGTTATAGAAAATTTCGGAGGAATATTTTTGTACTTCCAGTCACTCTCCACTTACCTGGCGGTACCGGTAGCTACCTGTTTTTTATTTGGCATGTTTTGGAAAAGGGCTACTCCTGCCGCTGCCTTGTCGGTAATGGCGGTGGGTATACCCTTGGGAGCGTTTATACAGCTTATTTTCATTCCTGGTATATTTTCTTCAGAAACAATTGCGGCGTATAGCCTTACCAACTTTTATGTAACAGGTGGCATCACACAGTTTTTTTGTGCGCTTATAATGATCACCGTGAGCTTGTTCACAAAGCCAAGGTCAATACAGGAGATCAAATCCTATTTATGGACGCGCAAACTGTTACGATTGCCTGAAGGGGAGCAACAGCGGCCCTGGTGGCAATCTGTCAGGCTGTGGCTTGGATTGGTAGCGCTTGTGTACCTGGCCTGTTATATTATTTTATGGTAAACCTTTTTATAAAGCCGAAATGACACCTAATGAGCGGTAAAACAGTTTTATGCCTGATGGCGCATCCTGATGATGCGGAGATACTGAGTGGGGGAACCTTATCCCTGTTGTTTCAAAAAGGCTGGGAGATAGCCATTGCCACGATGACCCCCGGGCAGGCGGGCTCTGTACAGTTAAATGCCGTTGAGATCAGTGCGGTAAGAAGAAAAGAAGCTGCCC
>JBEBUZ010000105.1:0-9986 GCA_040393015.1 Paraniabella yanshanensis
AAGCGTTATTTCGTATCTTAGTAGCTGTAACCTTTGGGAAAGCTAAACAAGTTGCGCACCTATGTTTTTGAAAAAACACCCGATCCTCAGGCTATTACTGCCCCTTGCCGGCGGTATATTCATGCAATGGCATTTACAGGCAGAACTGTTTTTATGGATAAGCATTTTGTCGGCGGTATTCGCTGCCTATATTGCTTTAAGCCGTGCATCTATTTACCAAAAATTACGTTGGAGTCCGCTACAGGGATTGCTTTTAATGGTAAGCGCACTGGCGGGAGGAGCCATTCTCGTATTTGCTCATGATGTAAGAAACCGGCAGTTGTGGTTCGGACACGAATACCGCCAAGGGCAGCTCTTAACCGTAACCCTCACCGAAGATCCCGTTGTAAAGAACCGGTCTTACAAAGCCGAAGCCGAAGTAAATTACCGGGCCGATAAAAATATAAACCATCCCGTTACGGGACGGATCCTGCTATATTTTAAAAAAGACAGTCTAAAGCAGGGGTTGCGGGCCGGCGACCAGATCGTATTTAACCGCCGCCTGCAGCCCATTAAAAACAATGGAAATCCCGGCGGGTTCGACTATAAAAGATACTGCCTTTTCAATGGCATTACGCACCAGGTTTACTTAACCGATAAAGATTACCAGCTACTACCGGACAATCGGTTTCCCTGGTACAAGCGCCTGCTACAACATACACGTAACCATGTACTGGATGCCATCCGGAGAAATATTAAGGGTAAAAAGGAGCAGGGCCTGGCCGAAGCGATGCTGATAGGTTACAAGGACGACCTGGATAAGGCTCTGCTGCAATCCTATACCAACACAGGGGTAGTACATGTAATTGCCGTATCGGGGATGCACCTGGCATTATTGTATTGGATAGTGAATTTGCTGCTGCAACCCCTGCTCAAAAGAAAAGCAACAAAATGGCTGCATCCGGCAGGGGTACTGCTGATTCTTTGGGGGTTTTGCTTTATTACCGGCGGGGCTGCTTCTATTGCACGGGCGGCGGTGATGTTTACGTTTATTACCGTGGGTACGCACCTTAACCGTCAGGTGGCTATTTATAATATATTAGGAGCTGCTGCCTTCTTTCAGCTTTGCTACAACCCCTACTGGCTTTGGGATGTGGGTTTTCAGTTGTCTTATATGGCGGTACTAAGCATTGTGGTTTTTTATCGGCCCGTTTACAATCTGCTTTTTGTAAAAAATAAAATACTGGATGGCATTTGGCGCCTCGCAGCCGTAAGTATTGCCGCGCAAATTCTTACCACGCCCGTGGCAATGTATTACTTTCACCAGTTCCCCGTTTATTTTTTGTTGAACAACCTGGTAGTAGTGCCGGTTTCCACCCTTGTACTGGCCGGTACCCTTCTGCTCGTTATTCTTTCCCCGGCAAAAATACTGGCCAGCCTTGTGGGTAACCTGCTGAACGGGTTAATATGGTGGCTGAACAGCTTTATTGAAATGATGGAAGGTTTTCCCTTTGCGTTATGGAGCGGTATACAAATCAATGCGTTTCAGGGCTGGCTGATGCTGGCCATAATTGCAGCCACCGTCTTTTGGCTGGTAGAAAAAAATAAAAAGGGCTTATGGGTGGCCGCAGCGGCGCTCCTGGTTTTCGGAACTGTCCGAAGTTTTTCCTTTTTACAAGCCGAAAGACAAAAAAAACTGGTGGTATGCGATGTCGGCAGGCACCCGGCACTTGCCTTTATTTCGGGGAGAAAATATATTCTTATCGCTCCTCCCGAAACTTTAAAAGATCCGCCGCTGAACAATTACGTGATTAAACCCCTCGAGATTTTTTACCGGGTACAGCACGCGGATAGCCTTTATGATTTATCCGGGGCAGCGAATACTTTCCTGTTCGGCAATAAAAGAATACTAAGGATTGATGCCCCGGTAAGGAAAACCTCCGATACGCCTATAGAAGTGGATCTCCTCATTCTTTCGGGCAACCCAAAAATATATATGCACACGCTGAGCGGGTTGGTGAGCACCCGGCAGGTAGTGATTGATGGCTCCGTTGCTGCCGGAAAAGCAGGTTACTGGAAACAGGATTGTAAGGCGCTGGGTATACCCTGTCACGATGTTTCTACAGACGGAGCTTTTGTAATGAACCTGTATTAACGTACTTTTGCGCCTCAAATCTTTAAAGGAACCAACTATTATTTACATTTTTCAACATGAAATACAGATGAAAAAAATTCAATCGGCACTGATTTCAGTTTTCTATAAAGACGGGCTGGAACCCATTGTAAAAGAACTCGCACGTCTCGGCATTACCATTTATTCTACCGGCGGCACCCAAAAATTCATAGAAGACCTGGGCATTGCCGTGGTACCGGTAGAGAACCTCACCAGTTATCCTTCTATTTTAGGCGGACGTGTTAAAACCCTGCACCCATCGGTATTTGGAGGTATTTTAGGCAGAAGAGATCTGGAGAGCGATATACAGGAAATGTCTCAATACAAAATCCCCGAAATTGACCTGGTAATTGTAGATCTCTACCCTTTTGAACAAACCCTGGCAGAACAGCGGGAAAAAGCCGAGGCTACCGGCGGCGCACTGAATGAAGCGGCTGTTATCGAAAAAATTGATATCGGCGGACCTTCGATGATCCGCGCCGCAGCAAAAAACTTTAAAGACGTGCTGGTAGTAGCCGCCAAAAAAGAATACGCCGCGTTAACCTCCTTACTGCAATCGCAAAATGGCGAAACCACTGTTGAGCAGAGAAAGTCCTTCGCGGCGAAAGCTTTCGATATAGTGGCGCACTACGATGTGGCGATAGCCAACTATTTCCACACCGATGGCTCCTTTGTAGAGTATTTTCTACACTCTGAAACCAATCCCAAAGCGATGCGCTACGGCGAAAACCCGCATCAGCCCGGCATTTTTTACGGCCAACCGGACAAGTTGTTTACCCAATTAAACGGCAAAGACCTTTCTTATAATAACCTGGTAGATGTAGACGCGGCGATACAGCTCATCGGCGAATTTGATTTTCCTGCCGCTCCGGCGACCGGGGGTGAAACCACTTTCGCCATTATAAAGCATACCAATGTTTGCGGTGTAGCACAACGTGCCACCGTTGCGGAAGCCTGGGTGGCGGCCCTTGCCGGCGACCCCGAGAGTGCATTTGGAGGCGTATTGGTAACCAACGGAACAATAGATGAGCCCACTGCCCATGCTATTAATGAACTGTTTTTTGAAGTACTCATCGCTCCGGCTTTTGACGAAACGGCATTGTCGATCCTGAAAAGCAAAAAGAACCGGATACTGCTGCAATTAAACTCCCTTCCGCAGGAAAAAAACCAGTTCACTTCTGTTTTGAACGGTGTATTGGTGCAGGCAAACGATGAGGGAAATTATACGGAGTGGACCGAAAGCGGTGGGCGGGAAACCACTGATCAGGAAAAAAATAACCTGGCTTTTGCCAATATCATCTGCAAGCATTTAAAGTCGAACGCCATTGCATTGGTGAAGGATAAACAATTGGTTGGCAAGGGTTGCGGACAAACCAGCCGTATTGATTCTCTGCGTCATGCTATTGAAAAAGCCGGTCAGTTCCAATTTAATCTGAATGGCGCGGTATTGGCGAGCGATGCTTTTTTCCCTTTTGATGATTGTGTGAAAATGAGTCATGCGGCGGGCATTGAAGCCTTTATACAACCGGGCGGGTCTATTCGCGATAAAGATTCGATCGAATACTGCAAGCAAAACAACCTGGCCATGGTATTAACCGGCATGAGACATTTCCGGCATTAATAATGTTGGTTTTGTTGTAATTGCCGTACCTTTGCGCCTCCTTTTTACAAAAAACAGGAAGTAAACAGGTTATTTAGTTGTGGACGGATGAGGCTCGGTTGATGGTTCAACACCTCGTTAATCCGCCATTGAGGCAGGCTCGGGCAACTTATCAACTTTTCAACATCGTAAATGAATTTAAGAAACATTGCTATTATAGCACACGTAGACCACGGTAAAACTACCCTGGTAGATAAAATTTTGCGCGCCACCAAAGTGTTCCGCGATAACCAGGACACCGGCGACCTCATCATGGACAGCAATGACCTGGAGCGCGAACGGGGCATTACCATTTTCAGCAAAAACGCAGCGGTAACTTATAAAGATGTAAAAATCAATGTAATTGATACGCCGGGTCACGCCGATTTTGGCGGTGAGGTAGAGCGGGTTTTAAAAATGGCCGATGGGGTAATCCTTTTGGTTGATGCTTTTGAAGGACCCATGCCACAAACCCGCTTTGTATTGCAAAAAGCGCTGGCATTGGGCTTGAAACCTATGGTAGTGATTAACAAGGTAGACAAACCTAATTGCAGACCGGAGGAAGTGCACGATGCGGTTTTTGACCTGTTCTTTCACCTGGACGCCACGGAGGAACAATTGGATTTTCCTACTTATTATGGCTCGGGTAAAAACGGCTGGTTCAACGATTCTTTAACAGAAATCGACAATATTGATCCGTTGCTCGACGGCATCATCAAACATGTTCCGCCTCCGCATATTCACCACGGCACCCTGCAGATGCAGATCACATCGCTCGATTATTCTTCTTTCCTGGGTCGTATTGCGGTTGGCAAGGTTGGCCGCGGTTCGATAAAAGAGAACCAGCAGGTAGCTTTGATACAGGCCGATGGCAGCATCAGGAAAACCCGTGTAAAAGAATTGTATGTGTTTGAAGGGATGGGAAAGAAAAAAGTAGCCGAAGTAATGGCCGGCGATCTTTGTGCGGTGGTGGGCATAGAAGATTTTAATATTGGCGATACCATTGCAGATGTTGAGAACCCCGAACCATTGCCTGTAATTAGTGTGGATGAACCGACCATGAATATGCTGTTCGGTATTAATAACTCGCCATTCTTTGGTAAGGACGGCAAGTTTGTAACCAGCCGCCACCTGCGCGACAGGCTGTGGAAGGAGATGGAAAAAAACCTGGCACTGAGAGTAGAAGAGAGCGACGGAGGCGAAAGTTTTCTGGTATACGGCCGCGGCATTTTGCACCTGGGCGTATTAATAGAAACCATGCGCCGCGAAGGATATGAGCTTACCGTAGGCCAGCCCCAGGTATTGGTAAAAGAAATAGACGGTAAAAAATATGAACCCTACGAAACTTTGGTGGTAGATGTTCCCGAAGAGTTTGCCAGCAAGGTTATTGACCTGGTTACCCGCCGCAAAGGCGAAATGCTGGTGATGGAAACCAAGGGCGAAATGCAGCATCTCGAATTTGATATTCCATCGAGAGGGTTAATAGGATTGCGTACCCAAATGCTCACGGCTACTACCGGCGAAGCGGTAATGGCTCACCGCTTCAACGACTACCAGCCCTGGAAAGGAAACATACCCGGAAGAAATAACGGCGTACTGATCTCTAAAAACCAGGGGAAAACAACCGGATACTCCATCGATAAATTACAAGACCGGGGTACTTTTTTTGTAGACCCGGGTGAAGAAGTGTATGCCGGACAGATCCTGGCCGAGAATATTAAACCCGGTGATTTAATCGTAAACGCTACAGAAGAAAAGAAATTAACCAACCACCGCGCCAGTGGAAGCGACGACGCCACCCGTATCGCACCCAAAACATTATTAACATTGGAGGAGTGCATGGAATATATACAGCAGGACGAATGTATTGAGGTCACTCCCAACTTTATACGCATGCGTAAAGTGATCCTCGATGAAACAGAACGCAACCGCCAGGCAAAAAAAATGGCCGCGGAAGCATAAACCCGATCATCCACCTCATTTTATAAAAATCCCGGATTTCCGGGATTTTTTTATGCTAAGAAATATAAATTTAGTCAGTATATTGACTCAATTTAGATTAATTCTTGATTTATGATAGAACGGGCTTTATTAAAAAAATGGTTGAAGACTGTCCCAGGCAGAAAGTATCGCTGCTGGTAGGTGCAAGGCGGGTGGAAAAAACTGAACTGCTGCTAAAAGTAAAAAGCCAGTTCAAAAGCAAATGCCTTTGGTTAAATGGCGAAGATGAAGATGTTGCTGCATTGCTGGCTGAACGTTCAATTGCGAATTATAAAAGATATTCTTACTTTTGAAGATATACGTAACCCGCAAAAAATAAAAGACCTGCTGGTATTATTGGCTTACCAGGTGGGCAAGGAAGTGTCTTTTGATGAGTTGGGCAGGAGCCTGGGGATCAGCAAAAATACAGTGGAACGCTACCTCGATTTATTGAGCAAGGTATTTGTCATTTATAAAAGGGGAGGCTTTAGCCGCAATTTGCGAAAAGAGGTGGTGAAAAGCAGTCGCTGGTATTTCGCCGATAATGGCGTGCGCAATGCGCTGATCAATAACTTTACCCTCTTGCCCTTACGGCAGGATGTGGGCATGCTTTGGGAAAATTATATCTTGTCGGAAAGAGTTAAATATAATAGTTATACATTCCGGCAGGTAAACAGTTACTTTTGGCGTACTTACGACCAACAGGAAATTGATTTAATTGAGGAGGCAAATGAAAAGCTGAGCGCTTTTGAAACAAAGTGGCAGGAACAAAAAGTAAAAACCCCGGTCGCATTTGCCAATGCTTATTCTGGTGCGAGCTTTAGCGCCATACATCAAAATAATTATCATAGCTTCATCACATAAGCTGTAACTTTGCAATATGTGTAGGAAAATTGTTACAATGTTCTTGTTTCTACTGGTAAACGTAGGTGCATTTGCCCAATGTTCCATCTGTACCAAAACCGCACAGCAGTTAGGAGATGGTCCCGCTCATGGCATGAACACCGGTATTATTTACCTGGCATTTATGCCCTTAGCCGCTATCGGATTCATTGGTTTCCGGTGGTGGAGAAATGAGAAAAAAAGAAACGAAACCCATTAAAATAAAAAAATAAAACAATGCTTGATCAAATTTTTGACCTTGTTAAACAGTACGGGCAACAATCGGTAGTTGAAAATCAGCAGGTTCCCGACGCCAGCAATAATGCTATCCTGGCGGAGGCGGCCAGCACTATTACAGGAGGTTTTCAAAATATATTGAGCGGCGGCGGCCTGCAAAGTATTATATCGATGTTCACCGGAAATCAACCGAAAAGTCAGAGCGGTATTATGAGCAATCCTATCGTAGCCATGATGGTAGGGCATCTTACCAGCAAACTGGTTGCGAAAATGAATCTGAGTCCGGCTGTAGCTAACAGCATTTCGAATAATATTATACCGGGTGTACTTAATTCAATCGTAAACAATACGAGAAGCAATAATCCCGCTAATAACAGTTTTGACCTGAATGACCTGGTGGCTGTTTTTACAGGCGGAAATGCGGCTGCCAACAATACCCAGACCAATGGAATCGATCTGCAGGATATTCTGGATCAATTTACAGGTGGCAACAACAACTATCAACAACCAGACCTTTCCGATATTATCGGCCAGATTTCTCAAAAATCGCAACAACAACAACAACGTTCCGGCGGCAGTATAACCGATTTGATCGGCGGCTTTTTTAAGTAAAGCGGAAAGTCGGTAAATTTTTACGGTTCTATTTCACCCGTTTACCATTTTGATGTAGTTTGGCATGGTTTGTGTTTCTTTAAAAACAGATCAGAGAGCGCCTGTTTTGTAAAATCGTTTTTAAATTACTTTAACAGGACCTATAAAATAAAAATTATTCTTGTTCGTTTCTATAATTAGACACAAGATTTAAGATAGTCAATTTTCTCATAAGCAGTTAGTTTTGGTTGCGACCCCTGTTTCTACAGGGGTCTATTTTTTTCTATACATCAACAGGCTGAATACCAGTCCAAAGATGCTTCCCGCCGCATCGGCAATCACATCCCACAAGTCGTAGTCCCGGTTAGTAATGAAATATTTCTGTACCAACTCCATCAGGTAGCCAAATAAGATGCCCATTGCAGTTATTAACAGGAAGATTGCGACCCTGTTGGGTTGCGCACTCCATTTCACTACTGCCCGGCACCAAAGGATGACAAAAAAGGCGAAAAGGGCTATATGAACCCATTTGTCGGCGTGAGGGATGGAAAAAAAAGAAGATTCGCCCGGCAAATCGGAGCCGGGAATGGCCAGCAATAAAAAAATGATGGCCGACCAAATAATGGCCGGCCAGTATTTTTTGAAAGAGTTATTCAATAGTCTTTTTTTAGTAACCGCTAACTGATCACCGCTTCATAGCCTGCCGCATCGAGCAACGCTTCCACATCCGCAGGGTTGTTCACTGTCATTTTTATCATCCAGCCTTCCCCATAGGGATCGGTATTCACCAAGTCGGGGGCGTTGGACAGGGCGGGGTTTAGTTCATCCACGGTACCGTCTACCGGCAAATAAAGATCAGAAACCGTCTTAACCGCTTCCACCGTTCCAAACACCTCGTTAGCCTTTAGTGCTTTACCCACTGTTTCAACTTCTACAAAAACAATGTCACCGAGTTCTCTTTGCGCAAAGTCGGTAATACCTATGGTAGCCGTATTGCCTTCCAGCTTAACCCATTCGTGGTCTTTGGTGTAACGAAGTGTATCGGGGTAACTCATATCTGATAACATTTTAATTGAAATACAAATATGGCAAAAAGCGGTTAAATATCATCCAAACCACCCAACTATTTTTGTTATAGTACAAATCCCTTTTGGTTTTATTTCAGGTAAATTTTTATACCATTTACCCGTTTTTCTTCTCCGTTCGCCGCTAAAAGCTTTTCCTGCGTGCCCCGCAACCCTAGTTTTGATCTTGTACAAAGCTATTTTATGCGTTTATTTTTTCTGGCAGCATCTCTTTTTAGCCTACAGGCGGCTTCCGCGCAAATCATTTTCGGGAAAGTTACCAACCCCGAGCAAAAACCCCTTCCCCATACAACCATTTCCTTACTCCTTTCCAGCGACTCTTCTGTGGTTCAAAGAGTTTTTTGCGATGAGAATGGAGACTATAAATTCGATAAGATTTCCAACGGGCAATTCGTGCTCCTGGCTACCATGGCGGAATATATTCATTACAGATCCGGCATACTGGATTTTGATACCGCCTGCCCTCTCCAACAGAATATTATCATGGAAAGGGCCGGCTCCCGTTTAAGTAATGTAGTGGTTACGGCTAAGAAAAATCCGGTAGAAATAAAAGCCGGCAAAATAGTAGTGAATATAGACGCCTCTCCCACTCACTCGGGTCTGAATGTATTGGAAATATTGGAAAAGTCGCCCGGTGTATCTATCGATAATGACGACAATATCAGCTTGAAAGGAAAAGGGTCGGTACTCGTTCTGATGGATGGAAAGCCCACTTACTTAAGCGGCCAAAGCTTAGCGGCATTTTTAAAAAGCTTGCATGCAGGCAGCCTCGAACAAATAGAGATCATGTCCAACCCACCCGCAAAATATGATGCAGAAGGGGGAGCGGGTGTTATTAATATTAAAACCAAAAAGGGAACGACAAAGGGGATAAACGGAAATATCAACCTTAGTCATACGCAGGGGCTTTACCCCAAGTATAGCGGGAATGCCAGCCTTAACTACCGGAATAACAGGCTCAATCTTTTCGGGGGTTATGATGCCGGTCAATGGGAGGGCCTTGCAGTGATGACTATTAACCGGAATTTTTATACCCATGGCATGGTAAGCAGTTCTTCCGATCAAACCACAACACGCCACACCCGTTATTCCTGGCAGGAAGGCAAAACAGGAATGGATTACCATTTTTCCGATAAAACTGTGGCAGGATGGGTGGTAAAGGCCGGCCTGAGCCGCGAAAATAGTACAAGAAGCAGCAGGTCCTACCTGCGAGATGTAAATGGCGGTATAAATACAATACTGCTTTCAGAGGCGGGCAGCAATCTCCGGTTAAAAAATATTCATACCAATATCTACTTCCGGCATAGCTTCGACTCCCTGGGAAAGGAATTGTCTGTAGACCTGGATCAGAGTTATTACCATACCCAGGGAAATACCGGGCTAACTACCACTGTATCCGATGCCGGCGGAGCCAGACAGG
>JBEBUZ010000106.1:0-9472 GCA_040393015.1 Paraniabella yanshanensis
ATTCCTTTGCAGTTATTTCCCTGGTTTCAAAAATGACGATATTGGTTTCCACGGGGAGTACATGGGCAACCCACCGGTTTTGTTCCAATGCTGTGGCGATTAGTCTTGCACGTGTATGGTCTTCAGATAATCGGTTGATATTATTTTGCAGCGCATACCTACCCGCGGCGGCTAAAAATCCGGCTTGTCGCATGCCACCGCCGAATACTTTTCTTATCCGTCTTGCTTTTTTAATAAAATCTGTATTCCCTAATAAAAGGCTGCCGACCGGGCATCCCAGGCTTTTCGACAGGCAGATGGAAAGGCTATCGAACAATTGGCTGTATTGCGCAGGCGTTTCATTTTTGGCAACGAGGGCATTGAATAACCTCGCTCCATCGATATGAAAAGCCAATCCGTGGTCTTTGCAAACCTGTTTTATTTTTTTAAGCTCTTCCAGATCATTGCAACTGCCGCCGCCTCGGTTGCTCGTGTTCTCCACGCAAATCAGGCTGGTGCGGGGGCGGTGCACATCGTCGGCATGAATGGCTTCCTGCACCTGTGCTGCCCGGATCCGGCCCCGGTCGCCCTGCAGGAGCTTTACCGAGCAGCCCGAGTTAAAAGCAATACCTCCACCTTCGTACTGGTATATATGAGCATCGGCATCGCAAATTACTTCATCGCCCGGCTGGGTGTGGCATTTAATAGCAATCTGGTTGGTCATGGTGCCACTCGGACAAAACAGCGCAGCCTCCTTCCCAAACATGGCCGCGGCCAGTTCTTCCAGTTCATTAACAGAAGGATCTTCTCCGAAAACATCATCGCCGGTTTTAGCCTGCATCATGGCTTCCCGCATAGCCGGCGAAGGCTGGGTAACCGTATCGGAGCGAAAATCAATATAGGTAACCATAAATAATTTGTTCCTTCAAATTTAAACGAATAGCTGCAATCGCACCATCTTTGTTTTGTATCTTTGACGAAGTTTAATTTTTTTCGTATGCCATCATTTGATTTTGTTAGTAAGGTAGATGTACAGGCATTGGATAATGCCGTGAACGTTGTAACTAAGGAAGTGTCTAACCGCTTTGATTTTAAAGGTTCTCACCTGGTGATCGATCTGGATAAGAAAACTTACCTGCTGAAAGTAGAGACGGAAGACGATATGAAAATGAAACAGCTAATTGATGTACTGATCAGCCGCGCTCATAAGCAGGGTATTGCACCGGAAGCCTTTGACCTGAGCAAGGAGGGGAGCATGGTGGGCAAGGCCTGGAAAAAGGAAATTTCTGTCCGTAATGGTTTAAAACAGGAGGACGCCAAGAAAATCGTGAAATTGATTAAGGATGCGGGTCTGAAGGTGCAGGCTTCAATCAATGATGATCTGGTTAGGGTGACGGGCAAGAAAATTGATGACCTCCAGGCGGTGATACAAGCGTCCAAAGGATGGGATCTCCAGCTTCCTTTGCAGATTGAGAATATGCGAAGCTAAATTGCAGTTCGATAAACTATACAAGAGTCCGCCCAAATCATAAGGCCTGCCCGTGCAATTTTTATGACAATTATTTTCTATTCTACCTTTAATAACTTAACTTTGCGCTCCCTTTGGGAATAATAATTTTAAATAACCGTACGGCAAAATCCGTACAACCTTAAAAATCATATAGTTATGAAGAAAGGTATCCATCCTGAAAATTACCGTTTTGTGGTGTTTAAAGACATGAGTAACGGTGATGCTTTTCTGGGAAAATCTACAGCTCATTCAAAAGAAACCGTTAAATGGGAAGATGGTAATGAATACCCGGTGATTAAACTGGAAATTTCCAGTACCTCTCACCCGTTCTTTACCGGTAAGAACGTATTGGTTGATACGGCAGGTCGTATCGACAAATTCAAAAGAAAATACGCAAAAAAATAATTTCTTTAGAATACAATGGATTAAAGGAGTTGCCTTGAGCAGCTCCTTTTTTGTTGGGTGGCGAAACTCCCTATTGAAGTTTTAAAGAAATGCCCTCCGTTTTATCGGGGTAATGAGCCGAATACCCATTTTTTTTCTGCTGGGTTTTGTTTTTCCAGGCTTTGTTGTAATCGGAGAGATAATTAAAATGCAGTTCACAGGGGAGGTTATTATTTATTACTGCGTTGATGCAGGCGGCATCGGGTAAATGGTGAATGGCGCCGTTACAGGAGACAAGGATATGAGCAGCGCGGATCTCCTCTATGATACTTTGGTTAGTGCTGCGTTTACTGCCATGATGGGCGAGTTTCCAGGCATCGAGCATCAATTTTTCCTTTTTCTGCGCCTTTTTGAGAAACTGAATAGCGGGAAGAAGGGCATCTGAAGGGGCGTCTCCTGCAAACAGACAGGACTTGCCTTTATAGCGGCCAATAAAAGCAATGGAACTATTATTGGCCACACTTTTATCCGGACCACTTCCCAAAAGAGAAGCAGGGGTGGAGCCATATCGTTTTTCTTTTTTCCATCTTTGATCAACCGATTCCTTTTCTTCGATCTTTTTTATCTCTTTTTCCCAATCGAGATATAGTTTTCGAAGAGCGGGAACCGAAGGAGATAATAAGGTGAGTTCAAATCCATTCCTGAGCTTCACGACCGGCATTTTGTGAACGTCTCTCACCACTACCGCATTTCCTTTGAAATGGCTGTTATGTGCTAAACCTTGTTTTTGTATCAGCCTGCTCAGGTATTCGCCCTGTAAAGCACCTAATGTGCTCCCGGTAATATCTTTTTGGGCGAGTTGTTCGAAACCGTTGAACCAAACTTCTTTGATTTTAAAGGGAAGGGGAGATTGGTTTAAAAGGGCGATGATGCCGTCTATATGATCGATGTCGATATGGGTAATGACCAATAGTTCCAGTTCTTTGATCCCGGGTGCTACGCGTTGTAATCCTTCCATCATCTTTTTATAACCATAATAAGGCCCGCCATCGATCAATATATAATAGGGTTTCCGAACGCCGTATTCAATTAGAATTGCATCTCCGAACAGTGCGGGAAGCAGGTGAATATTATACATGTTATGCGATTTTAATTTTCCAGTCGGCATCCCCGTGGGCCAGTAGGGTTAAAGCCATCATCATACCTCTTGCCAGCAAACGTTGTTTCAGCCGCAGTACAATTTCTCCGAACCGTATTTCTTTTCCTGCTTCTTTCCGCAGGATTTCGATCAGTTCACTTACTATTGCGGTAGCCATTTCTCCTTTAATACGTGTGAAATTGGAGAGTACCATGGCGGCACCCCTGTTGATGATAAAGCTCACTGTGTCGAAAAGATAAGCGTTGGTATTGGTAGCTTCACAGCCAATGAGTATAACAAAGGGAGGTGGATTGTTTTTGTCGGAAGTGTTCAGATATCTTTCATCAAATTGTGTTTGCGGTAAAAAATCCTCATTTGCTATCTCCAGTTTATCCACGCCGGTAATATCGTCCTCCTCCACGTGTACAATTAAAATAAGCGTATCGGGCTTAACCGAAGCGACTTTATTCTTCCATTCTTTCCAACTTTTAATCTCCACCGGGGCAGCGGTATTTTGTTTCAATATCTTTTTCATCGCGGCATAGCTTCCCCTAACGTCCGCATCTACCTTTTCGGTGCTGGCATAGATCATTTTATTAAGAATATTAAGCGCGCTTCTTGCGTCATCCGGTTCAAACTGAAGGATGAAGTCGGACTCCTTTTCTCCCAAATCTTTTGGAAACTGGTGTCGCTCTACTATATGGCTGAGCCCCCAGAAACCAAACGGACATACGGTACTGAATGCATCCTCACCGGATTTCAGTTTTCCACAACATTTGCCGGCTAATAAGGCGTCCTTTGCGTGGGGGCATAGTTTGGCCGACCCTTCCGGCGGTTTCAGGCAATAGGCAAAGTCGATAGGCAGATATTCCTGCCGGTTGCTAAGCAATTGCAACGGGCCTTTTAGTTCCATTCCGTTAAGAAAATCCCGGTGTAGCAAATGCCCGTTGTTCGCCAGTTTGATTAGTAGGTTCACATTTCTTGCATTATCGATAGCCTTTGGTTCTTCAAATAAAGCGCCCTCTTCGATAATGTTTTTTATTTTATCAATGAGTTTCTGAATGGCAGTAACATACCGAAGCTCTACCGGTTTGTGTTTTTGAAAGACATTACCGATTTTGTCGGGTTGGCCGGGTTTCTGTTCCAGGTGGATGCTTGCACCAAAGGTTCTTTGCTCCTTCACGTCGTCTAATTGCCGGAGAAGCACAATGGTTTTGAATTCCGCTGTTTTCTTTCCGCTGTTTTTAGCTGGTTTTCCTGTGGGAACTTTAAAAACTGCCTGTTGTATTTTTTTTGATTTGTGAAATACATGAATTTCGGCCTGGAAAATATCTCCTTCGCTTCCGGAAACAAAGGGAACCGACGCTACCGTGCTTTCACCTTCCCGTGGCAACGAAATTCTTTTGGAATATTGCTGGTTGTCTGCGGGAAAAAAGATCACCAGATTTAGGGTTATTTTTTTTATTTTTTCATCGGCGAACAGGTCTTCAACAGGAATGGTTTTGTCGGCTTTAGTTAATCCTGCTGTTTTTCCATAGCCGATATTAACGTGGAACTGGTAGGGAGTACGGGGTTCGAGCCAGGTGGTTCTATAAGATTTTTTCTTTTTGTCAAATACACCGGCCTGCAGGGAACGCTTTTTTTTAATGGGCGGGGGACTGACGGATGGAGCCGGAGCAGGGGCTGGAGGCGGTGATGCCCCTGCGCTGGCAGCTGCCGCTTTTTCGATTTTCACTATATCTTTTGAAAGCTGTTTAACCGTGCTCGCCATAGCGCTTTCCTGGTTGTAGGGCAGTACCGAGGCATTCTCGCGAATAAATTTCGATAGTTCTTTGGGCCGCATGGACCGGCTGCCTATCTCAGGCAGGTGAAGGGTTATCTCTTTCTTATCCGGAAACGACGGACGCCCTATTTTTTTTCCGATTTCCAGCAGGTATTTCGAAAGTTTGGTATGGTCGTTCAGATTATTGGCTACATAAGATTTAAGTACCTGGCCCGGACTCTGGGTTATGGCTTCGTCTACTCCCAGATTGTGGGAAAGAGCGATGATAAACTCATTATACCACTCGGCCGGACCGGATGTTGTTTGTACCAGGTAAAGACCTGCCGCCCCGCATCGTTTGATCCATGAACGCAAGAGCCTGTCCATCATTGCCGGCGGCATTCCTCTTTGACTGAAAAAGTCATATTCGGCAAAAATGATAAGGAGATCGGTTTTTATGTTGGTACCTACCCCCAGGCGTTTAAAAAAAACAACCGCTTCATCAAAATCATGAAAGAGGAGAATATTGGAATCTTCATCCTGACCATGAAATTCGAGACCCGGTTTGATAGTGCTGAAGTCCCCGCCCCAGCGCCGGGCCAGAGCACGTTTAAACACAGGAAATGCTTTTTTACTTACGCTTACCGTTACCGGCCATTTCCAGTTTATTTTAATATTAGATAGCCTTACCTGTCCCATTTTTGAAATAATTTAAGATCAAATAATAGGAATGAGATCTGTCACTATATTTTCAACGGCCTCCCGCTTAGATCCTTTTCCCAATAAGGAGCCGCCCTGCTGTTTTTCGCGGTGCTTGTCCCGCACGGTCAGTTCCATTTCAAAATTTACTTTTGGCGTGGTATAACTAAGGCGGCTGATTCCCAGTTTGTCAAAATCGCCGTGCAATACCGTGTAACTGTTAACGATGCTTCCGAGTGGCTTGTCCTCTACATTTTTCAAATATTTGCCCACTATTTTAGCCATATCGGTTACAATATCCAGTGCGGCTGTTAAGGGGGTGGCTTTGGCGGCCATAGAGGCGATGGTTCCGGTGAGTGATTTATAACCGGCATCGTCTTTAACCTGGGAGATGATTTCGCCTGCCTGCCGCAGTCCTTTTTTCGATTTTACCACAGAACAGAAAGCATGGATCTGGGTAGGCGGTTTATTTTTCTTGTCCAACGCCTGCCAGTAATAAATCGTCTTATTCACAGGGAGGTGTTCATGATCACCGATACGGGGAAATCCCTGTAAGTCAAAACCACCTGCCAATTGATTGTTGGCATCGCTCACTACAATAACGAGGCAGTAGAGGCTGGCTTTACCCGGAAAGAACAATACCGGGGCTGTATTATTTTCTTTGATATAAGGCGGCAGAAGACGCAACTCAATGCCACTGGCCGTAGTGGAATGCCCTATATCGCCTAAAACAGACCTGGTTTTTACAGGAGGTATGGCCTGCTTTTCTTTCAGACCCGATTGATAAAGGATTTCGTCGGAAAAGAACTGGATAGCCATAGATTGTGGTTTTAGAATGTTTGCTTTAAGTATTCGATTGGGTTGTAGCGGGCGATCTGATCAAATTCCTCCGTGGAAAGACCCCCGGTCATGTCTGCCAGCATCTGTTTGTCGGATTTGTGGTTGCGTACTACGTAGAAGTCGGTACCATACAGTACTTTCTTCCGTAGACCTTCATTTTGAAGCGTCTGTTTCAAAAGTGGCAGCAGTGCCGCATCGTTGTGTAAGATATAGCTTATATCGGCGTATACATTTTTATGTTGTAGCATCAGACTGCAGATCAGCGAATACCAATCGGCGTATTTCCATAACTGCTCTCCTTTATTTCTGATGATTTTTCCCTGGCTATCGTACAGTAGTTCAATTCCCCAATCGGGTCGGGCGTTAAGCTGGTGGGCCCAGTTATCCCGGTCTTTTTCCAGAAAACGCGTCCACTCTTCATCGCCGCCGAAATGTGCAAAACAAATTTTAAGATGAGAGAGATCGCTATCGATGGTTCCTTTAACAGCGTCGTACCCGAACAATTGATGAATGCGGGGGTCTTTTGATTGTGCCACCAGTTTGGCCAGCCATTCTTTTTTAAGCAGGCAGGCATAATTGAGGGGATGCGTAAAAATATCCTGTACGTCCACCGCATTTATCTGGGCGAAAAATAAAGGTTTAAACCAATCATCCACCAACGGTTTATCTTTTTCGTTTCCTTCGTATTGTTCAAAAACGGGGTGTTGATCCCATTCTTTCTTTTTTCTTCCCCTGTAAAAAATGGTGCCTTTGATACAATGGGTCATGATAGGGATGCCTTTATCTGCCGCATATTTCCAAAGAGGCAGCAAGGTTTCATCAAAAGGGTAGTAGCCCAGTGCCGGATATATTTTAAAGCCCGCAAACTTGTGTTCTTCCATATAAGTTTTAATAAAGCAGGGTTCCAGTACTACCTGCTTATCTGCAACGCTGTATTCGAAAAAGGGTAAATTGCCAACTGTCTTTCTCCGTGGATCTACGAACAGGAAGGGGTGAATTTTTTGAGGGTGGCGGTCCTTTATTTTTTTTAATTCCTGCATTTGCTGTTCATAGCTTTTTAAGGGCTTTCCGGCCTCCATGAATTCCATATCCATGGGGAGTACAATCATCGAACTGCCATCTGGGTACTGACTTATCAATCTGGATAATATCCTGAACTGATCCTGGTAACGGGCAAAACGGATAATGTTCATATATCTTTTTATCAGTTCCGTGGTATGTTTTCCGGGAAGCATGCCCAGTAAGCCGGAGAGCTTCTTTAAAACAAAGAACAGCAGATTTCTGCCCGAGGGGAAGAATACGAGAAGTATTATCAACAAAGCTCCTTTGATCCACCAACCAGTATCCTGGAGGGAAAGGGGATCTTTCTCAAGCCAGCCGGATAATTGGTCTGTTATACGGGTTGACAGGTTTTTGGATAGCATCCAATCTCTCAGAAGCAGTCGATATAATTCATAAAAGATAAATACAAACAGTACGATGCCGGCAGCGAGTTTCAGAAGGCGGAGAATGGCATAACGGGCAAGAGCCACTTTAATTTTATACAATTGCTGTCGTAAACGTATATGCCAGCGTTGGTAGGGCCATTTATGCGGACTGTTTTTATTGGTATACCACCAACTGACCAGTCGAACCAATCCGTTTACATTGAGTAAATGGTACAGGCCGGCGGGTACAAATGTTTTGGCAAGGTATTTTGGTACGTAATCGGAAGTGAAAATATGGGTATGACAATTGATAAGCGGGGGTTTAATGGCCGAGTCATTATCAGGTAGTTTTTGGCTGGGCATGGCGTTCGCTATTTTTAGTTTTAAGGTTGATCGGAACCTGATTCAACTGTTTAATGGCCTGGGTTGTTTTTCGCGATAGGAGTGTTGACCGGGGCATACTTTTCCCGCTAAGCTAAGTTACGATTTTTTTTAAATAGATAGTATTCAGCCAGGATCGCCTATTTTAGTGATATTTACTTTAGCTCAGGGTTTCGTTATTTTATTGCTAATGCCGATAAATAGCCGGTTGGCTCTTTCGTAAGTATAGTTAGGATGATGATGTTATTAATAGGTAGCATGTGATAACGCCTGCCACGGCTAAAGGAAGCCGGTGTTAGTGTGTGCAGTGTTGAAGAGGGTGCGGGCTGTGTCAGCCCAGATCGATGGTAGTATTATCTCCGATATTGAGGCTGCGGGTCTCTCCTTTAATGGTGGTATCGCTGCCTATGAGGGAATCTTCGAGAACGATATCATAGAGGTTGGCGTAGGCGCCCACGATAGAATTTTTTACAATACACTGGGCCATTGTTGTGTATTCGCCTAAGGTAACATTGGGGCCTATAATGCTGTTTTCGATGGAGCATCCGCGCCCTATACTTACCGGTGGGATAATTACGGTATTGGAATAGGCCGAGGCATCGGTTTCGATACGAAATTTTTTCAGTAGGGTAGCATTGGATTTAAGCAGGGTATCCTTATTGCCGGCATCGAACCAGTTGTCTACTTTAAAAGAATGGAATTTCACTCCTTTCGCTATCATGCAATCAATGGCATCGGTAATATTAAATTCGCCATGTGTAAGTAATCCTGCGGCAATATTTTTTTCGAGACAATCGAACAGGATACCCGTTTCGGAGATTTTGTACACGCCCACAAGGGCCATATTGGATTTGGGGATATGGGGTTTTTCAATAACCGACTCCACAGAACCATCGGGTTCAATTTCGGCTACGCCAAAGTCTTTTGGGTTATCGACCTTGCGCAGGCCTATCGATGATCCTGTACTTTTTATTACAGCCGGTACATCGTATTCGCAAATGGTATCTCCTAAGGTAATCAGCACTTCATCCCCGTTAACCAGGTCTTTTGCCAGGCTCACAGCATGGCCTACGCCTTTTCTGTCTTCCTGCTCCAAAAAATGAGCGATGATATCACTATGTTTTTCTTTTACATAATGAGCAATTTTATCTCCGAAATGGCCGATAATAAAAATAAATTCTTCGATACCTGCATCCTGGAGTTGTTCTATGATAATGCTTAAAACAGTCTTGTCAGCCAGTGGTATTAGCGCCTTGGGTTGCGTATAGCTGTGAGGCCTTAGTTTGGTTCCGGTACCTGCTACAGGAATGATCGCTTTCATAATATAATATAGCCACCCCCCGGGGTTATTA
>JBEBUZ010000107.1:0-9401 GCA_040393015.1 Paraniabella yanshanensis
ACGGGCTGGATTTAAAACAGCAATTGTCAACCTGCATACAATGGCTTTTAGTAGGATCGCTCTTTTTTACATGACGCTCGGGGATGCCATGATAGCTGAACAATAACTGATCGTAATCATCCTGTAAGTAGGGCTTCATACTCTCTGCCAATGCATTAATATATGCCGGGTGCTTGTAAAAAGGAGGAACGGTTTTCAGTTTGAAAGAATAGTTATTTTTTTCTTGTATTTCTTTCATGTACTCCACTGCTGTTTCCCAGCTGCTCATGGCATAATGAGGGTACAGCGGCACCAATATCACTTCTTCCAGATTCGGTTGGCGCTTTAACAGATTGTCGTAAGCGGTTTTAGGGTGCGGTTTACCATAACGCATGGCTATTTCTACCGGCATGTCCACCCTGGGAACCAGGGCCTCTTTTAGTCTTTCGGTAAGCACAATAAGCGGCGAACCCTCGTCCCACCAGATACTTTTATACGCTTCCGCCGATTTGGCAGCCCTGAACGGCGTGATAATTCCCCGTACCAGTAAAAGCCTGAACAAGTAAGGTTTATCCATCACCCGCTTGTCCATTAAAAACTCATCCAGGTACACTTTTACATCCTTCCTGCTGGTAGAATCGGGCGATCCCAGATTCATCAGAATAATTCCCCTTTTGCTCATTTTCTTTTGTAAATAAGTTTATTACCGGTTACTTAAAAAACTTCCGGCAAAGGTAATGGTTTGTTGCACCTGTTCAACTGAGTTTAGTTCATTGCCAGTATGATTAGAATCATATTGATATTGGACAGGATTTTCACCCAGATGACAATATTATGACGGTGAGATATAGAACCTTCTATACATTTGCATCACTCAAATGTCTGCGGAAGAATTTCATATTTCAAAACAAGTGCTTGACAGATTTTGTGCTGTTGGGATCAACTACCAAAAAGCTGATGCGGCTACACGGGGGCTGTTCTCTGTTAGTAATGACCAATTTAAAGCCTTAGCCAAAGATGCGAAAGCAAGCGGTATCCGTAGTGTTTTTGTTGTTTCTACCTGTAACCGTACCGAGATCTATGGGTTTGCCGAATCGGTGATGCAATTGGTGAACCTTTTACTCGACCACTGCAAGGCCGATAAAGCCACTTTCTTTGAATATGCTTATTTGAAAAACGGCGATCCGGCACTGCAACATCTTTTCAGTGTAGCAGCGGGATTAGATTCTCAGATATTAGGCGACTATGAGATATTAGGACAGATCAAAAAATCGGTAGAACTGGCCAAAACCGAGGGCGTAATAGGTCCTGTTATGGACCGCACCCTCAATTTTGTATTACAGGCTTCCAAGAAAATAAAAACAGACACTGCTCTTAGCAATGGTACGGTGTCGGTATCCTTTGCTGCCATCGAATTATTACAAGCCATTCCCGATATTCAACAGAAAGAGGTGTTAGTGATCGGCGCGGGTAAATTCGGCGCTAATGTGTGCCGGAACCTGGTGAACTATTTTCCGGGAATACAGGTAACCATTATGAACCGCACCGACGATACGGCACTGACATTATCCAAAGACGGCGGTTTTCAGTTTTCGGAGTATAAAAATAAGGGCCTTGCAATAACTAAGGCCGATGTGATAATTGTTTGTACCAATGCTGATGAACCTACGGTATTGCCCGAACACTTTAATGACACAGACGAAAAACTGGTGCTCGATTTATCGGTACCCGTAAATGTGCACCCGCAAGTGAAGCAAATACCCGGAAAACTGGTGATTGATGTTGACGAAATTTCTACTAAAATATTGGATAAAACCCTGGCCTGTCGCAGGGCGGAAGTTCCAAAAGCCGAAGCCATCATTCACCATTACACCCAGGAGTTCTGGCAATGGTTAAAAGACTACCGGTTCGCCCTTCACCTCAAAACCTGGAAGAGCAAGCTCCAGGAAATAGACAAGTTAAACCTGCACCCCTGCGAATTTGCCGGTGACGATCAGATGAAGGAGCAAACTATAAAAGCACAAAAAGCAGTAAAAAAACTGGCGGTAAACCTAAAAACAAAAAATGATAAAGGTTGCCAGTTCATTAATTCGATAAACGACTATTTGCAAACGCCCGATGCACACTGACCCTATCCGAATAGGAACCCGCGAAAGTGAACTCGCAGTATGGCAAGCTACCTTAGTAAAGAATTTATTAGAGCAAAACGGCCATAAGGCCTCCCTGATTTATATAAAGAGCGATGGCGATACCGACCTGGTTACCCCTTTGTATGCCATGGGGGTACAGGGTGTATTTACCCGCAGCCTTGATGTGGCCCTGTTGGGAAACAAAATAGATATAGCAGTGCACAGCATGAAAGATGTGCCCGTGCAACTGCCTCAGGGTATACAACAAGCCGCTGTACTGAAAAGAGCGAGTCATAAGGATATTCTGGTTTGTAACAAGCAGATGAACGACAACCGTAGGGCAATGATAACCGATGAAAGCCTTTTAAACAGCCCATCGTTTCAACCCCCCTTCGCTATTGCTACCAGCAGCATTCGCCGTAAAGCGCAATGGCTGCACCGTTATCCTGGTAGTATATTCGAAAACCTGAGAGGGAATGTGAATACGCGTTTGCGCAAACTATCCGAAAGCAGTTGGGATGGCGCTATATTTGCCGCAGCCGGTTTGGAGCGAATTAACCTCAGACCTGAAAAGAGCATAGACCTTAATTGGATGTTACCAGCGCCGGCACAGGGTGCTATTATGGTAGCCGCGAGGTCGGATAATAATGACCGGATAATGGCAGCCTGTAGCCCTCTCAACGACCAGGACACCGAAACCTGCGTAAGCATTGAGCGCAACTTCCTGAGCGCACTCATGGGTGGCTGCTCTACTCCAATTAGCGCCCTGGCGGAAATAAAAGGTAACCGCATCGTATTCAAAGGAAATATAGTATCGCCCGATGGACAACATAAATCAGCAATAGAACAGGAGTTTGATAAAGCCGATGCAGCTACAATAGGGCAAATGGCGGCAGCCTATATCTTAGAGCAGGGCGGCAGAACGATAATGGAAAATCTTAACAGCTTTAAATAAAATGACCGCCTCTGATTATAATGAAATGCCTCCGGCTGCAGGGGAGAGAAATTCGGAGCCCAGGCTTATCCTCAGCACCAAACAATTGTCGCCGGCCCTTTTACAATATGCCCGGGAAAACGGACTGGAAATAGACTGTATTCCCTTTATTTCAACGGTACCGGTTACCGATCCCACTATAGTTCGCCAGGTACAGGAACTTCCCCTGCAAAATATTTATGTAGCTTTTACCAGCGGCATTGCTGCACAGGCGGTAGCGGCAATGCTCACAGCGCCACCAAAATGGAAGATTTTTTCGCTCCACAACCAAACCCGTAAAAATGTGGAAGCCTGCTTCCCCGGCTCCGAAATTGTCGCTACAGCACAGTATGGCGAAGATCTGGCAAAGGAAATATTGCGTCGAAAAGAAGTAAAAGAAATCGTGTTCTTTTGTGGTAATAAACGTATGGACAGTTTGCCCTCCCTGCTCCCTGCCCATGGCGTTCGGTTGCAGGAATTCGTAGTGTACGAAACGATACTTACCCCCTCTAAACCGGATAAAAAATATAACGCCATCCTGTTTTATAGTCCGAGCGGGGTAGAAAGTTTCTGTTCCGTCAATAAAGTGGATGAGAACACGCCCCTGCTTTCGATTGGCAATACTACAACCAATGCCATCCGCAAAAAATTGAATAATAAAGTATATACGGCAGCTACCGCAACCGTGGAAGGAGTGATAGAGCTTGCCATACAAACGAATAAATTAAAATAATGCAACCGGAGAACGATTTAATCTTAAGAACCCTACGTGGAGAAGCAACGGAACGAACCCCCGTTTGGATGATGCGTCAGGCAGGGCGATACCTACCCGAATACATCAGGCTGAGGGAGAAATACAGTTTTTTTGAACGCTGTCAGAACCCCGAACTGGCCTGCGAAATAACCTTGCAACCAGTAGATATTGTAGGGGTTGATGCGGCTATTTTATTTTCAGATATTCTGGTGGTACCACAGGCCATGGGGCTGGAAGTACAGTTGATAGAAAAACTGGGACCCTTATTACCCGATCCCATTAAAACTGAGAAAGACCTCCAAAGAGTGAGAGTACCAGATACCCAGGAAACACTGGGCTATGTTTTTGAAGCCATTAAACTAATAAAAAAGGAACTGAACAGACGTGTGCCCCTGATAGGTTTTGCGGGAGCACCCTTCACGCTTCTGTGCTATATGGTACAGGGAAAGGGATCGAAAACATTTGACGAAGCCAAGGGCTTTTGTTACCAGCATCCCGAAATTGCCCACCGCCTGCTGCAAATGATTACCGACACTACGATTGCCTATTTGAAAGGGCAGATTGCAGCGGGGGCCGACCTGGTACAAATTTTTGACAGTTGGGGCGGCCTGCTTTCCAAAAAAGATTTCGAAATTTTTTCTTTGCAGTATATCCGCCAGATCGTAAACGCTGTTAAAGAGGAAGCGCCTGTCATCATTTTCGCCAAAGGCGCCTGGGGCTCGCTGGCAGAAATGGCAGCCACCGGGGCCCATGGCCTGGGGTTGGACTGGTGCATCGAACCGCAAACCGCCAGAAAGATGGCAGGCCGAGATGGCTGGAAGGGCGCATTGCAGGGCAATTTCGACCCGGCAAAACTGCTGGCCCCGATTCCGGTTATACAGCAAGAGGTAAGAGAAATGTTACAGGCTTTCGGCCCTGGCGCTCATATTGCTAACCTCGGCCATGGTATATTGCCCCATGTACCCGTAGATCATGCAAAAGCTTTTGTAGATGCCGTAAAAGAGTTCCGCTTCCACTCGTAAATTAAACCCAACATTATGGATGATGACCTTACCCAAACTCTATAAATGTTTTCTGATACCGGCAATAGCGTTGTTGCTCGTAATAAACGCGGGAGCGCAGGAGCTTTATATGCCCCGGAATATTAAGGCAGCCTATACAAAAGAAACCCGTTCTATGAACGGGGCACCTGGCAGCAAATACTGGCAGAACAGGGCGGTTTACGATATCACTGTAAAGGTGGATCCGGTTATACGAATCGTAACAGGTTCCGAAACCATTCATTACAGTAACAATAGCCCCGACACGCTTACGGCCCTGGTTATCCAGTTTGTCAATAACCTGCACAAGCCCGAAGCGCCGCGGTTCGATTATTTCTCTTCGGATTTTCTTACCCGCGGATTAGAAATAAAAAAACTGCTGATCAATAATTTCGTTTACCAGGTCGACAGTAAAGACTGGGGAACCGTAGCCCCCGTTTATCTCAACAAACCGTTAGTGCCCGGTGAAAAAGCAACCATAAAAATCGAATGGGACTATCCGCTTTCAACTTACAGTGAGCGAGAGGGACAGATAGACCCCAATACTTTTTTCTGTGCTTACGCCTACCCACGCATTTCGGTATACGACGATTACAATGGATGGGATATATTGCAACATACCGGCAGGCAGGAGTTTTACAACGATTTTAATGATTACACTTTAACGGTAAATGCCCCCCGCAACTACGTAGTATGGGCAACAGGTGTATTACAGAATGCGAAGGAAGTATTGCAAGCCGCCGCCTACGAAAGATTCCGGGAGTCGCTTGGCTCGGACAAAGTTATACCGGTTGCTACCCGGAGACAAATGCAGGACGGGCAAATAACCGCCCAAAAAGACTGGAATACCTGGCGTTTTACCGCTGATAATATTACAGATATATGTTTTGCCTTAAGTAATCATTACACCTGGGATGCATCGAGTGTGATCGTTGATTCTGTTACAGGAAGGAGAGTAAGCATGCAGGCTGCATACCTGGATACCGCAAAAGATTTTAAACAGTATGTGGATTGGGGAAAGTATTGCCTGAACTGGTTTTCGAACAACTGGCCGGGGACTGCCTATCCTTATCCAACGATGACGGCTATTCAGGGCTTTGCCGATATGGAATACCCCATGATGGTGAACGATGCTTCGCTGGAAGATTTGAAAGACTCGCGTCTTACGCTCGATCATGAAGTAGCACATACCTGGTTCCCGTTTTTTACAGGCACCAACGAAACCCGTTATGCTTTCATGGATGAAGGTTGGGCCACCGCTCTGGAATACCTGATCGGGTTGGAAGAGAATGGGAAACGCTATACAGATTCTACTTTCAAAGCTTTTCGTGTAAAGGATTATATCAGCAACCCATCGACAGAAGTGGATCAGCCACTGATCACTTTATCCTCTCAGTTGCATGGTCAGGGATACAGTAAAAACGCGTATATAAAACCTGCGTTGGCATATCTGGCACTCAAAGAGCTGTTAGGAGATACATTATTCAGGAAAGCCCTGCATCAGTACATAAATAACTGGAATGGCAAACATCCAATTCCCTGGGATTTTTTCTTCTCCTTCAATACAGCCACACAACAAAACCTGAACTGGTTCTGGAATAACTGGTTTTTCAGCAATAATTATATCGATCTGGAACTGACGCAGGTGAACGATCATACCGTTCAGGTAACAAATACAGGCGGTTTTGCCATCCCCTTCGATATCCATACAGAGTTAGCAGATGGAAGAGAACGAGTAACGCACTATTCACCGTTGGTATGGCGTGGAACAAAAGCCATCCATATTAAAACCACCACCAATCAGAAAATAAAACGTATGTATATAGACAATGGTATTTTTTTGGATGCAACGCCCGAAAACAACAGCCTCGTCTATTAAAATGCAGCAGCCGGTTCGATATTTCGGTGAATTTAATACAAGAAGAAGCAACATGAAGAAAGAAGATACAAAAGCATTTCGTAACCGTTGGGTAAAATTTGTGTACGACCTGCAGGACCGGATTTGCGGATCCCTGGAGAAGGAAGATGGCCTTGCACAATTTAAAAGCGATAGCTGGGAACGTGCGGAAGGAAAAGGCGGCGGCGGCTTATCGCGTATCCTGGAAAACGGCAACGTTTTCGAAAAGGCAGGTGTAAATGTTTCAGTGGTATATGGCCAGGTAAATGATAATATGAAAGCCGTACTCAAGCTACCGTCTTCGGGTGGCGAAACTACCTGGTTTGCTGCCGGGCTCAGCCTGGTACTGCACACGCAAAATCCTTTCGTACCGGCCGTACATGCTAATTGGCGTTATTTCGAATTACAGGATGCGGAAGGAAAAACGGCGAGACGTTGGTTTGGTGGTGGGTCGGACATCACACCCTACTATTTAATGGAAGAAGATATCGTTCATTTTCACTCCACTTTTAAGGCAGCGATGGACCCTTTCGGCAAGGAACTGTATCCGAAATATAAGCAGCAATGTGATGAATATTTTACCAATACGCATCGCGATAATGAAATGCGCGGATTGGGCGGTGTTTTTTATGATCATCTTATGCCCCAATCGGAAGAAGATGCAGACCGGCTCTTCACCTTTCAGGAGGCCAATGGCAATGCTTTTCTGAAGGCCTACCTCCCCATTGTGCAGAAAAGAAAAAATACGGCGTATACGGCCAAACATAAAACCTGGCAGGAAATCAGACGCGGCCGTTATGTGGAGTTTAATCTGATACATGACCGGGGCACTATTTTCGGGCTCAAAACCAACGGAAGAACCGAGAGCATTCTCATGAGCCTGCCTCCTACTGTCAAATTCTTATACGATCACCATCCCGATAAAGGGAGTGAGGAAGAGAAATTGCTCGAAGCCTGTAAACATCCCCGGAACTGGGTGCAAGCGGAGATATCGGGCGATGAATGGGCGGCGAAGGTGAACCGGTGTTGATGTAGGATGTATGATTTATAGGATGTCTGATTGCAGGACAAATATAGCGAATTGAAAAATTTTACAGAGTGGGGAACAATATTCTAACACTAAAAAAATTTATCATGGGCAGACAGGAACTTCAGATGAGAACCATGAAATTTCAGGTAGATGTTATCAATCTTTGTGAGCTCTTTCCCAAAAAATGCCGCGGGATTTGAAACAGCGAGGCAGTTGATCCGATCGGCGGGGTCTGTGGGTGCAATTACAGGGCATCGGTAAGAGCAAAATCTGCTGCGGATTTTTTATACAAGATCGAAGTCGTGTTAGAGGAGGCTGATGAAAGTCATTACTGGCCCGAAGTGGTGAAGAAGGCGGAATTAAAAACGGGGGCTGAGGTGGATAGATTGATCAGGGAAGCAAATGAACTAACTGCTATTTTTGCAGCAACAGATAAAACGAATAAATCTAAAATCCGGAATAAAAATCAATAGTATTCGGTGTTGGATGCCATAAATCCTACATCATACTTCCTACATCCTAAACATAAATATTAAAATGTATCTTCAACGACGCAACAGGATCCTTCGCAAGTCTCCCGCCATCAGGGCAATGGTAGCCGAAACCCTTTTAACTCCTCATGATTTTATTGTTCCTCTTTTTGTAGATGAAGGAACGGGTTTAAAAACAGAAATCAGCTCCATGCCGGGCTATTACCGCAACAGTATAGACCTTACGATTACAGAGGTAAAGGAATTATGGAACCTGGGCATCAAGTCGGTTTTGCTTTTTGTAAAAGCGGCCGATGAAACAAAAGACAATTCGGGTAAAGAAGCCTGGAACCCCGATGGCCTGATGCAGCGGGCTATCAAAGAAATTAAAAACGCTTTGCCCGAAATGGTCGTGATGACGGATGTGGCGTTAGACCCCTATTCTGTATATGGTCATGACGGGATTGTAGACGTGGAAAAGGGAACTATTCTAAATGACGAAACCGTGGAAGCCCTTACCCTGATGAGCCTGAGCCATGCCGAAGCAGGAGCAGATTTTATTGCGCCCAGCGATATGATGGATGGGCGCATAGGTGCATTTAGAAAAGCGCTGGAAGAGAACGGGCATACCGATGTGGGTATCATGAGTTACAGCGCCAAATATGCCAGTTGCTTTTATGGTCCGTTTAGAGATGCATTAGACTCGGCACCTGGCTTTGGCGATAAAAAAACTTACCAGATGAACTATGCCAATCGTATAGAAGCCATCAATGAAACTTTGCAGGATGTAGAGCAGGGTGCCGATATTGTAATGGTAAAGCCGGCAATGGCCTATCTGGATATTATCCGGGAAGTAAAAAATGCGGTTACGGTACCTGTGTCGGCCTACCATGTCAGCGGCGAATACGCTATGATCAAAGCAGCGGCCGAACGGGGCTGGCTCGATGAGAAAAAGGCGATCCTGGAAAGCCTCACTTCAATAAAAAGAGCCGGCGCAGATTTAATCGCCACTTATTTTGCAAAGGACACTGCCCGGCTATTGCAGGAACCATAACAAGAATCAAAGTGGTGCTCCGCAAGGAGATTAATTAAAGATCATGAACTTTTCTCTTATCAATAAATACAATAT
>JBEBUZ010000108.1:0-8810 GCA_040393015.1 Paraniabella yanshanensis
GATGATACCGATACTGCTGAAGCGTTCAGTACATCGGTGTTGCCGCCGGTTCCTCCGGAAAGCGTGCTGGTATTGGCTTTCAGGCTTACCGTGTACGGCAGGATACTGGTAAGGGTGAGATGCCCAGGCATGGTGACAGACACACCGTTTTGATAATCGGAAAGATCATCAAAGGTTAATGTTACATCAGAGTTGGTGACACTGATACTTAAGATGGGGGTAATGACTACATTCAGATTAGTCGTTCCGGTTGTTTGAGCTGCGCTTTGGTTGATGGAGGCGCCGAAGAGCGTTACTGCTATAGCAGCAAGGCTACAAAGTTTTTTGTAATTCATGTTTAGAGACATTTTAGAATGCAAATCTACAGCAATTAAATTTTCAAAAAAAATATTCTCATGGAAAGTTGGAACTTTAAAGAATCATTGATTTACTTTGCGCCTCATAAGCCCTTAAGTACTTTTAGATTTGCCTCGCTTTTATTTTTTATTTTCCCCCCTGCGGGAGAAAAGAATCTTGCTGCTCATTCACTTTGCGCTCTTGTGTTCCTTATATGGCAGGGCTCAGGGGAAGCCGGTTCTGTTTCAGTTTGTAAAGGATACCGTTCGCGTTACACATGGAGAAACCTTTTCAAATCAACTGAAGGTTGTAAATTTTTTTAAGGATACCCTTGTATTGTTTAAGACAAATGAAGATTCGCATGCACTAATATCACTGCCAGATACGCTGCGCCTTTTACCCGGGGAAACCAAAACATTCTATGTACAATACCTGGCAAGCTCTTCGGTGGTGCGGGCGGTGGGAAACCGGGTAGAAGTGCATTATCGGGAAATGAACTCGCCGGAAACACTGATGGCGTCTTTTATTTTGGATCAGCCCGACTTTGCTTCCGTGATTATCAATCCTGAATCGGCTACTCATTATATCAGTTCTCAAACCCGGCAAGGCAGTATACAGGTACGTTGTTTTAACAAAGGTTATACATCCCGTCAATTGCGAATTAGTTTGAAAGCTTATCCTGAAGGGCTGCAAATACAGGATAATGATAAGCTCATTCAACTGTCTCCCGGAGAGCAGCAGTTACTGATTTTTAATGTTCAAAATATTCTGTCAGCACAATATACCTCCGACTTTAGCGTGTCTGTTTCGGCACAGGATCTCACTACAGGTAAGGAGTTGGCCGGAGGTTTTACCAGGTTAATTGTACTTGGCGATGAGAAAAGGGTAATGTATACGCAGGCGTTACCGTCATCGCCTTATAATAATAATCTTCAGCTAAGTTACCGTGCCAATCATTTGCGCGAGGGTTACGCGCAGCTCAGTGGATGGGGGCGAGTTCAGCCTTTTGAAAAACAGGATCTGCGATACCAGCTAAATCTCAATTATTATACCGGTACTTATCGGGGTGCCGAAATTTTCGATTCGTGGGTGGCTTACCGGAACCGGTATGTGGGCATACACGCTGGCAATATTTCAGAAAACCTCGACTATTCGCTGTATGGGAAAGGGTTGAAATTTTCTGTTTTCCCCGATTCTTCTTCTTCCTTCAGCGCCTATTACGTGAAGCAAAACAGGTTGATTTTTTCTGAAACCAACGATCCACGGGAAGGGGCCGATACATGGGCGGCACAGTACCAACAGACCCGGGGCAAAATGAATACCGGTCTCAGTTTTCTGAATAGCTACGACCCGTTTACGAATCTTGCTACCAACTTCGGACGAGCCGTTGCCGGATGGGAACTAAAAGGCGATCAGTCGCTGGAAATAGAAGCCGGATACAGCCATGAGCATCTCCGGAACCAGCGTTCAAAGGGGCGGGATGGATATGCGGGCGGATTTCGGTATCGCAACCGGTGGGGGCGCTTTAATTTGCTGTCGGATAACTATTATAGTAGTCCGTATTACAGTGGGTTAAGACGGGGGGCCTTATTACTTAAGGAAACAATAGATTATCAGTTTTCTTCTGAGAAGCGCTTGTTTGTGGATTATGAAGTCATCCACAACGAACCGCTTTACCTGGCAAATACCTATCATGCCGGTATCAGAACCCGCACGGTGCGGTTACAGGCAGGTTTCAGTACCCGTTTAAATAATCATGTGGCATTGAGTGTTAGAAACTATTTATTTTCACAGGGGCTGGATCAGGAAATTTTTACGATTCCATTTTCCCTGGCATCTCGTTCCTGGCGCGGAGCCGCTGAACTGTCCTATCATCAGGGAGATCATTTTAGTTCGCTGGTGGCTGATATAGGTAAGGTGAGTACCAATAATTTTTACCTGAGCGATAACACCTATACCAGCTGGCAGTTGCGGCTAAATTATCAGTATAAGTTTGCTGCTTTGAATGCATTGGTTCAGCATAATCCTTATTATATTATTCAGGAGCCTTCACCCTGGCAGCAGGGTAATTTCAGGCAATATTCTTTTGGCCCGGGATTCCGCTTTTCCTTTTTTCAAAAGCGTATGGAAGTTGAAGTTTATGATAATCTCAGTTTTTATGGTTATTATCCTCAGGGATGGTCGAATGCGGCACAGGGGCGTATTTCTTTCCGTTTTAACAAGGCCTGGAGTGCTATGGGGCAGGTGGTGTATAACAGTTACACCAACTATCGGGGTTATAATTTTTTTCAGGGACAGATAAGTTTTCTGCGCAGTTTCCTGCCTCGCAATGAGCCAGGGTTCCGGACGGTATCCCTTACCTTTTTCGGCGATGACAATGCGAACGGTGTATGGGATGAGGGCGAGCCGCCCGTGGAGGATGTGGTGGCTTCCTTTGGAAACGCTCTTGCGCAGAGTAACCGGAAAGGAACGGTGTTGTTTCGCAATGTAAAACCCGCTGTTTACCCATTACATATTCAGCGGGGCAACGGTTGGTGGCTCCTGACACCGCTTGATGTAAGTGTTGTGCGCAGCATTAGCCGTAACATAGCCCTGGTAAAAACGACCGCTGTTAGAGGTAAAATTATATGTGAAAAAGATGCTTATCTCGACAGGAATATTAGCCTGGAAGGCATTACAGTGGTAGCCCTGAGTGAGCAAGGGGAAAGGTTTACGACTGTTACCGATGGGCAGGGGCATTTTTCTTTTCAGTTGCCCGTAAAGCCTTTTCATTTCTCGGTACGAACCGATAGTCCGCATCAGTTTTTTAATGTAGAACACCAGTCGTTTGATCTGGCGCCCGAGAATAATCCGATGTTAATTTTCACAATGAGCGATCGTTCGCGGAAGGTGGAGGTACAGCAGTTTTAGGGTTTGTTAATAGACAATATACTATACTACTTTGCGAATATCCTATAATTCGCCCCCCGATGCGTTTAATATTTTTGTAGTAAATAAACAGCCGGATCAACATGTCGAACTTGCCCCTTATTGATGTATTTATAATTGTACTGTATCTGGTGGGCATGGTATATGTGGGATATATTTTTTCGAAGAAAAATAAGAGCGAAGATCAGTTCACCAAAGCATCCGGTCATATACCCGGCTGGGCAATCGGTCTTTCTATTTACGCTACATTTTTAAGCAGCAATACGTTCCTGGGGGTGCCGGGCAAAGCCTTTGGGAGTAATTGGAATGCATTTGTGTTCAGCCTGTCCATGCCGCTGGCAGCCTGGGTAGCGGCGAAATATTTTGTTCCTTTTTATCGGAATACGGGTGAAGTGTCGGCGTATACCAACCTCGAGAAGAGGTTTGGCCCCTGGGCCCGCACCTACGCGGTGGTCTGTTTTATTCTGACACAGATTGCGCGTATGGGGTCGATATTTTTCGGACTTTCTCTTACCATTCAGGCGCTTACCGGCTACGATATGAAAATGATCATGGTTATTACCGGCGTTTGTATTGTACTTTATACCGTAATGGGCGGCATTGAAGCGGTAATATGGACCGAAGTGGTGCAGGGCATTCTCAAAACGGTAGGCGCCATTTTGATTCTTTACCTCGTGGTGTCGAATGTAGATGGGGGTTTCAGCAAAATCATCGACATAGGCAAAGCCGAAAATAAATTCAGCCTCGGCGAACTGGTTCCGGATTTTACCAGTTCTACGTTCTGGGTGGTGCTGCTGTATGGCTTCTTCATCAACCTGAATAATTTTGGGATGGATCAGAACTATGTACAGCGGTATCATACGGCCACCTCGCCCAGGCAGGCCGCGAAATCAATCTGGCTCTGTGTGTGGATATATATTCCTGCTTCTTTTTTGTTTTTTGTAATAGGCTCCTGTCTGTATGCCTATTATCAGCTCAATCCCGAACTGCTGGAGCCGGTTCGTATACAGGCTGCTATGGAAAGACTGGGAGCGGGAGCTTCGGCCGCAGAAGTGAAGGCATTGGCGGTATCGCTGAAACCCGAAGATTTCGGCGATAAAGTGATGCCCCATTTTATGGTGACCATGATACCGGCTGGAGTACTTGGGCTTATTATCTCGGCCATATTATCGGCCGGCATGAGCACCATCAGTTCGGGTATGAATGCCTCGGCCACGGTATTTGCGGAGGATGTGTACAAACGTTATGTGAATAATAAGCTGAACAACCAACAGGGCCTGCGCTTATTGCATATAGGAACGGTGGCTTTTGGGTTGCTGGGCATGCTGGCGGGCGTAATGATGATCGGGATTAAGAGTGTACTCGACATCTGGTGGCAGCTATCGGGCATTTTTGCCGGTGGTATGCTGGGCTTGTTTTTGCTGGGAATTATTTCAAAAAGATCGGGCAACCATGCGGCCCTTGTGGGTACTATTACGGGGATACTGGTAATTCTGTGGATGACTTTTTCTTACCTGATTCCCGAACGATTGGCTTTTTTAAGGAGCCCGCTTCACGCTAATATGATTATAGTGGTGGGCACGCTGGCGATATTTTTAGCAGGGATTCTCTTTACCCGGAAGAAAAAGGCAGGGGGTGGTTGAAATAGAATCCGGCCACGAATGAACGAATGGGTTTTTTGAAATGATTATCCAATTAGACATGTATCTATACGTTTTTCTGTCATTTCGCATGTAATGGGTGTGAAGGCGGGTTGGCTGCTTACTCGTTAAAACTGAATATTAATTTATTGGTGACGATGAAAATAGCTGCGTGTGCCTGTAAGGTGCATAGGAGTTTTATGCAGGAACGTGAAATATTTTGAACGATATATATATAAACATAATGAACAACAGAAAAAAATTTGTACCGGTAATGCTGACGCCTTTTCATGAGGACGGCCGCATAGATTTTAACGGCCTCAGGCAGTTGACCCTTTTTTACCTGGATAAGGGCGCGAAGGGGTTATTTGCCAACTGCCAGTCGAGCGAGATGTTTGAGTTAAGTCCGGAGGAACGGCTAAGCATCATTGATCATGTAGTAAGGGTTGCGGATGGCCGGGTACCGGTGGTGGCGGCGGGCAATTTTGGAGATACAATACCTGAGCAGGCCGAATTTGTGCGCCGGGTATATGATAAGGGTGTTAATGCGGTGATTGTATTAACGGGTCTTTTGGCCGGCGAGCAGGAGAGCGATGATCTATTGGAGGCGCGCGCGAACGAATTGCTTTCGTTAACCAGTCCTGTCCCGCTCGGTTTTTACGAATGTCCGCTTCCGTATAAAAGAATATTACCCCCTCGATTGCTGGGGAGGTTAGTGCAAACCGGCCGGATCATTTATCATAAGGACACTTGTCTGGATATTGCGCAGGTAAGGGAGAAGAACCGGCTTTGTGCGGAGGCAGAAGCGTTTGGTTTATATGATGCGTATATGGTGCATGCTGTAGATTCTTTAAAGTCGGGCTCTGCGGGTCTTTCCTGTATTCAGGGCAATTATTTTCCGGAGCTGGTGGTGTGGTTGTGTAATAATTACGATAATCCCGGTCTGCAGGAACAGGTGCAGCTTGTGCAACAGTTTTTTATTGATGAAATGGAGGTGATGCATGATGAATATCCCAGCTCGGCAAAGTATTATTTATGGAAGAAAGGAATGCTCATGTCCACCTATACCCGGCAGTCAGAAGGCAGCGGTATCTCCTACGAGTCCAAGGAGCGGATAGACCAGTTGGAGGGGAGGTATAATGAGTTGATGGAACAGATAAAATCGGCAAAGGTGAATATTGGTAAGATAGTATAAAGATGTGCAAAGAAGTTAAAAGGAGACGGCGTTTTTATGGGATAATTTTGGTGCTTGATTGATAGCCGTAATGATTTCCTGGTTGCATAGGATAGCGTTTTCTTCGTTTTTGTTCAGGGAAAATATTTTTTAAAAATAGTTTATTGAAATGTCAAAGAGTATTGTTGTCATTGGAAGTTCGAATACCGATATTGTAGTCCGGGCAAATCATTTCCCCGCCAGTGGAGAAACGGTCATTGGGGAGGATTTTTTAATGAATGCCGGTGGAAAGGGAGCCAACCAGGCGGTTACGGTGGCCAGGCTGGGTGGGAACGCAGTTTTTGTCTGTAGAACCGGGAAGGATTTTTTTGGAGAGGATTCGATCAGGCTTTTTGGTAAAGAAGGAATGGATACTTCATACGTCCGGATAGATGAAGAGGCAGCTTCAGGCGTAGCCCTTATTACAGTAAACGAAGCGGCAGAAAACACTATTGTTGTAGCACCGGGTTCGAATGCGCGTTTGGATATAGCGCAAATTGAAGAAGCTCGTGAGGCCATTCTGGGCGCTGGATATGTGTTAATGCAATTAGAGATTCCATTGACTACAGTGCAACATGCTGCTCGAATAGCTTTTGAGAGCAAAGTGCCGATAGTACTAAATCCTGCCCCGGCTACGGCACTTCCTGATGAGCTGTATAAAATGATTACGATTATAACCCCCAATGAAAAAGAGGCCGAACTACTAAGCGGTGTGGAAGTTACAGATCTGGCAAGTGCGCGCATGGCAGCACAGATTTTGTCAGGCAAGGGAGTAGCAGTTGTCATTATTACAATGGGTGAGAAGGGCGCATTGGTTTATGACAGCAAAAATTTTACGGAGGTTGTTGCTCCCAGAGTTGAGGCCGTGGATACTACTGCTGCGGGGGATGTATTCAATGGCGCGCTGGTCGTAGGGCTTAACGAAGGAATGAGTTTGATAGAGGCTGTAACATTTGCTTGCCAGGCATCGGCCGTTTCCGTAACAAGACGTGGCGCTCAGAATTCTGTGCCCTACCGCAATGAGCTTGTAAAATTTTCATAAATGTTTTTTTCAGCAGAGTAAGAATATAAAAAAGGATTGCCATGTTTATCGTAGATAATTATACACTTGCCGTAATATTTTGCTTCATTACCATGGTGTGTTGGGGTTCGTGGGGTAATACGCAGAAGCTCGCGGCTCGGTCCTGGCGGTACGAGTTGTTTTATTGGGATTATGTTATTGGAGTTTTACTTTTTTCAATAATAACAGCATTTACCCTGGGCAGTGTAGGCAACGAAGGCAGAAGTTTTTTGGCTGATCTGAAACAGGCTGATGGAAGTAATATGCTTAGCGCCTTTATTGGTGGTATTGTGTTCAATGCATCGAATATACTGTTGTCTGCCGCTATAGCTATTGCGGGTATGTCTGTGGCTTTCCCAGTGGGAGTAGGTATTGCTTTAGTACTGGGAGTTGTGGTGAATTATATTGGCTCACAGAAAGGCGACCCTTTATTTCTGTTTCCTGGTGTAGCGATTATTGTCATTGCCATTATATTAAATGCGATGGCTTACCGTTCAAAAAACGGCGCACAAAAAAGTTCGGCAAAGGGTATTTTTATTTCGGTGGCGGCCGGTGTGCTGATGGCTTTCTTTTACAGGTTTATAGCAGCTTCTATGGATTTGGACAATTTTCACTTCCCGGCAGCTGGTAAAATGACTCCCTATACTGCCGTGTTTATTTTTTCAACGGGAATATTTTTCAGCAATTTTATTTTTAACACGCTGCTCATGAAGAAGCCTTTTACGGGTGCTCCGGTTTCGTATAGAGAGTATTTCAAGGGCAATTTTTCCACGCATCTCACGGGTATTTTAGGCGGTATGATCTGGGGGCTGGGCAATTCGCTCAATCTCATAGCTGCCGGTAAAGCAGGGGCGGCAATTTCTTATGGGTTAGGCCAGGGCGCTACCATGGTAGCCGCATTATGGGGCGTTTTTATATGGAGAGAGTTTAAGGGGAGCAAGGCAAATGTAAATAATAAGCTTGCGTTGATGTTTTTACTGTTTATTGTTGGTATCGGATTAATCATTGCCGCAGGAAATTAAGCTAATAGTTGACTTACCTCCATCAGGAGATATAAAATATAAGAATTGGACATTGTAACTATTTCAGTGTGTCGGTTTTTTATACTTATCAAAACTTAAAATTAAATAACGATGAGCTTTTTAAATTTGTTTTTTCCATATAAAGGAAAGGTAGTAAGAACCTCGGTAAGAGTCGGGTTCGGCTCCCAGAAACCGTATTGGTTAAAAGTCGGTGGTATTGGTTTGTTTCTTCTAGTTATGCATGCCTATTGTTATGGGCAACATATTCTGAACGGGAAGGTTTCGGATGCAGACGGCCGTCCTTTAGCCGGGGCTTCTGTGCAGATTAAGGGTAGTATTGAAGGGACAACCTGTGATTTAGATGGTAAGTTTCTCATTGAAATTCCAAGCACAAGCTCTATTCTCGTAATTAGTCACAAAGGATACTCTACATTGGAAATTACTGCGGGAGAAGACCGAAATAAAGAATTTAAACTCGCTATTGACGAGGAACAGGCTAAGTTGGACGAAGTGGTGATAGTAGGCTTTGGGCAACAAAAAAAGAAAACATTTACGTGTGCTGTCTCTACTATCTCAATGTAGGACGTTGAACGGTCAAGTACACCAAATCT
>JBEBUZ010000109.1:0-8539 GCA_040393015.1 Paraniabella yanshanensis
AATATCGTTCAAAAGATTTCTTCCATCTGTTCTCTTGCGATAAGCTTCCGCCCGGTGCCGGGTATACCAGTATTCATTTTGCACCGAACTCTCTGAAAAGGCATTCGGGAATCCCCATTCGTCGTTGTGCGCCCCGGCTAAACCTGCGTCGGCATAGTTCTGTATCAGTTCTTCTCTAAATTCAATTAGATGAGGTGCAAATACATCGGGGTATAAATAAGTGAAAGACACCATAACACAGAGGTGAGATGAAGCTTTCAACAGGTGGCCCGGCACTTTCAATTGTACGGCTTCTTTGGTGGCTGAATTTACCGTACATTCATCCGAAATATCCTTTAAAGACCGGGGATCGATAATACCGTTGGGGGTTATGTTATAGCGAAAGGCCTTAACAAAGGAGCCCGATCGAACAGGATAGGACCTTTGATAATGATCGCTGAGCACCCTGCTATTGATAAGTACATTATAGGCACTGTCGCCCTTTACTTCCAACTCTTCCACTACCAGCATCTGCTGAAGCTCATTGGGATAGCGGGCTTCAAAGGATGGAAGCGCCAGCCGTACATCCAGGTCGGCAACCAGCGATATACCTTTTCCTTTTGCATAGAGCGCCCGGTCTGCAATCTGATCATGCACATCCTTTGTCATCACGTCCATATCCCGCCTGATGCTTCTTAAGTTGGTGAGTACCTTAAAAGGCGTGTAGGCTGCCGCCAGATCAATAAGCGCCGAGTCCATATGCCAGGTCGCCATGGAGGGCACTATTTTGCGTTGAGGGACAGCGGCCAGCCTGTCGCCCGGATGATTGTTTAAAGAAAGGGGGGCTTTGTTTTGCGACTGGCCGACAATATGGCCCAGGAGCAAACCCAACACTATAAGGGCGTGCCGTACATTACCTATCGGGAGGATCTGTTTCATTTTATAATATCGGTTAAGTTGTAACACCATACTTTAGATTTCCCATCGGCTCCCTGTGCATTAAAAAAACTTTAGCCGGCCTGAATAGCTTCTACCCCGATTTCTAATCGGTTTTTATATCACATACAAATGTGCCGCTGTACTGTTGGTTGATCGGGCGGCAGTAATAAAGCCGTTTTCCATCGCGCGAGAATGTGGGGTTTACGTGAAAAAATTTGTTCCAGGTAAGCTCGTAAGGATCAAAGTTTGCAACCTCCACACCCTGCTCTGCTTTACCTTTAGGATAAAGAGTTACAATTACGGGGCTTTTATAATACATGGTTTCGGAAGCAAACAAGTCGCGGTTGGGTGATGCGCCCAGATGGTTACCCAGCGGGCCCATTGTTTCTATATACTTCCCGTTAAGGTCCCATCGCATCAGACGAAACCTTTTGTCCATGGGCAGGCCTTCTCCCTTCTCATCAAAACGGGCATGCCCCATAATGGATTCGTTGTCATACCACATGTGATGGAGCGCCTTTGCCTGTACCTTAAAATCTGAACCATCCACATTGCATAGCCCCAACAATTGATACTTATCTGTTGGCCCGGTGTCTACCCGAAAACAAATTTTCCTGCCATCGGGCGAATACTGGCAATGAAGCATCCGCCACTTTGCGACAGGCAAAATCGATTTAGGGTCAAGAAAAGAGGGTAGTATAGCCCCTTCGCAATCCTCATTCAGCAACACCGGTTTTATCTCTTCTGTAAAACAATTCAGCTCGTAAATCCCAGCCTTCTCCGCGCCCTTCGATTCAGCGATGGTGAACAATATGCGGCCTTCATGGGAATCGTGTCCCAGGAATCTTGTGGTCACTCTTTTCTTAAGCAGGTCGCGCCCATTGCGAACATCAATCACCCGTACTACCCCACTGTCGAGCAAAGCCACCTGGGTATTGTTGAGCCATTGCTGAAAACAGCCGTCTTCCGAATACATTCCTTTAATATCTGTCACCTTACGATGCTTTTTCAAATCCCGGTCACAAATCCATAGCTCTCCGGGGAGCTGCACCGCTCTTTCGTTAACGTTAGGCTCTTTTTTTAACCTCAGATAGAGAATGTTTTTACCATCGGGGCTTTCGGGGGAGACACTAAAAAATGCAAATTTTGTAGAGGCTCCGTCCTTTCCAACCTGTCTTTCATTAATAATCTTTATTCCTCCCGGTTTGGCCCGATTTGCCATTTTGTTGCCAGACTGGGCAAAAGCCCCAGCCGGTAAAACCAGGGCTGGTAAAAGGAGATATAGCAACCACGAAGATTTCATAACTGTGATTTTAACGATATAGAAACACCTGGCAGAATAATGCGGTGGTTCAGATTTTTTTGATGATTAAATTATCTATTTCGAGGGCAGTATGCCAGGTGCGAAAACCAAATAAGCCATGTTCGTAAAGCTTATCCCTCCCGGTAAGCGTCTTATCGAATATTTTATGCCCGTCTTCCCAATATCGAATACGGTTGGCTTTTTTCGTTATTTTTATATGAACGGGGCTATTCCTGTCGGCACGTTTCATTTGCTGCTGTTCTACCAATCTGAAGCCTGCATTTTCCCTGAACCTGTAACGGATATTCGAAGTATCGCCATTGGTAACATTGGTAAAAATGTAACCCTGCAATTTGTGGTAGCGGCTGTACAGTCCGTCGGATCGCAGGTCTGCCGATTGTTTAAGCGAATTCCCCGAGGGATCGCGGTACATAAAAAATGTATTTACATTATTGGCATCATCTGAAGACGAGAGCAGGAACACATCAAACTCAATACTGAGATTCCCCTTTAGTTCCTGATCCAGCCAAACGGAAGACGCACGGAAACCCACAGTATCGGCATCAATAAAAAGCCTTCCATTTCGTATAACACCAGGACATCCTTCGCTCCAGAAATGGGTGGGGAGCTGCCCGTTGGGGTAATTGAAAGACTCTTTCAATAAGACCTGTTCATGGCTCCTTGAAAATAGCAGGCCACAGATCCAGACAAAAAACAACTGATACATGCCAGGTTTTGAATGATAATATAAAAGCGACGCCGTTCCTCTTAATTCCAGTTAGGATTTTGCGTTAACAGCGGGTTTAGGTCAATTTGTCCGGCCGGGATCGGAAACAGATAGTCTCTGTCTTCTCTGAATGCCTTTGTGTATAACTTTTCAAAACGGAAATCGACCACATCATTATTTAAACCAAAAACCGGGTCAGTGGTATGTGCAAGCCGCCATCTTTTTACGTCAAAGTACAGATGCGTTTCGAACATGAGCTCGCGATAACGTTCCAGCCTTATTTCTCTTCTCATTTGTTCTTTGTTAAGGCCAGTAGGAAAACCCGCAACTTTTGCCCGAGCCCTAACACGGTTAACTGCGTTATATACTTCCTGCGAAGGCCCTCTTCCTTCATTAACAGCTTCTGCATACATTAGCAGGACATCAGCAAAACGGATCATAGGGAAATTTGTAGGGCAGGTTGTAGCATTAATTATATTCTCTTCTCCCAGGGTCAAAAATTTACGAATGGGAATTACCCCTACTGTTGTACTCCACGTAGTGCGTAATGCCTGGGGAGTGGCGCTAACATAGGTTTGATAAGGCCAGTAAAGTTTATAATCCTTGTTGTCATTTCCGAAGAAAGTAGACCCTGGTAAGATAACGCTTTGATGAAGCCGCAAATCGGCGTCCTTAAAAGTTTCATCGTACCAATTAATCAGATCTATACCATAGGCCACTTCGCCCGGGTTACCTGCTGCATAATTACTACGCTTCGGATATCCAGAAATATCGATAGACGTTCCATCAGAATTCAGAAAAACGCTTAGCGCTGTTGTCGAGGCTTCACAATAATCCTCTCCTCCCCTTCCACCGCTACGGTTTCCAAAGCGCTGTTCAAAAACACTCCCCATATTCTGCTCGTTGGCATACTGAAGTTCAAAAACAGATTCCTTATTGTTCTGTGTCTGCCAATAAAATGAGTCGCCGAAATTATCTGTAAGATCGTAGGTATAAGGGGATGATAATAATTTTGCGAATTCAGCTTCGGCCTCCTGCCAGCGTTCCAGATAAAGGTAAGTTTTACCCAATAGTGCAATCGCTGCACCTTTAGTTGCACGGCCGAGATCGACCGCCGGATAGCTTACGGGCAATTTTTCAGCGGCGTCCTTCAGGTCTTCGATAATCAATGCCTGTACTTTTTCAACCGGTGTCCGGGGTAAGAATGTTTCTTCTACAGGCGTGGGCTTGTCTGTTAAAACAACATCTCCGAAAAGATTCCACAGATAGAAGTAAGAAAGGGCTCTGAAAAACTTAGCTTCGCCTATAAGGCGGTTACGCAATTCTTCCGAAACATTCTGATTGTTGTCCAATCCGGAAATTACATCATTAGCATAAACTATTGGCCTGTATAGTCCGGTATACATCGCATTAATGGGATTGTCCCTCGCCGTACCTAATCCCATTGGAAAAGAGGTTCCCAGGTTGACGCCCGAACGCCCGTAGGTATACGAATCGGGACCCATATAGGTTGTTATAGTCAGGAATTGATCCCGAAAAGAATTTTGCGCTGCACTCTGGTAAATGCCATTTACAGCAAGTGTCGCATTTTTGTCATTTTCGAATATTTTACTGCTGGAGATCCCATCGTAAGGGTAAGTGTCAAGGAATCCTTTGTTACATGCTGCGGTGGCAACTGCAAACAGAAGCGTTATCAAATATATTTTTGCATTCATAATTGAACGGCTTTAGAAAATTTATAATAAAATTTAAAAACTGATTTGAAGTCCGACGGAAGCTGTTCTGCCCAACGGGTATGTTGTATCATCGTTGGTTGATCTCTCCGATTCCGGATCGAGGTTAGGCCAATCAGTCCAGGTAAAATAATTTTCAAGATTTGCAAAAATGCGCATTTTTGAAAATTTGATTCTGTTTAAAACAGATTGGGGTAGAGAATATCCTACCTGCAAGGAGCGGATTTTAAAATAATCGGCCTTATGCAGGAAAAAATCCGACACCTGATTGTTTACCTGGCTAACCGAATACACTTTGGGAATATCTGTATTGGTATTAGTGGGGCTCCACATATTTAAATAGGCTGTGGGCCATATAAATCCTCCGGTATTGTGTGTAAGTGAAAATACCGAAGATTGCAAATACCTGTTCCATTTCCCAACGCCATCAAAATAAACACTCGCGTCAATCCCCGCAAACTCCAGCGAAAGATTGCCCCCATAAGTATACAATGGAAGAGGATTACCCTTCAACACTCTGTCGTCATCATTAATAGCTTTGTCACCATTTGCATCCCGATATAAAAAGTCTCCCGGCCCAGGCGTACCTGGTGCAAACGTATACCCCCTGGCTACCAGATCATCTATTTCCTCTTGCGTTTGAATGATGCGGTCTACTTCTCTAACCCAGAATATCCCGATTGGCTTTCCTTCTGTCCAGGCTCCTGCATTTTGTCCGCGCGATTCGATAAAATCTCCGCGGTAGCTTACAATCTTATTTTTATTGTACCCAAAGTTTAATGCCGTGAATACATTTAACTTCCCGAACCTATGCGAATAGCGGGCCTCTGCTTCAAAACCGCTATTACGCACTTCGGCCGAATTGACACGAGGAGCCGATATACCACCATTGGTAGCGGGAATAGGGAGGTTTGCTAAAATATTCTTTGTAAGTTTATCATAGTAATTTAACGCCAGGTCTAATTTATTAAATAACCTCGTATCAATACCAATATTAGATACCATTGTAGACTCCCAGGTAATCAGGCTATTACCAAAGGCATTGTATCTTAACCCACTGGTTGCAGTTTCATTAAAAGGATATTTTACGACTTCATAAAAATTCTGCCAATCATAATTACCAATTCCATTGTTTCCAAGTTCACCGTAAGAAGCCCTTAATTTCAGGTTTGTAAAAATATGTGTAAGTGGTTCAAAAAAGCTTTCGCGGGATACTACCCAGCCAACAGAAGCGGAGGGAAATAAACCCCATCTGCGATCGGGCGCAAATCTCGATGATCCGTCATATCTCAGGTTCGCCTCAAACAAGTATTTATTATCAAATGCATAGTTGAGTCGGCCAAAAAAAGAACGTAACGCGTAATCATTTGCATTTCCGGCCAGTCTGGTAATCTCACCTGCAGCCGCATCCAACACCGCGGTTTCATAACTTAACAAATCCTGCCGGGTGCCGCCAAAACTCGAGGTTTTAAAATGTTCCTGGTTGTACCCCCCTAACAGGGAAATCATATGACTGTTAAGGTTTTTTGTGTAGTTGGCATAAATATCAATCACCTGCCTTTCTGCTTTTGAAAAATCGTTTGTCAATACCAGCGGTGTTCCTTCATTTTTATCCACCACTTCATTGGTTCTAAAATCCCACAAATCGAAAGGTTCGGAGCCACCCCAACTAAAATTCTGGTTAATATCGGCAAAATAACTTGCTGTAACAGAAAGGCCCTTTAAAGGTTCCAAAATTCCAAAAACCTTTCCCTGGAACCTATTACCTTTTCTTTCACCGCGCTGATGCTGCGCAGCATACAAGGAATTGTTTGTGCCCGTTTCATTTTCCAATTGTGGGGCGCCATAACGCCCATCCGGGTGGCGGGGATACACAGATGGACTGACTGCCCTGAACCACTGGAAAATATCATTAATGTTAACTGGCTCAGCCTTTGTAGAGATATAGGTTATATTATTGCCCAATTTCAGCCAGTTATTTACCTTATACGTAAGATTATTCCTAAAATTAAGGCGGCGGAAACCGCTGTTATAAATTAATCCATCATCCTTATAATAATCCATGGACGAATAAAAATTGACCTTATCATTACCACCTCTTGCCGATATGTTGTGGTTTCGAATAATATTTCTCTTTATTATGGCGTCCCACCAATTTGTACTTGGATAACTGATAGGATCTGTCTTTATCCCTTCTTCCCATTCCTGAATCTTTTCTTCGGTGTACCAGGGATCCAGGTCCGAGTTCACCAAAGCCATATTAATAAGCCGCATGTGATCGACAGTGTTATATGCATAATCAGGTAATAAGGTTGGTTTTTTCCAACCTGTGTAGCCATTATAGGAAAAGCCAACCTTGCCCCCGGCATCCTTACCAGTTTTGGTGGTAATCAGGATAACGCCATTAGAAGCGCGGGAACCATAAATAGCCGCAGAAGCTGCGTCTTTCAATACGGATACAGAGGCTACATCGTTGGGACTTACCGAGTTAATATCGGCAACCTGGCCGTCTACCAATACCAGGGGTGCAGAACTTACATTTAGCGACCCCTGACCCCGTATCGTTAGATCAGCATTATTATTGTCGCTGGGTAAGCCATTACTTTGCCGAACGCTAACGCCCGACGCCAGACCCGCCAACGCCGAGGAAACGTTAGAAACCGCCCTGGAGGTCATGGATTGCTTATCAAAATCAACGCTGGATACTGCACCCGTAAGATTGATTTTCTTTTGCACACCATAACCTACTACTACAACCTGCTCTAACTCAGCATCGGCCTTTTCTAAGACAACGGTCATATTGCTGGCAGCCTTCATTTCTTTTGATAGGTATCCGGTGGAACTGAATACAAGTAACGCATTTGCCGAACTCACGTTCAAAGAAAAACTACCGTCTTCCTTGCTTGCAGTACCGTTTGTTGTGCCCTTTTCAATAATACTTGCCCCTGACAAGGGATTGCCCTCAGTGTCCGTTATTTTTCCCGACACCGTCATCAATGCTCCCTCTTCGCCGGCAATAATTACAACGAGCGAATTATTAATTACCTGGTAAGATAGTGAGGTATTGCGGAGCAACCTGTTCATCACAGTGCTCAATGTGGCATCGGCCGCTGAAATGCTCACCCGCTCACCCCTGGGCAAGGTTTCTGTTTTATATACGAAGCGGTAATTACCCTGAGATTCGATGGCTTTAATAGCTGTTTCTATAGAAACATCTTTGAGCTTCAAGTTAATAGTCTGAGCCGATATATTATCTGCAACTGCCTGAAAAGAAAAAATAAAACTTAAAATAATAGCAAGCTTTGTCATTAGCAGATATTTGATAATTCTACTACCGGAAAATACGGTAACAGAATTGCTACTTTTTTGCATAACTTTACATTGGTTTTTAAATAAAAAAGTGTTGTCGCAAATACAACTTTGTTTGAAAGACCTCGGGAGAATGTTGGTAGCATTCTCCTTCTTTTTTTGGAAGAATATTATGTTACTACTTTCATATAACCATCATTTTAAGGGATTAAGGAACAATCGTTATTTTATTTTTGTCGATGGTATAATCAAAACCACCCGCTAATTTCAATGCCTGCATTACCTGTTCCACACTTTCATCCTGGAATAATCCGCTAAATTCCTTCTCCTCAAGACCTCTATCCTTAATCTCAACCGTAACTCCGTACCACCGGGAAATCTCTGAAGCTATGTCCTTTAGCTTATAATCCCTGAAAGCAAGAGAATTATTCAACCACTGTGTTTCCACCGTCAGAGAGTCATTGAACGGCTTTTCCAAACCCGTAATTCTGATCTCGGGCTGAGGAACTTTCACCTTCGCCTCCGATTTCCCCTCTTTTACTGCCGAAC
>JBEBUZ010000110.1:0-8237 GCA_040393015.1 Paraniabella yanshanensis
TCATCAGCCGGTTTACCTCTTTTATCCTTTCCGTATGAGATTCCCTGCTGGGAGCCCCCTTACTGCGCACTTCTCACACAACGAAACCCTGTATGTTCCAGGCCGGTATCGGGACTGCTTTTCATTCGCCGGGCCACGCGGTAACCACTACAATAAGAATCGTTGCATAAAAAACTTCCGCCTCTCAGGCTGCGTTTCAGCGTATAGGGTTCCTGCGGATCGTAAGACTCGGCAGGACCCTGCGGATCCACCGTTAACTTCCCCGCCAGCCCTTTATAGTAATTGTGATTATACAGGTCGCTGCACCATTCCCATACATTGCCTGCCATATCATACAGCCCATAACCATTGGGGGCGTAGGATTTTACAGGAGCCAGGGTCAGATATCCATCCTTTTCCTCATTCAGGTAGGGGAACTTCCCTTCCCAACTATTGGCTTTGGGAATGCCCTGGTTAATATGCTCATTGCCCCAGGGATAAATATTACCGATAAGTCCGCCACGTGCGGCAAATTCCCATTCCGCTTCGGTGGGCAAACGTTTACCCGCCCATTTACAGTAGGCCTGCGCATCATCCCAGCTAATCTGCACAACAGGATAATTCTCCTTTCCTTCGATAGTACTGCCCGGCCCCTGCGGATGTTTCCAACTGGCACCTTCCACCCATGCCCACCATTGGCTGTAATTATTCAGATTCACGGGGCCGCTACTTTGTTTAAATACAAGCGAAGCAGCCACCAGCACACTATCGGGCGGTTTGGGGGTGCCCGGAGGCACCGTTTTTTTTATTTCTTCCCAATCGGGTTTGCGCTCCGCCGTAGTTATATAGCCCGTCGCATCCACAAATTTTTTGAACTGCGCGTTGGTCACCTCCGTGATGTCCATGTAAAACGGCGACACCTGCACTTTATGTTTGGGATATTCATCTTCATCGGCCTGATCATTATCGCCCCCCATATCGAAGGTGCCACCGGGTATAAATACCATTCCTTCCAGCGAAGAATCGCCACCAAAAGCCACGCTTGCGGAGTCGGCAATACCAAACCTCGATGGCGCCTGCATACAGGAGTGAGCCGAGTCCCGGCTATTCCCGGCATTGTTGCCAGCCTCGTTCTTACAGGAATAAAAAAATAAAACTAAAAAAAATAAAACAGATAATCGTAAAAGCCTCATCCGGTAAAAATAACTTATTAATTGGATAAAAATAAAATCGAAATGGGAAACACGCTGAAAAAGGCTTCCGGCGTGCCGGTCAAATATCGGGAAGCCCTGAAGCCATCGGGCTTTCCGGCTTCTGTTTTCTTTAGTTCCTTCCCTCCCCTGCCACCACAATCACAATTTCGCCTTTCACTGTTTTATTAATAAAGTATTCGGCCACTTCTTTTAGCGTACCACGTTGAGTTTCTTCAAACAATTTAGTAAGCTCCCGGCTTACACTGCACGGACGGTCCTCGCCGAAATAGGTCGCAAAATCGTTAAGGGTTTTAACAAGCCGCATAGGTGATTCGTAAAATATCAGGGTTCGGTCTTCTGTTTTCAGTTTTTCCAGCAAACTATGCCGGCCTTTTTTTTGTGGCAGAAACCCTTCAAAACAAAACCGATGGGTGGGAAGGCCACTATTGACCAGGGCAGGAACAAAGGCAGTAGCGCCGGGCAAACTCTGCACGGCTATATTATTCTGAATACAGGCCCGCACTAATAAAAACGCGGGATCGGAAATACCGGGCGTACCGGCATCGGTAACAAGGGCCATTGTTTTACCCGCCGCTAATTGCCCGATTAAATGTTCTACAATTTTGTGTTCGTTATGTTGGTGATAGGGACTGAGCGGTTTGGATACCTGATAATGGTTGAGCAAATGTGAAGTAGTGCGCGTATCCTCCGCCAAAATCATATCTACTTCCTTCAAAACTTCCAACGCCCTCAGCGTAATATCCTTTAAATTACCAATAGGAGTTGGAACCAGATACAACATAATTTTCTGTATAGTAAAGTTAATTAATTTTTCGATGGCCTGAAAATCAAAGACAATAGCACATAAGCCGAAAAGATCACCGGCACAGAAAGCCAGCTCAGAAAAATAACAGATAGCACGCTTACCAGCAGCAATATAAACTTGTCGGTATTGGATTTAACACTGAAATTTTTAAACTTCAGGCTTATAAGAGGTATACGCGATACCATCAAAAACGAAACCACTATTATTATTCCGTATAAGACATAGGGATTGTGGAGATAGGGAAGCACCAACGGCTGGTCGCTGTCGATAATGAAAGGCAGGGACGCGATCAATAAACCCGCAGCAGGGATAGGAACTCCTTTGAAATAATAAGTCTGCTCCTTGTCGATATTGAACCGGGCCAGCCGCCATACCCCGGCACAGGGAATAAGTACCGCCGGTAATAAATACCAGTCATTCATAGCTGGCCCCCCTTGTTCTGCCCAGGCCATCTGTAGTAAACGGTACATAATCAATCCGGGGGCCACACCAAAGGTTACCGCATCGGCCAGAGAGTCGAGTTGAGCGCCCATTTGCGAGCTGGCGTTGAACAGTCGTGCCACGAAACCGTCTAAAAAATCAACAACCGCTGCCGCCGCAATACAAAGTCCGGCTATCAGCAACCCCATAGAAAAACTGCCGGGCTCGTTGCGGAATAAAAACCCATCATGTTTAAAAATATAAACGATGGCAACGCATCCAAAGACCAGGTTGAGTAAAGTAAAAAGGTTGGGGATTTGCTTCATTTTCAGTTCATGGTTCATAGTTCATAGTATTGGCTATGAGCTATCAATTCTTATCCGTTAACTCTTCTTCATCAGTCTTTCAATATCATTTGCCTCTATTGGAATATTCTTCATCAAATCAATATTACCAGTTCGGGTAAGCCAGAAATTATTTTCGATACGGATGCCCATTTGCTCTTCTTCAATATAAATACCCGGCTCAACTGTTAGCAACATACCCGCTTTTAGCGGCGTGCGCGACGGGCCCAGATCGTGTACATCCACACCCAGGTGGTGGGAGATGCCGTGATAGGTATATCTGCGGTAAGCTCTGTTATCCGGATCCTCATTTTTTACATCGGCTTTGGTAAGCAGCCCCAGTTTAATACATTCTTTGGTAAGCATATCGCCTACTTTTTCGTGATAGTCCACTATGGCGATGCCGGGTTTTAAAATACCGGCTGCATACCGGTGCACCCGCAATACCGCGTTGTACACGTCTTTCTGACGGGAGGTGAATTTTCCGCTCACCGGAACGGTACGGGTAAGATCGGCATTGTAGCCGCCGTATTCTGCACCAAAATCCATCAGAATTAATTCGCCGTCCTTGCACTGGTTATTATTAAATACATAGTGCAGTACACGGGCATTGTCGCCGCTGGCAATAATGCTGCTGTATCCCTCGCCGGTAGCCCGCTGGCTGAGGAAGGAATGAACAATTTCTGCTTCAATTTCATATTCCCACACGCCGGGCTTAATAAACGATAACAGGCGCCGGAAAGTATTATCGGTAATATCAATTGCCTGCCGGATAACTTCCACTTCGTGTTTGGTTTTTACCGACCGAAGCTCGCGGAGAATAATGGCCGCCCGCAAATACTGGTGTAAAGGATAACGTTCCATCAACTGGCGCGCATAGCGGGTTTGGGCTGTATCGAGCCAGGAACCTTTGCGGTCATGCTCATTGGAATCGAGGTATACATTTTCTGCTGCATGCATCCAGGCCTGAAATAAGGGAGGCAGAGCATCCAGCCAAACAATGGTTTGAATACCGTTGATAGCAGTAGCTTCGGCGGCTCTCAGACGCCTTCCATCCCATTTCTCCTTCATCTCATTAGGGCGCACCAGCACCAACACCTCCCGGTACTTCGGATCGGGATTATCGGGAAAAAGAATCAGCATGGTTTCCTCCTGCCGTATTCCTGTCAACCAGAAAAGGGAACTGGAGGGCTTGTATTTATACAGGGCATCGGCGTTTTGCGGTACTTCATCATTGGCTACAAACACAGCGATGGCGTTCTTCTGCATCCGGGATACAAAACGCTTCCGGTTTTCTATAAAGAGTTGGGAATTTAACGGCAAATATTTCATTGGACTATCTTTTATTTTCTGCGGATAAAGATAGGCAAAATGTTGTTTGCTGTTAGCAGAGCCAACGGCTGTTAAAACCGACGTACCAGTCCCAGCCTTAGCATACCCTGGGTAACACCCCTGCCGGGCGGTTGCCTTTCCCAATTGGCTGGCAAACCCCTGAAGCCATTAGTATGTACTACCCCGCCCACATCGGCTCCTAAAGAAATAAGATTACGCTTGTTTAAATGCCATAAAGCGGCACTTTGAAAACCTACCCCTCCTACTACGGTTTTATCATTGTTGGCATAGGCGAGGTTGCCGGTAGAAATACCTTCCTGCAGAGGTCGGTAAACATGAGTGAATTTTTGCTGGGTGAGGGAGTAGTAGGGGCCCACCGACACTCTCAGTTGTCCGAAAAACTTGGTATAAACAGATGCGTTCACCCTCAGGCCTAATTGGTGCTGGTTTATGCCTGCAAAGGGCATTATACCCAGACCCACTATTTCCTTTGCCAGCAATTTTTCGTATTTCAGATATACCCCGTGGATGATTTTATTGTAGGGTAAATTGTAATAATAATAGGAGGAAGTGGCTATCTGCGACATGTAATAGCCACCCTCCAACAGGTTATGGGGTAAGGTTCGGGGGTATAGTTCTTTATTTTTTATAATCCGCGCTACGCGTTCAGAAGGCTGGTGAGAGGGAATCATGCGATGGGTCGGAACAGCCCTGCGGCCGGCAAAATCCTCCGTAGAGCCATTTTCAAATACAATATGGCTGAGTCTAACGATGGCTATTTTATAGTTGGGACCATCGGGATTATCGGCTTTTTTATAACTGACGGTCGATTCGCCAATTTCCGCTACCCTGCCGAGGATAAAACTGCGGTTCTTGAGAAAAATGCTATCCTGTGCCTGGCTCATCACCACAAAAAATAGCATGCAAAAAGTGAGTGACAAAGTTCTCATAAGTTATTTCGGATTTCGGAAATGAATACGGGATTTTGAGGAGTACTAATATCGAACAAGGCGATACCTCCCTGTACATAAGCGAACAGTATGTCGTTAAAGGCAATCACATCGGTATAGTTTTTACCCTGTGTGATCACTTTGGTTATATTGGGTTTGGTTTTGTCGCTTACATCTACCACGGCCAGGCCTGCCTCGGCACAACAAACATATAAAGTGGTGCCGTATATATCCAATCCATAAGGCTGGGGCATAGCCAGGGTACTCAATAAAAGGGGATACAATATTTTACCCGCAGAGATATCGTAAATATTCAGTATGTTTTGCGTACCACCGCAGCCACTATTATTATTACGCAGGGTTACATAAGCATAATTGCCGTCGGCAACCACGGGATCGCATGCGCGGATATGACTTACCATGCCCTGCCGGGCAGGGTTTTTCGGATCACTGATATCATAGATATACATGGCTGAAGCCGATCCGATAAAAAGTTTTTCGCCATAAGGAAATATGGTTTCCACGTCGAAGCCAATAGAAACGGTATTTTGTAGCACCGTTTTCGCAGGGTCGGCGATATTAAACACCTTTAAATCCTGCTGGTTAACTACATACAGATGGTCCCGGCTCACCGTCATACGGGCAGTAGAGCCGCTACGGCCAGAGCTTCCTTCCGCAGAGGAAAAGTTGGTGTCGCCCTTTTTGCAGCCAGTCGCCAAAAGCCCGGCCATGAAACAGAGCAGAAGGGTATATTTCATTTGATTTGAATTTAAAGCGTTAGTAGAAGCATTTGGGATCGGTTATCTTTACTTTTGTCCAACCGGTTATTTTTTTCCCCGGAATATCAACCGGGCATACAAAATAACCTCTCTCCGGAGGCAAAGAAAATGGTTCGTCGTTCATAAATATATCGGGCTGGCGCTGCAGAACCTGTAACTGTCCGCCGCTTAACTGAAGCGCTACCAATTCCGAATAGTTATTGGCATAAATGGTATGTCCCCGGGCGGCTACCTCCTTACAACCGGGTATGGTGATAAAGCCCCGTTTCTGCGGATCTTCCTTATCGGAGATATCGATAATATGCACCCCTTTTCCATATTCTACCTGGTAAACTGTATCACCCAAAACATATATTTTACCGCCGTTTAAAACGGGCTGCCCGCCAGCCTGGTAAGCAATGGTTCGGAGAACGGCGCTGTCTTCATATACCGGTTGATAACCGATTACTTCAACAGGGTTATTCTGGCAGGCCTGTAGCACAGCAGCTACCAATAGTAATTTTAAAAAGGTACAGATTCTCATTCGTCAGATTTTGATTAGAAACGGGTATCAAACAATAAGTTAAACGGAAGCTTATTGCATAACGCAACACGCTATCCTTATTTTTTTTGAAAAAACAGAAAATTATACAAGAGGGAATGATGGTACGGGTAAAATACGTTTAAAACAAACCGTATAAGGTAGAATCGATTTTAGAAATAATCTCTCCGAAATGTTCCTCGTTCTCGGCAAACTTATTCCTGTCCACATCGATCACCAATAACGGACCTTCTTTGTAGGCAGCGATCCATTTATTGTAAAATTCATTGAGCCGTTTAAGATAGTCGAGCCGGATATTTTCTTCGTATTCCCGTCCGCGTTTCTGTATTTGTCCTACCAGTGTGGGAACCGAAGCGTTGAGATAAATCATGAGGTCGGGGGGCTTAACCATTTTTTTCAGGGTTTGAAAAAACTCAAAATAGTTATCGAAATCCCGCTTGCTCATCAGGCCCATTTCGTGCAGGTTGGGGGCAAAAATATTGGCATCTTCATAAATGGTGCGATCCTGTATAACTGTTTCCGTTCCCGACATTATATCGAGCAATTGCTTCAGACGGCCGTGCAGGAAGTAAACCTGTAGATTGAAACTCCAGCGAGGCATATCCTCATAAAAATCCATCAGGTAGGGGTTATGATCTACATCTTCGAAATGCGGAATCCATTTATAATGTTTGGCCAACATCTGGGTGAGCGTTGTTTTGCCCGCACCGATGTTTCCGGCAATAGCAATATGCTTGGGTTTTTGTTTTGACTTAGCCATCTTTTGCAAGGCGCCGGGTAATTACTGCTACCGGCAATCAGGAATTAAAGATTAAGGTTACGCAATAGTAACTCTTTTTTTCATGAGCTAAAAATATTTTAGCCCAATAGCCCGCCTCACCTCGTCAATGGTCTTATCGGCACTTTCCGCCGCTTTCTGAGCGCCCACTTTCAGTATAATATTCAGCGCCTTTTCATTAGCCCGTATATCCCTTGCTTTTTGTCTTACCGGGGCAATATAGTTTATCATATCTTCCGCCAATTGCTTTTTCATGTCTCCGTAGCGGATATTGCAATTATTATAATCGGCTTCAAATTTTTGTATCACATCGGCAGCGCTCACCAGTTTCATCAGGTCAAAAACATTCCGGATATAATCCGGCATGGGGCTGTTGGGTTCGGAGGGTCCGGCATCTGTTTTCGCCTTCATAATTTTTTTACGGATCAGTTCATCATCATCCGAAAGATAAATGGTGGCATACTGGTTCTCACTTTTACTCATCTTCCCTGCCCCATCGAGGCTCGGAACCTTTAATAACTCTTCTCCAAAATTAAAAGCCTGGGGCTCCGGAAAAACCTCGCCGTACCGGTGGTTGAAACGGTTGGCAAAAGTCCGGGTCATTTCGAGGTGTTGTTCCTGGTCCTTTCCTACCGGCACCAGCTTTGCCCGGTGAATAAGGATATCTGCGGCCATCAGCACGGGGTAGGTCAGTAATCCCGCATTTACATTTTCGGGTTGTAAGCGTACTTTATCTTTAAAAGTAGTCGTTTTTTCCAGTTCGCCTTTATAGGCCATCATGTTTAAAAACAAATACAGTTCCGAGGTCTGGGGCAGATCGCTCTGGCAATATAAAACCACTTTATCCGGATCAAGACCACAGGCAAGATATTCGGAAACGACATGCAGCACATTTTCTCTCAGCTCTTTTGTATCGGGATGCGTGGTCAGCGAATGTAAATCGGCCACGAAAAAATAGCATTGATATTGCTCCTGCATCTTCACATAATTGCGCAATGCGCCAAAATAATTACCCAAATGTAAATTGCCGGTGGGACGAACGCCACTCAACACAATCTCTTTATTATTGCTCATAGGCTGCGAAGATAACTATCA
>JBEBUZ010000111.1:0-8181 GCA_040393015.1 Paraniabella yanshanensis
AAAAAGATGACACCCAGCGATTTTAAGAAAACGGTTGACGCGGGCGTATAGCGGTACTACCTTCCTGAAGTTGCAAGCCAAGTTCTTCAATTGCGCTTACGATTGTCGATTCTGCACTTGCTATTAGCTTACTGGCCCTGGATCGCCAGGTCTCATACCCCCCCAATTCCATTTCGTGAGCGGGCGGTATATATCCCACATTTCCGTTGGCAAGGCATATCGCAAAAAAGTTGCGGGGAGCGAATATTCTTTTCAGCGCCAGGCCTGTTTCTGCAAAAAGTTCACCCGGTACTGCGCCAATAAAAAGTTCGCCTACTTTGAACAATTGCAGGGGCACATTAGATTCGTCCGGTTCTTTAGCCAATTGCAACTGCTCATAAGCATAAACAAGCGGCAGGTTTTCGGTATCAAAACTGGTAAACCGGTCAAAATTTACCCCCTTTAATTTCTGCTGCGCTTTGGCTAATTGCGATGCCGAGGGCATCCTGACGGGTATTTTCAAATTCCTGTGCACGGTCGCGATGGTGATATCTGTTTGCCATTCCAGATCAGGTAAAACAGCCGCTATCCTGGTGGCCAGATCGTTTGCAATAAACCGGCTCTTTTCGTAATCGCCCGAAGGGTAACGGTTGGGGCTCAGAAAATCCCAGATATTCACATTTCCACTGGAGCCATTGGACAGCATCGCTACAAAATTTTCAGGAGCGTTCAATTTCTCCCCGATCGCCCGGGCAAAAAAACCGAAATAGTCGGCAGACACCGTTCCTACAGGCAGGTCCCCTACATAATGCAAGGAATAATTAGCCACCAGTCCCATCCATTCATTGCCCAGCGATTGTATTGCGAGGAAGGACAGGCCCGGATCCACGGCTCCCTGGCTATCGGCTATCACACCCTCAAAACCGAAGGGGTTGGTAGCCACTTTGTCGTTCGTCTTACCAAAGGGGTTAAAGGGTATAATTCCTTCCGCCATCCGGTACCGGCGACTAACCACATGATCGGATACATCGATCGATCCGTATGCGATTTTACAGGGAACGATCGCCGCAAGGGCATCTGCAACAACTGATACCAGGGCTTTTGCCAGTTTTGAAGCGTATTCCTGGTCTACCGGTGTCAGAAAAATCTCAGTTGGGGAACCACCGGAATGCGTATGGGTAGCCGCAATCAGAATATTCGTTAGTGGAATGGCGGTAACCCGGTTTATTTCTACCCTGACCGGCGCCAGGAACTCCTCCGCGAAGCAGCAGGTATCTACTATCACAATTGCAATGCAGGTTTGCCCGCTTTTGATTACCGTGGCCTTCGCATACAAAGGGTCATGGATATCATGAATGGTATGCGGAAAAAAGTCTCCATTCATCAATGCTCCTACCGGCGGCGTAATGTCTGTTAAAGACACCCCGGCAGACAGTACCTCTTTATTATTTAATATATCCTTGCTGGTGGTCATGATATCCCGTTAAACAGACGTGTTCCTTCCTTCTGAATATACTACTTTACTACAAATTAATAATACAATTTTACAACAAACTTCCTCACCGGTCATATTTCACTAAATTACATCTCCCATTCAGAACAAACTTCATTTTATCAGTTTAATTTTTTAAGCCGTTTATTAACAATGACCGCGATTTCGACAACAATAGCTCCTTTGCCCAATACTTATTTAGGGTGCGGCACGATAAAACACCTAAGCGACATTATCCGCAACTTTGGCAGCCACAATATTTTGCTGATTGCCGACCCCACGTTGGTAAAACTGGATGTTCACGGCCCCATCGTGGCTGCTTTAAAGGAACTGGGCTGCAACTACAGCATTTACACAGACCTTATTCCGGAGCCCACTCTGGAAACAGGTCAGAAATTGGTCGATTTTACCCGGCAGGGCAACTACGACCTGCTTATCGGATTTGGGGGCGGCAGCGTACTGGATATGGCTAAGATAGCCGCCGTATTGGCCGATAATCCCGGCGATGTAGCCGAATACCTGAATATAAGCGGATCAAAAAAACCACAGCAAAAAGGCAAACCCAAAATAATTATTCCCACCACATCGGGTACCGGTGCGGAAGTGACCAACATTGGCGTATTGGCGCTCGAAAAAACCAAAGACGTTGTTGTGCATAATTACCTTATTGCAGATGTCGCAATAGTAGACCCGCTTTTCACTTTATCGGTACCTCCTGCCGTAACGGCTGCCACCGGGGCCGATGCTTTAACACATGCCATCGAGGCTTTTTTATCGGTAAATGCCAACCCCTATTCCGATGCGCTGGCGCTTGAAGCAGTTAAACTCATTGGCGCCTCGCTAAAAAGCGCTGTGAGAGAAGGCAATAACAAAGAAGCGCGCACCAAAATGGCTTATGGAAGCTACCTGGCCGGACTGGCATTTTTCAATGCAGGCGTAGGCGCTGTTCATGCACTGGCTTACCCTTTAGGAGGCCAGTTTCATATTGCGCATGGAGATTCTAACGCCGTATTAATGCCTTACGTATTGAAGTATATTTCGTCCGCCTGCGCCCAAAAATTGGAAACCATTCTTTATTCACTAACGGTAATCAATGAGCCGCTAACAACCGATCAGGCCGTAAATAAATGTATTGACGTTCTTTCCGATTTGCTTCGGGACATTGGCATCCCCGAAACATTGCAGCAGTATAACATACCGGAATCAGCGCTGAACAGTTTGACAGAGGACGCCCTTCTTCAGAAAAGGCTACTTTCGAGATGCCCGATGCCGCTTACCCAAGCCGATATATTCCATATTTACAACAATGTTTTCTACGGTAAAAAGTAGGTGCATAGGGTTAAACGCTCCTGATTCTTACTGTACCGGAACCACCTCTATCTTTTTCTTTTTAATAATTTCAAGGGGGAGGTTTTCACAGATCGTCTGCTTAAAAAAACGTAATAACCGGGTTTTAGGAAAAGTTTTCAAGGTAACCAAACTGAGTTCCCTTACCGGAGCCGGACTCTTAAAATAACGAAGCATGTCCTTTCTGGAACTATTCATTTCGTAAGTAGCCAATTCTGGCAATAAAGTGATGCCTCCATTTTTATCTACAAACCGCTTTAAGGTTTCAATACTTCCCGCCGCATAGTCGAAATTTTTTTCTATAGAAGAATCTTTTTGTAAAGCGCAAAGGTTCATTACCTGGGTACGAAGGCAATGACCTTCTTCCAGCAACCACATACGGTGCACATCAATATCATCTGGCAGCAGGTATTTTTTGTTAAAAAGCTTTTCACGTCGCGAAACATAGGCAACAAATTCTTCATTAAACAGAAACTCTTCTTTTAATTCCGGAACATGGAGCGGCGTAGCCATGATGCCGGCATCGAGTACCCCCGTTTTTAATTGCTTAACAATGGTTTCGGTAGGCTGTTCATGAACGCTTAGTCTTACCTGCGGGTACTGCGTAATAAAAACCTGCAGAAAATGCGGCAACAGGTAGGGCGCAAGGGTGGGAATAATACCTACCCGCAGACTGCCTCCTACGATATTTTTTTCCTGCTGCACCAGTTGATGCAATATTTCTGCCTCGGCCAGTATTTTCCTCGCCTGTGCCACAATCTTTTGCCCGATCTCCGTAGTCGTTACCGGCGTGGTTCGCACAAACAGCTGTACCCCCAGCTCTTCCTCCAGTTTTTGTACCTGCATACTTAAAGAGGGCTGCGTGATATGGCAGTGGGCTGCAGCTTTTGCAAAATGCTTCAGCATATCCAGCGCCGAGATATACTCCAATTGAACTAAGGTCATGATAGATTTTAACTATTAAAACATAAAATTAATTGATTATAATTATATAACCAATAGTTTAAGTTTGTCAACCGAAATCAACTTATTAATAATAAAGCATCTGAAAAAATGGAGAACAGTTCAAACGACATCAGCAAATGCCCGTTCCACAACGGCAGTTTAAAAAACAATGTGGCCGGCGGCGGTACACAAATCAGCGATTGGTGGCCCAACCAGTTAAAAGTAAGCGTATTGCGTCAGCACTCGTCTTTGTCTAACCCAATGGAGAAAGACTTTAACTATGCAGAAGCCTTCAAAACCCTCGATCTCGAAGCGGTTAAAAAAGATTTACACGATTTAATGACCGACTCCCAGGACTGGTGGCCGGCAGATTTTGGACATTACGGAGGTTTATTTATCCGGATGGCCTGGCATAGCGCCGGTACCTACCGGATACATGATGGACGGGGAGGTGCCGGACAAGGTCAGCAACGCTTTGCACCGTTAAACAGCTGGCCCGACAATGTGAGTCTGGATAAGGCACGCCGGCTGCTATGGCCTATCAAACAAAAATATGGACGCAAACTTTCCTGGGCCGATTTGCTGATTCTTACCGGCAACATGGCGCTGGAATCGATGGGTTTTAAAACCCTCGGCTTTGCCGGTGGCCGCGAAGATGCCTGGGAACCCAACGAAGATGTGTATTGGGGTTCGGAAACCACCTGGCTGGGCAACGATGCCCGTTATGCAAAGGGCGAAGAAGGTGTTGACAAAAAACACGGCGTTCTTCCTTCCGATGAAGATGCCGATGGGAAAATCCACGGCCGCGACCTCGAGAAGCCATTGGCCGCAGCCCACATGGGGTTGATTTATGTAAATCCCGAAGGTCCCGACGGTAATCCCGACCCCATTGCCGCCGCCCGCGACATTCGCGAAACCTTTGCCCGCATGGCGATGGATGATGAAGAAACGGTGGCATTGATAGCCGGCGGACACAGTTTCGGTAAAACACACGGAGCAGCGCCTTCCGACCACGTTGGAAAAGAACCGGAAGCCGCAGGAATAGAAGCACAGGGCCTGGGATGGAGCAATAATTACGGATCGGGGAAAGGCGCCGATACTATTACCAGCGGACTGGAAGTGACCTGGACTGCCACCCCTACCCAATGGAGCAATAATTTCTTTGAAAATTTGTTTGGTTTTGAATGGGAGCTCACTAAAAGTCCGGCCGGCGCACACCAATGGGTTGCCAAAGATGCGGAAGAGATCATTCCCGATGCTTTCGATCCCAACAAAAAGCACAAACCCACCATGCTTACAACCGATCTTTCTTTAAGGCTCGACCCAGCCTATGAAAAAATATCGCGCCGGTTCCTGGAGAACCCCGATGCTTTTGCGGAGGCTTTTGCCAAAGCATGGTTTAAACTCACCCACCGCGATATGGGCCCACGTTCGCGGTACCTCGGAACAGATATTCCGGAAGAAGTATTTGTATGGCAGGATCCGATACCCGAAGTAGATCATATTCTGATTGATGCCTCTGATATCGTTCAATTGAAAAATGAGATCCTGAGCTCAGGACTTTCCATAGCCGAACTGGTAACTACCGCCTGGGCTTCTGCGGCTACCTTCCGTGGCGGCGATAAGCGTGGCGGAGCCAACGGAGCACGTATTCGCCTGGCGCCGCAGAAATACTGGCAGGTAAACAATCCACCCCAGCTCCAAAAAGTGTTGGGCGCGCTGGAAGAAATACAGAACAGGTTCAACGCAGCCCAAACCAGCGGCAAAAAAGTTTCACTGGCCGATCTGATCGTACTCGGCGGCTCCGCAGCTATTGAAAAGGCTGCAGCAGAAGCCGGACAGAACGTAGAAGTTCCCTTTGCCCCAGGCCGCATGGACGCTTCGCAGGAGCAGACAGATGTGGAATCCTTTAGCATCCTCGAACCCTTAGCCGATGGTTTCCGCAACTATCGCAAAGGTCGGTCTGCAGTATCCACCGAAGCCTTGTTGATCGATAAGGCCCAGCTACTCACTTTAACAGCGCCCGAGTTAACCGCATTGGTAGGCGGTATGCGGGTGTTGGGTACCAACTTCGACGGCTCGGCACATGGCGTATTTACCAACCGTCCGGGACAGTTAACCAACGATTTTTTTGTAAACCTGCTGGATATGCGCACCGCCTGGAAAGCCGCTTCGCCCGATAAAGAATTGTATGAAGGCAGCGATCGCTCAACCGGGGAGAAGAAATGGACCGCCACCCGCGCCGACCTGGTGTTTGGCTCCAATGCAGAGTTGAGAGCCGTTGCAGAAGTGTACGGCAGCGCAGACGGACAGGAGAAGTTTGTGAAAGATTTTGTTGCGGCATGGACTAAGGTAATGAACCTCGACAGGTTTGATTTGAAATAGCCTTTAAAAAATAAATGAGAAAGAGCTGCTCAGTCGGGCGGCTCTTTTTTATATATGGCATTTTTTTAACAGGTGCATAAAGTTAGAATGAAGTAACTTTAACCATAATATTCTTTGTCAAGAACCTCCTGTTATGAAAAGCCTGCTTGCATTACTGCTGTTAACATATTCGTGTACATCAGCACAACAAAATTACCGTGAGTTAAAAAATATAGAAACATTTGCCAGGTTATATGGCTATGTGCGCTACTTTCACCCTTCCGATGAGGCTGCTTCTATCAACTGGGATAGGTTTGCTATATATGGCGTCGACGCTGTTATCCGCGTTAAGTCGGATGAAGAACTCGTAGCTACTTTAAACCGGCTATTTCAGCCTGTCGCGCCTTCTGTATTAATCGGAGCGTCTCCGCAATATCAGAAAAAAACAATCACGCCCGATAATGTATCGGGCTACAAGCCTGTGTTTTGGTTTCATACAGGTTTAGGATTATCAGAAAACTCCATTTATTCCAGCGTACGGTTAAACCGGCCAAAACCAGGGATGAAAAGCAAACAACAAAACGCTTTTGCCCCTATTACACAGGCAATTGACGCCGAAAAATACCGGGGAAAAGAAATAAAATTGAAAGGAAGGATGAAAGTTGATGCCAGGGAAGATGGAAGCGGTCATTTCTGGCTTAGAGTGGATAAAAGCAAGGGAGTCGGGTTTTTCTATAATATGGGAGATAAACCAGCTATGGAAAACGAATGGAGGGAATACGAATTTGAGGGAAAGGTTGATGACGATGCAAATAAAATTGTATTTGGGTGTTTTATCAAAGGCGAAGGCGCTGTTTGGGTAGACAGCATATCGCTATTTGAAAGAAAAAACAGCAAAGAAGCGTGGACGCCAATCGTTATCGAAAACGGGCAGTTCAATGAAATAAAAGACGGGAAACCCGAGGGTTGGTTTGCAGGACCCGTAGCGGGGTACAAATATGCCGTATCGCCAATCGATAATAGTAATATTTTGGAAATAGCAAGTACAGCATCTGAAAAAAGCGCTGCGGAAATAGTTACTACCATTAGCTATAAACATACGCCGCAAGCGGGCGATATTATTGAAAAGCAGTTAAGTTCGGGGATAAAGGCTATTGTACCAATAGTATTATATGGTACCGCCGATCATACCTACCCGGTGGCAGACGCCAACGCATTGGCTGACCTTAAAACCAAAATAGCGGATTTTACGAAAGAGCACCGTACAGCGGATAGCCTTGCTGTAAGGCTCGGTGATGTAACTATTGCCTGGAACATTTTCAGGCATTTCTTCCCTTACTGGGAGGACGCATCAAGCACGCCCGAAAAAATATTAACGGCAGCGTTAAAAAAATCGTTTACAGACCACACCCCGCTTGAATTTAAAGAAACATTGCTGCAAATGACAGTTCCTTTAAACGATGGGCATGTATGGATAAATCTTGAGGGCGATATGTCGAATGCCTATCAATTACCGCTACAGCTTGATTGGGTGGAAAATAAAATTGTGGTAGACGCTGTTTTGGATAGCACAATAACAGATGTGAAACGCGGAGATATTATTGAAACAATGAACGGAAGAAATGCTGTTGATGTATATAAAGAAAAAATGAGCCTTGTATCCGGATCGCCGCAATGGAAATCTAATCGGGCCATAGCCGGCCTCGCCTCCGGCGCTTTAAACACTTCCGTTCAATTATCCCTGCTAAGGAATGGTAAAAGAATAGAAAGTAATTTAGCTCGAACAGTAACACCACAGCAGTTCTATGGCTTTTCTAAAAGCTTAAAAAAACATAGCGGCAAAATAACGGACGATATATTTTACCTGGATCTCAGCACTATTTCAAGAGATACAATCGACAAATGGGCGAACGACTTAGCAGATGCAAAAGGAATAATATGTGATTTAAGAGGCTACCCTACAGGCAATCACAATTTGATTAACTATCTGCTTAAAAAAACCGAAGACACGAAGTGGATGTTTGTTCCTGAAACCGCTTATCCCGACCAGCAAC
>JBEBUZ010000112.1:0-8181 GCA_040393015.1 Paraniabella yanshanensis
TATCCCATATCCCCTATCAGGCTCACAGACCACCCCATCACACATCTTCTGAACCTTTCGAAAAATACTTCACTTCCTCTTCCAGATCCAAAAAATCATATTTCCGCGCCAGCGCAAGGGCTTTTTCCAGGTGGGCGCCGAGAAATTGCCGGTGGGCATGGGTGGCCGGCTGGAAAGGTTTGTGACGACGGGCAATAACAATCTGACGTATTTCTTTCATCAATGCCTGTGAGGCTTCCTCAATACAAAATTCGGTGAACTTTTCCAATACAAAGTTGGTAGCCTGATAATTGGGATGGGCCATATCGACATCGTAAAAACGATAATCGCGGAGCACATCAATTACCAGTTCATAAGCGGGAAAATAGTACACCCCGGGAAATTTATCTACCAGATGATGCACTACCTCTATCAAACGGGCCTTGCTGCGATTATTTTCGATTACCCCGTCGCGCAAATGGCGGACGGGACTTACCGTAAACAATATTTTTATACCAGGATTAAAACTTCGTAGCCGGTGATAAGTATTGTCCATAGCCGCAATGATTTCTTCAATACCCAATAATTTTTTGTAAAACCATTGGCCCGGTGCCCGGTGACAATTGGCCACATGCAGATCGTGTTTTTCCTGCTCAGGATCGTTGGAAGTGAGGATATAGGAAAACGCGGAGCCTAAAGTGATCACCACCCAATCGGCCTGTTTTAAAAAATGGTGGGCCTGCTCAACCGAAGCGTTGATCTGGTTCAACACTTCTTCCTTGTCAATGCCGGAAAAACGGGAATGATGATGCCAGGAACTCCATACCTCGTTCAGGTAAAAAAGGTCGGGGGCGGTATATTTCCGGTTTTCTATGTAGGAAATAAGACTATGCCGTACGCTGGCGGGTTCAAACAAAATGCCATGCGGATTTTGCAATACCTCAAACTTATGATCTGCCAGCGCATTGCCGATATGTTCGGTAAAGCAGGAGCCAATCAACAGGATCTTGTTGCCGTAGGCAATCGGCTGCGGCAGTTTCGAAATCTGTATCGGGGCCATAAAATCCATGCAAAACGGTTGAATAGACGAAAAACCTAAAATTAATAAAATTGCGGCTCAGAAAAAATAATTCCCCGGTTCTCTACCGATCATTTTGCCTTGCTACGTAAAGCCGTTGGCGATGCATTTCTCTGTACCATCACTTCGTATAAGATCATACCGGTGGCTACCGACACATTCAGGCTTTCAAAATCATTTTTCATAGGAATACTGATATTCTCATCGCATATTTTCAGCAAAGCAGGGTAAATACCTTTTTCTTCACTGCCCATTACAATAGCGGCCGGCAGGGTAAAATCGCAATCCGCAATATTTTTTGAAGCGGTCATTTCGCTGGCAAATACCCTAATCCCATTCAGGTGCAATTCATCCACGGCTTTCATCAGACTGTTCACCCGGCAAACGGGAATTTTTTCCAGGGCACCGGCCGAAGTGAGAAGGGCATCCTCGTTAAGGGCCCCTACCCCTTTATCGGGAATGATGATGGCGTTTACACCGCAACACCAGGCAGTGCGGGCGATGCCGCCAATATTGCGAATATCGGTTATGCCATCGAGGATCAAAAACAGGGGTGTTTCTCCTTTCTCCACTACAAAGGAAATCACGTCCTGCAATTGCTGGTACTGCACCCGGGCGATCTGGGCAATACAACCGCCATGATCCTGTACATTAAAACTCTGTAGTTTCTGATGCGGAACATAATTAATAGGTACAGCCTGCTCTGCCGCCAGCTTTTTTAATTCGGATGCCGACTGGCCGGTATACCTGTTATCCATGTATATGCGATCCAGGGCTTGTCCTGACTTCAAAGCGGTTATAATTTTTTCGGCGCCAATAACCAGGCTGCTTTTTTTGGGTCGTTGCGGAGATCTGAAAGGTTTCACAACACAAAGAACGGGAAAAAGACGGAAAGGCGGAAGAGATGGCCGCAGATTCACAGATGAATGATTGCAGCGGTGAATGGGAAGAAAGTGGCCATTCCGACAAATGAATTAAGTCGATAGACGGTCGACAATCGAACAGGCATAAGACGAAAGGCCTTGTCCGGTTTTAAGCTTTCGGCCTTTAGCTTTCTGCTTTCAGCTCGTAATTCCTAATTCTTGACTCTAAAGTCATGCTGTGTTTCTGCCCTGTACGGCCAGCGCGAAGGTTTTGTTGGTGTTTCTGCTCTTCACATTGCCAGCACGCAACACACAACAAAGGCGGAAAATCGTAACCCGTCATTCCCTTTAGCCTTGCGCTTTCAGCTTTTCGCCTTCAGCCTCACCAATCGTAATTCTTAACTCTTAATTCTCAATTCCCCCTATACCATTCAAGCATCCGCTCAATTCCTTCTTCTATTTCCACCCGGTGTTTCCAGCCCAACTGGTGAATGCGACCGGAGTCGGTGAGCTTGCGGAGGGTTCCATCGGGTTTGGAGGTGTCGAAAACAATATCGCCGGTATATTCTGTTTTTTCTCGGATCGAACGGGCGAGATCGCCGATGGATATCTCGCGGCCCGTACCTACATTGATGTGAAAATTGCGCTGCTGTGCGCTATCGGTACGGAGGTCTTCAAAATCGATGTTTTCGAGCAGGAAAACACAGGCATCGGCCATATCCTCGCTCCAAAGAAATTCGCGAAGGGGCTTACCGGTACCCCATATTTGAACGGCATCGCTGGTAATGCCATACCTGGCCAAAAGGCCGATTATCTCTTCCCGGGTGGCAGTGCCGGACAAACCCTCAACAGGACGTTGGTCGAGGTCGTGCCGGATGGCCTCCCAATCCCCCTGGCGCAGCCAGTTGCCCAATAAGAATTTACGGATCATGGCAGGCAATACATGGCTTTTTTCGAGATCGAAATTATCATGAGGGCCATAGAGATTAGTGGGCATGGCCGAAATAAAATTGGTGCCGTATTGCAGGTTAAAACTTTCGGTAGATTTGATGCCCGCAATCTTGGCAATGGCATAGGGCTCGTTGGTTATTTCGAGCGGACCGGTCAATAAATATTCTTCCTTTAAAGGCTGCGGAGCATCGCGGGGATAGATACAGGTACTGCCAAGGAATAATAATTTTTTAACCCCCGACCGGTAGGCGCTGTCGATCACATTTTGCTGAATGGCCAGGTTATCGTGAATAAAATCGGCCCGGTACATATTATTAGCTACAATGCCTCCCACACGGGCGGCAGATAATACTACATAATCCGGTTGCTCCGTCCGAAAAAATTCCGCCGTGGCCCGGGCATCCCGCAGATCCAGTTCGGCGCTGGTGCGTCCCAACAGGTTGGTATAGCCCTTCTGCAGCAGGCGGTTCCAGATGGCCGAACCTACCAGGCCTTTGTGTCCGGCTACGTATATTTTATCCTCTTTATTCATAATAGTTCAGCACATTATAATTGTTCCGGCGCAGCAGATCGTTTTTCTTCATCAGGTGAAGATCCGATTGCATCATGTCCTTTACCAACGCAGGCAGGTCGTATTCTGGTTCCCACCCCAATTGCTCTTTGGATTTGGTGGGATCGCCGATCAGCAGGTCCACTTCGGTAGGACGAAAATAGGCCGGGTCTACTTCTACGGCAACGGTATTGATGCGCTGTCTGAATTTTTCGAGGTACTCCGGTCCCACTCTATCCACAAACCGGGCTTCGTTGATGCTGTCGATCCATATTTTTTCTTCCACGCCGCTGCCCTCGCTTCTTATTTGCACGCCGGCTTCTTCAAAGGCTTTTTTCACAAAGGTTCTTACCGATGTGGTAATGCCGGTGGCAATAACATAGTCCGAGGGCTGGTCCTGCTGCAAAATAAGGTACATGGCTTTTACATAGTCTTTGGCATGGCCCCAGTCGCGCTGGGCATCGAGATTGCCTAGGAATAGTTTTTCCTGCGAATTCAGAACAATCTGGCTCACGGCCCGGGTAATTTTGCGGGTTACAAAGGTTTCGCCACGTATGGGCGATTCGTGGTTAAAAAGAATGCCGTTACTGGCGTGCATACCATAGGCTTCGCGGTAGTTGACCGTAATCCAGTAGGCATATAATTTGGCCACGGCATAGGGCGAACGCGGGTAAAAGGGCGTGGTTTCCTTTTGGGGCGTTTCCTGTACCAGTCCGTAGAGTTCGGAGGTAGAAGCCTGGTAAATCCTTGTTTTTTGAGTGAGGTTGAGCAGGCGCACGGCTTCCAGCAGGCGCAGGGTGCCGATGCCGTCGGCATTGGCGGTATATTCGGGAATATCGAAGCTTACTTTTACATGGCTCATGGCGGCCAGGTTATAAATTTCATCGGGCTGCACTTCCTGCACGATGCGGGTGAGGTTCATGGAGTCGGTAAGATCGCCGTAATGGAGGATGAGGCGCTTATCGGGTACATGGGGATCCTCGTATAAATGGTCAATCCGGTCGGTATTGAGCAGGGAGGAGCGGCGTTTAATGCCATGCACTTCATATCCTTTTTTCAACAGGTATTCGGTGAGGTAGGCGCCATCCTGCCCGGTTACCCCGGTAATTAATGCGGTTTTCATTGCTTTCAAAGTATTAGGGCGAAAGTAAATAGTTTCTCCCATTTGTCCTAAGCAGGGTAAAAGGCTTTTTAAGAAATGGACTGGTAAAAAGCATAGGTTTGGTCCAGCACACTACGTAAGGAAAAATGGTTGGTCATTATTTCGCGGGAAGCCCGGCCCATTTTTTCCCGGAGCTCCTTATCATTTAAAAGTTTTTGGAGGGCGACCGCCAGGGCTTCCGCATCCTTATCGGGGACAAGAAAGCCGTTTTCTTCTTCCACCACGCATTCTCTACAGCCGGGCACGTTGGTCGTTACAATGGGGCGGCCGATGGCCATGGCTTCCACCAGGGATTTGGGCAGGCCTTCGCGGTACGAGGGCAAACAAACAATATCCGAACCAGCTAATATCTGCTTTATATCGATACGGTGTCCCAACCATTCTATATAACCGGGCACCAGGCTTTCCCTCAAACGCGCTTCCGGTATGCCTGCCGGGTTATGCGGGTCAATTCCGCCCACTAATTGAAAAAGGGCCCTCCCCTCCCATTGCGGCCGGAGCTGTCGGGCGGCTTCCACCAATTCGCCGATACCCTTATCGTACAATATGCGTGCCGTAACGCTAATTACTATTTTTTCATTTGTTTCTACCGGCGCAACATAGGCATAATCATCCGCATCAACCCCCGCGCCTCTTATCAAAGCCCAGTTATTTTCTTGGGCGTAGCCGAGCTGCCGGTAAAACGAGAGATCGTCGGGGTTTTGAAATATAAAATTAACCCGGCCGGTTAAAGCCATTTTCATCAGTCGCCTCACAATGGTTTGAACAATTCCCGCTTTTTTATTGATAAAGGTAAAGCCCAGGCCACTGATGGCATTTACCAGTTTTGTTTGGGTGAGCCCCTTTGCGGCTATGGAGCCATATAGTACCGGCTTAATGGTTACCTGGTGAATGATAGCCGGCTGGTATTGCCGGTAAATTTTTCTTAATTGCCAGATCAGTTTGAGTTCTTTAAAAGGATTTTTCCCGGCACGGTCAAAGGAAAGGGGTATGAACCGAAACCCTTCTGCTTCTATCACCGCCCTCTGTCCCGTGTCTCGTGTCAGGATATACACTTCATAGCCCTTGTCCCGCATCATTTGTCCAATGGGCAAGCGATGCGAAAGAAAAAAAGAATCTACATTTACGACCATGAAAAATTTAGGACCCATATTCAACCCATTCTTTTTTGCTGCTATCTTTTAACCGGGGGCTTTTGCGGGCCAACCCATGAAAACCAGTTACCCTATATTTTTAAAATAATCGATGGTATATTTCAAGCCCTGCTCAAACCCTACCTCGGGTTCGTAGCCTAATAATTGCCGGGCCTTGCTAATATCGGCCTGGCTGTGTTTTACATCGCCCGTTCTTTCGGGGCCATGAATGGCTTTGAGGTCGGAGGAAAGATAGCTTCCTATAAAAACGGCCAGTTGGTTGAGGGTGGTGCGGTCGCCGCAGGCGCAATTCAATACCTCGCTGCGTTCTATACCGGCTTCCAAAGCCTTCATATTGGCCTGTACCACATTGGAGATAAAGGTAAAATCGCGGGAGGTATCGCCGGCTCCGTTAATAGTAGGCGCAATGCCCTGGAGGTATTGGGTAATGAATAGCGGAATTACCGCCGCATAAGGCCCGTTTATATTTTGTTTGGGACCAAATACATTGAAATAGCGCAGCCCTACAGTATGGTAGTCGTATACTCTCGAATACACATCGGCATAAAGCTCATTCACATACTTGGTTACCGCATAGGGCGACAGGGGGTTACCGATCCGGTCTTCTACTTTGGGCAAAGCGGGGCTGTCGCCATAGGTCGACGAGGAGGCCGCATACACCATTCGTTTTACCCCGTTCAACCTGGCCGCGTCCAATACATTTAAAAACCCCGAAATATTCACTTCATTGGTGCTGTGCGGGTCGGCTACCGAGCGGGGTACCGATCCCAGGGCCGCCTGGTGCAGGATATAGTCCACCCCCTGCGTATGCTCCATAACCGCTTCCCGGTCGCGGATATCTTTTTCAATAAACTGTACCTGCGGGAGGGTTAAAAATTCGCGGATATTTTCGAGGTAACCGGTGGAGAGATTGTCGAAGATGATAATCTTTCCCGCCCCCTGCTGTACCAGATAGTCTACCAGGTTGCAGCCAATAAAGCCTGCCCCCCCGGTGATTAAAAAGGTTTTATCCGTAATGTCTCCCGAATGATAGGTATTAAATTGCATAATTATTTAATTATAAACGGCCGCTGACCTTTTCTTTGGGAAAAATGCCCTTTACATCATAAATCACCCGGGCTTTGGAAATATCCAGACCGAGGAATTCGCTATGTCCTACGGCGGCAACTATGCCGGCATACTGGTCGAGAGCTCTGGGTTCCGAAACGAGGTTCAGCCCGTATTCCCGCGCTACTTCTTCTGCATCGGCACGGGGATCATATACTTCTACTCTTATGCCGTAACTCTGCAATTCGCGTATAATATCGATCACCCGGCTATTGCGTATATCGGGGCAATTCTCTTTAAAGGTAATGCCGAGTACTAATACTTCCGCGTCTTTTATCCTTGTATCGCTTTTAATGAGCAGTTTCACCAGTTCATTGGCTACATAGGCGCCCATACTATCGTTGAGGCGGCGGCCGGCTAAGATAATTTCGGGATGGTACCCGGCTTCTTTGGCTTTCTGCGCAATATAAAAAGGATCCACGCCAATGCAATGCCCCCCTACCAGTCCGGGCCTGAACGGCAGAAAATTCCATTTGGTACCCGCGGCTTCGAGTACCTCAGTAGTGTCAATTTGCAGCAGGTTGAATATTTTGGCCAGTTCATTTACAAAAGCGATATTGATATCGCGCTGGGCGTTCTCAATCACTTTGGCGGCTTCGGCCACTTTAATCGAAGAGGCTTTAAAAGTACCGGCTGTTATAATGGAAGCGTACAACTGATCCACTTCTTCTGCAATTTCAGGCGTAGAACCCGAGGTTACTTTTTTGATTTTGGTTACCGTGTGTTCCTTGTCGCCGGGGTTGATGCGTTCGGGCGAATAGCCACAGAAAAAGTCTTTATTAAATGTTAACCCTGTTTTTGCTTCGAGAATGGGAACACAGAACTCTACGGTTACCCCGGGGTACACGGTGGACTCGTAAATGACGATATCGCCGGGTTTGAGAGAGCCAGCCACTGTTTCGGTGGCTTTGCGGATGGGCGTAAGATCGGGATTATTATAGGCATCCACGGGTGTGGGTACGGTAATAATAAATACCTGGGCCTTTTTCAACTCCTCTGTATCGCTGGTATAGCTCAGGTGCCGGGCGGCTTTTAATCCTGCTTCGTCTACTTCGAGGGTGCGATCCTTGTACTCACTTAGTTCCTTTATTCGCTGTGGGTTAATATCGAAACCGATGGTTTTTCTTTGTTTGCCAAACTCTACGGCCAGAGGCAAACCCACATAACCCAGGCCTATAACGGCAATGATTTTAGAATTTTGCATAAGATATTTCAGCGCGAAGTTAAGGGTTTCCGGTTTTTGAGGAGTAAGGGGCGCAGGGAGGGAGAAGAAATTATATATGCCACAGATTCCAGCGTACCGCGCGTGCGGTATGATTTTCAAATACAACTGTGCC
>JBEBUZ010000113.1:0-7981 GCA_040393015.1 Paraniabella yanshanensis
GAGCTATTGTGCGACTGCGACATATTCAGGTTTTCGATTTAGGGCCGGTAAAGAAATGAGGCCCGACCGAATGAACTGTTCGGACGGGCCTCACAAATCTGCGAATTGCGTTAAACAATTCCCTTTATGGTTTTTTGATTCGATTCTTCCTGTTGAACCACTAATTAACTATCCAGTAGTTGTCTGTTGCATTAAAGTCGCTAAATACATAGAGATCTCCGCTGCTTTCCAGGCCGTATAGTTTTTTACCTACGGTAAACAGCTTGGTAAATCGGCTCCAGCCCATACCTGCCCGGCTTGTAGAGCCTAGTGCGCCCGATGCAAGAACAGGAATACTACGCAAGTATCCATTGCCATCAATACCTAGTAAGGTTTCGTAGTTCAGCATTGTATTGATTGTATAGGAAAATTTGGTATTTTGAGTAACAGTACTACCGTTGGGCGATCCCCAAGTTGCGTTGTTAAAAGCAATCCATGTTCTCAACTCCCCTGTTGCAGGAATGGAAGAGTAAAAAAATCCTCTTGCCGGTATAAAGGCCGGCATGGTAAAGCCACTTCCCAAAGCATCAGCACCAGCTGGCGTTTTTACAATGGTAAGAGCACCGTTGGCCAACTGATACATATAAACAATATTATTACTTGCTCCTACAAGAATAAATCTGTCGGCATCATAAAAGAAGAGTTCGCGGAAAGTTGTTCTTGGTGCAACGGCGTTATACCTTTCTTTTTGAGTTAATTCGCCATTGGCAGCCACACTATATACAATCAAATCACCGCTGCTATTCCATTCGCCCAAATCGCCATTGTAATCAAAGTACCTGCTGCTGGTATTCCCTTTCAGCGAAACTTTTGTTCCACCGTTGAATACTGCTTTGGGTGCGCTGAAAGATTTTTTTGCACTATATACAGTATCAATACCTTGCGGCGGATAAAATATGGTGCGGAAATCAAATGTTCCTCCATCGGGGAAATTGGGCAGCGTAATGTTCTCTTCAGATCGTTCTATTCTTAGAACGGTTTTCTCGTTAGATTTTGTGGTATACTCAATTTCCGAATAAACTACGCTATCGCCCTTTGTAGCACTGGAGAGTTCTAAATTATAGGCAGATTGCGAATAGTCATAATCAAGTGATTCAAGTATCCTGGCTCTGAGACCATCTGCGAATTTGGGTCCCCAAATTGTAGCCGTTGACGAAGACCATAACGAGGTTTCTCCTTTGCTGTTTACATTTTTGAATTCAATAAGAAGTGATCCTTCGGGTAAATTATTGAGTACTATTGAATCATACTGCCCGCTCGCGTTTGTCCTGTTAAATGGTTTTACTATCGAGTCTCGGCGCAGATTCCAATATATGACGGTTTGTTCAATCTTAGGATCTGCATTTACATACCAAACCATTTTGGTTTTCCCAAATCCGGGATAGGACTTAATTGAGTCAACCTTCCCCAAATAAACGTCTTCTTCTCTATCCGCGAACGTTCTTTGAATATCGTCCATTTTGTCGCACGATGGTAAAAGAAGCGCGAGTAGGAGCGCGGTTCCAAATGCCGCAAAAATTAATTTTGTTATCCTTTTCATCCGTATATTTTTTATTAATTCTGGGGAACTGTGTTGTCTCCGTAAAAAGTAATTTCTCCCATTGAAAAATAATTATTGGATGGCGGCGGCATCAGATTGGATACCTGACGTGCAAAAATCCGCACATACCTAACTGGCTTGGCATCAATGGGCATTTCATATTCTGTTCCATTAGCGCCAAGGTTTGCAATAGCCTGGTTGTCGGGCGGAACCATTAAATCGTAACGGGGTATGGCATGCCAGCCCAGGTATTGCCAATCGTCTTTGAATGTTCTTTCGGGAAGCACGGTGGTTGGGTCAACTCCGGCAATCGCACCCCAGCGAACACTCAATGAATCGAGCCAGTAGGGACGGTCCGGTATTCGGGAAAAATCAATTTTGTCGGTACCCCAGGCTTCAAATTGTTGAATGTTCACCTGGCCATACACCGAATTGATATGGTAGCCATGTATAATAATACGACTGAGTTTTACCCGCTGCTTAAGGTCGATGGTAATAGACAAGCCACTACCGCCTTGAGCCGTCAGCCAACCATGACCAGAGGTGTTGACGATATTATCCCAAAGCGTGTTGGTGGTACGACCCGAAAGGTTGGTAGTATTATCGTAAGGGATATTGGAACGGTAATCTGCGTATGGTTTGGCTATAGTTGTCTCAAAAAATGGCGTAGTGGAATAGAAAACTGTGTCTGATATATTTCCCCATTTATCCTCAAGGGTGAATGCTACGTCTACTGGCACGGGCTCAAACCCTCTGAATGATCGTTTATCGCTTGTGGCCGTTGTAAAATACATTTCCTTTGTATCTAGTTTCCTTGTATTTTCATCTGGCACCAACAGGCGTATTCCTAGTTCCGTATTTTCCTTGTTGTCCCAATTCGCAACAATGCCTCCGAAACCGGGTTGCAGTTTCAACGATTTTTGTGCAAGAGTCACCAAACCTTCCAGCGGCTCAAACTCTACCTCAACTGGCGCAGAGTGTTCGCCCTGTTTATTTACCTTAAATAATTGTGCTTTTACTTTCGTACTAGGAGGTAAATTAAATCCTTCTATGGTAAGTGAGTTTTTGTACACTGAGGATTTTTCAGTAAATATTTTACCGTTGCGCTCATATTCAGCCATCACATAAAGCAAATTGTCGTCCTTGGGTACGTTATAGGAGATGACTGCACCTCCATTTATTGCGGTTACATTGCTAACTTCTACCGGACTAGAGTTCCATATACCGGGTACTTTTTCCTTATCTCGCACGCAGGAGAATAGCAGACCCGAAACTATTATTGCTGTTATTAAATTTATTTTCTTCATAAGAAATTTATTATCGTTTTTAATAAAATCTCTTTCAACCCTATTGCCATCCGTAGGTTTGAACCAAATTAGTGTTGATGCGGAGATCTGATTTTGAAAGGGGGTAAAGATAGTCTCTAAAACTCACGGTACGTGCTGGACCGTATACAAATGGAACGTAAAACAAATTTGGATCGGTTGTGTTCCATGTCCATGACGTTGGGGGGAGTGACCAATATGGAATTGCAGTTTTCCAGCGGCGTATATCCCAGAAACGTTGTCCTTCAAATGCCAGTTCAATCAGGCGCTCTCTTTGTATAATTTTACGCATCTCATCTTTATTAGACGGTGCTGCCGGATTATACGCTGCATTTTGCCAGGACTCTACCACGCCTTTCAGTCCTGCATTTTCCCTTATTTTGTCGATCCACTCGTATACCTCCTGATCGGGTGCAGCTTTTGTTTCATTCAGCGCCTCCGCATATAACAGGTACAAATCGGCCAGGCGAAGCAACGGGAACTGATAAAGATAAGGGGAATAGGCGTTGCCCGTAACTCCTTTACTAGCAGAAGTTTCAAATGCGATAATCTTTTTCGGCATATAGGAAGCATACCCCGAAAATGTACCCACTTCACCAGCTCTATGGCGCAAATACACTCCAAATGACGCACCACCATTTGTTGTAGTAGAAGCTATTTCGAAATAACCCCTGTCAAAACCAAGGTCAGCGTAGAAACGGGGTTCCCGGAAAAAGTTCAGGGTGGCTGTAATTTCACCAGTTGGGATATATGTCTCATGATGGTCACTGCCTATAGCTCGGCGAGGTTTATACCGATTAGCATAGTCATAATTTTTGTCCTCTTCAATAGGAACGCCATTATTGGAGTAAAACAATTCCGCCATGTGCCAGGAGGCAGAGTAGTAGTTAGGTAAGTATACCTGATCCTGTGCGTACATTTGCGGGAAGAGAGAGAGTAACATGTTTCCTAATACAGCCAATGCCGACATGCCCCCTTTGCCGCTGGCAAATTGCTCCTGCGTAGCCCAAATTACACCCGGGTTGCGCTCAAGGTTTTCTGTAATTGCTTTTCGAACAGTCATCAATTGAACCATGCTGTCATTCATAGCAAAAGTAGAAGCACCTCCCGAGAATTTATCAAATTTATACAAACGATAACCATTGCTCTCAGCAGCATCGATGGCCTCTTTAATAGCTGTTGCAGCTCTTTCCCATTTTTTCGGGTCGTATGTTGTTGATATCAGTTGTTTGCCCCTGTTATCAGTCCAACCTGCATAGTCCTGATTCCCGTTGAATAACGGGCTGGCGGCTAATGCCAGCAACTTTGCTTTTACGCCTAATGCAATCACCTGTGAAATTCTTCCTTGTTCAGTTGCGGGATCCAATAGCACCGGGGGAAGTCCCTGAATGGCTTCGTCCATTAGCCCGGCAATATAATCTACACACTCGTCTACCGGCTCGCGGTATACTCTTACTTCTTCTGGAGATGCTGAAATGGGAAGGTTCTCCTTAACAATGGCGATAGGGCCATACAGTTGTAGTAAAAAGAAATGATAATAGGCTTTCAGGAATTTAACTTCCGATATCCACCGGGTACGTTCTTCTTCTGTAATATCTCTTGGTATATGAGCATTCTCCAGGAAGATATTACAATCGCGTATTGCAACGTACATACTTGTTCCACCATTACCACCCGACCAGTAGTTCTGATAGGGTGAATTGGTATTCTGAAACCCCCGGGAAATCATGCCAGCTGGGGAGTTGGCCGCTCTGCTGTCGGTCCGTACATCGAATTCATCTCTGCCCGAGAAATACGCAGGATAGTAAAACGGATCTGTAGGGTCGGGTAACCATGAATAACAGGTTCTCATGAACTTTTCCATTACCGACCGGTTTGAAAAAGCGTGATCCAGTGTGGGGGTATCATTGGGCACTACATCGAGAAATTTGTTACATCCCCATGTTCCTAACAATGTGAAAAATAATCCGATAATTCCCAATACCCTGGTTGTGCGAAAATTACTCTTTTTGAAAAAGCTTAAATTCCCCTTTTCCACATCGGCAACGCCTCTACAAGTTGCGAATAATTTATAAATAGCTTGTATCATTTTAGATGAGTTTAATTTAGCAGTAATTTAAAAAGTAGTTCTTACTCCAATGTTTATTACCCTTTGAACAGGATAACCTAAGCCATTTCCTGCCATTTCCGGATCCCACATTTTGAATTTTGACCATACAAAAAGGTTAGTGCCGCTCGCATAGAATCGGACAGAGTTGATATGAGCTTTTTGTGTCAACCGACCAGGCAGGGTGTACCCAACTTCAGCTGATTTCAGGCGAACGAAAGAGCCATTGCGAAGCCAATAGGTACTTGATCTATTGTTATTAGAAATGCTGTACTCCGACAGCCGGGGCCAAAAGGCGTTAATATTCCTATTGTTTTCGGACCAATGATCATCGGCAATATACTGTAATAATCCTCTTTGCCCTTTATCCACAAATGGAGTGATCGCGCCCGGGTTAATAAAGAACGAGGAGCGACCGGATCCCTGAATGAAAAACGATATGTCGAAAGCTTTGTAGCCAAATGTGAGACCTCCGCCATAAATGATCTCAGGAACGGTAGGGTAACCAATTGGAACCACATCATCAGCATCAATCAAGCCATCGCCGTTAATATCCTTGTACTTAATGTCGCCGGCGCCATACTCGCCAAACTGGCGGGGAGAGTTTCTTACTTCTTCCTCGTCAATAAATAACCTTTCAGCAATTAGTCCAAACGGCTGCGCCATTTTCAGACCAACACGGGATCTCCAGGGTACATCGCTGTAATCTGGTTCTTCGTATTCTTTAAATTCACTGGCGGCATAGGTAAACGTACCATTTACTAAAACCCAAAAGTCTTTATTAAAGTTTTTATCATATTTTATTTCCGTTTCGAAACCTTTACCTTTTCCTACACCCACATTAGCCTGTGGGATAGCGCTGCTGCGGATACCCATTGTAGTAGGTATGTCAGTTCGCTCTTGTAGGATATTTTCGCGGATTTCGGAGAAGAAATCTGTGATCATTGTAAAGTTCTTAAATAATCCCAACTCTAATCTTATATTCGTTTTTTTCGCAATCTCCCAGGTAATCAAATCATTGCCGTACCGGGTTACAGTTATACCCGGACGATAGGCTCTATTATACCCAAACCAGTAGCCGCTTGAACTAAACATCTCCACCTGCGGCAGGTAGAAAAAGCGGTCGTATACATCGCCAATCTGATCATTACCTACTTTACCATAAGTTGCAGTAACTTTCAACGTATTTATTACGTCTTTAGCATTTTGCATAAAGGCTTCGTTACTAATCAACCAGCCAGCGCCCACCGATGGGAAAAAGCCCCAACGGTTTTTTTGAGCAAACCGCTCACTTCCATTATACCCGAAGTTAAACTCTAAGAAGTAGCGCGAATCATATCCATAGGCGAACCTGCCTGCTGATGAAATATTACGCTGAGCTAGAGAGGCCTGAAGTGCCCGTCCGCCCGAGGCGTTGATGGCCTGAGTTGCAGAACGGATGGTTCCTACTAAGGTAGTATTGAAGTCATGTACATTATTAAAAGTTTTATTATAACTTAAGCGACCCTCTGCATACTGAAGAACATCTACGGTTCTGGCACCGGTACTAAAAGTTAAAAACTCGGTTCCGCCATCAGGATTCAAAGCCAATAGCTGATAAGATCCGTCTAATGTATTAACTGGTGTATAGTAGAAAGGGCTGTAGCCTCTAGATTGTGCATAGTAAGCTTTACGTGTAACATTATAAACTCCTGTCGCTGATAATCCCTTTAAAGCACCGCTAAATTTATGTTCCATTTCAAGCTGTAGCAGCATGGTGGATTGTTTAGAGGTTAAATAATTACTAGCAAGAACCGCCGTGGGATTAAGGTAGGAGCTGAGACCCTCTGGCGCCATACCGAACAGTATATGTTTGGTATATTCATTGGCTGAGTCGGCCGGATAATAAGGTAAAAACATTACCGGATTGGCGTTACGAGCTGCCTGAAATACTGCAGCACCACCATTGGTTGGGCCGCTCAGGTCATCGAATTGGCCATAGGCTCTCACTTTACCCGTGGTAGAAGGCGTGAATTTAATGGTAACGTTGGAGCGCAATTGGAAGCGGTCGATGTTGATATTGTTTTTAATCAGGTTTTCAGGACTTTCTTTGATGATTCCCTGGTCGTTCTGGTAGTTCGCTGCTAAATAATAAAGTACGGTTTGTCCACCTCCGGTTATATTCAAATTAGCTCGGCGGTTTACTGCTTTGTTTTTTATTAAATAGTTGTACCAGTCTACAGAAGGGTTCATAATGGGATTGATGCCCAACTCGGTCTCCCGTATTTTAGACAAAGAGTAAGGTACCTGCACCATTGCATCCCGGGTTCTTACCGCTTCGTTATGCAGTTTCATATACGTAATAGGATCGGCTAACTTCACTAACTCCGAGTTATAAGAGTTAGACTGCTCTGCATTTAATTGAAATGACAACTTGTCTATTCTACCTTCTTTGGTGGAGATTAGAATAACACCATTGGCACCTCGAGCACCGTAAAGGGCTGCGGCACTGGCATCCTTCATAATAGTGAAAGATGCAATGTCATCCACATTTATTCGCGCTAAATCGTTTGTAGTCATTTCAACACCATCAATCAGGATAAGGGGGTCTTTTTTACCCGAAGCACTAAAAGAAGTAATACCACGAATAAAGAACTCGGCATTATCAAGGCCCGGTTCGCCAGATCTTTGGTATGCAATTACCCCAGACAACTTACCGGCAAAAGCAGTGGTAAGATTGCTAGATGGTACCCTTAAATCGGAAGGAGTGACAGAAGTTATTGCGCTCACCACGCTTTCCTTTTTTTGCGACCCGTAGGCCACTACCACTACATCTTCTTCACTTTTGGCAATGGATTTCAGTCCAATTTCAATAATTCCTTTTCCTGCAACTTCCGACACTCGAACTTCTTTTTCTTCGTATCCAACAGAAGTAATTACGAGTATGGCAGTTTTGGAGGGCATGGGTATTGAAAATTTACCAGCCATATC
>JBEBUZ010000114.1:0-7816 GCA_040393015.1 Paraniabella yanshanensis
GCCTTTAGCTTTCGGCCATCAGCATGCCAGCTTGCCCGCCGAGGCGGGAGGCGGGTGGCGGGATTATAGTCGACCAGCAATCGAAATCGAAATCGTAATTCTTAATTCCATTACTGCCTACCGGAAGGTAAAATATTTCGGCGCGCTGCACCTTAGGGCGTGTGATTTTATTTTACAAACATTTATGCCGCGCTGCGGCTATAGAGATTTGGGCTGCTCTGCAGCTGTAAGGACTGCGGTGGCTTGCAGTTAAAGGATTTGCGCTGCTGTAGTTTCCTATCACTAACTGGATTTTAAAAGGTGCGGCGCACCGTAAATTTTTGTAACAATTCAGCAGTGCTTTCCCTAAAGCCGCAGCGCGGCGCAATCTTTTTTTGTACAAAACTGAAAAAAGCGTAAAGCCCGAAGCTTACTAAACAGCTGGTTCAGAATGAGTCATTCCGAATCAGCTGCACACCAGAATAGTGGAGGATCTTATTATGCCTTCCTCTTAAAGCTATTAACTACCTTTTGTATATCGGAGAGAGCACCCGGATCGTTTTCCGAATAAGTGCCCACGAAAAGATAATACCCGCCCTCTTCTTCAAATAAAAGACGCCGCCAAGATAACAACAATTAATGCCAGTAAGTTCGCCAATGTCATGCCCAGGAATTGGCTCATAAAAGCGTTCTTATGATTAAGGCCGGTAAGCGCAAACATCGTAAGAATGACACCGGAATGGGGCATTACGGTTAGAACGGATGACGCAATTGCCGAAACCTTGTGAATCACATCCGGATGAATGCCCATAGCCAGATAATTATCACCAAAAGCCTGCAAAACAATGCCCAATGCGCCCGATGAAGAGCCGGTAATGCCACCAAAAACGGTAGAAGCTATCGACAAACTGATGAGAGGATCGCCCGGAATTCCCAATATGAAATCAGAAATGAACTTAAACCCCGGAGCCAGCGTAATTACTACACCAAAAGCCACAGAAGAGGAGGTTAATAAAACAGGCATTACCGAACCGCTGGCTCCCTGATTTAGTACAGCAATCTGACCGGGAATATATTTACGAAAAACCAAGGCCGAAACAATAATGGCAGCCGTTAATCCGATCAAAATAATCTGGGGAACTTTAAAATAACTCCCCGCTAAAATAATAAGAATCAAAAGCACTAAAGGTAAAACGGCGGCACCGAAAGACGGTATATTCTCTTTTAATTTTTCTGAACTGCCGGTATCTTCAAAATCCGCATAAGTGATTCCTTTCGCTATGCTTTTTTTCATTGTGAAATGAATAAACCATAACGAAAAGGCAACGGCAACAAGAGAAGCCAAAATTCCCAATATCGGTGCGGCTGTTAATGAAGTGCCGAGATAAGCCGTAGGAACCACATTCTGAATGGAGGGTGAACCGGGAAGCATCGTCATCGTAAAAGTTCCGAAACCCATAGTTATCGGAACCGGAACCAGGCTCCAGGCAAGATTCAGTTGTTTAAACAAAGGCCTTGCAAGTGGAACCAATACAAAAATAGCAACGAACAAACTGATGCCGCCATAGGTGAGCAGGGCGGTAATCAGGAAAAGTCCGACCAATACAGGATAGGGCTTTGCCGTTCCGGTAATTTTTAATACCCGGTTGGCAATGGCCTGGGCAGCACCGCTCACTTCCATGTATTTGGCGAGGATAGCCCCAAGGGCAAAAACTGCGAAAAAGTTGACAACGAAATCCGCCAGTCCGGTCATATAAGAATCCCCTCCTAACAAACCATCAAAAAGCGGCATTTGGTTGGTAACAATAACAATTATCGCACAAACCGGCGCCAGCACCAAAATGCTGATACCCCGCATCGCTCCATAAATGATAAAAATAATGGCAATAAGAATACCTGTGATCTGAAGGGTCGGCATCGGCTTATACTTTATTTGCCCGCTTCCAGGTGAGGTAAGAGTTTACTTCCTTCCCCGAAGACATAATAGGCGAAGCCGTGCTTAAATACAGGAAATCTCCTTCCAGTCTCACCACACGCGGCTGGGTTTGCCCGGTCCAGTTCGGAAAAAGAGAAATGAACATGGTGTGCGACAAGGTTTTCTTTTCCTCATCAACGTGAAAAGGCCCGGTATAAGCAATATAAGTGGAAGCCTCCTGCCTGTATTCTTCATCCGTCCCATCGAACCAATCACCGGATTTGAAATTTTCCCGTTCGGGATGCATCAACTGCGCCGACATAAATCCATCGGGTGTATACATAATGATGCCATTCGGCTTTTCACTCATCGGATAAAAACTCGCCGAACCATCTGTGGGACGCTCTTCATAGGAAATCAATTTCCAGGCGCCTATCAAATTTTCTCTTAAACTGTCTGACATTAGTTTTTAATTGAAGATTATAACTATGATGCACTTTTTGCATCGCCATCAATCGGGAAGATTTGTCCCGAAATCATCTTAGCATGATCCGAAGCTAAAAAAACCGCCAAAGCCGCAATATCCTTCGGGTCTACAAAATCTTTAATGGACTGAATGGACATTGCATTTTCTTTTTCCTGCTCAAAGCTTGTACGGTTGGCATCGGCTCTTCCCTGTAGTACTTTCTCTATTCGCGGCCCTGCAACAGCTCCCGGTAAAATCGCATTCGAGCGAATATTGTATTTACCCAATTCTAATGCCAGGGTTTTTGCAAAACCGATCAATCCCCATTTCGCAGTGACATAAGGACTTCTGTTTTCGTACCCAAAACGTCCGGCCAAAGACGACATTGTAAGGATGACACCAGCTTTGGATTTTTTCAGATGAGGTATGGAACAACGGGTTACATTAAAGGTTCCGTTGAGATCTACCTGCATTACCTTTTCCCAGGCATCGGGATCTATTTCTTCCACCGGGGCAGTGGGTCCGGCAATGCCGGCATTGTTCACCAAAACATCAATTCCTCCAAGGCTTTCGGCACAATGGGCCACCATCTTCTCCACACTTTGCCGGTCCGACACATCGCAAATGCCGGTTACCACATCCGGAATCGTTTGTTGTAAGGCCTTCAGCGCATTTTCATCTATATCGCACACATAAACCTGGTCGCCGATTTCGGCAAAAGCCTTCGCAATTTCCAGTCCGATACCGCCGGCGCCTGCGGTGATTAAAATATTTCTGTTCATCTAAGTATTTTTAGATGTTAAATTTACGGCTTATTAGCGGAAACAAAAGAACTGCCTTCATAAACGATAATCCGTGGATTCGGGACAACAAAAGAAGAGATAGCCACCAATGCACGAATAGACAATCCATTAAAAAGCCCTTTATTCGTGTCCTGAACGCCTTCGGGAGTGGCATGGTTGTATTTTAAAATCATACTGCATGCCACGGTACGCTGGAATTTGTGGCGATAAAATTTATGCGTTCGCCGTGACCGTAACCGGCTTTAAGAAACATTTCGTATCTTTATATATACACCCCGCCATGGATTCACTGAGCCAAATTGAGGAATTGACTGCATCGCCCGAATTATTAAGTCGGCTTTATAAATACAGCATTCAAAAAGATTACAAAGCAGGCAGCGTTATACTGAACGAAAACGCCACTATTCGCTCCATCCCTATTGTTACCCGCGGATTGCTGAAAGTTATTCGCACCGATGAAGAGGATAAAGAGATCCTGCTTTATTATATCAGGAGCGGCGAAAGCTGCATAATGTCTTTTTTAGGCGGCCTGCACAACGAAAGAAGCAAGGTAAGAGCCGAGGTGGAAGAAGACGCAGAAATTCTTTTTCTCCCTGTGGAGAAAGTTAGCCTGTTTATTAAAGAATATCCCCAATGGCTGGACTATATTTTCCGGCTATACCACAAACGCTTTGAAGAGCTGCTGGAAATCGTTAATTCAATCGCCTTTAAAAAAGTGGATGAGCGGCTGCTGAATTTATTACAAAAAAAGAAGGAAATCACCGGCAACAACATACTTCAAATTACCCACGAACAACTGGCCAACGAATTGGGTACAGTGCGGGTGGTAGTTTCCAGACTATTAAAACAACTGGAAACAGACGGAGTCCTGCAATTAGGTCGAAACAGAATTGTGCTGCTGTAAAACATTCCGCCGACCCCCAATTTCCCCCGCGCCATGTAAAGCACAAACCATATTTTTCGTAAATTGCTCTATAATCGGCTGACTGAATCCCCTTCGGGGCATACCGTGAGCCACACAAAGATCACCTCAAAAAAAACAAATGAAAATCAAACTGCTCCTGCTTTCGTTATTCTTTTCGACTATGGCTACAGCACAAACAAATACCCCGCTGCTCGACCGCGCCCTGTTTTTCGGAAACCCCGAAATATCCGGCGGTCAGCTTAGTCCCGATGGCAAATGGACGAGCTTTATGAAAGCCTATAACGGTATTATGAATATCTGGATTAAAAAAGTGAACGACCCTTTCGAAAAAGCCCGGCCGCTTACCAACAGTAAACGCCCGCTCTATGGCTATTTCTGGTCGGATGATTCGAGGTATATCCTTTACGCCAAAGACGAAAATGGCGACGAAAACATCAATATTTTTGCAGTGGATCCCAACGCCTCCGTAGCAGAAGGCGAACTGCCCCCCTCGAAAAACCTTACCCCTAAAAAGGAAGTGACCGCACAAATCTATAAAGTGAGCCAGAAAAACCCCGATATATTGATGATCGGACTAAACGACCGGGATAAAGCCTGGCACGATTTATACCAACTCACTATTTCCACCGGGGAACTGAAAAAGATATACGAAAACAAAGACCGCATTGTAAGTTACGATTTTGACTGGGACGATCGCTTGCGTGTACTCTACCGCACCGACGAGAAAGGAACTACCACCCTGCTGCGTACAGACGGCAACGACAAGCTAACACCCATCTACGAAACCTCGGTAACCGAACAGGCCTATATCGTCAATTGGAATGAAGACAATTCTAAATGCTATCTTATTTCCAATAAAGGCGAGCTCGACTTATCGACCCTCTTTCTTTTTGATCCCCAAACCACTGCAGTAACAAAGATCGAAAGTGATCCAAAGGGCAAAGTGGATATCGATGGCGTGAATTTCGACATCAACACCCGTAAAATCATCTCCACTACCTATACTACAGACAAAACGGAGTATTACTGGAAGAACAAAACCTGGGAAGCCAATTATAAGTTCCTGAAAAGCAAATTTCCGGGTCGTGAAGTGAGTTTCCAGAGCTACAAAAAAGACTATTCCCAATTTTTAGTCGCGGTTTGGGGAGATAAATATGCCTCAGAATTGTACTTTTTTGACGCCGCCACCAAAGAGCTGCGGTTTCAATACACTTCCCGGCCTGCCCTCAAAAAAGTAGAGCAGCACCTGGCGCCCATGACGCCCATCCGGTACAAGAGCAGCGATGGCCTCGAGATAACCGGATACCTGACCATTCCTACCGGGAAAACCGCTAAAAACCTGCCGCTTATCGTAATGCCCCATGGCGGCCCTAAGGGACCCCGGGATTATTGGGGATACAACTCCGAAGTGCAGTTCCTGGCCAACAGAGGCTATGCTGTGTTACAGCCTAATTTTCGTGCCAGTGGCGGGTTTGGCAAAAGATTTCTCAACGCCGGTGATTTGCAGTGGGGAAAACTGATGCAGGACGATATTACCTGGGGCGTAAAACATTTGGTTGAAAAAGGAATTGCCGATAAAAATAAAATAGGCATTATGGGCGGTAGCTATGGAGGTTATGCCACCCTCGCGGGCCTGGCTTTCACGCCCGATGTTTATGCCTGTGGCGTAGATATCGTTGGCCCCAGCAATATTTTCACCCTGCTCGAGTCGGTACCCGCTTACTGGGAAGCAGGCCGCGCCATGCTATACGGAATGACGGGCGACCCCAATACAGAAGAGGGTAAAAAAAGAATCAGGGAAGCGAGTCCGCTATTCAGCGCCGACAAAATTGTAAAACCATTATTGATCATCCAGGGTGCTAACGATCCCAGGGTAAAAAAAGCAGAAGCAGACCAGATTGTAATAGCTTTGAGAGATAAAGGTAAAAAAGTAAGCTATTTGCTGGCCGATGATGAAGGACATGGATTTGCCAAACCCGTAAACAAAATGGCCATGTACGCCGAAACCGAAAAATTCCTGGCGGAGGTTTTGAATGGCCGCTATCAAAAAGAAATGCCCGATGATGTAGCTGCTCGCCTTGCGGAACTGAGAGTAGACATTTCAACCGTTACTTACGAACCGCCCAAAAAAATAAAAACCAACAAAGAACTTCCCCCGTTAAGCAGCCGCTTTACCGAGGGTAAAGACCATTACAATGTAACCATCGAAGTGGGCGGCCAGAATATAGCCATGGAAATGGTACGCACTATTTCAAAAAAAGACAATAACTGGATTATTAAAGATGAAACCAAAAGTCCGATGGGCAACAGTGCAGATGAACTGGAACTCACAGAAGACTTTAAACCCGTTAACCGCAGAATGGAACAGGCCGGGCAACAAATGTCTATGAGTTTTGAAGAGGGAAAAGCACTGGTTACCATGATGGGTAAAACATCCGAACTGGCTTTGCAGGGCGTTACCGTAATTGAAGGACCGGGTTCGGATATCCTGTTGGGAGGCTTACCCTTTACAACGGGATATCAGTTTGTTTTTGAAACGCCGGATATAATGACGATGAAAACCAAACAGGTTATATTATCCTACCTCGGCGAAGAAAACATTAACGGCATTTCCTGTATCAAATTTGAAACTGTGAATGCGGCAAATGAAAATGAAAAATCGACCTATTGGGTGCATCCGCAAACTAAAAAAGCGGAAAAGATGATCTCTATCCTACCATCCCTGGGTAATGCAGTCATGACCATCACCAAAAAATAGTTGCGTTTGAAAACACGAAAACAAATTATTCATTACTAAAAAATATTAAACCGCTGATGACCAAAAGAGCCATAGCATTATGCTTTATCTTTTTCTCTCTTTCTTATCTGTCCGCACAAACATCATCACAAAAACTTTACCCGGTCAATTTCTCCGATGTGATTATTGAAGACGCGTTCTGGACACCAAAACTAAAAACAGTGGCAACGGCCACGCTGGACGCCTGTGTCAATTACACCGAAAACAAAACCGGCCGCATCCGCAATTTCGAAAAAGCAGCCCGGGGCGAGGGCAAACATGAAGGAATTTATTATGATGACTCTGACGTGTATAAAGCGCTGGAAGCTATTGCTTACTCGCTGAAAAATAATCCCGATTCCCGCCTGGAGAAAACGGCCGATACCTGGATTCAAAAAATTGCAGCGGCCCAACACCCCGATGGTTACCTGAATACTTTTTACACACTTACAGGAGCCGACAAACGATGGTCTGATATGTCGAAGCACGAAGCTTATTGCGCCGGCCACCTCATAGAAGCAGGGATAGCCTATTACAATACTACCGGCAAAGAACTGCTGCTGAATACCGCCATCCGTTTTGCCAATCATATCGACTCTGTTTTTCGCTTAGCCAATCGCCGCTGGTCGCCCGGTCACCAGGAAATAGAACTGGCTCTGATGAAATTATATCATCACACAAAAAATGATCGCTACCTGCAATTAGCCAACTGGTTCCTCGAACAAAGGGGCAATGGCAGCGACTATAACCAGGATAAACTGCCTCTGCAACAGCAAAGAAAAATAACCGGGCATGCCGTAAGAGCCATGTACATGTACACCGGTGCGGCCGATGTGGCCGCCGTAACTCACAACCCGGCATATATTACTACCATGGACTCGGTGTGGAAGGATGTGGTAGAACACCATATGTATATTACCGGTGGTATTGGCGCCCATGCTTCCAACGAGGG
>JBEBUZ010000115.1:0-7267 GCA_040393015.1 Paraniabella yanshanensis
AGGCGCCAAAAATATACAGTACCCAATGAAACCGGGTTACCAGTTCCACACCCACAGTAATGAAAATGACCCTGAATATAATAGCCATCAGTACACCGAAAAGCAACGCCCTGCTATAGTATATCTCTTTTACCTTAAAAGCATTAAAAATAAGGATGAATACAAATATATTGTCGATACTCAGGCTCTTTTCCATCAGGTAGGCACTGAGATACTCAAGTGCGATGGTTTTATTTTCTTCGAAGATGAGGAACACAAAATACCCGAGGCCGAGCAATATCCAGAAAATCGATTGCCAGAGCGCCGTTTTGAGGGTAACCGCGGTGTTTTTCTTGCTGAAAAGCCCCATGTCGAAAACAAGGGCGATAACAATTACGATTCCAAATACTAAGTACGAAATTTGATCGGGTGTCATGAAAATTTTAAGATATGATTAAGTATGTCGGTGTATTTATACGGAAAAACTCTCGCCGCAGGCGCAGGTGCGCGATGCATTGGGGTTATCAAAGAAAAATCCTTTACCGTTCAGCCCACCCGAAAAATCCAGTGTTGTACCCAAAAGATACAACAGGCTTTTCATATCGGTGACGATTTTTACCCCATTGTCTTCGAAAACCTGGTCTTTGGGCCTTTCTTCACTGTCAAAATCCAATTTATAACTCAATCCCGAACAGCCTCCGCTTACTACACTTACACGCAGGAAACTATTCTTTCCCTGATCCTTGTTTTCAGCGAGTATTTCATCGATACGGGCTTTTGCCAGGTCGCTTATTTTGATACTATCTGCAGAAAAACCAACGTTCATGTTCCATTTTTTTAAGAGAGGCGCCTCTGGTATATAATTAATTTCCCGAAAAACCCCCGCACTTTAAAACAGCGAAGTTACCATATTGTTGACGGAGTTGGAAACCCCGGTTCATTTATATTTTAAGTTTCTTTATATGGGTTAGCGGTATGAATTGCTTATTTTTACCCTGATGAAACGCATACTGGCTTTTTGGGGTATAATAGTGTTGCTTGGCTCCTGCGGGTGGAGCGAGCGGGAAAAAGCGCTCCAGGAAAAAGAAGCGCAACTGAATCAAATGCAGCAGGTTTTATTATTGCAGGAGCAGGAACTGAGGCAGAAAGAACAATTGCTTCAGGAGCGGGAGCACCGGCTCGACAGCACCCGGCGGGAAATAGACTCGGTGGTCATTCATGGCCCGTCGGTTGCCGGGAACTGGCAAATAAAAATGCAATGTGTGGAGACCAACTGCCCTGGTTCGGCAATAGGCGATGTGAAAACCGAGCAGTGGGAGTTTTCAACCGAAGGCAACAATATCATAGTGAAGGTTTTTACAGGAAAAAAATTAATCCGTATTTATAACGGAAATTATACCCAAAGCGGTATGCGCCTCATTGATAAGAACACGGTAAACAATACGGCGATGGAGGTCACCCTGAGGATGCTGAATGAGAAGAAAATGGATGGAATCCGGGAGATTATCCCTCCTAATTGCAAAACTATTTACTCAATCACCGCAGAGCGGCTGTAATGGCCCTTTAAAATATATATATGGTAGCTTTTCTATCATCTTTAGATCTTACCTTACCACTAACCAACCCGGTTATTATTTTCGCACTCGTACTTTTCATCATTCTTTTCGCACCAATTTTGTTCGCTAAAATCAGGGTGCCTCATATTATTGGGCTCATCATAGCGGGTGTTATTGTAGGACCTCACGGGCTTAATCTTCTGAAGAGAGATACCAGCATTGTTTTGTTTGGTACGGTGGGCCTGCTGTATATCATGTTTCTGGCCGGTTTGGAAATTGATGTGGCCGAGTTCAAAAAGAACAAAAAGAAAATCCTGGTGTTTGGGATGGCTACTTTCTTACTCCCACTGGTTTGTGGTACACTGGCCTCTTATTATATTTTAGGGTATGGTTTTTTGTCGTCGCTGCTTTTGGCCAGCATGTTTTCTACCCATACCCTGGTGGCCTACCCTATTGCCAGCAAATACGGGGTTATCCGTAATCGCGCGGTAGCGATGGCGGTAGGCGGCACTATGATAACCGATACGGTTGCTCTTTTACTGCTGGCCGCTATCGCAGGTATGGCGAAAGAGCAGGTGTCTTCGGCGTTCTGGATCCAGCTCGGGGTGTCGGCCATTATTTTTGTGGGTATTGTTTTATTCCTCTTTCCCATCATTATACGCTGGTTTTTTAAACGGTTCGACGACAGCATTTCGCAGTATATTTTTGTACTCGGAATGGTTTTCCTGGCCTCTTTCCTGGCCGAAGCAGCCGGTATCGAAGCCATTATCGGGGCTTTCTTTTCGGGGTTGGTACTCAACAGTTTTGTGCCCCATAATTCGGCATTAATGAACCGGATTAATTTTGTGGGCAATGCTTTGTTTATTCCTTTTTTTCTCATTAGTGTGGGTATGCTGGTAGATGTAAAGGTGCTGGTAAAGGGATGGGGAGCCGCCAAAGTGGCCGGTGTAATTATTGTGGTGGCTCTTATTACCAAATACCTGGCAGCCCTCATTACCCAAAAAACCTTCCGGCTCACGCCTGCCGAAGGCCGAATGCTATTTGGGCTAAGCACTTCCCACGCGGCCGCCACCCTGGCCATTATACTGGTGGGTTACAATATTATTATCGGCGAAACCCCGGCAGGGTTGCCCATCCGGCTTTTGGATGAAGATGTACTCAATGGAACTATTTTGCTGATACTGGTGAGCTGCGGGGTAGGATCCTTTGTTACCGAACGCGCTGCAAATGAGCTCGCTCTGGAAGAAACCGAAATGCCCGATCAAAACGAAGGAGAAAACAACGGAAAAATTCTTATTTCCCTGGCTTATCCCGAAATAACGACCGACCTGGTGGATTTTGGATTGTTGCTAAGGCCGAACAAGAGTAGTAAGCCTTTACTGGGACTACACGTTATTAACGATGAAAGCGAGGCGCAGTCCTCTGCACAGGGTAAAAAAATTCTCGAGAAAGCCGTTTTACATGCCGCCGCCTCCGAAAATATCCTTACGCCTTTGCTTCGCTACGATTCCAGTATCAGCAACGGCATTGTATATACCTTCAAAGAGCAACAGGTAACCGATATGGTGATCGGGCTTCACAAGGGGGCCGACCAAAAAATTTTTTTCGGGGAAGTAACAGAAAATATTGTAAAAAGAATACACGAAACCATTTATATCTACCGGCCGGCACAGCCTTTTAATACGCTTAAGGGTATGCTGGTGGTGGCGCCGCCCGACGCCGAAACCGAACCGGGTTTTGTTCATTGGGTGTTAAAAGTTGCTCACCTGGCAGTGGAGGCGGGTATGAAAATAAATTTCTATGGTGCAGACAGAACCCTTTCCGAAATTGAAAACATCCTTTCAAAAAGCAACAGGGGCCTGCAGGTGAATTATACAACTTTCGGTAATTGGGATGATTTCCTCATCTTCGCCCGCGAGCTAAACCCTAACGATCTGTTTATTATTATCTCTTCCCGCAAAGGAAACGAATCCTATATTCCGCAGTTAAATAAACTACCGTATTATCTTTCCAATTATTTTTCAAAACATAGTTTTATTATACTTTACCCCGGCCAGTTGGATACAGGAATAAATATGGCGGACATACAACAGGCCGATGGTAAGCTGATAGAAACCATCCGCGAGCAATTTGGGGCCATCAACAAAGCCCGGCAATACCTGAGAAAGATCTGGAAACAGTAAATGATCCCCCGTATTTAAAATCGTGTTTTGGAAACGCGTTCGCTGTATGGAAGATACAGGGGCAGAGCCGCCGAACCATACCAGTCGTATATTTCATAATCCAGGAGGCCTGCTTTAACCGCCGGATCGGTGAGTAGTAATGCCTTTGCTTCGGCCTGGTCGGCAGCCTTAAACACAAATAAACCACGATACTGTTTTTCATTCTTTCCCAAAGGGCCCGCTACTATCAACTTTCCCTCTTTCACTAATCGGTTTATGTTCTGCAAATGTCCGCTGAATGCTTTTTGAATGGAATCTTTGTGAGTGGTTTTATTGGGCCCGGTTTTCAAAATCACAAACTGGTACATCTTCATTCCATACTCGTCGGCGCCGAGGCTATCGGCCAGGGATTGACTATAGCCGGCGTTAGTATTTTGGCCCACCGACAGCAGGGACAGCAATAATAACCCGCCTGTACAAATAAAAAATTTCATATCGTTTTGTTTATGTAACGGAAGCAGTCTTAAAATTAGTAAGATAACGGCATAAATTTTCCTTTCCGAGAAAAAACCACCTAAAAGGAAAGAGTATGCAATCTTATCTTTTTGTACATTTGATTTTATTCAATTTTTTTAAAGACAAAGTATGAGAGGATTACTGGTTATTCTAACGATAGCTTTTTTTTCCACAGCGCTCCAGGCCCAGGAAGAACCCAAGGAGGAAAAGCGCCCTATGTGGTTGTTTAATGGACGTAACCTGGCAGGCTGGACGGTTCACGGCACAGAGAAATGGTATGTCGAAAAAGGCGACCTGGTTTGCGAAAGCGGTCCGGATAAACAATACGGTTACCTGTCCACCGATAAAAAATTTAAAAACTTTGAGCTCACGCTGAAGTTTAAACAAGAAGCCAACGGCAATAGCGGGGTGTTTTTCCGTTCTTCTATCGACGGGGTAAAAATAAGCGGCTGGCAGGTGGAAGTAGCGCCCATGGATCTCCACACCGGGGGCATTTACGAGTCTTACGGCAGGGGATGGCTGGTTAAGCCCAAACCCGAGGGGGAGAAAAAGCTAAAACCCGGTAAATGGAACGATATGAAGATAAGAGTAGAGAATGACCTGGTTACTACCTGGCTCAACGGCCACAAGATGGTAGAGTTTGCCGATCCTAAAATTGGCGCGGCCAACGGGTTTATTGCCTTGCAGATACATGATGGCGGCGGCATCAAAGTAAGGTGGAAAGATATTATAATAAAGGAATTATAATCCGTTGTGCGAGGCGGTACAGAGGGTTGCGGCAGGTGTATGCAATAAAAAAGCTTCCTCTTTTGGGTAAGACGATTCCTTTCCTTACCGGGTTGCGTAGGCAGGCCGGGCAGGAAAATAGCCCGTTCAATGTATAAGTTCGTACCTTTGTGCCCCAATTTTCAGAGGCATGAACAGAAATCAGGAAACTTTACAGGATGTAGTTATAAAATTTGCAGGGGATAGTGGCGATGGAATGCAGCTTACCGGAACCCAGTTTACCAATAATACTGCCCTTCTGGGCGCCGATCTTTCCACTTTCCCCGATTACCCGGCCGAAATCAGGGCTCCCCAGGGTACCATACCGGGCGTGAGCGGGTTTCAGCTTCGCTTTTCCTCCAATGCCATCTATACCCCCGGCGACGAATGTGACGTATTGGTGGCGATGAATGCGGCTGCTTTAAAAGCCAATCTCAAAAACCTGAAAAAAGGCGGGAAAATTATTGCCAATACCGATGGTTTCGACAGTAAAAACCTGCGGCTGGCCAATTACCCCGAAGGCGTTAACCCGCTGGAGAACGAAAGCCTGGACGGTTACGAGCTCATAAAAATAGATGTTACCAAGCTTACGCGGGAGGCGTTGAAGGAGTTTTCCCTGGGCACCAAGGAAAAAGACCGGGCCAAGAATATGTTTATCCTGGGCTTCCTGTATTGGATGTATGGCCGGGATATGGAAAATACCGTGGAGTTCCTTACCGAAAAATTTTCCGGCAAGCCCGAAATCCTGGGCAGTAATATAAAGGCACTTAAAGCCGGCTTTAATTACGCCGATACCACTGAAGCTTTTACTACCACCTACCGGGTAGAAAAAGCGCGGATCGAACCGGGCGAGTACCGCTCGGTAATGGGAAACCAGTCGCTGGCTCTGGGTCTTATAGCGGCCTCTGCAAAAAGCGGATTACCTATATTTTTAGGAACCTATCCCATTACGCCTGCCAGCGATATTCTTCACGAACTGAGCAAACATAAAAACTTCGGCATCCGCACTTTCCAGGCCGAGGATGAAATAGCCGGTATCACGGCGGCAATCGGCGCCTCTTACGGGGGGGCTCTTGGCGTAACCTCTACTTCGGGGCCGGGAATGGCGTTGAAAACCGAAGCAATGGGACTGGCCGTGATGCTGGAAATTCCATTAGTTATTGTAGATGTACAGCGGGGCGGTCCTTCTACCGGCCTGCCTACCAAAACCGAGCAATCCGATCTCTTGCAGGCCTATTATGGACGGAACGGGGAGTGCCCTATGCCGGTGATTGCGGCCAGTTCACCTGCCGATTGTTTCGATGCGGTATACGAGGCGGTGAAAATATCTGTTCACCACATGACGCCGGTTATTTTCCTGAGCGATGGATATATTGCCAATGGCGCCGAACCCTGGCGCTTTCCAGCCGAGCAAACCCTTGCCCCTATTCATGTGAACTTTAAAACCGAACTATGGGATCATGAGGATCAGTTTCAGCCTTATTTGCGAGATGAGAACCTCGTAAGACCCTGGGCAGTGCCTGGTACACCGGGTTTGGAGCATCGTATTGGCGGATTGGAAAAGCAAAATATTACCGGCAATATCAGTTACGATCCGGAAAATCACCAATTGATGGTAAAGATCCGCCAGGAAAAAGTAGACAAGATTGCGGAGCATATCCCCGAACAGAAAATAGACAGTGGGAGTGATAAGGGCAAGGTACTGGTAATAGGGTGGGGATCTACCTATGGAGCCATCAAATCGGCCGTAGCCGAACTGCAGGCAGAGGGTAAAAGTGTTAGCCATGTACATATCCGCCATTTAAGGCCATTTCCTAAAAACCTCGGCGATATTATCCACAACTTCGAACATATTGTTATACCCGAAATCAATAACGGTCAGTTGGTGAAGATCATCCGCGACCAATACCTGGTAGACGCCAAAGGATATAATAAAATAATGGGTATACCTATTACCAAGCAGGAACTGGTGGAAGAATTGAATAAATATTTCGTACTGGAGCAGGTGGTGTAACACCTGCCAACCGCCGCCCGCCGCGGCGGGCAGGCTGGCGGGTCGATGCTCTTCTCATCATCCTTGCCGCCGCAGGAGCCTACCTGCGAACTCTGCGGCTATCTTATCTTTTAAAGGGCAGAATAAGGCTGGCCGCAGATGCACAGATAGGCATGCTGAAGGCGGAAAGCTAAAGGCTTAAGGCCTAAAGCGCAATGCCGCCTTTGTTGCGTGTTATGTGCTGGCCCGGAGAAGAGCTGAAAGCAGAAAGCTCAAGGCCGAAAGCTTAAAGCCGG
>JBEBUZ010000116.1:0-7212 GCA_040393015.1 Paraniabella yanshanensis
CTGTTTTACAAGTTTGCCTTTCTCAAATCATTTATTGATTAATAAAATTTATTAAGATGAACATTTTTGTGTCCAACCTTGGGTACAGTTTTACCAGTGAAGACCTTTCCGATTTATTTTCTACTTACGGCCAGGTAGACACTGCCCGTGTAATTACGGACAAATTTACGAGGCAAAGCAGAGGATTCGGCTTTGTGGAAATGGCAGATGACGATGCTGAAAAAGCCATCAAAGATTTGAATGGTACCATGCAGGACGGCCGTTCCATTAAAGTAATGGAAGCCAAACCGCGTGAAGAAAAAAGCAGCCATTCCAATCGCTGGTAGGGAGAATACCGGTTCCAGTTTTTTTTAATTAAAATTATTAATATGGATATTACTTCGATAGAAAAATTCATCGATATCAATGCTAAAGATTCTAAAGTAGTGAATGTGCATTTTAAAGACAGATCTACTGTAACCGGTATCTTTGTAGCATTAAAGGATTATAGCGAGCTGAAAGCAAAAAATTTCTGGCGTTTGGTTAGCGCCCGGAATGTGGAGCAATGGAAAAAAACCAGAGACGTGGAATTGTCCCGCTTATTTAACGGGGCATCCTTTACCCGGATCAGCATTTCCAAGTAACAAAAGCTCCTGTTTTTGTACTTTTTTATTTTTTAACATTAAAATTTTTAAATGGCAGGAACCTGGAACAAACGGGAACGTGAACAAAAAAAGAAAAACGCAAAAAAACAAAAAGAAGAGAAAAGACAGGAGCGTAAAGAAAACTCTTTGAAAGGAAAAGGGCTGGATGAAATGATGGCTTATGTAGATGAGTATGGCAACCTTTCGGATACACCACCCGACAAAAACGCTAAACCTTCTGAAATTATTCCGCCTACGGTTGCCAACAGCAATGCGTTACTGCAGGCCGATCCGGTTAGAAAAGGGATGATTACTTTTTTTGACGACAGTAAAGGATACGGATTTATCAGAGACGCCCAAACCCAGGAGAGTATTTTTGTACATGTGAACTCTTCTGCCATTGATCTGAAAGAAGGAATTAAGGTTAATTTCGAAGTACAAAGAGGCCCTAAAGGGCTCGCTGCTGTAAATGTAAAAGCAGGCGTATAACGGAATTTGCCGGTAAACCGACTTTAAAAAAATCATCTTATCAACAGGGTGTAGTTGGCGGCTGTAATACAAATGCCCAAATCTTACCGGATGGCTCAGAGTTTTGCAGATAAAGTCATTGATTTTAATCGAAGCCTGCAATATACAGGAGAATTACCTCCCGGCTTTCAGGTACTCAATCCCTATCTTGATAATCCCGAAACCATGCAGGTAATGCAGCGGTTTTATTACAAGTATTACAGCGACAACCGCAGGCGTAAATTTATGATAGGTATTAACCCCAGCCGGCACGGGGCCGGTGTTACAGGGGTGCCTTTTACCGATACCAAACGGTTGGCCAGGGTTTGCGGCATTGAAATGAAATCGGCCTACACGCATGAAGTATCTTCTGTTTTTATGTATGATATGATCGAGGCCTATGGAGGAGCTGCCCGATTTTACAAAGATATTTACATCAATTCTCCCTTTCCCCTGGCCATTTTACGATTGAGCAAGGAAGGCAAATGGCTAAACGCTAATTATTACGACGAACCTGCACTTTTCGCAATGGTGAAAGATTTTATGATTGCTTCCCTCAGAAAGCATATCAGCCTCGGAACAGACTGTTCGGAGGTATATGTACTGGGAAAGAAAAACGCCGGGTTTATTCAACAACTGAACAAAGAAACCAACCTGTTCGGTCACCTGAAAGTTTTAGAGCACCCGCGCTTTATACAACAATACAAATCCAAAGAAAAGCAAGTGTATATCGATAAATATATTTTGACCTTAAAGGGCCTTGTGTAGATGTACCCGGGTTGTTTTTTGCCGAAATATTTGCCGGAGTGGTGTGGCAGTGTCTACCCCCGGGATTAGCAGGGCTCATCCTATAAAGTTACGATAAATTCCTGTTTTCACCGTCGGGCCTCGTTGATGTATTTCAAATGCAGCGACCTGTTAGAAAATAAATAAATTAATTGTACTTTAGCTGCTTTTCCCATCCTTGTCCGGTAAAGTTTTTGCACGACGTTTAAGTTACATGATGAAGAAAAGTTTTTTTGGAGCTATTGCCCTCTTATTTGTTTCTTTTTACATAAATGCGCAAATTGCTGTAAAAGGCGAAGTGTGGAGCGCACAGACGAATCAACCACTTTATCATGCAGTGGTGGAAGTACGGAATAATGTGGGTTCCGATTCTATACAGCGGGTGCTGACCGACTCTTCGGGGTTTTTCAAAACACAGGTGCAGCGTGCGGATGTACAGGTTGAAATTAGTTTTGTAGGATATAAGCCGAGGGTTTTTCAAAAACTTACGGTCACGAATAATGAAATTCAGTTAGGTAAGATTGTACTGAGCAAGGCTGATATTATATTAGAAGAAGTGGTGGTGCGTGCGGAAAAATCGACTACCGAATTTAAGCTGGACAAGCGAATTTTTAATGTTGGTCAGGATATCAGTTCAACCGGTATGAGCGCCCTCGAAGTCCTCAACAATGTTCCCTCCGTAATGGTGAATATCGAGGGGCAGATAAGTTTGCGGGGAAATAGCGGGGTGCAAATCCTTATCAATGGTAAACCATCGGTTCTGGCCGATCAGAGCAGCAACGCCCTCGGCACGATTACCGCCGATATGATAGAAAGCATAGAAGTGATCACCAATCCATCTGCCCGGTACGACGCGGAAGGAACCGCGGGTATTTTAAATATTGTGCTGAAAAAGGAAAAAAGTAAAGATTTCAACGGTTCTGTCTCCGTTAATACGGGCATACCCACCAATCATTCTATCGGCATCAGTTTGAGCCGACGGGCCAATAAATTCAACCTGTTCACGCAAATGGGTGTGGGCCGGCGCTCCTTACCCCGACATAACAGTGCCATCAACCGCGACCTTGTTAACAATACGGAAATAATTTCGGGTGGAAAAAATTACCGGAATGAGGATTTTTACAATATAACCCTCGGTACTGATTATCATATCAACGATTTGAATATCCTTACCTTATCGGGCAGCTACGCTTATGAAGTGGAGGATCAGCCTTCAGAAATAAATTACAGCGTTTATGCCAACGGCGATCTGCGGTCGCAATGGAAACGAACGGAGACAACCGAAGCCACCAATCCGAAATGGCAGTATGAGCTGAATTATGAGAAGCAATTTAAAGATCATGAGAAGCATACCCTGCTGGCCAGCGCTATTGGCAGCTTTTTTGGGAAGGACCAATCCTCCTTATTCCGCAATACTCCCATACTCGGGGAGGTGGCTGCCATCGATCAGCGGGCTGTGACCGACTTCCAGGAGGCCAATTATACTTTTAAATTAGATTATACCCGGCCACTTAGCCAGCTCTTTTCAATAGAAACCGGCGCTCAATACCTGATGAACCAGGTAGGTAACGACTATGCCGTACGTGATTACATCGATGGCCATTGGGTACCCAACCCTCAACTCACCAACGATTTTCAATTTGACCAAAACGTGCTGGGTCTTTACGGAACAGGGGCGTACGAGGGAGAAAAATGGGGTGTCAAAATCGGGCTTCGCATGGAAAACACCGATCTTTTCACCATGCTTGTTAATACCAGCCAGGCTAATAACCGGAACTATACCGATTTCTTTCCTACCATGCATACTTCCTATAAATTCAGTTCCTTTGTTTCCCTGCAGTTGGGCTATTCCCGCCGTATATACCGGCCGCGGCTATGGGAGCTGAATCCGTTTCAAAATATGCGGGACAATTACAATATCCGAACAGGAAATCCCGAACTGGAGCCGGAGTACAGCGATGCTTATGAACTCACGGGTATTTTCAAAACCGGGGCCGTTAATTTTAGTTCCAGTATCTATCACCGGTATACCCGTTCGGTTATTGAAGAGGTATCCACCTTCAATCAAAATATCAACACCAACATGCCCTATAATATAGGCACGAGGGCTTCTACAGGTATAGAAGTGAACGGAAAGTACAGCCTGTTCCGCTGGCTTTCGTTGAACGGAGACTTTAACTATCATTATTTTAAACGCAAGGGTAGCTTTGAGAAAAGAGTTTTTGATTTTGATGGAAACCGGTGGTCGGCCAGGCTAACCGCAAAGGGCGATCTTCCTGCTGGTTTTGCCCTGGAAATGGGTGGTAACTATCGATCTGCTTACCGCTCGGTGAATGCCGAAAACGACCCTTACGCTTATATGGATATGGGCTTAAGAAAGAAACTGTTTAAAGGCAAGCTGGTTGCTAATTTTACCGTAAACGATCTGTTCGCTTCAAGGGTATCGGTATCGGAAACCAACCGCGATACCTTTTACCTGTATAACCGGGGATACAGGGGCCGTACTTTTATATTCGGCTTAAGTTATGGCTTTGGCAAAGGGGAAGCAATGACCTATTCGGGAGGCAGAAGGCGGTAGACGAATACCGTTCATCGCAGACTATTCCCTGGGTTAGCAAAAGTCTATTCCCGATCTTTCAATCCCGTGCATTGAAGAACGTATACCGTGTCGATTGGCTTTTTGGACAAGGTCCAGGTGGGCATTCCAAAGAGGGTTCGGTACATGCTCGATTCCCTTGCATTTATATAAGATAAGGGTCCGATCTCGTTACCCCAAACCTGGGCAATAAGAGAATATTCTATCCGTGGGTCTACACGATAATGCGAAAGGCCCCTGGGAATTATCAGGAAGTCGCCGGGTTTTACATCGGCCGTTTCCACCGTATATTCGAGCATGCCATTTTTTCGTGCATACCATTGCCATCCGCCGGTTCCGGACGCCCATACCCGGATTTGAGGAGGAGCCGCTCTCTTCAATTCCTTTGCAGCATCGCGGTAAAATGCGGCAAATTGCCAATCGGATACGCCCAGTAATAAACAAAAAAGTAACGCAACCCCCAGCGAAAAACGCACAACGGAGGCTTTGAAATTCTCAAAAACAGGGGCTGAAAGCAGCAGTAGAAACGGGAGTACCAGCAGTAGGTGCCGGCTCGCCATAAAAGGCGCAAGCAGTACCATAAATGCCGATAAACAAAAAGCTATCGTACAAAACACGGCTTCTGCCGACTGTATAAATCTGCTGAATCCTGCTGCCACATACTTTTTATGAACAATTTGAATGACTGGTAAAATAATTACCAGCCCGTTGATGAAAAATACAAATTCCAATACCCGGTTCAGTCCTTTATTTTCCAGGTCGGGCTGGGTATAATAATAAAAAGCTACCGCTAAAAAGACAAATGTCAGGCCATAAATAAAAGACATTTTCAATTTACCTTTAAGCAGGTAGTTAAGCGAAAACAAGCTGAAAGTAGCCACAGAACCCAGACAGGCAAAATAAGACCAAAGCATATTTGCCCTGCTGAACAGCGGAGTTCGGCTTCTTTGAAGAATATGTGCTCCTCCGAATTCGATGTAGTTCCAAAGCGACCAGAGTGCCAGACACAGGACGGGAATAAGTAATAGCCTGAGATTTTTATATTGTCCCCGAAAAAAAAATATAAAACCAATAGCCCCCAGAACAGGAAGAAAACTGTATTTAATAAACAACCCGGCAGTTAACAGCAAAACCGCAATAATATTGTATTTGAAACGTCCGGTTTTCTCTGCCAGTAAAAGATGATAAGTTATACCGAGCAACAATGCCAGTAGCGGAATATCGGTCATTATATTTTGGTTGATGAGAAACGCGGGACAAAGTCCGAGAAGAGCGAGCAGCAGTAAAGGCTTGCTGATACCATATAATTTCATGGTTTTATAAAACCATAAAAGTGCCAGAAAGGAAAATACTGATGTAAGGATATGCATGGGTATTTCATTAAATCCCCCGATAAGCGCTACACCTGCAATCATATAAAATAACAAAGGTGGTTGGTTGGCCTTGTACATGGGTTCCGGTTCTGGCCTGTCCCAACGAATAATACCCGACATGGGATGCAGGGGATCCTGCAAAATATGCTTTGCTGCTTCGAGGTGAAACCCGTCGTCTCCCTGGAAGGGTTTTGTGATATTCATGGCAGTTAGATAAGCCCATATCAGTAATATAACAAACATTGGCTTTTCCAGGAGATCTTTAATATTCATAAAATACGAAGGGTTTTGGCCGGTAATTTCAAAAATAGAAGGTATCAGGCAGAATTAGAGGAAAAATTTCAATGAAAAGTTATTATAATGCATCAAAGGTTTCATGGGTAGGCAACCAGAAATATTTGGGAAGGAGCCGGAGTGCGGCTGTCTGAATGGGAGGCCAACAGTTTAACTTTAGGTTCCAGGCCTTCAGTTATAAGGTTACACCTATTTTCTGTTGTTTTGTAATTCTATCTTTTCGCTTATTGTACGGCGCTAAACAATCGTTACTTCCACACCCAAACCCTCCAGTTCTTTTGCGGTATGATCTGATACATTGGTGTCGGTAATTATTTGTTCGATGCTATCCAGTTCGCAGATTTTTCCAAATCCCCTTTTTCCGAATTTACTCGAATCGGCCAGTACAATGGTTTTTTGCGATGCTGCGATCATTTTTTTATTCAACATGGCTTCCATCATATTGGAGGTAGTAAGGCCAAACCCCAGATCGATACCGTCCACTCCCAAAAATAATTTACTACAGGAAAAGTTTTGGAGTACCGATTCTGCGTAAGCACCTGTTACGGAAGCAGAGGTTTTACGTATAAGGCCTCCCAATTGTATTACTTCTACCCCCGCACGATCTTTCAACTCCAGAGCAACATTAAGTGCAGAAGTAACCACCGTTAAACTTTGGTTGGGTATAATGTTACGCGCAAAAAACTGCACGGTTGTACCCGAGGCGATTAAAATGCAATCATTCGGCTCCAGTAGGGAAGCCGCATATTCACCTATTTTTTGTTTTTCAATTGCCTGGAGGGCTACCTTCTCATCAACATGGCGATCGGCTATATAAGGGTTGCTCAGGGTGGCCCCGCCATGCGTACGATACAACAAGTTTTTATCTTCCAGAAACTGAAGATCTTTTCGGATAGTTACAGAAGATACGTTGAGGTCGGCACACAAATCGCCCACATTTACGCTGCCCTCTTTTTTAATTAATTCTATAATGTGCTGATGACGCTCTAATAAACTGCTCATAATAATTCTTGCTAAAGCCGATGCCCAATTC
>JBEBUZ010000117.1:0-7155 GCA_040393015.1 Paraniabella yanshanensis
GCACCACAATGCGGGAGAGTAGGTAGCTGCCATTCTTATTAGAGCCCCGGTACACAAATGTATCGGGGCTTTTTTGTGCGTGGAAGCGAACACAGAAGTGAATCCGCCACGGCGGACAGGTACCGCCACGGCGGACGATGGTACTGCACCATCCCGATAAAGATCGGGACGGGAGAGTAGAGCCTGTGCGCCGCAGGCGTATAGCTGCCATTCTTATTAGAGCCCCGGTACACAAATGTATCGGGGCTTTTTTGTGCGTGGAAGCGAACACAGAAGTTGCCATTCTTATTAAATTCCGGTATCAGAAACTCTTCTGTTTATGCTGCAAAAAGGATTTTTCTCAAGGGAATTTTTTTATTTTGCCACTATTGCATCTGATAAAGTAATATATATATAGATAATCTGTAAATTTGATGGTTGAACATGAAATTTTTAATTGCGGGTTTGGGAAATATAGGGAACGAATATGCACATACGAGGCATAATATTGGATTCGACGTTGTAGGAGCATTTGTGCAAAAGCATGGAGGCAGTTTCCGGCAAGACAGGCTGGCTTTCGTATCCGAACTGAAATGGAAAGGGAGAACCTTTATTTGTATCTGTCCCACTACCTATATGAACCTCAGCGGAAAAGCTTTTAAATATTGGCTGGATAAGGAAAATATTGCTTTAGAGAATACACTGACCATTGTGGATGATCTTTCATTGCCCATCGAAAAAATCAGAGTGAGAAGCAGCGGCAGCGATGGCGGACATAATGGTTTAAAAAGTATCCAGGAAACAATAGCAACCATCGCCTATCCTAAGTTGAGATTTGGTATCGGAAATAATTTTCCTAAAACTATGCAATCCGAGTTTGTGCTGGGGAAATGGAGGAAAGAAGAAGAACCGGTGGTGAAATTGAAAATTGAAAAGTCCGTGGAAGTGATTGGCATTTTTGCCACTCAGGGTATCAATGCGGCAATGAATACTGTTAATCATATTAGTTTTTGTTAATAACCGATCCTTAGAAAGACCCTTTTATTATGAAAATTTTTTGTATCGGAAGAAACTATGCGGATCATGCCAGGGAACTACAAAACGAAGTTCCGGAAGAACCGGTTGTATTTTTAAAACCTAAGTCGGCGCTGTTAAAACCGCATTTACCTTTTTACTACCCCGAATTCACTAATGAATTGCACTACGAATGTGAATTGGTATTGCGCATTTGCAAGAACGGACGCTATATCAATAAAAGATATGCGCACCAATATTATGATGCCATAACCCTTGGCATTGATTTTACAGCCAGAGATATTCAAAACCAACTGAAACAAAAAGGATTGCCCTGGGAAAAAGCAAAAGCCTGGGATAATTCGGCAGTTTTGGGAAAATGGCGCCCCGCAAGTGATTTTCCCGATACGAAAAATATAAAATTCGGGTTTTATAAGAACGATGAACTGGTGCAACAGGGAAATTCCGGCAATATGATGTATAGCTTTAACAACCTGCTTGCCAATATTACCAAGTATTTTTCCGTTAATATCGGAGATATTGTTTTTACCGGAACCCCCGCCGGTGTAGGGGAAGTTTTGCCAGGCGATATCCTCGAGGGCGTATTGGAAGACGAGATAGTCTTGAATCTTACTGTCCAATAAAAAATAAAACTCCAAAAGCTGTGAAAATAATTTCATAGCTTTTTTTATTAGCTCCGGTTTATTATATTTGCAACATTGTTTCAATTTTGAAAAGAAACGGGATCATACATAGCATTTTTGCGGGCTTCATGCTGCTGGTTTTTACCCTCGGCTTCACGCCCCGGAAATACGTGCATGATCTTTTAACCTGTCATACCGATTATACCTTACATTCCGGCCAGCACGAAAGCCAGCAGATCGCCACAGATAAGTTTAGCTGTGGTTTTGTAAATTCCGTAGCGGTCACACCTTTCACTTTTCCGGAACTGGTGGAACCAGACTTTGAGCCGGTATTTTGTGGCCATTTGTCCGGTCAGCCTATTGTAACGCAACCTCTGAACCCCTCCTTTCTTTGTTTTAGCCACCGCGGTCCTCCTGCTGCCTGATTTCTATTTTTTTACCAGACTTCCTGCTCAATCGTTTAAGGCCTGACTTCTTCAATCATATGAAACCAGGCTCACCACTCATTTATAAGGCAATTCTATGCATTTAAGATATGTTTTTTCTATATTTTTTTTATTAATGATCAATACCCTCTCTGCCGAAGAAACGGCTGTGTTATCGGGAATAGTAAAAGACGCTGCTACGGAACTACCGCTTGCGGGCGCTACTGTTTACATCCCTGATCTGAAATTATCCACCGCGACCGACAAGGATGGAAAATATATTTTCAACCCTTTACCCAATGGCCGGCTAACCATCCAGGTTTCTTATATCGGCTATAAATCAAATGTGGAAGCGGTGGTGGTACGCGGTAACACCCGTCACGACTTTTACCTCAGCTCTTCTGTGGTGGAAAACGAAAATGTAACCATAACCGGTGTTTCTTCTGCAACCAGCCTGAAGAGAACGCCTATACAAGTATCCATTCTCTCTAAGAAAGATATCCAACAATCCATTGGAAATAATTTACTGGATCTGGTTGCGAGAGAACCAGGGGTAACCATCGTTACTACCGGACCGGCTATCGCCAAACCCTTTATCAGGGGACTTGGGTACAATAGGGTGGTAACCATCAACGACGGAATAAGGCAGGAAGGTCAGCAATGGGGCGATGAACACGGATTGGAGGTGGACGAATACAGCGCCAAGAAAATAGAAATATTGAAGGGGCCTGCGTCGCTAATGTACGGAAGCGATGCCATTGGGGGCGTGATAAACATCCTTACCAATACTCCGGTATATGACAATACCGTGCAGGCAAATTTACAATCTACCTTCAATGGCAATAATCGCATGTTCGGACAGTATGGAAATATTGCCGGCAACATAAACGGCTTCAACTGGAATGCTTACGGAAGTGTGAAAAGCGCAGGTGACTACAAAAATAAATCTGATGGCTCTGTACTCAATAGCCGGTTCGGTGAAAAGAACTTTGGTGGCTATGTAGGGCTGAATAAAAACTGGGGGTATACACACCTCCTGGTGTCGGGGTTTAACCAGGAAATAGGAATGGTGTCGGGAGAAAGAAATGAAGAGGGCGCCTTTGTTTATGAAGAAGCCCTGCCTTCCGATGAGTTCATCCGAAGCAGAACACCCCTAAACCCCTGGCAGAGCGTGAACCATTTTAAGGTAGCGCTCGACAATAGTTTCGCGTTTCACAACGGAGGACGCTTATCGGCATTGGTCGGTTTTCAGCGTAACCAACGCAAGGAATTTGGGCATGAGCATGGCGCGGACGAACATATACATGAGGACGAGGATCATGATCACCTGCACGAAGAGAATCCTTCTGCCTCGTTTAATCTGACCACCATTAACTATAGCCTGGCTTATCATATTCCCGGATGGGATGGATGGAAAGTAAGCTGGGGAGTAAACGGAATGAAGCAGCAAAACCGTAACGATGCCGAAGAGGCAATTATACCCGATTATAACCTGATTGATGTAGGGGTATACGCCGTAGGCTCAAAAACCTTTAATCAAACTACCATCAGCGGAGGACTCCGTTACGATTGGAGGCAGGTGAAAAGTCATTCCCTTTACAGGGAGGAAATAGAAAAGTTCCCGGCCTTTGAGAAAAATTTTTCTAACTTTTCTGCCAGCTTAGGCGCAACTCATGCTATCGGCAGGCATGTGTTACTGAAAGCAAATGCCAGCAGAGGCTTCAGGGCGCCCAACCTGTCGGAGCTGGCCGCTAATGGTGAACACGAGGGAACCGGGCGTTATGAAACGGGCAACAGAGCATTAAAAAGTGAGGTTTCTACCTCAGTGGACGCAGGATTGGAGATCACGACCGACCACGTGGATATTAGCGTGGCCCCCTACTTCAACTACATTCATAATTATATTTTTTACAATAGAGTACTGGCCGCCAATGGAAGTGATTCTTTGATCGATGGCGCCTCGGTATTTCGCTTCAATCAGCAGAACGCAAAATTAATGGGAATTGAAGCCCGGGTGGATGTGCATCCGCATCCGCTCGACTGGCTTCATTTTGAAAATACGATATCTTTTGTAAGAGGACAGTTCGTGGAAGCAGTAGATGGCTCCCGTCATCTTCCATTGATCGCTCCTGCGAGTTTGCTTACTGAACTCAGAGCCGAGTTTCCGGGCTTGACAAAATTATTTTCCCATTTTTATTTAAAAGTAGATATGAACGCGGTGGCTGCTCAAAACCATTATTTCGCAGGGTTCAATACCGAAACAGCCACCAAAGGATATGTGCTTTTTAATGCTGGCATGGGCAGTGATATAGTTTTGGGCGGGAAAAAAAGATTTTCCCTTATGATCGGAGCACAGAATATCGGGGATCTAAATTATCAAAGTCATTTAAGCCGACTTAAATACGCACCTGTGAATCCCGCTAATGGCAGAACCGGTGTGTTTAATATGGGAAGGAGTTTTATAGTAAGACTAATCATTCCTTTCGAATGGAAACTGTAACTTTATATCTAAGCCGGTTAATATGAATAGCAACAAAGAGTTTACAAAGCTTGCGAATTCGCCATGGTTCAGGCTTTTTATGTTAAAGAACCTGCCATCTGCTTATTTCAGCGGGGTTCGGATCAGAAAGCTTTCTGCCGAAACCTGTCATGTATCGGTACCTTTTAAGTGGTTTACTAAGAATCCTTTTCGATCCACCTATTTCGCCTGCCTGGCCATGGCGGCTGAATTAAGCACCGGGGCTTTGGCGATGGCCAACGTGTACAAAAGAAAACCGGCGGTGTCGATGCTGGTAGTAAAAATGGAGGCAGTATATTTTAAAAAAGCGACCGGTATAACCCTCTTTGCCTGTGACGATGGCCTTGCTTTTACCGATACCATCAACAAGGCGGTATCCACTGGAGAACCGCAAAAGTTCACGGCAACCACCGAGGGTAGGAATGAGGCGGGCGACCTGGTTGCCCGGTTTTTCATCGAATGGTCATTTAAAACGAAGTTGAGCGGGCCTGCCTGAGCGTCTCTACAAGGTGGTGTACGGTTTGTTTGAAGCGGGCGAGCTCTTCCTCCTGTTCCCTGATAAAACTGTTATTTTTAAAAGCGCCTAATACGGATTCCATCTCTCCTACGGTATCATACAACATATTTTTAAACTTGTTTTTATAATCTTTTTCTTTGGACGCATATATCGATTGAGTTATCCATTCTTTCGTTTCCAATGTTTGCAGGAAGAGATGAATGAGCCAGTCTGGGTCGATGCGATCCGGTTCAATACCTTCCCACCTGCATAGTGCCCAAAGGCTGTGCATTAATTTACGGGTATTATACTGAAGAGCCTGCTCGCGATAGAACCCATGCACTTCTTCCCATGATTGAACCTTGTAGTTCCGGATATCATCCAGCAAGCGGTATAGCTGGTCTTTTGCAATCAACTGACCTCCGGTATTTATCCAGTCGGTAGTCTGCCGGTAGTGGGTGGATAGCCCGAACAATTCACCGGGGTCTGTCGTTTTTTGTTCAATCATATATTGCATCACCTGGCAGCCCGCATAGTACGATAACATTTTCTTATAGGTATCGTAACCTTCCTGTACTTTTATGAGCTGTACCTTTCTCTTAGAATTTTCGATACCGCTGGCTAATACCTCAAGCTGGCTAACTACCGGTGAGGAATGATCGAGCAGCGATTTTCCTTTTTCAATAAAGTCTTTATCACTTCCAATCATCTGATGGGAGAGGAAAAAAGCTTTACCGGTAAATAACTGTAATAGTTGCAGAGCATTTAAAATTTCGTTGACCGAATCGGGTGCCAGGCAATCAAACTCAAGATGCTGTATTTTTTCAATCCTTTTGTCCCGATTGGCAAACTTTCTTTCATTTCTCTGGATAGCATACATATTATACATAAACCAGTAGGCAGGCATAATGATCAACTGGTTGCTATGCTCTTCATTGCTTACCAGAGAAAACGGAAAGGGAATATCCAGTTCGGCAGGGTAATTACCTTTGGCAATCATCGTAAAAGAAGCAAACCGGGAATTGTGTTTCAGGCTAACACATAAACCTGGCCAGAAGCCTCGTCCCGCCTGTATTTCTCCGTCGGCACCCCGTGAGTTGTGATTGGAGCCGATGGTTGCCCCGGCCGCCATATTGCTTTGTCCCATCAGTAAGGCCGCACATAAAAAAGAATTGTTGTGGTGTTGCTCGTGCGAAGGAAAAATAAGAGAATTAAGTACTTCGCAACAGGAAACCGTGGCATTTTCTCCCAGGTAAGAATTGATCAGCCGGGCACCGTATTTTAACTGCGAGAAAGGTGCGAGTATAAATCGTACTGCCTTTACACCATAGAAGGAGCGGCTGCCGACTCCCATAATACCGTTGACCATTTCGCAACCTTCCCCTATCTGTGTTTTCGCTTTTTCATTAGAGTTGATGGTGAGATTTTTTAATTTATTGGCGCCTTTGATATAGGCATCAGTTCCGATCTTTACGTCTTTGATGATACGGGTATGTTTGATCACCGTTCTTTTACCTACCGTTCCGTAGTAACCGCGAAGATTATTGAATTTCTTTTCGGTAAAAGTTTTGAAGGCACTCAGGAGTTTTTCATCATCCCGGAATTTGGCCCATAACCAGGCATCTCCGGGGAGCATCCCATCGAAGGGTAATACTTTCCGGCCCCCGTTTTCATTACAGAGTTCGAGCCAAATACGCACGCTTTCCTTTTCGCCCTGTTTGAGAATGCCGTTACCAAACTTGGCATACGAGGTACAGCACATTTCGTTTACATTGGCAATAACTACTTCTTCTTCTATAATGTATCTGCTTAAACATTTAACGTGACTGATCGAAACATTATCACCGATATCGCAGCTTACTATAAGACTGTTATAAAGGCCTACCGGAAAAGTAACCTCACTGAATTCGAGGAAATAGGGTTCCAGTTTTCCGATGCGGACCAATCCATAAAAAGTACACTCCTCAATCAGGTGTATATCGATACCATCCCTTACCAACACATCATCCCAATTCCCCGATTTATTGCCGTTGGATAAAAGAATAGTAATTTCCTGTTTGGTCAAAGCCCGGTAATCGG
>JBEBUZ010000118.1:0-7027 GCA_040393015.1 Paraniabella yanshanensis
CAGGCTGGTGGGGTCGGGAAGGGTAAAGGTACCCACACGGGAGAATGGAACCCGGGCCGAACTGGATGTCGGTGCTTTTTGGCAATCCCTGCATCAATGTGTTGCGAATGCTTTTGAAGAGGCTAAGGCAAAACCAGAAGCGCTTACGGCAATGGCATATTCGTCTCAGGCAAATACGTTTTTATTGATGGACGCCGGGGCATCGCCGCTGACGCCTTTGATTCTCTGGACGGATGAAAGAGCGCCTTTGGATCAGGAGTTAAGCCGATTTACCAGTCAGCCAAAATGGTTTCAAACCACGGGGATCGGTATCCCGTTTGGTGCTGGTTTTTGCATCAGCAAATGCCGGTGGTTTCAGGAAAATGCGGCGGAAACCTGGCGAAAGACTGCCAGTGTGCTTACTTTACCCGACTATTTTTCCTTTTGCCTGACCGGAAAACGACAGGTAGATAGCAGTACCGCTTCGTTGTTGGGATTGATGGATGTGGAAAATACTGTGTGGTGGCCGGAGGCGCTTCGTGCATCGGGTATTTCCGGGGATCAGCTTTCTCCACTTTGTTCCATAGGCACGGATGGCGGAATACTACAGCCGGGAAACCCGCTGGGTCTACCGGCCGGAATTCGTTTATTTGCCGGCGGACTGGATCATCACATGGCGGCAATTGGTATTGGCATCGGAACAAAGGCAAAACTGAGTGAATCGACCGGAACCGTTATAGCCGCTGTGTTGTACAGCCATAATAAAAACCGGGTAAAAGATATATGTATGGCGCCGGCCCTGACGGAAAATACTTATTTTAAGATGGGTTTCGACCGGAATGGTGCGGCTGCGCTGGAGTGGTATCGCGAAACCTTTGCTGCGGGGTATACGCTGGATGAGTTGGTTGAGATGGCTGCAACAGTGCCCCCGGGTTGCGAAGGACTTATAGCGTTGCCCTGTGCCAATCAGTACCCGCACAAAAATGGGTTTTTACATCAGCAGGAATATTTTCATCATGGTTATTACATCCGGGCCATCATGGAGTCGACTGCTGAGAGCTTAAAGAATTTAATTGGGAAGGTGGACGCTGAAAAAGAAAGTGACGAGGTCTTTTCTACCGGCGGAGGTGCGAATAGTACGCTTTGGGGCGAAATAAAAAAGGCAGCTATTAAACGAAATTTTCACCGAAATAATAATCATGAAGCGGCGTGTATGGGTGGGGCAATGGTAGCAGCGGCCGGGGCAGGGGTATTTGCTTCTGTTTTTGAAGCGCAGCGATCCTGGTTAGGAAACGAATAAAATATCGTCCAGACAATGAAAAAGCGACAATTAGGAAAGACGGGTATCAGCGTTTCGGAAATGGCTTTCGGCACGGTAGCATTGGGACTTCCCTATGGCTTGGGCGTTGAGAACGAATCGCAAATGCTGGGGGAAGATCAGGCGATACAATTGTTACAGACGGCAGCGCGGCGGGGAGTGAATTTTTTTGATACGGCCCGGCAATATGGAAAAAGTGAAGCTTTGCTGGGGCGGGCATTCGGGGACAAGAGAAAGGAAGTGGTCATTGCAACAAAATGTGCCCACCTCCGTATGCCCGATCATACCCTGCCGGCAAACACCGTACTGGCCGCTGCTATCGAGCGATCGCTTGCCGAAAGCCTGGACGCGCTGCAGACGGATTATGTGGATGTATTGATGCTGCATGACGGCGATGAGGAAATTATCCGGCATACCGGTATAAAGCAAATATTCGAAGGCTATAAAAAAGAAGGCGTTATCCGGGCTACAGGTATTTCCACCTATACACCTCAGGAAACCAGGGCCGTGATGGAAGCCGGCGGATGGGATCTTGTACAGGTGCCCTTTAACCTGATGGATCAGCGTCAGGCAGGCTTATTTGAAGCGCTGGAACAAAAAGGCATGGGCGTAGTCGTCCGCTCTGTTTTGCTGAAAGGACTACTGACGGGAAGAAAGCCGCCGCTGCATCCGGCATTACGGGAAGTGGAGCAACATATTGAAACGTATACCGCGCTTACAGAGTCCTGTGGTTTAAGTTTGCCACAACTGGCTACTAAATTTGTTTTATCGTTTGCACAGGTGTCCTCGGTACTGGTAGGAATTGACAGGCTCGAATACCTGGATGAGGCATTGGCCGTTGCAGATGGACAATATCTTGACAATGGGATTTTTGAGAAGGCAAAAGAAGCGGGGTTCAGGAATCCGGACTTTTTAAACCTGCACCAGTGGAGCGTTAACGGGTGGTTAAAATAAAATAATTGTAATGTTGAAATTAGGCATAATAGGAATGAGTGAAGGGAATGCACACCCTTACTCCTGGGCATCCATCATAAACGGAAGTTTTAATGGTGAAGAAATTACCCGTATCGGGTATCCTGCTGTAGCGGCGTATCTGCATGCGAATAAAGAAACACTCGGACTTCCGCAGGCGCGTGTTACACATGTATGGGCACAGGAACGTAGCATAGCGGAAAGTATTGCAAACGCCACCGGTATTGCGCATGTTGCCGATACACTGGAAGAAATGGCAGGGCTGGTCGATGCAGTAATGCTTTGCAGAGACGATCCCGAACAACACGTGGCTATGGCCAGGCCTTTCCTGGATGCAGGAGTTCCTTTATTTATTGATAAACCACTTGCCGCCAACAAGGAAGATTTATCCTGGTTTGCAGCTGAAGCGGCTAAAGGGCGTTTTTTTATGTCCTGCTCTTCTATGCGCTATGCAGTTGAGTGCCGTGCCCTGCGGCAGGATCTTCCAAATCTGGGATCCTTAGAGTTGGTTACAGCGGTAGGTAAGAAGGACTGGATGAAGTATGGCATTCACATGCTGGAAGCGGTTTTTGCCGTATTGGGTGATACCGGCGTAAACGCGGTAATCAATACCGGAACAGCGGGAAAAGAAATCGTTGTTCTTGAATTTAAAAACGGGCTCCGGGCAACCCTGCATTTATTTATGGATATAGCGGCAACCTTCCAGGTTTCCGTTTTTGGAAGGAACGGTTGGCGAAAGGCCGAGATTAGAAATTCTTATGCGATGTTCCGGGATAATGTTATAGAATTTTTACGGTCTGTTCAGGAAGGGCAATCGCGGATTGCGTTTGAGGAGACAAAAAAAATAATGCAGGTACTTATAGCTGCGCAAGAAAGCAGGGATGCCGGCGGATGTAAAATAATTATTGAGTAAGATGCATATAAACGAATTATTGAGCTTAAAAGGGAAGATCATTCTGGTGTCCGGTGGCGCTGGTAATTATGGCAAATGTATTGTAGAGGGAATGGCAGAGGCTGGGGGAACCCTGATCACGGCTTCCCGCAACCTAAAGGCCGGCAAAGCCTTTGCAAATGAATTAAAAGAAAGAGGTTTGAATGTACATGTGCTACCGTTGGACCAGGGCGACCCCGCTTCAATCCGAGGTCTCAGAACATCTATTGAACAGCAGTTTGGCGCGTTACACGTTTTTGTGAATAATGCGGTAGCCCGGCCAATGGCCACTTACGATGCACCTATTGAAGATTTTTCGGAGTCGATGAGAGTCAATGCAACGGGTATGGTAAACCTGATGCGGGAAATGACCGATTTGATGGTTAAAAGTGGCGGCGGAAGCATTATTAATATCGCTTCCATGATGGGGATGTTTGGGCCCGACCTTTCTAATTACGAAGGCACTTCCATGACGCAGAGCCCCCCGCCGGATTATTATTTTCATAATGCCGGGCTGATCAATCTTACCCGTTACTGGGCCCGGATGATGGCAGGCAAAAATGTTCGTGTAAACTGCGTAAGTCCCGGCGGCTTGTTCAATCACCAGCCTGAGCGATTCCTTGAAAACTACACGAAGAAAGTACCGTTACGAAGAATGGCAAATCAGGACGATATAAAAGGCCTGATGGTGTTGCTGGCCTCCGAAGCCGGTGCATATATCAATGGTGAAAATATATTAATGGATGGCGGGTTGAACGCCTAAAAAACGAAAATCATGGCAATACGATCGATCAATCCGGTAAACGGAAAACTTATCAGAAGGTACGATGAGGTATCTGTAAGAACAATAGAAGAAAAAATAGCGGCGGCGCACCGGGCATGGCTCAAATGGCGAAAAGTTTCTTTTGAAAATCGCGCGGTTTTGTTGCAGAAGGCCGCCGACATATTATTGGCACAAAAACACGATCTGGCCCGTTTAATGGCGCTGGAAATGGGAAAGCCTTTAAGGGATGGTGTTGCAGAGATAGAAAAATGTGCCGCAGTTTGCCGGTACTATGCAGAAAAAGGAGCAGCTTTCCTGAAAGACGAAAGAGTAAAAACAGATGCCCGGCTTAGTTTTGTTACTTACCAGCCCATAGGTGTTGTGCTGGCGGTAATGCCGTGGAATTTTCCATACTGGCAGTGTTTCCGCTTCCTGGCACCCGCATTAATGGCCGGAAATACGGGGCTGCTTAAACACGCATCCAACGTGCCGGGCTGCGCCCTGTCTATTGAGAGAATATTGAAGGAGGCGGGTTTTCCCCGGGGCGTTTTTCAAACCCTGCTGGCGGGTAGCCGGAAGGTTCAAAAAATAATTGAGCATCCGCTTGTGAAAGCGGTAACGCTGACCGGCAGCACAGAAGCGGGTAAACAGGTAGCTGCCCAGGCGGCGGCACAAATTAAAAAAACTGTGCTCGAATTGGGCGGGAGCGACCCCTATGTAGTCCTTGCCGATGCCGATCTGGAAAAAGCTGCGGGTGTTTGTGCCCAAAGCCGTCTTACCAACAACGGGCAGAGTTGTGTTTCGGCCAAGCGCTTTATTGTGGTGAAAGAAGTGGCGCCGGAATTTACCCGACTCCTGAAGGAAAAAATGAGTGGTAAAAATATTGGCGACCCGCTTGACGAAACGACCGAACTGGGACCGATGTCCCGAAAAGACCTGAGAGATGAGCTGCATCAGCAGGTTTTGGAAAATCTAAAAAAAGGAGCCAGCTGCATTTTGGGGGGAAGTATTCCAAACTTTAAAGGATCCCATGCTTTTTATACGCCAACCATTTTAACCGGGATAAAAAAGGGAATGCCGGCGTACAGCGAAGAATTGTTTGGGCCTGTGGCGGCAGTAATAGTAGCCCGAAACGAAAAGCATGCCGTAGAATTAGCTAACGACACCAGTTTTGGATTGGGAGCAGCAATATTTACCCGGGATATAAAAAAAGGAGAACGCATTGCCCGTGAGGAATTACAGGCGGGAGTATGCTTTGTGAATGCGTTGGTAAAGTCTGATCCACGCCTGCCGTTCGGAGGCATCGGCCAGTCGGGCTATGGGCGGGAACTGGGGATTTTTGGAATCCGCGAGTTTGTGAATATAAAAACGGTATGGCGGTAGCCCGTTGTCTTCTGTGTATTATTGCCATAACGACAAACTGCCACTATTTTTTGCAAAAGAGGGTGGAGGCAAATTGATTTTATAAGCAAATCAGGAACGAATATGACATTTAAAAACAAATGCCAGAGTGCGGGAATGATACTGTTATCCATGCTGATGCTTAAAGCCGGCGCACAGTATACTTTTAATCCTGAATATGAAAAGATTCACGTAAGGGTAAGCTTTGCACCCGGCATCAAAGTAATAAGAGGGGAAACGGTAACTATTTCCCCGATGCATAAAAGTCATTGTCCGGCAGGAATCCTTTTCAGGTTTAATAATGGTGAGCTACAGGCCGCAGATATGCGTTCGAACGATGATGGTAAAACCTGGCACAAAACCGCTCACAGTATCAACTCTTCAACATACCAGTTCCCCGATCCCGATAACGAGTCAATCCATCATAGTTTTCGGACAACTAAAACGAGTACACCCGGCGTGTATGAGGCTGCATTTTATCGCTCAAAGGACCAGGGACAAACATGGAGTCCCTTCACGGCCATTATTAAAATCCCGGTAGAAATGAACTGGTCGGGCGTAACCGACAGAAAGATCATTGGCTCAAAGGACGGATCATTGTTGATGACCCTTTATGGCAGAATAGCGAATACGGTTGGCTACTCAGTAATCCTGGTACGCTCCACAGATCGCGGCAGCACCTGGTCTTATCACTCCACTATTGCATTTAATCTTACAGAGAATTTATTGGGAGAAGGTTTTTGCGAGCCGGCTCTGCTCCGGCTTCCCAATAATAAATTGCTTTGTTTTATTCGTTCATCGGGAAGCTATCAGGCATCGCTGGGAAGCAACAATAACGGTGATCCTACAGTTAAAATGCCGTTTGGATATCACAAAACAACACCGCTTTTTATGAGTGCATCGAATGATGATGGCAAAACCTGGAGCAACGCATCTCCCGTCAATGATTTTGGTGTATGGCCCGATGCGCTTGTGTTACAAAACGGAATTGTTGCCTTGAGTTATGGCAGGCCAGGAAACTGGCTGATGTTTAGTAATGATAATGGTGCAAGCTGGGGGCCGCGGTTACAGTTCTACAATGATATCTACCCACCCGATTGCGGCAACTATGTATCTGTTACCGAAGTAGCTGCTAATGTATTGTTTGTGGTATACAGCCGGACAAATCCGAATGACCATACACAAAGTGAAATCGTTGGCACTTATTTTCAGGTAAAAAAAATGTAAATGACCGCGGCTAAGTAGTAGGAACTAATACTTTTTAATTGAATCGTAGTAGTATTTTTTATTATCAATATTGATCGATTTTCAGCGGGTTAAAAATTATTACTTTTAAAAAACGGTCGATTGCCCGACTGTTGTTTGCTTGCTTTAACGTGCCGAGAGAATACTATTCAAAGTATAAATTAACTAAAATATGGGAATTGCTTTTCATATAAGAAATTGGGTCTTTTGTCAGTGTCTGATTTTCTGTCTGCTACTCTGTTCCCGGGATAGCAGGGCACAAGCTACCGGCGAAATAGGGAAAGATTCCATGGCAACAAAAGAAAGCGTGGAGAAGTTTAAGGAAACGCTTCAGAAGGCGAGCCACCAGGGGTTAGACAACAATGTTGGCCAGGGCAGGAAGGCCCGGCTTGACGGCGTCTCGAACCTGCCGTTCATT
>JBEBUZ010000119.1:0-7011 GCA_040393015.1 Paraniabella yanshanensis
GATTTACCAGTATGGGTACGATGGCATCTTAAAAAGAGAAATACAACTGCCAGGTATAGGTTCTGCCGGTGGTTTCGGATCAGAGTACAGGCAAAAAGAATTTTTTTATACGTATTCATCCTTTGCTACACCACCCGTTATTTACCGTTATGATGTAGAGACCGGCGAGTCGACCCTGTTTCGCAAAACGGCATTGAACATGAAAACCGATGATATTATTACCGAGCAGATTTTCTTCACCAGTAAGGACGGAACAAAGGTTCCTATGTTTGTTACCTATAAAAAAGGATTGAAAAAGAATGGATCTAACCCCGTGCTGCTATATGGTTACGGTGGTTTTAATATTCCAATGACGCCCGGTTTTAGCGTGAGTAATGCTTTTTTTGTAGAACAGGGAGGCATTTATGTGGTAGTTAATCTTCGCGGTGGCAACGAGTATGGCGAAGCCTGGCATAAAGCCGGAATGTTACTCAATAAACAGAATGTATTTGATGATTTCATTGGCGCTGCCGAGTATCTGATAAAAGAAGGTTTCACAAACAACAATAAAATCGCTATCCGTGGCGGTAGCAACGGTGGATTATTGGTAGGTGCCGCCATGACGCAGCGCCCCGATCTTTTTAAAGTAGCTATTCCCCAGGTAGGCGTGCTGGATATGCTGCGCTTTCAAAAATTTACCGTAGGTTGGGGCTGGGTAGTGGAATACGGCAGTTCCGATTCCGCTAAACATTTCCCTTACTTGTATGGATATTCGCCGTATCACAATTTAAAAAAAGGCGTTTCTTATCCGGCCACCCTTATTACTACCGGCGATCACGACGACCGGGTAGTGCCGGCGCACTCTTTTAAATTTGCGGCCAGGTTGCAGGAGTATCATCGGGGCGACAATCCCGTTCTCATACGAATTGCAACCAATGCGGGGCATGGTGCAGGAAAGCCCACTTCTAAGGTGATTGAAGAAGCTGCCGATATATGGGCTTTCACGATGTATAACCTGGGGATGGGGTATAAAGAATAAACTTTGCAGAGCTTGCAGTATCGCGAAGTAGTTAGAAATGAACTGCCACAATTAAAGGCGCTTGCTCTTAAAGCCTGGTCGCCATTTTCGGAGAAGCGTTATTGGCTTTATACCCTAAATATTGCAGATGGGGCATAAAAATACGGGACATTTAATGATGCCCCGTATTGCTATGAGAAGAATAAAAATAGAGTTCTATAATCTTCCTTCTTTGATTTCATTCACCACCGCCGGATCCAAAAGGGTAGTGGTATCGCCGAGATTTTCAATTTCGCCTTCGGCTACCTTACGTAATATGCGGCGCATTATCTTGCCGCTGCGGGTTTTGGGCAGGGCACTTACAAACTGAATTTTATCCGGCTTGGCAATAGGACCAATGATCCGGGATACAGTTGCCAGTAAATCCTGTTTGGTGAGTTGATCGTCTTCTTCGTGCCGGCTTCTGCCATCCAGTACCACATAGGCATAAATTCCTTGCCCTTTCAATTCGTGCGGATAACCTACTACCGCACTTTCTACCACACCCGCCATCATATTGATAGCGTTTTCCACTTCTGCGGTACCCATCCTGTGGCCGCTTACGTTTAATACATCATCCACCCTGCCGGTAATGCGGAAATTACCTTGTTCGTCCCGCAAAGCGCCATCGCCCGTAAAATATTTATCCGGGTAAGTCTCAAAATAAGTCTGCCGGCACCGCTCGTGATCGCCCCAGGTGGTACGCAAAATACCGGGCCAGGGCATGGTCATGCAAAGGTTGCCTTTATAATGTATATCGGTAAGTTCGGTCACTTCCTCACCCTTTTCATCTACCAGTACCGGTTTTACCCCGGGCATCGGAAGTGTGGCCCAACTGGGTTTGGAGGGTGTTATACCCGCCAGACTGGTAATCATAATGCCCCCATTTTCGGTTTGCCACCAGGTGTCTACAATCGGGCATTTATTCTTGCCGATATGTTCGTTATACCAATGCCAGGCTTCTTCGTTGATCGGTTCCCCCACACTCCCCAATACTTTCAGGGAGGACAAATCTTTGCCTTTAAGAGGTTCCAGTCCGTAACTCATTAAAGACCGGATGGCGGTAGGTGCGGTATAGAGTATGTTTACCTGGTGCTTGTCCACAATATCCCAAAACCTTCCCGCATCGGGCCAGGTGGGAATGCCTTCGAACATCAGGGAGGTAGCGCCTGCTGATAAAGGCCCGTATACAATATAGCTATGACCGGTGATCCAGCCTATATCGGCCGTGCAAAAGAATACATCTCCCGGATTGTATTGAAAGGTATTAACAAAAGTGTAGGCGGTCCATACCATATAACCGGCGGCAGTGTGCACAACCCCTTTGGGCTTACCGGTGCTACCCGAAGTATAAAGAATAAACAACGGATCTTCAGCATCGGTTTCCTCGGCAGGAACCTTCAGAACTTCTTCATGCATCGATTCTATTACATCCTCCACTTCATCTCTCCACCATACATCACGGCCCTTTATCATCGCTACCGGTGTGCGGGTACGAGTATGAACAATTACGCGTTTTACAGTATGGTTGCCAATCAGCGCATCGTCAATAATGGACTTCAGCGGAATATCCTTCGCGCCGCGAAAAGCCCCGTCGCAGGTAATAATAAATTCCGCCGCGGCGTCCTCCAGCCGGTCTGCAATGCTTTGCGCCGAAAATCCGCCAAAAACCACCGAATGGATGGCTCCTATGCGGGCACAGCTTAATACCGCTATAGCGAGTTCCGGAATCATTCCCATGTAAATACATACCCGGTCGCCTTTTTTTACGCCGTTATTGCGCAATACCTGAGCAAATTCACATACTTTTTTGTGCAGTACCTTATAAGTAAGAGTGCGGGTTTTTTCACCGGGGTCATTGGGCTCCCAGATAATCGCCGGCCGGTCGCCGTTCTCGGCCAGGTGCCGGTCGAGGCAGTTCTCCGTAATATTTAGTTTGGCACCTTCGAACCAACTGATTTTAGGTTCGGTGAAATTCCAATCCAGCACTTTTTTGCTGAACGGTTGTTTCTTTCTCCATTCAAAACTGTCGGCCACTTCGCTCCAGAATCCTTCCGGGTCTTCGAGACTTCTTTTGTAATCTTCATGATATTGTTCGATCGATTTGATCTGATAAGGATATGACATAGCAAAAAATTTCTAAAATTTTAACTTAGCGGGCACTAATATAGTAAACAATTTTTTACCGGCGTATTAAAAGCAAATTCCTTGCTTGAAAATAGTGAGAATTATGGAGCCGGCTGATGAATATAACTGATCGGTATTGCGTCGCACACTTGTGCCGGAGAGCATAGCCCGGCAGGGTTTATCCTTATATCATGCCAACGTTTATTTTATAGTGTAAAGATAATATTTCGCAAAGGAAAAAAGTTTTCCCGACTGCTTCAGTACCTTTGAAAAGCCCGGTTCGGTATACCATATTTCCTGTTTGGAAGTTTTAAAACGGAGCGTGTCGAAAGGAGACGGCCTTACGGAAGAGCGCGAGCCTATATAAACGGTGCTTTCTGCCGGAAGTATTAATTCCACCGTGCGGGCGTTTAGTTTTGTCGGTTTGAGTTTTTCATCCAGTTGCTTAAAGGTATCATCGCCGGCCTTTCTAATAACTATTTTGCCATACCGCAGATACTCGTATTGGCCGCTTGTAAGGGAATTTTTGTCCGACAGGCTTATCCGGATAGTGCAGGCTTCGTTTAACGTATTAGTAATAAAGACGGGCATAATCACCTGACAGGCCGATAAAGGCAGAAGTGATATAATAAAAGCCACCCAAACAAAACTGCGAAGCTTCATATCTTTGGTTTAAAATGTTCAAGGTAAAAATAGATCAAAAAAACGGACTATGCTAAGACACAGGGGAGAGAGGAGAACTTTTGTTCATAATTTAAAGCTGGCGTCTATGCTTTCTTTTGTGGCGGGTATCGTTAATATAACCGGCGTACTTGGCCTGAAAGTGCTGACAACAAATGTGACGGGGCATTTTGCTTATTTTGCCGAAGAAATTTCGCTTCGGAATTACGGCACCGCCACTTTCTTTTTGTTATTTATTTTTTCTTTTCTTGCGGGATCCTTTGTTTCTAACTTTCTTGCCGAATGGGGAATAAAGAAAAAATTGCCCATGGTGTATGCGGCGCCAATGGTAGTAGAAGTAATGATACTCGCTACTATTTGCGTGGTATTCTACAATAGCAGCAGCAACGGCACCCTGGTTATGGCCTGCGGGCTCCTTTTTTCAATGGGTCTTCAGAATTCACTGGTGACGAGGGCTTCGCAGTCGGTAGTAAGAACTACTCATCTAACCGGTTTGTTTACAGATCTGGGGATAGAGCTATCGCAGTTATTTTTCTATCGAGAAAAAACTGCCCGGAGAAAGCTTTCGAAAAGTATTTATTTGAAACTTGCCATTATTAGCTTTTTCTTTACGGGTTGTGTAGCAGGCGGACTGGTTTACCAAAGTTTTCAGATGTTCACACTATGGATCGCCATAGCGGTTTTGCTTTTTGCCATGTTATACGACTCCATGAGGTTCTGGTATTATTATCTGAAACGCAAGGTGCAGTATAGGGCCTGACCCTTTACCCCCGTGGCTTCCAGGCAATATCCGCAACCTTTAACAAATGACCGGTATATCTTGCCAGCACAAATAAATAGTCGCTGAGGCGATTGAGATAGATGATTATATCAGGTTTTACCGGCTCTTCATTTGCCAGGCGCACACAGCATCTCTCGGCTCTCCGGCACACACAGCGGGCCACATGCAGGTGCGAAATGGCCGTATGTCCGCCCGGCAGGATAAAATTTTTCAACGGCTCCATCATTGCATCCATCCGGTCAATTTCTTTTTCCAGCATATCAATATCTGCCTTTTGAAGGGTAGGGACAGGCATGTTGATTTCCTTCTGCGGATCCATGGCTAAATCTGTTCCGATAATAAATAAATGTTCCTGTATCTCCTGTAAAATCCGGCGAGTGTTTTCATCCTGTAACAGATCCTTACAAAGGCCGGTATAGGCGTTCAGCTCATCTACCGTGCCATAGCATTCGATGCGGAGATCGGCTTTTGATACTTTGGTGCCACCGATAAGAGAGGTCTGGCCCTGATCGCCTGTTTTAGTATAAATACGAAAAGACATTTTGGGGAATAGGAGATGAATGTGGTTGAAAATAGTTTAATAAAGTTTAACAGAAAACCTGTTATCGGTTCTATATTTTATACTGCCGGGCAATGCATAGCTGCATAACCCGTCAGCCTTCCGCTTTCAGCTTTAGACCTGCCTGTCCCTGTGCAACAACAGGGTTTTCCACTTTTTTGTCGGATTCAATCAAGCCGTCGCGCAGGCGTACGATCCGGTGGGAGTGACGGGCAATATCTTCTTCGTGTGTAACCAGTACTACGGTATTGCCCCCGGCATGTATTGTTCCGAAAATATCCATGATCTCGTAGGATGTTTTGGTGTCCAGGTTCCCGGTAGGTTCATCGGCAAGGATAATAGAAGGGTCGTTTACCAAAGCTCTGGCGATGGCTACGCGCTGGCATTGGCCACCGCTAAGCTCATTGGGTTTGTGATGACTGCGATCTGCCAGGTTTACCCGTTCCAGCATCTGCATGGCTTTTTCTATTCGTTCTTTTTTGCCAACACCTGCGTAAATCAGCGGGAGGGTTACGTTTTCCAATGCGGTTTGCCTCTGCAAAAGATTAAACTGCTGGAACACGAAGCCTATTTCCTGGTTTCTGACTTCAGCCAAAGCATTGTCGGCCATACCGCTTACGTCCTGGCCATTTAATATATAAGTGCCTGCGGTAGGACTGTCGAGACAACCGATAATATTCATCAGCGTACTTTTACCACTACCGGAAGGTCCCATTAACGATACATATTCGTTTTTTTGGATGTCGAGCGAAAGTCCCATTAGCACGGGCAATTCCTGCTGTCCCATGAAATAACTTTTGCGCAATTCTTTTATATGTATTATGCCGGGCATTGATAAAATGTGTGAGGTGCTGATTGAAGCAGGAGTTTGTGCCATTCGTTAATTTCCCCTGTTTTTCTTATACGCCCCAGGTAATTTATTTTTTGATCACTTTGGGTACCAGGAAAAATTGTCCATCGGTAGCAGGGGCATTCCCGAGGGCTTCTTCACGGGTGATCGACCCTTTGATCTCGTCCTCACGAAGCACGTTTACTTCTTCGCTCATGTGCATCAGAGGTTCTGTGTTTGTCAGATCCAGTTCGTTCAGTTTGTTTACAAATCCGATCATTTTCTCCAGGTCGGAGGAAATATCCTGTTTTTCCTGTTCGGTAAAAATAAGTTTAGATAAATGTGCCAGTTTATCTACCAGCGCTTCGTTTACTTCCATTCGCCAAAAATAGTCAATTGCCTCAACAATTGATTCTTAAAGCAACCTCTTTATCGGCATTCATCGTCTATTATTATAGGGCTATACAGTTTGCGGTAGCCAAAACAGGCGCACTGCTTTTAAAGTGACAGGGGTGCGTGCTTTTATAAGTTGTGTTTGTTACATTCTTCTATTTGGCAAATTGCCGGTTTTTTAAGAGTTTTAGAAAAAAACAGGGTATTATTTTTTGTATTTTGGATTAAGCCTGTATATTTGCACCCCGTTTACGAGATGAAGCGGTAAAAAGTTCTTAGAAAGTCGTTCATAGACTAAATAATAAATTGATAATGAATACTTTATTTAAGGCATTCCGCTTATTTCCCATCTTTGCAGTTAGGTCTGCATCTTGAAAAAAAGTTTTAAGAAAGTTGGTTAAGTTTCAAAAAATCTCCTTATTTTTGCCGTCTGTTTTTTTGATAAAGCAAGTAGTTCTTGGAGGGGAGGATTTTGAATGTTTTGGGGTTTGTTCCTCAGAAATAATTTCAAAAAAAGTTTGAATAAATTTGGCAGATTGAGAAGGAGTTTTTACCTTTGCAATCCCAATTAAAAAAGGCAACGATTTTGATGTTGTTTTAAGTTC
>JBEBUZ010000120.1:0-6890 GCA_040393015.1 Paraniabella yanshanensis
TACTCAACAGTATTCAACTCTAAGGCCGAAGCCATCAAACATGAAAAATGGCTCAAAACAGGAGCAGGAAGAGATTTCATTAAAACCTCTGTTACTTAATGGTAAACACATTATTTTTGACCTGTTGCGGCCAGTCAAAATACGATTAGTTCCCCAAGAGGGACGGGCATTGACCAGCTAAAGCGGAATTATTGAATTATGTTTATAGAACCCAATTTAAGCGGCGAAAGGCGCGGTTGGATAGAAGTTATTTGCGGCTCCATGTTTAGCGGCAAAACGGAAGAACTTATCCGCCGGCTGAAGCGTGTAAAACTAGCCAACTTAAAAGTGGAGATTTTCAAGCCTCTTATTGATACCCGGTACGATGACCTGAAAATCGTTTCGCACGATACCAATGCCATACCGTCAACCCCTGTTGACAATGCGCAGAAAATATTGTTGATGGCGCAGGGTGCAGACGTAATTGGCGTAGATGAAGCCCAGTTTTTCGATGACGGGCTTCCCGAAGTTTGCGACCAGTTGGCATATCGGGGCATACGGGTGATAGTAGCCGGCCTTGATATGGATTATACCGGGAAGCCTTTCGGGCAAATGCCTTTTGTAATGGCCAAAGCCGATTATGTTACCAAACTTCATGCTATATGTGTCAAATGCGGAAATATGGCCAGTTACTCCTACCGTAAAATTCCCGATGAAGACCAGGTAATGCTCGGCGCAATGGACGTATACGAACCGAGATGCCGGAAATGCTACAACGACAAAGTGGTATAAAAACTTTGTTTAACTTTGTATAATAAATTGAAACCCATTCTCACCTTATTTAAGAAAGATCTCCTGTTAGAAGTGCGTCAGCAGTATAGCTTCTACGGAATCCTGTTGTACATGGGCGCTACGATTTTTGTGCTTTTCCTGGCCATCGACGAACCCGAGAAGGAAATATGGAATGGGCTGTTCTGGGTTATTCAATTATTTATCTGCATTAATGCCGTAGCCAAAAGTTTCCTGCAGGAAAGCCGGGGCCGTATGCTTTATTTTTACACAATTTCCTCCCCTACTCATTTTATAATAGCCAAGCTCCTGTTTAACAGTCTTCTTATGCTGTTGATGACAGCGATCAGCCTCCTGCTATTTTTCGCCTTTATCGGCAACCCGGTTCAAAAACTCCTTCCTTTTACCGGGTTAGCTTTATTGGGTGGTTTCAGCCTCAGTATGGTTTTTACTTTTTTAGCAGCCATTGCAGCCAAGGCCAAACAAAATGCCGCTATTATGGCGGTACTGGGTTTTCCACTTATTGTACCACAGCTTATGCTGCTGATGAAGTTATCCAATGCCGCCTTCACAACCGGACAAAGCTTTCAATGGAGCGATATTGTCCTTTTAGTAGTTCTCGATTTCCTGGTTGGTCTTTTATCCGTAATCCTCTTTCCTTTTTTGTGGAGAGATTAAATTTTAACCATTTCCTTGCCCCTGTTTCTTCCTCTATTTATCCGTTAATAAAAACTTTCCGCTTACTTTTGCGTTTATCAATTATAAATTGACCTTTATTGTATGAGGAAAGTTTGGTGGAAAATTCTCAGTATACTATTATTAGTTTATGCCATCGTGGGAGGTCTGCTGGTTAAAATCCCTCACCTGCCGGTACTGGGAGAAACCATACGCAATATTTTCTATCATGTAGGCATGTGGGCGGCTATGTTTGTACTTTTCACCTGCTCGCTTGTTCATTCCATACTTTATCTCCGGAGAAATAATCTTAAAAACGATATTGCCGCTGCTAATTATGCTTCCGTGGGTATCTTATTCGGACTGTTGGGCTACGCAACAGGAGCTGTTTGGGCCAGCTATACCTGGGCTGATCCCAATAACCCCGCCTTCGACTCCTTCAGTGCGGTAGCCCGCGAACCCAAACTGATCGGAACTGCAATCGCATTACTTATTTACTTCGCCTACTTTATTTTAAGAAGTTCTGTTCAGGATATGGATCAGAAAGCAAGAATAAGTGCGGTTTATAATATTTTTGCCTTTGCCATGTTGTTTCCTACTATTATGATAGTGCCCCGGCTCTTACCGAGTTTGCACCCCGGACAAGATGGTAACCCTGCGCTGAATTTTAAAGATTCCAGTCCCGAAATCCGCATGATACAGTACCCTGCATTCATCGGGTGGGCTCTTTTGGGAGTATGGATTGCCACTTTAAAAATCAGGCTGAATTACATAAAAGAAAAACATTTTATTAAATAAAGCACCTGAGATGAAACTTTTACTAATGCTTCTCTTTCTTCTGCCCTTTGCAGCTATAGCCCAACCGCCGGAAAATTTAATGTACAGCAGTGGCCGGATTTATGTAGTGATTACCGTAATGCTCATCATTTTGGCAGGGTTGGTACTTTATTTGGTAAGAATTGAGCGGAAACTAAAAAAACTCGAAAAATCCGACAATAATACCTAACCATCCCCAAAGTACGGGGAAAAGTGCCCGAACTTTGCTATTTGTAAACACCCCGGATAACGATAAATTGCCTGCAATGAGAAACCGACGATAAGTTGTTTATCAAAGTCCGCTTCCTGTTACCCAATTAACATTATCTTGTCATCCATAAAAATCCGATCTATGTCTGAGAACAGTTACAGTTTTTTTAACGCCGTTGAAAAAAATTTCGATAAAGCAGCCGAATTCACCAAATGGGATAAAGGACTGCTGGAGCAAATCAAGGCCTGTAACGCCGTATACCGTATGCGTTTTCCTGTTAAAAAAGAAGACGGCACCATTGAAGTAATAGAGGCATACCGGGTACAACACTCGCAGCATAAAACACCCTGTAAAGGCGGTATCCGCTTCTCAATGTCGGTAGACCAGGACGAGGTGATGGCACTCGCCGCCCTGATGACCTACAAATGTGCTATTGTGAATGTGCCCTTTGGCGGTGGCAAGGGGGGCATTAAGATTGATCCCAAAAAATATACACCCTATGAGCTGGAAAAAATAACCCGGCGTTACACTTCCGAACTTATCAAGAAAAACTTTATCGGACCGGCTATTGATGTACCGGCACCCGACTACGGAACCGGCGAAAGGGAAATGGCCTGGATCGTAGACACCTATTCTGCCATGCATTCCGGCGATATCGATGCAGCCGGCTGTGTAACAGGTAAACCTGTATCGCAGGGGGGCGTGCGTGGAAGGCGCGAAGCCACCGGACTGGGAGTGTTTTACGGACTGAAAGAAGTATGTCAGATGGAAGAAGTGATGCAGAAACTGGGTCTTACAACCGGCGTGGAGGGCAAGCGCATCGTAGTACAGGGACTGGGTAATGTAGGCTATCATACGGCCCGGTTTTTCTACGAAGCCGGCGCTGTTATCGTGGGTATTGCCGAATACGAAGGAGCTATTTCTAAACCGGATGGCATCAACGTAGAGGAACTGGTAGCCCATCGGAAAAGAACCGGTTCCATTTTAGATTTCCCCGGAGCCGTTAATCTCGAATCCAACACCGCAGGCTTAGAACTGGATTGCGATATCTTAATCCCCGCCGCACTGGAAAATGTGATCAATGGAGAAAATGCGCCCCGTATAAAAGCCAAAATAGTGGGCGAAGCTGCCAACGGACCGTTAACGCCGGAGGCCGACGAAATCTTGCTGAGCAAAGGGGTTCTGGTAGTGCCCGATATGTATTTGAATGCGGGGGGCGTTACGGTTTCTTATTTCGAATGGCTGAAAAACCTGAGCCATGTGCGTTATGGCCGAATGGAAAAAAGATTCAATGAAAACATGAACGGCCGGATACTCCAGGAAATAGAAAACCTTACCGGCAAAAAAGTGGAAGATAAAAACCGGTCGCTCATCAAACACGGTGCGGATGAGGTAGACCTGGTTTACAGCGGATTGGAAGAGACTATGATTGGCGCTACCCGCGAAATCATGGCCGAATGGCAATCCAACGACAAAATACCCGATATGCGCACCGCTGCTTACGTGATCGCCATCAATAAGGTAGCCATCACCTATGCCGAGCTGGGAATATTTCCATAATTTTATTAACCGGTTATGGAAACCTATGGTAAAATATTGTTGATTGCGATGCCTGCATTCCTGGCTTTGGTTCTGTTTGAAAAATGGTGGGCCTGGAGAAAGGGGACCGACAATGTAAAAACAGCAGATACCATCAGCAGTCTGTTAAGTGGCGTCACCAATGTAACCAAAGATGTGCTGGGTCTCAGTATTGCTATTTACGGCTACGGGTGGATGGTGAAGCACCTCGCGGTATACCATATCGAAACAACCTGGCTTACCTACCTGGTCGCCTTCCTCGCACTCGATCTGTCGGGATATATCGTACATCGCATTCAGCATACTTATAATTTTTTCTGGAACGGCCACCTTATCCACCACAGCAGCGAAGAGTTTAACCTGGCCTGTGCCCTGCGGCAAAGCATTTCCGGTATTGTTAAAATCTTTGCTATTTTTCTTCTGCCTGCGGCCATTTTAGGCGTACCAGAAAAAGTCATTGCGGTAGTGGCGCCCCTGCACTTATTCGCCCAGTTCTGGTATCATACGGTTCATATTAATAAGATGGGTTTCCTCGAAAAAATAATTGTTACACCTTCCCATCACCGGGTACACCATGCCATTAATCCGGAATATCTGGATAAAAATTTTTCCCAGATCTTTATTTTCTGGGACAAATGGTTTGGTACTTTCCAGGAAGAACTGGCCGATAAACCGCCTGTTTACGGGATCACCCGACCCGTACAAACATGGAATCCCATCAAAATTAATTTCCAACATGTATGGTTGCTGATAAAAGACGCCTGGCGAACCCAAAGCTGGCGCGATAAATTAAGGATATGGATGATGCCCACCGGTTGGCGGCCCGACGATGTGAACGAAAAATACCCGGTGTATAAAATAACCGATGTTTATCATTTCGATAAATACAGTACATCTATAACGCAATCCGTCAAAATATGGCTATGGATACAATTAGGCGCATTGCTGATCTTTGTTGCCTACCTGTTTGGAAATATAGCCGCGATAGGTTCGCCGGGTATTTTCATTTATGGCTTATTTGTTTTTTTATTCGTATATGCTTTTTCGGAATTGATGGACAATAACCGCAAAGCCTGGATCCCGGAGCTTTTAAAATTTGTTCTCGGAACAGGGATTGTCTTTTACACCAACGATTGGTTCGGAACAAACTCTATCTCTCTTTATATTAAATTTTCAGTGGTTTCTTATCTCACGATCTCGTTAATCCTCAGTTTCGTTTTCTGCAGACAGTTCAAAAAAACACCTTTGTCAATCACCCCTTCCTAATCTTCGCCATTCCTACCCCATGCGGCTATCAAAGTTTTTAATCTGGATGATATGCTTCGTTTCGATGCGAAGCCAGTATGCCGCCGCTCAAAGCTTTCCACTCCCTCTTACCCATAATTTAAGTATTACGGCGGGTGCAGAGAACCGGAAGGAGGATTTTCGCTGGTCCATTGCGGGCAATAGTGCCGGTACCGATCCTAATATTCTTTCCGAAATCATTTTTAATCCTGTTCATTCTGCCGGCTTTAATATAGGCTTGTCGTACAAACCCTACCAGGGACTAACCATCGACCTTGAATACAGCAAATTATTCACTTACAAAGGCGATGCGACTGATTTTGACTATGACGGTGACAACCGCACCCACCCTTCCGTCGAACTATTTCTTAACAGTGATCAGGGTAATATGCGAAACGCAGAAGCCCGGCTATATTATACTTTGTCAGACAAACATCCTTTTTGCTTTCAGGCAGGCGCTGCTTATTCCGGCACCAAAGAACTTTTTTATCTTTTAAACGATGCCGATCCTGATTTACGAACCAGCTACCTCGCAAGGTGGAAGGGACCGGGTTTATCAGTAAAAGCCTCTTATAATTTCCGGAAAATTAATCTCGGCAGTAAATTCGACTATTATTTTTTTAAATACAATGCGGAGGCCAACTGGAATACGATTGATAATTTTCAGCATCCCATCAGTTTTATTCAAACCGCAAAAGGCGGGGGGTGGAATTATAAAGCCCAGGTGGGATGGCAATTCAATCGGCGCACGACGCTTAATGCCGATTGGATTTACAGCAACTGGAAAAGCGAACCGGGCATCGACCGGCTTTTTCTGAAAACTGGCGAGACACCCGAAACCCGTATGAATGGCGCGTTTAAGAAAAACAATGGCTGGCGGTTAAGTGCAACCTACTCTTTTTAAAGCGCGGTAGCCTTTCTGCCCCTTCTGTTTTCCCAGGGAATAAAAGCGCCCAGGGTCCCCCGAAACCTTCGGAACCATCCTTCCCGCTCCGTGATAGAGGTAAATGCGGGTTCAAAAGCTGGTGCAGGATCGATGCTGATTTCGCGGTGGTTCAGCTTTTTTAAAGTATCTACAAGAAAGGGAATATGCCGGATTTTTGTTTCGAACCGTCTTCGCGTAAACCCTTTGGTTAAGGACGACTGAAAAGGATCCGTCACCAAAGCAATCGTTTTAAAACCTTGCTGCCGGGCCAGTTCGTAAGAATAGTAAATATTTTCGGTACTGTGTTCCGCTTTTGTTTCGTAAAAAATATGCTGCGCCGGTATGCCCAGCTCAAGGGCGTAGAGCCCCATTATTTTTGCTTCATAATAGGGAGTATAAACAGCGCCGCCCGAAAATATTATATTCCGGACAATGCCTTTCCGGTATAAATAATCGGCCCATAATACCCGGCCCTTCATAACCGAATCCCATTTCCCGTTTTCAAAGCCAATACCCGGTACAATGGCCACATCAAAACTCAGATTCCCGCTGGCTATTTCATTAAACAACCGGGTCGGCCTCTCCCGGTAAGATACCAGACAACCCGAAAGGAAAATCATCAGGATTAGCATC
>JBEBUZ010000121.1:0-6821 GCA_040393015.1 Paraniabella yanshanensis
CTTCGTAGGTAATGAGGTTAGAATAAGTATACAGGAGATTTGTCTTTATCCTGGTAGCTGAAACGGTTTCTAAAGGCACATTACTTTTGTTAGCGTTAGGTACCAGAGAAGTAGTAGCGGAAGTTCTATAACTATAAAGTCCGTCATACGCATTCTTGGGAGCCACTCTAATCAGTATACGATTAAAATATTTACTTAAAGTTTCACCGGATGCACTTGTAATTTTAAGCGGCAAAATAAACGCTTCCGTCAAGCTCATCTGATCGATCTTTAAGGTAATATCTATATCGGCACTTTTGGCTCCACTCCTGATTGTTACAGCATTGGCAAAAGAATAGATATTTGCCGGCAACAAACTCATATCGGCATCTTTAACGGTATTGTATCTCTCAAGCCATTCCTCATCTATCTCCACGGTTACCGGGATATCTTTAGGCGCCGAATTAGGGCCCGTATACACGACAGGAAGAGTTAAGGACACAGACGGAAGTATATCATAACTTACTGTAAACAGGCGGAAGGAGTCCGTAGCAGCACTGGTCAAAACCGCCGGATTTCCGAATTCCACAACCGCAGGAACCGCATCCGGATCCAGTACCATATCCCGGCCTTTTAGGCATGATTGCAACAGCACTGCCGCGGTTACAACCAGTAATAAAAAATTTATCTTCTTCATATTATTTTAATTTATTTGGCCCAAAATATTTTGTCTATAGTAACGCTGATCCCCCCGTTAGGAGCCGAACCCTTTTGCTGCCCTACGTTCTCCGAGTTATAGGAAAACTCCCTCGAAGGATACTGTATCCGGGTAGGAAGACGATCCGGCTGGCTCGAAGTGGATTGAGTAGAAGCAAAGCTGGTAAACCTATTGGCAATAGAGGGACTCGTTGTAGCCGGGTACTTGGTTCTGCGGTACTCATTCCAGGATTCATCACCCTTAATCATATTATGCGCAATGTATTTCTGGGTAATGATGGCTTCTATTTTTTCTTCGGTGGTAGTAGCCAGGTCAAAATTAACCAACCTGCTCTCCGAATTCTCAGCGAGATAAATATTAAATTCCTTCTCAGGATTGATTGCTATATAAGCGGCCGTGGCAGCTGTGGCAGCAATTTTTCCACTGGTTGTATCCACGAACTTGTTAGAAATAGCCCCGGACTCATCCTTGTTCAAATACCGGAAGGATTGCAGTATACCGTTATTGAACAGGGTTTTGGCATCGCCAGGAACCAAACCTCTAACGGCTGCCTCGGCCTGCAGGAAGTAACTTTCGGCTGCGAGCATTACCGGTTGCGGAGCAGAAGGTCCTTTAAAAATACCTATCGACGTATAGTTGGTAGCGGAAGGAGTGGCTGCCAACGAATGATACCAGTCGTTAGGCGCTTTTACAAAAGTACTCGACTCGTTTCCGGGCTCCCCTAACTGGTTGGTTCCCGGAGTAGGGAAGGTACGATAGATAAGGCTGCCGCGAAACTTGTCACTCAACTTGGTTCCATCGTAGAACGCTCGCATGTAAAAGGTAGGTACCCGCTGCTGCAGGCCGCCGCCTACTGCCGAACCCGAAGCTGCATATACCCTGCCCCAGGTAGGATTGGTCTTCCCATCCTGGTTGGTAAAGCCGGGCTGTACCATTGCGTCTTCCGAAAGAAAGCCATCGGCGCTAAAGGTCCTGTTGTCGAAGGTTACTTTATCACCTGCCCTTAAAATCATTCTCAGTTTAATGGTATTTGCATACTGTTTCCACCTGGTGAGGCTGCCGCCGAACAAAGGATCGGTTCCGGCAGTGGGAACCAGGGCCGCCCCGCTGGCGCTTGCAAAATTGGCAAATGCTTCGTCTATCAACGAACCAATGCTTTTATAAATGTCAGCGCCGTTATCGTACTCCGGGGTCAGGTTTTCTACCCCTTTATTGGCCTCGGTATAGGGTACATTATTGTAAGCGTCTACCAAAGCCTGGAAATGAACCGCTTTTAAAATACGGGCAATTCCCGCATAGTTCACGTAGGACTCATCGGCTTCTCCCCTCGCAATAATGGCATTGAGGTCGGTAACATTATCGTACAAATCCCACCAGAAACCGTAGTCACCCGGGCCATAGTTGTAGGTGATCAGCGATCCAAAACCCGATACACCGCCGGGGTTAGAGATAGCGCCGCTGATTTCCCCGCCATACTGGTCGGCAGCAGGCATAAACCGCGACCAGGCCACGATGGATTTACCGAGCAAGAAAGATTCTTCCACGGTGCCTGTAGGCGAGTTGGGGTTTTTATTGATATCGAAAAACTTTTTACAGGACGTTGAAAGCGCCACTACGCCTATCAACATCGTTAGTATGTAAATTTTATGCTTAATCGTATTCATAGAAGACAAAATTTAGAAGTTTAAGGCAAAAGTAGCACCATAATACCTCGATGGAGGGTTTTGAGAAAGAGTGGTTACACCAAGATAGTTACCGGTATTATCACTGTACTCAGGATCGGTGGCATACACATTTTCCTTAGGCACCAATATAAACAAGTTCCTTCCAATCAGGTTCACCGAAGCTCCTTTTATAAAACGGGAGCCACTGAAAAGTTTCGATGGAAGATTATAAGATACTGCAACCTCTCTTAATTTCCAGAAATCACCCGAGATAATATAGTTCTCAGTAATACCGGTTCTGGGGTTAGATTGGGTCCAGTACCCTGTGTTACCATCGGTTATAGTCAGGTTTGTATTATCCACGTATTTGCCGGTTGACGGATCGAGGTAAACCGAATTGGGGAATACAAAACGCTCCCGGTCGAACATAACGGTATTGATGCCCGCACCCGAGAAATCGTAGGTAGTACCCGCACCAGCATACAATACATAACCGCCCCTGTACTCGGCCAATACCCTCAGGCTTACCCCTTTATACTCTACATCGAGGTTTACGCCCGCCCTGTGCCGGGGTTGCGAATTGCCTAAATATTTAATATTAGGATCGATAGAAGGATAACCACTTACAGGATCAACAATAACCTTGCCGGTGGTAGTATCCCGCATGTGGGTGGTACCAAAATAAGCAGGGAAGGGAAGGCCGTTGGCAGCATATACACCTGATGAGTTGCCATAAGTATACAAGGCTACTTTATCAATGTCCTGTCCAATTCCCAGGTCTACCACTTTGTTGTCGTTATAAGTATAGTTACCGCCTATTGCCACCCGCAGGTCTTCCCGGTTCAATACCACAAAATTCAATGCTGCTTCCACACCCGAACCCTGGGTAAGACCCACGTTGGTGAGAAGGCTGTAATAACCCGAGGAAGAAGTAATTTGTACGGGAAGGGTTTGGTTCTTGGTTTTGTTTACATAATAAGTAAACTCACCCGATACTCGTCTGAAGATTTCAAAATCAAATCCAATTTCTTTTCCTAAGGTAAACTCAGGTTTCAAACCTTTTTGAACCAGCCTGTCGCCAATAGTATAAGAAATGATACCGCTGTAAGGATAGCCCGAACCCTGACCCACGGTTGGCAATGTGCTGTACGGGCCGAGGTTTACGTTACCCACATTAGAAGCACCCGCCCTTATTTTCAACAGATTGATATTGGGGTTGGCTTTTAGTGCAGGGATCGCATCAGATAATACTACAGATATATCGGCAGATGGGTAGAAGAATGTATTAAAACCGGGATCGAGGATCGATACATGGTCTCTACGACCGGTAAGGTGTAAGGTAGTTCCCAACTTTTTATACGTTGCATACAATTCTCCGTACACACCAATGGTTCTTGCCTGCGAAATAGATTCGCCCGCCGAATGGGTGGTTGTTAGGTTCGAAAGGTTAAAGATATCAGGAAGCGCCAAGCCAGAGATGCTACCCGCCAAGCTCTTCGAATCATCCTGAATTAACTGCGTACCCAGGTTCAGTTTAAAGTCCCAGTCTTCTATATTGGTTTTCTTAAACATGGTTTGAAAATCGCCAACCAATGTGTTGGTGTAGAACATATTGTCTGCCACAGCACCCTGGATATCGGTTTTCTTATAAGAGCCATGTGAATTATTTCTGGCATAGGTACTATAAATATATTTGTTCGACCAGCTCTTTCCGGAGTAGTTCCGGCTGGTCATACCTACTTTTCCCACCAGGTCTACCCAATGCACGGGCGCCCAGCGCAAGGAAATATTTCCCACCAGGTACTCGTTTCTTCCCTGAGACCTGTAATTGTCTTTTAAGAAGTAAGGGTTATTGTAATAGGCATTATAATAATAATCGGGCATGGCGAAAGAATCTTTCTGCCAGTTTTTATAATTGGTAATGGGAATATGCCCGGGAGTATTTAATATAAGATCGTAGATAGATCCGAACTGTGTATTCTGTCTTGTATAGTTTTGGGTATAACGAAGAGAGTAATCAAAATTCAGGTTATCATAAATTTTTTGATTACCCCCTACGCCAATGGCAGCTCTTTTATAGCTGTCGCCCTCGATGGTACCATTATTGGTTACAAATTGTCCGGAGAAGTATACCCGCCCCTTGGTACCGGCGGAGGATACCGAAAGGTCGGTTTGTGAGGAAACATCCGGGCTCCAGAAATTCAATTTACCATCCGGATTGTAGCTATAAGGCACTCTTTGCATAGCGCCGCCGGGAAGCGGATATTCTCCGATGTCTACCATCGACCCGTCGAATGCCGGACCGTATTGCTGGTTTTCATAAGGATCATAAATCTTCAAATAGCCGGTGGATCCCGAACCAAATTTTTCCTGAAGTTTAGGGAAAAAACCTGTACTGGCCGCTGTTATTGTTTGTGCAATTCTAACATCTGTTTTACCAGCCGTACCTTTTTTGGTAGTAATGATAAGGGCCCCGTTGGAAGCGCGGCTACCATATAAGGCTGAGGCGCTCGAACCGTTCAGAGCAGTGATATCTTCAATATCGTTGGGGTTAATATTTCCCAGCATTTCGTTGGGAACAATTACGTTATCCAAAACTATCAAAGCCTGGTTATTACCGGTAATTGAGCGGTAACCCCGAAGCACCACGCTTACGGTAGGGTTTACACCACTTCCCGTAACGTTGATCTGTAAGCCCGGAACCTTACCCGACAGGGCGGTTGCCGCACTGATAGGGGCTGCCTGCACCAGTTTTTCGGAACTGATTACAGTGGCCGCATAACCGATATTTCTTTTGTTCACCCGCTGACCGGTTGCCGTTACCACCACTTCTTCAATAACCGCACCTTCACCCTTGGTTAAAACGGCATTCACAACGTTTCCGCTTACCACCAACTCCACCGAAGAATAACCTGTGGCGGAAAATACGAGGGTAGCTCCTTCGGTTGTGTTAATACTATACCTGCCATCGGCATCGGCCGAAACGCCGGTAGCGCTGCCTTTCACCGAAACGGTTGCAAAGGGTACCGGAGCAGCGGTTTCGTCCATTACCGTTCCTGTCACCGTTTTGGTTTGCGAAAACGCCAGGAAAGAAAATCCCATTAGTATTGCTAAAAGCAATAGAATTTTTCTCATGTAAAACTTTTTTGTTAAAAAATGATTTAAATCGGATTAAAACCTTCAGGCTGTCAAAAATGTCATTTTTTGTTAACTTACAGCTTGATTAAATGGCAAGATAAAGACTTTTTTAACATAAAATTCATACTGCCTTAATCTTTTTTTTACATTCTTCTCCTCTCATTAAACTTCAAAAAGTTTTAATTTACTGTTAAATAACGCTTTATAAAAAAAGACTACTCCAGGCCAGATTACAAAAATTGATGCAAATCAACGACCCAACCCGCAAAATATAAACAACCGTTAGTTTTGAAAATTATTTTAGTATCTGCTTAAAAAACTTTTGCATCTTTGCCGCATGCAATTATTAGATGGAAAAAAGACGGCTCAGGCCATTTTAAACACCATAAAGATCGATGTGGCTCAACGCGCTACCGCAGGCAAAAAAATTCCGCACCTCGCGGCGATTCTGGTGGGATCCAACGGCGCCAGCCAAACCTATGTAAACTCTAAAGTGAAAACCTGCCACGAAATTGGCTTTATTTCTACCTTAATAACCTACGAAGCAGACGTAAGCGAAGTAAAATTGCTCGAAAAGATTGAAGAGCTGAACGAGGATATGTCGGTAGACGGTATTTTGGTGCAACTTCCCCTGCCCGCCCATATTTCGGAGAAAAAAGTGATCGAAGCCATCGCCGTAGGCAAGGATGTGGACGGTTTTCATCCCGAAAATATCGGGCGCATGATCATGGGCGAGCCCGAAGCTTTTATTGCTGCCACACCTTATGGCATTATGCTTTTGCTCGAACATAACCATATTGCCACTAAGGGCAAACATGCCGTGGTGCTGGGCCGCAGCCATATTGTAGGCCGCCCCATGAGCATTTTGTTAAGCAATAACGCCAACCCGGGTAACTGTACGGTTACCGTTTGCCATTCCAAAACCCAAAACCTGAAAGAGATTTGTCTGCAAGCCGATATTATTGTGGCCGCCATCGGACAGGCCGAATTTTTAAAGGCCGATATGGTGAAAGAGGGAGCTGTAGTAATTGATGTAGGGATTACCCGGATCGAAGATGCCAGCCGGAAATCGGGTTACCGCCTGGTGGGCGATGTGGACTTTGAAAATGTAGCGCCAAAATGTTCCTTTATTACACCGGTGCCTGGTGGAGTAGGCCCCATGACTATTGCAGCGCTGATGAAGAACACGTATAAGTCTTGTGTGGAGCGGGATGATTAGAAGAATAGGGGCTGTTCAGGAGTCATGGTTCATAGATCATGGTTCATGGCTTGCCCGCCAGCTTGCCCGCCGTGGCGGGCGGCGGGATCATAGCCGACCATCA
>JBEBUZ010000122.1:0-6774 GCA_040393015.1 Paraniabella yanshanensis
GATCAATTTATTTACGCAAACGTTACCGTATATATGAGTTTTATAATAAAGCTTGCTCATTCTCACGCAGAGAAGAAAAGAGCCTGATTCTAAAAATACGGAATATTGCACCGGGTGTTTTGCCTGATATTTTCTGCGCGCCCAAGACTAATAAGCCACTGCAGACCACCTCTCCTCTTTTTTCAGCGGAAGAACACCCGTCTTTACCTCGGCGGATCAATAAATATTGAGAAAAAAGCAAAAGATCATTACAGTCCCAGCACTTCTTTCATAGTAAAAATACCTTTTTTGTCCGCCAAAAACTCGGCAGCCACTACTGCGCCCAAAGCAAAACCTTTTCTGCTATGAGCCGTATGGGTAATGCTGATATCGTCGATCTCAGATTGGTAAAAAATAGTATGGGTTCCGGGAGCGGGGTCGATCCGCTTGCTTACTATCAGCAACTCGTCTTCCCCCGGCAATGTATCATTTACCCATTTTTTCTTTTCAGTGTAGCTTTCCATTACGCCTTCGGCCAGGGTAATGGCGGTTCCGCTGGGGGCATCCAGTTTCTGGGTATGGTGAATTTCTTCGAGAGATACATTGTATTGTTTATGCGGATGCATCAGGGCCGCCAGTTTCTTATTCAATTCAAAAAAAAGATTCACTCCCACGCTAAAATTGCTGGCATAAATAAATGCGCCGTTGTTTTCGCGGCAAAGCTGTTCAATCGAATCCCATCTGTTTAGCCAACCGGTGGACCCACTCACTGCCGGAACATTCCATGTCAGCAGCTTTGTAATATTATCGTAAGCCGTATGCGGACCGGTAAATTCAATGGCCACATCTGCTGTTTCCAGATTTTCTTTATTAAAATCGGGAATATTGTTTTCATCGATTTTGAGCACTACTTCATGCCCCCGCTCCAACGCGATAGCTTCGATAGCCCTGCCCATTTTACCGTATCCGATTAATGCAATTTTCACTGTTTCTTTTATTATTTAATTTTTAATACCAGGCTTACACCTGCTGTTCGCGCCATCTCACTATAGCCCGGTTGTATTTTAAAAGACAAATCCGGCGATACATCAAAACTGCTCAGGTGTGCATCTACCGTGGCATCTATCACATTCAGCCCCCAGGCGATGATAAAATAAATGGCGGCATAATCGAGGTTTTTACGATAATAGTCGCGCTGGTATCGGATTGTTTCTATCCCATTCCGCTCGAAGATTACTTTTACAAATCTATCCAGATCGTTGTATTGCGTCGAATCCCGGGGATCCTCATTCGATTTTTGTAAAACATCTATTACCTGTACCCCTTTTTTAAAACGGTTGTACCAGACGAGATTGTTAACAAAAATCCCACCTGTAAACCCTAAAGCGCCATACACCAGCGGCACTTTCCAGATCTTCCGGTTGTACACCTGCCCCCAGCCCGGCAATATGGCCGAACGGGTAGCCGCTACACGGGGTATGCGCGCACGGGGATCGGTTAGTTTTAAACTATCTGTCTCCTCAAAAGCAGGATTGGAAATTGTTGGCAAACCCACCGTATCTTTCTGTTCCAGTATCTGGCGAATAATAGTTGTATCTACTGTTTGCGCACAGAGGGTCCCTATCGTTGCCACACCATACACACATAGGAAAATGATAAGTTTTTTGACAGGGTGCATTTTGCAAATAAAATACAGATTAATCTATTGACACGTTAAAGTTTTGCAACAACTTATTCAACTCTTCGATCGAGTAATAATCAAAACTTATTTGTCCGTGTCCTTTTGAATTGTGTTTCAGTTTCACTCTCGTGTCAAACTGTGTAGCCAGCTTATCTTCGATGCGCTGAAACGGCGAGGACAACCCGGATTTCGCCGATTTTTTCTGACCCGTATCCTTATAAATATTTCGCACCAGCGCCTCGGTTTGGCGTACCGACAGCCCTTTTTCTTTTATTTCTTTAAATATATAAAGCTGCCTGTCCACGGTGTCCACATTCACCAGGGCGCGGGCATGCCCCATAGAGATCGTATTGTTCCGAACCGCCAGTTGTATATCGGGGGGTAATTTCAGTAAGCGGATAAAATTGGCCACCGTACTGCGGTCTTTACCCATCCGTTCCGCCACCTGGTCCTGGGTATAATCCAACTCATCCATCATCCGCTTATAGCTAAGCGCCACTTCCATCGCATTCAGGTCTTCACGTTGCAGGTTCTCCAGCAGCGCCAGTTCCAGCAATTGGGTATCGTTTGCCTGGCGGATATAGGCCGGCACTTCTGTGAGACCCGCCATTTTGGAGGCCCGCAACCTTCGTTCTCCCGCAATCAGCCGGTATCTTCCCGCCGCGGTTCTCGAAACGGTAAGCGGTTGAATGATATCGTGCAGTTTAATGGATTGTGCCAGCTCCTGCAAGGCCTGCTCGTCAAAATCGGTACGGGGCTGCCGCGGATTGGTATCGATATCGGCCACCGGGATCTTCGATATGTTCGTTGCCGCTTCCACTACTGTTCGCTTTAATTCGCCCGATCCGCCCTTCAATTCAGCATCGATGCTGCCCAGGAGCGAGCGGATCCCCTTGCCTAATGCCTCTTTATTTGGTTTTTGTGTAGCCATTCTTTAATAGTGTGTTGATGGGTTAAAAAGCTGTCGAAAAACTTCTTTTCAACTCATTGCTGTTTTTATCGCTTAGCTATTCTAAAATCTTTTCTTCGTTTGGGATTTTTGTAAGGTTATTTTTCTGTAAAATCTCCTTTGCCAGGTTGAGATAATTAACCGACCCCTTGCTGGTTCCATCGTATAAAATAACAGGCTGACCAAAACTAGGTGCTTCGCTCAATTTGGAGTTCCTGTGGATAATAGTATTAAATACCAGTTCATCAAAATGCCTTCGCACTTCATTTACCACCTGGTTACACAGACGCAGCCGGCTATCATACATCGTCATCAATATTCCTTCTATGGTTAATGCTGTATTAAGCCGGTTTTGTACGATCTTGATGGTATTGAGCAATTTACCTAATCCTTCCAATGCAAAAAACTCGCATTGCACGGGCACTACTACCGAGTGTGCGGCCGTAAGCGCATTCACTGTAATCAGGCCGAGGGAGGGCGAACAATCTATAACAACAAAATCATATTGATCCGACACATCCGAAAGGATCTCCTTTAACACCGTCTCGCGGTTGGGGTAGTTAATCATTTCAATTTCGGCTCCCACCAGGTCAATATGCGATGGAATAAGATCGAGATTAGGGATCTCCGTTTTCAGGATCACATGCTGCGCAGGCGTTTGATTGGCCATACAATCGTACAGGCTTTGCGTGATGTTCTGCAGATCGAAACCCACTCCCGTTGTGCTGTTTGCCTGCGGATCGGCATCGACCAGCAAAGTCTTGTACTCCAACACAGCGAAACTGGCTGCCAGGTTAATAGCAGTGGTGGTTTTGCCTACGCCTCCCTTTTGGTTTGCTACTCCGATAATTTTTGCCATATTTTACTGCCGCAACCCCGGGGGTTTTATAAAAAGAGTGAATTGCAGCGAAACGCAAATGTAAAGTTTTTAAGGCTGATTTAGGTAAGAAGGAAGGTATTTCGGATGAAGAGGGCGAAGATCGCACCCCAGGGACGATCCGGAACTGTCATTTACAGTCACTCCCGGTGTGCACAAGGTTTTATTGCCCTGGGTACTCCTCCTCCACCATCCGTTCAGCAGCTTACATTAGTCGCATATACAATTGCTAATAAACTGATAAAATGAAAATTGCTGCAACTATCAGGAGATATTTCCCTGTCTATATATCAAAGCGCTTTACAAAAACATTTGTAAACATTAAAACTTAAAGACATGAAAAAATTGATTATCGCCGCCGTTCTTTTCGCTGGATTTGCAGTTGCCCATACTGCCACAGCGCAGGTTAGCATACATATAAATATCGGCAATCAGCCGGCATGGGGCCCCGTGGGTTACGATTACGCGCGCTACTACTACCTGCCCGAAATAAACTCCTATTACGACATCAACGCAGAGCGTTTCATGTACCAGGACAGGGGAAGATGGATTACCGCACGGCATTTGCCTCCGTCTTACGGACGTATCAACCTGTACAACACTTATAAGGTAGTGGTAAACCGCAGCTATGCTCCTTATCGCGATAACCGGATGGACATAGTAAAATACGGTAAATATAAAAGTTCACGCAACCAGATGGTGATCCGCGATAGCCGGGATCGTAAGTACCAGGAAAGCAAATTCCATCCGCAGCATAACGAATGGAAGAATAACCGCTCCTACGATAACCGCAGGGATGTTGCCCGGAACAGCAACAGGGGACAAAGAAGATAAATTCACGGCAGGAATAAAATCAAAAACCATCCGAAAGGGTGGTTTTTTTATTTGGTGTTTTCAATTCTACTCATTTACTTTGTATCTCAAAGTACTTTTTATGAGTCAAAAGATCGAAGACGACCTGCAACATATCCGCAAAATGATGGAACAATCCTCCCGGTTCCTATCGCTAAGCGGATTGTCGGGAGTAATAGCAGGACTGATCGCGTTATCGGGCGCTTTCGGTGCATGGTACACCCTTAAACAGTACGGTATCGATTATTTTACCGATACCCGCATCGTTGCCGGAAGCGGGCTTGTCAAACAATTGTTCTGCCTGGCAGCGGTAGTACTGGCAGGAGCCATCGGCTTTGGGGCATTGCTCACCATACGGAAAACCCGGAAAAAAGGGTTGAAGGTATGGACTCCCACTACCAAAAAATTACTGTTGGCCTTATTTGTTCCACTGATCTTCGGCGGGCTGTTCTGTTTAGGCGCTCTTTACCACGGCCATTTCGAAATTATTGCGCCCCTCACACTCCTGTGTTACGGCATGGCACTGATCAATGCCAGCCGGTACACCGTGTCGGACGTGGGCAGCCTCGGTTATTCTGAAGCCTTGTTGGGAGTGATTGCCATGTTTCTGCCCGGCTATGGACTGGTATTTTGGGCATTGGGCTTTGGCGTGTTACATATTATTTACGGATTACTGATGCATAAAAAATATCAGTAACGGAACTTCATTTTGGAATGAGCTTACTGGAGCATTTAAATAAAGACTTTGAAAGCAGGGTGAGGCTGGGCATTATGTCGGTACTTACGGTGAACGACCGGGTGGACTTCCTGGAGATGAAGGAACACCTGCAAATAACCGATGGAAACCTGGCCAGTCATATCAGCGCCCTGGAACAAAAGAAATATATTGAAGTGAAGAAGGAGTTTGTAGGAAAAAAAACCAGAACATCCTATAAAATTACGAAAAACGGGAAAGAGGCTTTTGAGAAGCATATCAACGCACTCGAAACCTTGCTGAGAGGTTAAATTTTTTTATTCATTTACTTTGAAATACAAAGCACTTTTAATTCTAAAAACATGCAAAAAAGTATTTTTTTCTTTTTATCGGTGGTACTATTCGTCATAGTATTTTACAAGCAGGATCCCGGATTAAACGTTTCCATTTTTGGGTGCATCGCCTGGCTGTTCCTTTACCTCTCAATCGACAGGAAAAAAAGAACAAAAGAACTGGCTATACTATCGGTTTCGAGCTTTGTTTCGCTGATTTCATTTGCCTGGTACGGCGATTTTATCAGCTTTGCCGCCCTGTTTATCTCCCTGTTGTTTACCGGATACAAAGCCCTGTATCCGAAATTGAACATTGTTTCCTTCCCGGTGGGGATTGCCTTCAATTACGTTTCTTTTATTTTCAGGGTACTCACTCCCAACAAATGGCTGGGTATACCCATTACAGGTGGCGGGTTTTTTAAGAGGCTGGTAAGTTATTTTTTAATACCCGCTATTTTCCTGACGCTTTTTATTGGCGTCTATTCGCTTGCCAGCGACCAATTCGCTTCTTTTTTTACAATCAATTGGAACCTCGATATTTTTCAGTTGGCTGTGCTAAGCTGTGCAGGATTCTTTTTACTGTTCAATTTCTTTTACTTTTCTGTTCCTAAAATACTGATCCGTTACAATGATTACCTGAAGGACGATTTTTCGGAGGGTTACGCCCTCCATCAGAACAGAGGCTTTCGCTTCCTCGACCTGGCATCGCAGCGCCGCAGCGGCGAAATATCTCTTATTCTGCTGAATGTCCTGCTTGCTTTTTTCATTATTACCTATTGCATAGAACAGTGGGGAAGCGGAGACGGTAGCAGAAACCTAAGCAACGAAGTACATGAGCGCGTGTATATACTTATTCTGTCTATTGTAATGGCCATCTTTATCATCATGATTTATTTCCAGGGTCTGCTCAACTTCGACAAAAATGCCAAACTCTTAAAAACACTCTCCTTTGTGTGGATCGGGTTGAATATCCTTTTAATAGGTATCGTTTGTCTTCAAAACATAGCTTATGTAGATGCCTACGGTCTTACATTTAAAAGAATCGGCGTGTTTATCTTCCTGTTTCTGAGCCTGGCAGGGCTACTGCTAACAGGATATAAAATGGCCTGCCGGAAAACCAATATCTTTCTCATCAACCGTATGACCTGGGTTTTTTATACGGTACTGGTCATCAGTTGCGTTATTAACTGGAGCTGGCTCGTCACCCGATATAATACCCGTCATTTCAACAACCCCGACTGGCATTATCTGGAATCGCTCAATTATAATAAAATAACGCTCAATAATCTTTACCGGCAAAAGGGCATGGACAATAGCCGGCTGGAGGAACAAATTAAGAAAAACCAGTCCCGTAAATTTCTATCCAAAAAATTGTACTTCGAATGGGCCGACTCAGAAATAAAATGACAA
>JBEBUZ010000123.1:0-6702 GCA_040393015.1 Paraniabella yanshanensis
TTTTTTTATGAGAGCCGATCTCCGCCGTGGAAACCGCAGCATAATGGTAGGCGTTCGCAATGATTTTTACATTTACCTGGCTGTCACCTGTATTTTTAACGGTAACCGAAAGCCGGCCATTGGGATAATCATAACTAACCACCACTTCCGGCTCATTTTTGCGAATGTTGCCGCGAAATTTGCGGAAATAACCATTAGGACCAAACACTTCCAGGTCATAATTACCTGCGGCCGGCAGATCCCATTCGTCTTTAAGCATCTTGCCTGCCTCAACGGTATAGCGCTTTGGAATAGCATCTAAATTATTCAGATCATACACATGAAATACAGCCCCTGCCCTACCTTCATTTTTAAAAGTTATTGCCACTGCTTCCTGCTTTTTTACAATGCGGAATAAACAATTAAGCCGGTACGGGAGCGCACGCGACAATCGCGTTCCTTTTTCCTGGAAGAGGTCGGCCGGCTCCTCCGGCGCTACCGCCCGCGGTAATTTTTGGGAGGAAGCATCGCGGGCCTCATAATCGGACGTCAGGGGCATGGCGGGAAACTTCCTGTTGGGCGTTTCAAAATCAAAGGCCGACGTCAGATCACCACTCACGGCGCGGTGCCAGGGTGATATCGCCGGTATATGCACTCCAAAACGCTTTTCAATAAATTGCCCCACGGAAGTATGATCGGCCACTTCCGAATTTACCCAGCCGCCTTTACTCCAGGGAGATAAGATATACATCGGTACACGGGGGCCCATTCCCCAGGGGCGCAGATTACCTGATACCGTATCCCGATGATCGATATAATTCTTGCTGCTCTTACCATTATCGAAATACATCCCATGAAGATCAACGGTAGATTTACCGGCTAAAGTGCCGTCCAGATTATAGGAAGGAACCGCCGGAGCCGGCAGATGATCAAAAAAGCCGTCATTTTCATCAAAAGTTACAAAGAAAACCGTCTTGCTCCATACTTCGGGATCGGCGGTAATGGCATCCAGTACCTGGTGGGTAAAATCTGCTGCCCGGTAAGGACTTGATGGCGCACCAGGATGCTCAGAGTCTTTCTGTGAAGGAAGCACCCAGCTAACCTGCGGCAAACGGCCGCTCAAAACATCTTTTTTTAAATCTTCAAGTGACCAGTGGCGCATACCGTTCTCATAAACGGAAGAACCCGGCTTAGCCTTACGGAAACTTTCAAAAGCCAGGCAGCCGTGCATGGCCCCTGTCCAATTATCATTCGGATCCTGATAAATGCGCCAGCCAACCCCTGCTTTTTCCAGCACATCGGGTATAGTAGCCCATTTAAATGCAGAACCCTGGTAAGTATATCCAGGGATGGGCATAGTGCCTTTGATCCAGCAACGCAGGTTAACCGGCTCGGAATGCTGATCCGTACAGTTGATGCCCGCCGCCCTTTTTTCGGGATCAAAATTGGACCCGGAAAAGAACATAATGCGGTTGGGGTCTGTACCGGTTGCTATGGAACAGTAATAGGCATCGCAAATGGTAAAAGATTCTGCCATCGCGTATTGAAAAGGTATTTCTTCCCGGGTGTAATAAGCCATCGAATACGGGGTTTTAAACAACGGCCAATACCCATATTTTCCCTGGTTCCATGCAGCCTGCATATCAGAAAAATTATGGGGCGTTCCCTGAACCAGTGCAGCATTGGAAGTTTTTCCGTTTGCCCGGTAGGGCGGCACAATCTTTTTTCCATCGGACTGGTGAAATGCGCGCTGACCGCTTTTTAAAGGTACCGGGAACCTGTCGCCAAAACCGCGAACACCTTTCAACGCGCCAAAATAATGATCGAATGAACGGTTTTCCTGCATTAGTATAACAATATGCTTTACATCGTTTATCGACCGGGTGAGGTTGTGAGCCGGAACGGCCATTGCTTTTTTCAGCAGAGGCTGCCATAAAGTTACTCCGGCACCGGCTTTGGCCGTCATACCGATAAACTTCCGCCTGCTGAATTCGCTCATGCTTTTTTTTGCACAATATAATTGTAAACAATGATATTTAGCACAGAATTTTGTACAGGGGTAGCCGTATCATCTTTCATGCAACCCTCCTCCACCCTCCCGGCATCCTTATTTTAAGCTGCCGGGGGTACTCAGCCAAACGGGTTGATTATAAGTACTATCCTTTAATAAAGGCAAGCATTCCTGCTTTTAGCGGGTTGGCTTTTTTGATGAATACCAGGCTAAGCAATGCGCAAATAACAATCATAAAACCTGTTGCATACATAATATTACCGATACCCACTAAAGGCGATACAATTCCGCCTGCGAGAAATTGGAAAAATCCTAACAACGCAGAGGCACTTCCCGAGTTTTCTCTTTCTAAATTTAAAGCCAGCGCCGTTGCAGCAGGCAAAATAATGCCAACCGATATTAAAAGTATGAAAAAAGCCGTTTCAACAATATAAACAGAAGCATTGATGGCAAGAAACAGGGCAATCAATACAGCTATTGCAATAGCGACTACGGAACCAGACATCACCGCTTGCTTTAGGTCAGAGAACCGTGTTACGATGCGGCTGCCTATAATATGTCCTACTGAATTCACCCAAAAAAACACACCATACACAAACGCAATTATATTATAAAAAGTTTGAAAAATAAACGGCGATGCCGAAAGATAGCTGAAAAACATGCCCATGGTGCAACCTAAAGCCAACGTGTAGTAGACAAAAGTTTTATTTCGTAAAACAACTCCGAACGTGTGGAAGGTTTGGAACAGGTTCCCCTTAAAACGTTTTTCCGGAACCAGTGTTTCCCGGTAAAAAAAAGACATGCCCGATATTAAAATGCCCATCAGCAATAACGCGATGAATATGCCGCGCCAATCGGTAATATTCAGCAACAAAGCACCTGCTACCGGGGCAACAATTGGCGTTAACCCATTGGCAACTGCTAAGGTGGAGAGAAATTTTGCCAGTTTATCGTTTTCATATAAATCAACCGCTACGGATCTCGAAATTACAATTCCCCCAGCCCCGGCAAAACCCTGCAATAACCGGAAACCTATAAAGGATGCAATATTTACAGCATAGATACAGCCGATGGTTGCGAGCAGGAATATAACCAGCGAAATTAACAACGGCGTCCGCCGTCCCATTTTATCACTAATAGGGCCAAACAATAATTGCCCGGCGGCTAACCCCACCAGGCTAACGGTTAAACTTAACTGTACGCTTGAAGCATTCGTTTCAAACGCCTCGCTAAGCACGGGGAGCGCAGGCAGGTACAAATCGGTTACAAGTGCGGCAAAGGCAGATAATACGGCCGCAAAAATCAGTATAAATAAAGATGAGTTACCCTTTTTGTTCATATTCCGGATTTTGCTTTTTGATACTTTTTTCACACCTTGCCGTCAGCTTCTTCGCTGTTGGAAAAAACAGAAATGCCGCGATATAAGCAACGGGGAACATAATCGACCAGGATTTTAAAAACTGAACAGGCAGGTTCGCACAAAATCCGTGGGTCCTTAAAGCGCCTACAAGTGCCATTATTACAGACATTGGCACTACCATAAAGAAAAGACCGAGATACTTAATGTGTTGTTGCTTCATTTATTTTTTTATTTTTAATGATGCAAAATTACCCCGGTTTGCCGTATGAGTTGCTGCCTTTTCTTCCAATTATTTTGTACTTTTGGGAAATATCATACAATAAGAAGCACTTTGGTAAATGCAATTTCAGATAGAATTATCATCAGGACAATAGGGCCTGATTCATCAGAATCCTTTGAAAACATCTTTCATTTTAAGATTCTCTGGGTCAGTAACGGGAAAGCCAGGCTACTGCTGGATAACAGGAACACCGCTATCGCTGCGGGCGATTTCGTTATATTGCTGCCCGAAAACAATTTTCAAATCAAATCTTTCCCGGCAGGCACCATGACGATGCTTTCTCTTTCGGTAGATTACCTGCAGTTGGATGCAAAACACTTTTCAATTGACCTGTTTAAACTTTTTATTCAAAAATCGGCCGATAAGCTGTTGAAAACAACGGAAAGCGTGTTTTTGAAAATTGAAACCCTTAAAGAAATCATATTTAACACTGGCACGCATACGCTTGTGGAACAGCAGATAGCGATTAATTTATTGAATACTATTTTACTGTTATTGATACAAAGCAATCATCATTTTGTCAGCTTCCCGGATAAATATTTTGAGCGAATGCATGATTTTTTCATCCTGATTTTTCAAAATTGCAAAACGGAAAAAAGAGTAACTTTTTATGCCGGCAAGCTCAATATTTCTGCTAAAAGACTGAACCAGATTTTACTGGCGTCTACAAATCGCAGCGCCTCTTATTTTATACAGGAACACCTCGTTATAGAGGCAAAACGACATCTATTGCTGGGAAAACTAAACATAACACAGATCGCTACTGATTTAGGCTATGATGATGGCGCCTATTTCAGCCGGTTTTTCAAAAAGTGGACAGGCTTATCTCCTGAAAAATACAGGAAGACCATTCGGGAGGGCATTGTATAGCAAGCTCAACGAGCATCGAACAGCTACGCCCTTATATTTATCCTCCATTAACGATTTTATTCCGGTGCTTTTGTCCCCAGGCAGCCAGGTCATTGACCACAGGTTGCAGGCTTTTGCCGTGTTCTGTGAGGTGGTATTCAACAATTGGCGGGAAGTGATCTATTTCCGTGCGTGTTATGATATTGTTTATCTCCAGATCTTTCAACTCTTTTGAGAGCACCTTGTCCGAAATCCCTTCAACGCTTTTACTGATCTCTTTAAACCGCGATACGCCACCCGCCAATGCCATAATAATATGGAATTTCCATTTGCCTCCTAAAAGATACATGGTATCGGCAAGTGGTAGTAATTGTTTCTGACATTTTTCTTTATCGTGATCTGTTTCTCTTTCCATTTTTCTGCTGTTTAAATCAATACTTACTTCAAGGTAAGCGCTAACCTACAGGTAAGCTACATAAAATGAAGCGATTAGCATAATAGCTTTGTGTCATAAACAAAAATAAAAAATAATATTATGCACCCTACAAGAAAGATAGTTAAAATACAAACACACCAAACGCATCCCGGTTTCATGGGCAGGGGACATAGAGCAACCGATGTTTTCGAGCATGCTCCTTTCAAATTCACCGATCCGTTTATTTTCCTGATGGATGACCAGATGGACTTTGCAGGAGGGCAGGAAGCCGGAGGGCCTCACCCCCACGCAGGTTTGGAAACCGTTACCCTGGTCATAGAAAGCGACAATGCCGTTTTTGCAGAGGGAAGTTTCGAAAAAATGACGGCCGGACGTGGTGTGGTACATACCGAAACGATTTCCGAAAAAACACGCGCCCGCATTTTGCAGTTGTGGATTTCGCTTCCGTTGAAAGACCGGTTTACACAACCGTTCCTGCAAACGATAGACCTGAAAAATGTACCTACTTTGAAACAGGAAGGGAAAGAGATCCGGGTATATAGCGGAAAAAGCCAGGGCCTGGCATCACCTATCCGGCAAAATGCCGACACATACATTGTCGATTTCCACCTGGACAATCACAAAACCGCAACGCAGGAACTTCCCAAACATTACAACGCATTCATGTATGTCATTGAAGGAATAGTAGCGGTGGGAGACAAAGAAGTGAAAAAAAGCGAATCTGCCTGGTTTGATCTTTCAGACGAACAAGGAGTAAGCCATATTGATTTTAAAGCCCTGGCAGACGGAACCCGGTTTGTACTGTACGCGGGAGCGCCCCAACACAATGATATTATTACGCACGGGCCTTTTGTGGCAGACAAGCAGGAGGACATACAGCGGCTGTACCGTGAATATCGCAGCGGAGAAATGAAACATATCAACGATTTGCCACAGGAATACGTGTTGGATTTCACTTCGGGAATAAAAGCATAACGCATCCTAACAAAAATTTAATAACAATCAAAATTTAAAGAACAATGAACCATTTAGTAGAAAATTGGAAAAAAGAAGACGTAGCTATTGTATTTATCGATTACCAACCTGAAGTATTGGGCGCCATCACCTCTAAGAGCCACCAACTGATAAAACTGAACGTGGCGTTACTGGCAAAAACAGCCGTCGCCTGGGGTATCCCCACCGTGTTGTCGTCCGTAGGTGTTCAAATGGGCGTCAACGGTCCTACCATCGAACCGTTACGCAGTATTTTAAAAGACAATGAGGAAATCGACCGCAGCTCTATGAATGCCTGGCAGGACGAAAACTTCCTGAAGGCGCTCAAGGCTACTGGTAAAAATAAAATCGCTTTTGCAGCTATCTGGTCTGAAATCTGTCTTACCTATCCGGTGCTTGACGCATTGAAAGAGGGCTACGAAGTACAGTTTATCACCGATGCTACAGGCGGCATTACCAAGGAAACCCACGATACGGCGGTAGCCCGTTTGATACAGGCAGGAGCGGTTCCGAATGCGTCTTTGGCATTCCTAACAGAGCTTTCACCGGATTGGGCAAATGCTGATAAGGAGATTTTCAGACCGTTGGTAATGGAATATTTCGAGGGATTGTCAGTGATCTCACAGCCCTGATTCGTGCAGAATGAGGGTATCTCAAAAGGGTACCCTCTTTTATAAAAAATTTTATACTCAACTTTCGGCGTGACAAATGCCCCCGAATGACCGATTAATCAAGCGGTACAAATGTAAACATCCATTTCACCGGATTATGCCAGTCTTTGCCTTTAAAGCTGG
>JBEBUZ010000124.1:0-6670 GCA_040393015.1 Paraniabella yanshanensis
TAATCCTGGCAACAACACTTCTCAGCTTTCAGGTACTCACAGGAAAGGCGCAGGAGGTGGAAAATGTATTGGGCAGGTGGAGATATATCAATGACAGCAGGGTGTCGTTGTACAATCATTTTGCAGGCCAGGCATTTAAAATGCTGGATGAAAGGAAGCTCATGCTATCCAAATTAAACTCTAAACAGGATTGGCTGAAACGGCAAAGCCAGGTGCGGGCGGCTTATAATAAAATCTTAGGTTCTTTTCCTGATAAAACGCCACTAAACCCGGTGGTTACTGGTGTGGTGGAGAAAGAAGGAATAAAGATGGAGAAGATTTATTTTGAGTCTATGCCAGGGTTTTACGTTACCAGCGCGTTGTATCTTCCAACTAATAAAAAAGGTAAGCTCCCGGTAATACTCTATTGCTCCGGACATAGTCCGTCAGGTTTTCGCAGCAGATCCTATCAGCCCGATATTCTGAATTTTGTGAAAAAGGGTTTTGCGGTATTTGCTTTTGATCCGATAGGGCAGGGGGAAAGAAGGCAATACACAATAGGTGAATTTAAAAAGCCATTTGGTCCCAACCAGGAACACTCTTATCCCGGGAGCCAGTTGTTTCTCACAGGTATTTCCCCGGCCTATTATTTTATATGGGATGGCATACGTGCAATAGATTACCTGTACAGCCGTTCCGAAATAGATACAGAACGTATTGGTGTTGCCGGGCGCTCGGGCGGCGGAACGCAGACCGCCTATATTGCCGCATTCGACAGCAGGGTAAAAGCGGCTGCCCCCGAATGTTATATTACGAGTTATGAGAAGCTGTTAATGGACCGGGGCCCACAGGATGGAGAACAAAACTTTGCAAACGGTATTAGCAGCGGCCTCGACTTTGCAGATCTGCTGGTAAGCTTTGCGCCAAAACCCTTATTAATTGTGAATACTACAAGAGATCAGTTCTTCAGTATCCAGGGCGCGCGGGATGTTTTTGAAGAACTGAAAGTGACTTATACATACTTGGGGAACGCAGGGCATTTGGGTATGGCCGAAGATGATGCGGTTCATAGTTCAACGTCAAAGAACAGGGAAGCCGTATTTCGTTTCTTTCAGCAGTATCTCTCCAATCCCGGAAACCCTGCCGTAGAAGAGGTTCCTCGTTTCAACGATGATGAGATGCGGGTAACCAAAGAGGGAAATGTTTACGCTACGCTCAAAGGAGATAACCTGCAAACACTTGCCAAAAAACACCTGGCCGAGATATTAAATAAACAAACAAGAGCTACAGGATCGGAAGATTTAAAAAGGCGGATCAGCAGCGTAACCGGGTTCAAAGACCGACCCAAAATAGCGCCAGTTATTTTTTCCGGCAGGTACCACCGGAAAAACTATGCGGTAGAGGCTTATCTGCTTAAAACGCCAACCGTATATTTGCCTGTTTACCGGTTAAAACCCAAAACAGAGACGGTAAAGAAAAAAACAATATTGCTGCTCGATGACCGGGGGAAAATGGAAGCCATAAAGGAAGGTGGGGCGGCCGATTCATTGGCTTTGCTGGGCTACGAGGTAGTAGTTCCTGATCTGAGTGGATTTGGCGAACTGGCAGACGGGAATATAAAAACGCCCGATTATACTTACCTCGAAAAAATGCCCGTAAATCTGTGGTATGCGGGTATGTTGGTAAATGAGTCCATGCTGGGCGTACGACTGAAAGAACTGTCACTGCTAATTGACTGGATAAAGCAATCCAGCCCGTACATAGAAGGCATAGCCACTGGTGTACTTACAACCGATTTGTTGCATATCGCAGCAGTGAGAAATGAGAGTCTTGCGTCCCTGGTGCTTATCGATCCGCTTATTTCATTTCAATCAGTTGTGGAGGAACCAGACTATCGGGCAAAATATTTATTATCGTCAGTTTGTGGGATGGTTAAACAATATGATTTGCCCGATCTGATAAATTATTGGGCCGATAAAAAGGAAATATTACTTATAAATCCACGCAATGGGGCGGGAAATATAATCGGGCAACCGAAAGAAGAATCTATAAACAAATACGGCGTAATTCAAAAACAGTTGCTTAAGATTAAGTATGTAGATAGCTCTGTTTTGCGTACACAGGAAACGGAAAAAAATAGCGGGCAGCTTTAGAATGCTGTTTTGGGGGTTTTGTTGAAAAAAGCGGACTTATATAAATAGGATCCGAGATATGATGCGAAACAATATGCTTGTTTTATTAGCCCTGCTGGTTTTAGTGCCTTGTATTAGCAAAGCTGCGCCTGGTAAGCCACGACCTGTGCAGCAGGAGTTGCCCAATATCCTCTGGCTTACCTCCGAAGACAATAGTCCGCTTTTGGGCTGTTATGGCGATCCTTTGGCCACCACGCCCAATCTCGACAATCTTGCTAAGGAAGGGTTTTTGTACACTCATGCCTATGCTAATGCTCCCGTGTGTGCACCTTCGCGCAATACCATTATAACAGGCGTATATGCCTGTTCGGCAGGAAACGAAAATATGCGCAGCGTTTATCCCAAATCGGATATGGTAAGGCTGTTGCCCGAGTACCTGAAAAGCAAAGGGTATTATTGTAGTAACAATAATAAGCAGGATTATAATTTTTCCAAACCGGAGCATGACGGCTGGGATGAGAGCAGCAAGAACGCTCATTATAAGAACCGGAAACCGGGACAACCTTTTTTTGCCATAATCAACAGTGGGATTACGCATGAAAGCTGCTTGCATCAACCCGATTCAACGGAGCCAAAGCACGATCGGGATAAAATTGTGCTTCCTCCTTATCATCCCGACACAAAAACAATAAGAGCCGATTGGGCCCGGTATTATGATTATATTGAAAAGATGGATGCCTGGGTGGGCGAAAAGCTGAAAGAGCTGGAAGATGCCGGGCTGGCCGAAAATACGATTGTCATTTATTACAGCGATCACGGTGGCGTGCTTCCGCGCAGCAAACGGTTTGTGTACGAAACAGGAACGCATATCCCGTTCATTGTAAAAATACCAAAAAAATTTAAGAATTTATACCCTGCCGGTGCTCCTGGCTCGAAAATTGACCGGCTGATTGGCCTGGTAGACCTGCTGCCTTCGATGCTAAGTATAGCTAATATCCCGCTTCCTGTGCACCTTCAGGGCAATGCCTTTTTGGGCGCTCAAAAAACAGCCGATCCTCAATATGCCTATATGTTTCGCGGAAGGATGGATGAACGGATTGATATGAGCCGTGCCTTGCGGGATAAGCAATATCGCTATATACGCAACTACATGCCCTATCGTATTTACGGACAGCATCTTGATTACTTATGGAAAGCTCCATCCATGCGCTCCTGGGAAGAAGCATGGTTACAGGGTAAATGCAATGAAGTTCAATCGCGGTTTTTTCAAACCAAACCGGTAGAGGAACTATATGACACAGAAAAAGATCCCTGGGAAGTAAATAATCTGGCCGGTGATCCGGCTTATGCGGCAGTATTGTTAAGAATGAGGACAGAGAATACCCGGTGGATGAAAGAGATAAAAGATGCCGGTTTTATACCCGAAGGAGAAATAAGAAAGATAGCCGAAAAGCAACCTGTTTATGACTACATGCGTTCGGGTAAGCAATCGATGGATGAGCTGATTGCAATAAGTGATCTGGCTAATTTCGCTACTGCAAAAGATATTCCCAGGCTTATACATGCGCTAAAAAACCAAAATAACCTGATTCGCTATTGGGCAGCTTGTGGGCTTTTGCAGCTTTCGGATAAGGCCAAACCTGCTATTGCCCGTTTAGAGGCCTCTTTAACCGATACCTCTTCCGATGTAGCCGTAAAGGCAGCAGAAACGCTATACAGGTTAGGATATAAAAAAGAAGCGCGGGACGCTTTACTCCGGGCATTGAATAGCCCCGAAGTGATGGTGCAGTTACACGCACTGAATGTTATAGATAACAACGATTTCGGGAAGGATGAATTGGTTAAAAAAGCGGTAGCTGCAATATTGGAGAAACAAAAAGACCAGGGAAATGACTACAGTACCCGGTTATCGGCCCGGATACTGAATAAACCCGGTAAGTAATTGCATAAAAACGAAGCAGAAATCCGATGCAAGCGAATGGCTTAATTGAAAGGTAAGAATGAAAAAAAGAAATTTGTTTAAAACAAGAAAGAACTGGAAATTTTTCGCCCTGCCGATCGGCGTATTTATTTTCTTATCAAATACTAATTTACCTGTTCATAATAAAGATGGAGCCGATGATCTTTTCGGAGGCTTCGTTAATCCGCCGGCAGAAGCCCGCCCCTTTGTTCGTTGGTGGTGGAATGGGAACCAGGTAACGGCGACAGAAATAAAAAGAGAATTGGGTGTGTTGAAGGCTGCCGGGATTGGCGGAGTAGAGATCAACCCGATAGCAATGCCGGAGGTAGCAGAGAACATTAATGCCCGCCCGTTAAAATGGCTGAGCCGGGAATGGAACCTGATGATAAAGGAAGCGGCCGAAGAGGCTAAGAAAAAGGGGATGATCACCGATATGATCGTAGGTTCGGGCTGGCCCTTTGGTGGCGAGTTCCTGAAAGAGCAGGAAATGGTAGAACGAATAGTGACCAATCATATCAGTTATGCAGGAGGAGAGGAGATTAACCTGACACTGCCTCATTTAATCGATAAGGCACTCGAAGAAACTGAAAGGGAAAAGGACGGCGAAGCGAAAAATAATGAACTTTTTTTCGTAAAACTGGTTCCGGTTCGTTTGAAGTCTGTTAACGATATTGTAGATATTACCAACCAGGTAAGAAATAGCAAAAAACTGATTTACAAGCTCCCCGCCGGCAAATATGAGCTGATATATGGTATCAGACAAACAGGCCATAGGAACGTAATGCTCGGAGCCTGGGGATCGAAGGGGCCGGTGATGGATCACTTCAACAAAGAAGTTACGCAAGCTTATCTCGAACGGCTTAAAACAATAAGCCAGGATGCCGGTGTGCCTTTGAGCAGTCTGATCAGGGCATTGTTTTGCGATAGTATTGAACTGGCCGGTGCCAACTGGACAGACGGGTTTGATAAACTTTTTTTTCAAGCCTACGGGTACCGGCTGGAGCCTTATTACCCGTTTGTTTTTTATAAACCCAAGGAAGGATATGAGAAATTGCCATTCGATGGCGAACAGGCAGATATAATCAAACGTGTAAGGTACGATTATAACAGGTTGCTGGTAAAAACTTTTCTCGACAATTTTACGCGCACGTTTCAAAAATTCTGTACCGATAACGGCCTCTTAAGCCGGTACCAGGCTTATGGTACCCCCTTCCTGATGGGGATTACCGAGGGGAATATGATTCCGGATATACCTGAGAGTAATAACTGGATCAATGCTAACGATATGGATAAAGACAAGTGGGTATGGAACCAGGGACATGGATATATGATCTGGAACCTCTATGCCGCCTCGGGTGCCCATTTAAGCAACCGGAAAATCGTCAGCGTAGAATCAATGACAAGTACATCTGCCGTATTTAAAGTTCCGCTTGAAGAAATAAAAAGGCAGGACGATATGAATTTCATTTCCGGAATGAACCATACAATTTTACACGGATATAATTATTCGCCTCCCGAAGCAGGTTTTCCGGGATGGGTGAGGTACGGGACCTATTTCAGTGAGCAAAATACCTGGTGGCCCTATTTTCCTAAATGGGCCGATTACAATGCCCGGCTTTCTTATGTGTTTCAACAGTCGCAGCCGGTGAAAAGCATTGCCATCCTGGGTCCCGCAGGTGATTTATGGAGCGAAGTCGGACTGAGCAGGCTGCCTTTTCATACGCAGCCCTGGTATTGTCACAAGCTATGGGAAACGCTTAGCCAGCATGGCAGCTCGGCTGATTATATAAACGAAGCCATTATTCAGAAAGCTACCAAGGCCGACGGAAAACTTAGCTATGGTCCTATGTCGTACCAGGCCATTGTATTGTGTGATGTTGCCTCAGTGGAGCCGGAAACCGCTGCCGCACTGGAAACATTTGTAAGGGAAGGAGGTAAATTAATTGTGGTGGGTAAGTATCCGCATCGCTCGCTATCCCTGCAAAATGCCACTGACAATGATAAAAAAGTTGCAGCAGCGTTTGGTAATATACAAAAACGTTTTAAAGAAGGCGTATGGCAATTTCCCGCACCGGAATCAGAAGAAGCTTTGTTTTCATGGACGCAAAAAATGCTGGCCAGTATTTCCATTCGGAAAGATGTTGAAATAGAACAGCCCGATCCCAATGTTTTCCAGATAAGAAAGCGGGTAGGGGAGCGCGATATCTTCTTTTTTGTTAACTCCAATCGCTCCGTGGCGGCTACTGTTAAAGCCAGTTTCCCTGTTGGCAATAAAGTTCCGTGGCTGTGGAACCCCGAAACAGGCGAAAGAAAAATTTATTCTGCCGAAGGCAACCGCAAACCCCTTACAATAAAGTTAAATCCGCTGCAATCCCTGCTATTGGTTTTTGAACCGGGGGAAGGTAAGGGAGAAAAATTTATTCCGCTTCCCGAACCAGGCGATTTGATCGCAACCGTGAAAGATTCCTGGACGCTTCAGTTCAATCATGTCAATGGCAGCAGATTGGAAAGGAGTTTTGGTCAGCTTCAGTCATTTGGTACGGGAACCGATTCTGTACTAAATGCTTTTGCCGGAACTATAATTTATAAAACAGATTTT
>JBEBUZ010000125.1:0-6505 GCA_040393015.1 Paraniabella yanshanensis
AAAAATGAGTAAATCCTTTTCGGATTTCTTTAGGGAAATAACTATTCTCGGGGAAAATGAGTTTAATAGTATGATATTTCACTAAACTTTCGAGTGCTTCTGTTAATGCCTGGTAAATATCGTTTTCATAGTCGATATAGATAGATCCGTATTCGCCCTTTACTTCAGGTAGTGATTTGTCCAATAAAATTAATTTATCCTTTGGAATCATATCTATTACTTCATAAGCCTTCTCTCCGCCGTCAATAAAATGAGGAATGATAACATAATGTGTATAATGATCTTTATTGCCCGAGAGCAGGCTTTTAAACCAATGAAAGTCGTTGTTGTAAATGTAAAAATCTATGCTGGCGCTTTCTCCCAATTCGTTTACCAATGCATCATAAACAATTTTTTTGGGTGTGCTCAACTTGTTAAATAAAAGAAATACACGCAGCTGCCGTTTGCACTCTGTATTTTCTATAAAGTATCCTCTTCTTGGCACCGCATTAATTACACCTAACTGGCGTAATTGTTTGTATCCTCTTTCTACCGTGTCGCGGGCAATGTCCAATTCAATGCTCAGTTCGTTAATCGAAGGCATGCTGTCGCCGACCTTTATAGTTCCCTTTTCAATTTCTTTTAAAACGGCGTTGACAATTTGCAGATATTTGGAGGTGTTGGAGTAGGGATCAACCTGTATTAAATCGAGTAAGCGTTGTTTTTTCATTTCAATTCCTATGACAAATTAAAACACCAAAATACTATTAATGATTGAATATTTAAAGGGCGGAAAACTATATTTTTAAAAACTGTGTTATTCGGGTCAATACAGGATAGGAATGGCTTTTGATCTGCATAAGTTTGTAAGCAAGAAAGGTATTAAAACACATTTATGACGAACTTGCTCAATACAAAATCAATGCATCCGCGCGACCAGATAACTTTAGTTATGAAGCGGATTTACAACCGGGTACTTACAACAACTTCCGGTGGTAATTTATCTATAAGGGATGAAGAAGATAATATTTGGATTACACCGGCAGGGGTTGATAAAGGCGTGCTGAAGCCGTCTGATATTGTTTGTGTAAAGAAAAATGGTGAGGTGATAGGAGAGCACAAACCTTCATCGGAATATCCTTTTCATTTGGCCATCTATAAAAAAAGACCAGATATAAGGGCCGTAGTACATGCCCACCCTCCCGGCATAGTGGCTTTTAGCATTGCCCGGCGTGTTCCGGATACAAAGGTGCTTCCCCAGTTTCGTTCGTTCTGCGGCGAAATCGGTTACGCGTCTTATGCCATGCCTGGCACGGAAGCGCTGGGCGAAAGTATCGCCAATGAATTCAGGGAAGGCGTTCATATTGTTATTATGGAAAACCATGGAACCGTAGTAGGCTCTCGTAATATTTCTGAAGCTTATCAGCAGTTTGAACTGCTGGAAGTAACCGCTAAATCTATCCTGTATGGCAGCCGCATGGGCCGTCCGGTAACGCTTACTGACGATCAGATTAACTGCCACCTGGCAAAATATAATAACCAATTGCCGGAAGAAGAAACAGAAGATGCGCTTTCGCCCGACAATAGAGAAAAAAGAACAGACATTTATAAGATTGTAAAAAGGGCATGCAGACAGGGCCTGATGCTGGGTTCTTACGGCTCTGTTTCTACACGATGGAATAAAAATGATTTTATAATAACGCCGGAGGATATCTCGAAATGGGATCTGACATTAGAAGATATGGTGCATGTAAGAACGGGAAAGCGACAGAAAGGAAAAATGCCGGATCAATCCGTTTTATTGCATCAGGCTATTTATGACCAGCACCCGGAGATAAATGCAATTATTATTACGCAGCCCACTTATCTTACATCCTTTGCTATAACCGGCGCTCCTTTTAATGTAAGAACCATACCTGAAACATGGATTTACCTTCAGGATGTGCAAATGGGCGCTTTTGGTACCCAGTTTTTAAATGAAAAGCAATTACCATCTATGGTGTCGGCAGATTCCCCGGTCGTTATTTTGCAAAACGAATGTGTGGTGGTCACCGGAAGTAAAATGTTGCAGGCATTCGATTTCCTCGAAGTTGCGGAGTTTAGCGCAAAATCGTTAGTATTGTCTGCTTCTTTAGGCGAAATGGTACCTATAAGCGATAATGAAATAGAAGAGCTGGGGAAAGTAATGAGCCGCTGGAAAAATTATGATTGGAAAATGTAAACTGAAATGCGATATCTGGAAAGATTAACACAATAACAATACAGTAGCGATGAATAACAAATATGCTATTATACTTGGGAACCTGGGCAACACAAAAGATCGTTTTTGTACTGGCTACAAAACTAACCCCAGCTCAGAAGAAATGCTAAGAATGGCAGTGGAAAAAATGCCCCATATTCAGGGTATTGAATTGGTGGGTACCTGGGACATTCGTCCCGATAATGTATCGGATATGAAGAAAAGGCTGGATGATGCCGGAGTGGCCTGTGCCAGCATTATCCCCGACACATTTGGGAATCCGCTGTATGGAAAAGGCAGTATTACCAATATTGATGCTAAGGTTCGAAACCATGCACTTGACTACCTCAGGCAAATGAGCGAGGTGGCGCTTGCGATGGATTGCGGTATTGTAAATCTTTGGCTGGGCCAGGATGGGTACGATTACCTGCTGGCAACAGATTATAACCAGGAGCGGGATGGGCTTACCGAATGCACAAGAGCTATTGCAACCGAGTTTCCTACACTTCGTTTTGCATTAGAGTACAAACCCAAGGAGCCCCGCAACTTCTCCTATCAGGCCCGAATGGCCGATACGATTCTTGCAGCCAAAGAAACAGGCTGCGATAATGTGGGCGTAACCATCGATACCGGCCATAGTTTTTACGCAGGAGAAAACGTGTCTGAGGCAGTCGTACTGGCAAAAAGGGCCGGTAACCTGTTGTATCATATGCATTTTAATGACAACCACGGTAGCTGGGACGATGATATGATCGTGAGCAGTGTTCATTTCACCACTTACGTAGAACTATTGTTTTGGCTGAAAAAAACCGGGTATGACGGCTGGATATCCATGGATCAATACCCTTATCGGGAAGATGCCGTGGAAGCCATTTCCGAAAGCATTCTGTGGGTGAAAAAATATGAACAGATTGTAGATGCCTGCTACAATGAGATAGACGAATTAATACGGGAGAACGATGCTGTAAAAACATCACGGTTTCTACGTAAACTATTCGCTGAAAATCTTAGGACATAAAATCTTTCTCAATATGTACGATTGCACTGTCCTGAACCGGATCGCGGTTCTTTGCTTATTCTTTTTTCTTGTAACAACCATGGCCGCCGAGGCAGGCAATGACGGCCGAGGCAACACGGTAAATATAACCGCGTTGCACATAGATAACGCAGCCAACCCACTGGGCATTGATGCCCGTACGCCACAATTTAGCTGGCAGGTTCAGGCTGCAGTGCGCAATGTGCGACAAACAGCATACCAGATACTGGTAGCAGATGATACAGATAAACTGGATCGGAACGAAGGGAATATCTGGAACAGCGGTAAAGTTCAATCCGCCCTTTCAGCAGGTGTTTTATACAGGGGTAGCGCGCTCGAAAGCCGGAAGAAATATTACTGGAAAGTGCTGTGGTGGGGAACAGGCATTTCACAACCGGTAATAAGTGAGATCGCTCATTTTGAAATGGGACTGCTCAGGCAATCGGACTGGACCGGCGATTGGGTGGGGTTTCCCTCAGGGTGGATTGGAAGGGTACACTATTTCAGAAGGGTATTTTCGTTTCAGAAAGAAATAGTAAAGGCACGGGCATATGTAGCAGGTATCGGCTATAATGAAATGCATATAAACGGTAAAAAAGTAGGCAACCATGTATTGGATCCGGCCACCAGCGATTTTTCTAAAACGATATACTATACCACTTACGATATTAAAGATTTTCTGAGTAAAGAGAATGTGATGGTGATTGCTGTGGCGCCTGGCTGGTATGGAATGCCAAAATTGCGTATGCAGATGGAGTTCTGTTTTTCAGACGGAACGATGGAAGTAATCAATTCATCTTCTATAAGAAATGTAACACTTGGACCGGTTATTTCGTCCGGCATTTTGGACGGAGAAGTATATGATGCACGGCAGGAAAAGCCGGAATGGAATTTACCAACCGATACCATTATTAAAGGGCTGCCCAGCGAACATTGGGGCGTAGCCCCGGTGGTGGAAGCTCCCGGAGGAATAATGGCCGCTCAGCAACTGGAGCCTATACGCGTGGTAGAATCGTTTCAGCCTGTTTCGGTAAAAGAAGTAAAGCCCGGCGTTTTTGTAATGGACGCGGGTCAGAACATGGCCGGTTGGGTAGCATTGACTGTAAAAGGTAAGCGTGGCGCTACTATTAAAATGCGGTTTGCCGAAACATTGTATGATAATGGAACGGTAAACCAGGAAAACCTGCGTACCGCATGGGCAACCGATACCTATGTTTTAAAAGGCGATGGTACAGAGCATTGGGAGCCCCGTTTTACCTATCATGGATTTCGGTACATGCAAATTGAAGGATGGCCCGGAACGCCCACCGTTAATGACTTTAGGGTGAAAAAAGTACGTTCTGATGTAGAAGTGGCCGGAACATTTACCAGTAGCAATGACTTGCTGAACCGCATTAATCAAATGGTAAAGCGCACAGAAGCCGCTAATCTTCATAGTATACCTACCGATTGCCCGCAACGGGATGAGAGAATGGGATGGCTGAATGATCTTACCGTAAGAATTGAGCAGGCCGTTTACAATTTTAACCTGCATCGTTTGTACGCTAAATATATACAGGACATTTGCGATACACAAAACGAGCAGGGAGAAATTACAGATACGGCTCCTTACAAAGTAGGGGGCAAGCCTGCCGATCCTGTATCGGTAAGCTTTTTACTCCTGGCGTTAAAAAGTTATGAGTATTACGGAAATACGGAGATTATTCGAAAACATTATTCGCAAATGAAAGCATGGGTAGACTATCTAACCACGCGAACCAAAGATGGTATTGTTGAGTATAGTTATTATGGAGATTGGTCGCCACCTGCAGAATTTGGAGCACAGGGACACAGCTATGGGGCTATCTCCGTTAACACACCGGGCGATTTGATGTCTACAGGTTATCTGTATTACAGCGCCCGGGTATTGGCCAAACTGGCTGAGATATTGGGTGATGTAGACGATAAAAGCAGATATGAACAACTGGCTGCGCATACCATGAAGTCGTTTAATAGCAGGTTTTGGAACGAGTCCAATGGCGGGTATGGAACGAATAACCAGTCTTGCAATTCGTTTGCCCTCTTTTTAGGCGCTCCTTCGAAAGAACAGCTTCCCCGCGTGGTCGCCAATCTGGTCAGAGATGTAAAAGAAAGGGGGTATCATTTAACCACAGGAAATCTTTGTACCAAATACTTATTAGAAGTATTAACAGAACATGGAGAATTAGAAACTGCATATAAAATTGCCACGCAAACAACCTATCCCAGCTGGGGTTACATGCTGGCCAATGGGGCCACTACTTTGTGGGAACGTTGGGAATATGAAACAGGCGGTTCCATGAACTCTCATAATCACCCGATGATGGGGTCGGTAGGATCGTGGTTGTACAAATACATTGCAGGTATATTGCCGGATATAGAATACCCCGGTTTTGACAAATTTGTTTTGCGCCCGTATATACCGGCAGACTTGCAACATGCAAGTGCCACATACCAGTCGGTAAAAGGAACGATTAGCTCTTCCTGGAAAAAAATGAAGGGAGCTATAGAATATGAGGTATCTGTTCCTGCCAATACAATCGCCACCGTGTATGTACCTACTAAAGATGCAGCGAGCATAACGGAAGGCGGCCGTAAGATAAACAAGGTGCCGGGTATTCGCTTTGTAAGATCAGAGGGTACATGGGCTGTATACGAAGTGGGTTCAGGAAATTATATATTTAAGTCAAAGTGGTAACAGGTAATTCATGAAGCATATTGTGTTGAATATTTTTTTATGGTTGCCATTGGTTTTGCTGGCCCAAAAGGACGAATCCTTTATACAGCAGAATACTTTAAATAAAACAGTAGGGGTAGATCAGTTTGGAAGGCATTTTAGCACTATCGGCGGTTCCAGGTCTGAAAAGCAGGTGGGCATATTTTTCTGGCCGTGGATCGGACATCCTTATGCCAGTGGCGTATACGATGCAACGGTAATTGGCGCCATGCCAAACGGGTTAAAGTTGCTGTATGATTTCAATTACCTGAACGATTCAATCAGTCCGAATGGCCAGGCGCATTTCTGGGCGCAGCCTGTATGGGGATATTATAATTCGGCAGACGAGTGGGTCATTCGCAGGCAAATAGCCATGCTTACCATGGCGGGAGTGGATTTTTTGGTGTTCGATCTTACGAACAGGGTCCCGTATAAGTCGGGTTATGAAAAGGTGCTTCGCAGGATAGAAGCAGTTATACAGCCGGGTTGGACCCCTCCTAAAGCCGCATGTTATACC
>JBEBUZ010000126.1:0-6334 GCA_040393015.1 Paraniabella yanshanensis
CGTCCGGCAACTTCATACTACTCTTCGAACCCATTTTGGTCGCCACCACCACTTCTTTTGAGGTAGGTTCTGTAAGGTTTTGAAAGAAAAACATGCCTAATACCAAAATGGCTGCAACAGAAACAACTGATATATAAAGGTATTTTACCTTCCCTGCCTTTTTCCGTAGCTTAGAAGAGCCTGGTTGTGTCTGCAAGCCAGAAGCTTTTTGCCTGAGCGCATCCCATTTTGCTCTCAGGTAGGTTTTATCTTTCTCTCTAATTCCTCTTAACGGGGCCTTATACAGTTGGTCGACAATACCTGATAATTCCCAATAATTAGGATTCTCGCTGAGAAACCTGTTTAATTCATGCTGTTCGGCAGATGATAATTCTCCAGATTTTGCTCTGAGTAATAGTTCTAAAAAGCGGTTATAACTCATATTGGCAACATTCCTTAATTAAAAAGTATGTTTTTTGGGGCAAAACCCCCAAAGAGACAGGAAAAATTTCAAAAATAGCCGCCATTTGATTTTTATCGGAAAAATACTCTAACAATTTTCGAAACGATATTCATTTCTCTTGCCCCTTTTTATTAGAATTGTTTATACCGACCTTTCAAAAATTGCATCATAAAAATATTAACTTCCCATTGATTTACAATAGGTTTATTAAACACAGGATCATGAATCATATAGGGGAAAGGCCCAAATTCAGGGGTGATAGTAAGCACTTCCTTCTGTGCCGATTTTAAACGTACCACCTCGTCCCACCATTCAAGATGTCTGTCAAAAGCATCCTTCCATATCTCAGCTCTTGGGTCGGTTATCTGCGGCCCTTCCGGGTATCCGATTCTCGCATGGATATGATCTGTACGCTGAATTGCCAACCCCATCACATCCTGTTGATCTTCAAGCAGAGACTCCGCAACATTCACCCAGTGAGAAGCATCAAGTGTGAGACGAAGATATGGATCATACCTTAAATACTCCGATGTAATATGTGCAGCGAATGAAAATTTCCCCCTGTGGGTTTCATGTACAATTAAGGCATTTCTTAATATTTCCCGGGCAGTTTGTATAAGCCGGATATTATTAACAAGCTCAAAATAATCCTTGCCGGTTTGTGAATTGAATTTTACAAACGGATATTTCTTTATTTTTTCTAACCAGTTTCGATAAACTTCCAGATGACGATTAAAATCGGAATTATTCGTGTCAAAATGCTGCACAATTACAGGCATATTTTCTTTCGCCAGGAGGTTAAACACTTTATCTAATTCCGCGGAGCTAATATGATTGGCTATCCCCCATTCCACACCATCGTATCCCGCATCCCTCACTTGTTTCAGCCAGATATCCCAGCCTATGTGCTCACTGCCCCACCGGGGGCAAAAAAATTGAATTTGCATATTCGTATCACAATATTAGCTAAATCAGGATTTCTTCCAAATGCAGGATTCTTTAATACAGACAATCAGGTAAGCTATTCTTATCCTTTTGCCGGTTAACTCTATTTTAAAGACCGGTCTTAATTTTAAGCACCTCTGGTCGTAAATAGGGTTTGTTGACATTCACAGTCCCTTTCCAGGCATAAGGATCTTTGCCGGAAACCATAATAATATCTCTCAGGTCTTCAGTTGCGGGCAATTTTCCGTCCTGATCCCAGGGTAGCATAGAATCTGCACTCATATAATGATTTACAAGCGCCATCCTAAAACAACTTTCAGTTTTATTAGCAAGCGAGCTATGCAATGTATAACCATTAAAAAATACAACAGAACCGGATTTTACTTCAACAGGTATTGCCTGTTCTTCTATTTCTTTGATGTCCACTGTATCAACATCCGCATATTCATTGCCGTTGTAAGCCACACGCTGCATAATATAGGGTGGTTTGCCAGGGATGATCCACAAACAACCATTCTCTACGGTAGCATCATCGATGGCGATCCAGGCGCCTACCAGCGACTTATCGCGCGTAGGAATATAGTATTCATCCTGGTGCCAGCTTTGCCCCTTTTTACCAGGCGCTTTTACAAACAGCATAGATTGCATACACTTAATATCAGCCCCTACTATACCTTGTAATACACCTATCACCTTATCGTGTAACAAAAACTCATAAATGGTTTCCGATATTTTATGAGGGAAATGAATGGCGCTATATTTTTCCAGTACTTTATCATCGGGCTCTCCCGGCTCAACGGCAACCAATCCTTCTATTGTACCGCGATGACCCCGGAATATCGCGGCCGTTTCCTGTTTCAGCAAAGCTGTTTCCTTATCCGATAATAATTCCGGAGCCACCAGGTATCCATACTGGCTATAAAAACGGATGTTTTCCGGAGATAAATGTCCTCCCAAAATATAACCCTGATCCTTGTTCATAATAATTGTGTTTATTTAGTAAATAATAGCTCCATTTCTTCAAGGGTACGACCTTTGGTTTCCTTTGTTCTAAAAAGCACATAAAGAAAAGCCATAAAGCACAGTGCAGCATAACAGCACAGCGTAACAGGAGTTCCCAGTTTATGGGTCATTACCGGGAACGTGGAGGTTACCGCAAAATCGGCGATCCAAAGTGAAAGCGTCGCCACAGAAAGAGCAAGTCCGCGAATACGGTTTGGAAATATTTCAGAAAGATATACCCAGGTAACCGTTCCCCATGTACAACCAAAAGCACCTACATACAGCAGCACACCAATAAGCACGATATAGTTTTCAAAATACTTATAATAAAAACAGGCGGCAATAAGAATAAGCGACAGTCCCATTACTATGCTTCCGGCCAGCAGTAGTTTTTTTCTCCCAAATGTATCTACTACGCTGATAGCAATAAAAGTTGCAACAAAAATTACCAGACCGATACCTATCGTTTGAAAAAGAGAGGAAGAATCGCTGAGGCCTGTTTCTTTAAAAATTACCGGTGCATAATATAAAATAGAATTAATACCGGTTACTTGCTGAAATACAGCAATCATGATTCCGATAATTAAAACCTGACCATATTTTTTAGAAAACAAAGAAATAAATGACACCTGTTCCTTATCTCTGAAGCTGTCCGCGATTAACATCATTTCTGTTTCTACAAAGCGCGGATCTGATATTCTCTTCAAGATATCCGCCGCCTCATCTGTCCTGCCCTTCCTGATTAACCAACGTGGCGTTTCGGGCACATACAGCAATAGTAACCCAAACAACAAAGCAGGTATAGCCTGCACGCCGAACATCCATCGCCAGTTATTACTGCCCCATTCTGCAAATAAATAGTTGGAAAAATAAGCCAGCAAAATACCGAGTACAATTGCAAGCTGATAAAAGGCCACTAATCTTCCGCGCCTGTGTGCAGGCGCCATTTCGGCGATATACAGAGGAGATACCATGGCTGTAGCCCCAACAGCCAGTCCCCCCAGTATACGAAAAACAATAAACGAGTTTAGCTGACCGGACAAACCGGTTCCGATGCCTGAAGCGGCGAATAATACGGAACAAAGTATTAACACAGCACGGCGCCCCCAAAGGTCTGCCAGCTTTCCTGCAAAGCCCGCGCCTATTGCGCAGCCAATCAGAATAGAGCTGACGGCCCAGCCGAGCATATAAGCATCCAGTTTAAAATAAGGGGTTATATATGGGATGGTACCCGATATAACAGCAGTATCCAATCCAAACAATAAGCCGCCCAATGCTGCTACAAAGCTGACAAAAGGTATAAAAAAATGGTATTTTTTTTCTATTTTTTGGGCCATAGAATAATATTTTTTGCTGATACCGGTTCCAGCGGTCCCACATTGGGAGTAACTGTATTTCGTTGTCGGCCAAAATAATCCCGGTCTATTTTTAGCGGTCTGCCATCCGGATTTTCAAAATACTGCGCCGGTACGATTGCTTTACCCAGTATAGCAGTGGTAATCTCCTGCCTTTTTGAGGCGGGCACATTCCATTGAAGCGTTACTACGCCCCGTTTATCCGCATTAAAAACCGGTGGAGCCCCAACGGTTTTCGCCACCTGGGTTTCAAAAACCCCGGGCACGGCAAATTTGCCGTTCGTGTACAAATTGCCGTCTGCCGTCATTTCAAAAAGGGAACTGTCATAAACGGCCAGCCCGTAGCGCCACTTAACCCACCTGGGCCAGTGGGCGGTATCAGACATTTTTGCTGTCTCGGGAGAACCGGTAAAAACATTATTATAATAGCGATTATCCCCTCCGGTAATATGCTGAATACCGAGCCAATGTGTAGTATGAGGGCTGAAAAAAGGAGTTTTTCGTTTTTGAGGGGAAAAAGAAACTGCGCCACCAATTACATTGTGAACAAAAGCGCCTCCCTGCGACATATCCCGTATAGACGCCGTAGACAAAAAGAAATTATTATCTACAAGGTAAGGCCCATGGGAAACCTCTATGAAAAAATCCATCTCGTTGTTATCATGAAACAGATTACCGCTTACACGGGTACCCTGCGTCATCCAGTCCAACCAGAGGCCAATATTGGCATGGTGTACATAGTTATCATTGATCTGTGCATCAACGGCAGCATGCAGTTTAATGGCTCCCATCTCTGCTCCGCCATAAACACGGTAGGTATAAATATTATAAATATGATTCCCTGTTATATGGCTGTATGCTCCGCCAAAGCTACCGCAAATACCGGCTTCCCCACAATTATAAATAGTATTGTTGCGCACAATATGCGAACCGATACTATCTTTATTCCACCCGTATGCAATTACACGATGAACCATTTCGTTGTAATGCAGGCTGCCGTCAATACTCTTGTCTTTAGACCATGTATTGTCGCCTGTATACCGGTCTTTTCCCAGGGTAATGCCACTGCATTTTGAGTCATGGATAATGTTATTCTCAATTATCCAGCCCTTACTCCAGTTAGTGCCGATCAGCCCCGGTTGTTCTGCAGTGGGTGCGGCCCATTGCGTAGCAGCCTGGCTCATTTCAAATCCTTGTATTGTAATATAGTTGATAAAATTTCTGTCGGGGTAAAAGCAGGCAGGTCTCACGTTAATTTCTACCATTGCTTTATTGGGATCCACATTTCCGAAACGTGCATAAATATTCGTGTACCCGCTGTCGCTCCTGGTATACCAGGTATGATATATATCTAATGCATGGGTTGTATCTCCAATCCTCTTTTTCGCAGCCCCATGGTTGTCCTTAATTTTATAAAGCGAATCTAACTCACTTAAAGGCCTGCCTTCCAGATAAACTTCACCGGTGTGAACCCATCCGTTATACCAATCTCCGTAAACCTTATCTGTGTAAGGATTGTACCTCCCGAAGAAATGATAAGGAATAGACACCATCCAAAGCCCTGGTTTAATTTCCTGCCAGCCTTTTATGATCTCCGAGCCTTTAATTTCAACCTTTTCACCAGGTGCAGCCCTGTAAGTAATTCTTTTAACATCGGAATTACCTCCTCTCGGAGGAACAACCATTTCCCGATATACACCCTGGTGTACCGTAATGGTATCGCCCGCCACTGCAATAGAAGCCGCTTTTGAAATGGTTTTAAAAGGAGCCAGGAAACTGCCTTTATTACTGTCATGCCCCTGGGGAGAAACATGGTACTCAATGGCAAACGCCATACAATGACTGGTTAAGGTCAATAACAGCACAAATAAACGAATCATACAGCTTACACGTTTAGAAAGTAAAATTGAAAGAGGGAATGACAAATTATTAGCTCAACCTGGCCAAAACAATCCGGAAATGAAAAACATGAAGTGTGGATATATTATCTGCAACTGCCTGGAACAGGAAGAGTAAGCCCTAAATTATAGCAAGTTCTGTTATAGCAGATATTTGTTACCAATCTATCGCAAAATACCGATACAGAAGTGCAGTTTTTTTGCATAACTTTACATTGGTTTTTAAATAAAAAAGTGTTGTCGCAAATACAACTTTGTTTGAAAGACCTCGGGAGAATGTTGGTAGCATTCTCCTTCTTTTTTTGGAAGAATATTATGTTACTACTTTCATATAACCATCATTTTAAGGGATTAAGGAACAATCGTTATTTTATTTTTGTCGATGGTATAATTAAATCCACCAGCCAATTTCAATGCATGCATGACTTGTTCGGCGGTTTCATCTTTAAACAAGCCGCTAAATTCTTTTTCCTCCAGGCTACTATCTTTAATTTCAACCGTAACGCCGTACCACCTCGAAATTTCGGAAGCGATATCGCCAAGTTTATAATCCCTGAAGGCCAGGCAATTGTTCAGCCACTGTGTTTCCACGGTCAGAGAGTCATTGAACGGCTTTTCCAAACCCGTAATTCTGATTTCGGGCTGAGGAACTTTCACCTTCGCCTCCGATTTCCCCTCTTTTACTGCCGAAC
>JBEBUZ010000127.1:0-6182 GCA_040393015.1 Paraniabella yanshanensis
TTAAAGGCAAAATGGTCATTCTCGATTTTTGGGAATTGTCATGTACTAGTTGTATAGCAGCACTTCCAAAATTCGACAGCCTCCAAAAAATCTACAATAATCAAATACAGGTTATAACAGTTACGAGATACAATACGAAGGAAAAAACCCGGCAATTGCTGGCCAGAATCCCTTCTCTGCAAAATATAAGTTTGCCAACGGTTATTCAGGATAGCATACTTTATAAATATTTTCCGTTTACGGCAGTGTCGCACCTGGTTTGGATAGGTGCCGACAATGTTGTAAAGGCAATTACCGCTTCAGAATACTTCAACAGCGACAATATTGAAAAGGCCTTATACCAAACGCAAGTAGACTGGCCAATAAAAAATGACGTAGAGCATCTTGATCTTAAAGAACCCAAATTAATATTGAGGGAACCTCAATATTTCACTAATCCCGACAAAGTAATGTACAGTGCCATAACCGGTAATGTCGCCGGTTACGATGCCCGGGGTCACCAGGGTCTTATGAATAACCAGAAGCCCGGGATTGTTCGAATCAATGGCTCTATTCTCGACTTATACTCGATAGCGCTAAAAAACAGCGAAATTTTTCGGCAAAGAAAGTCGAGGATTATTCTGAATGTTGAAGATATCGACCGGTTCTATTATGACAGGTCTAAAGGGTATCGAACGGAATGGAACCAAAAAAATGTCTACTGCTATGAGTGTATTTATCCCGCGGGTGTAGACGAGAAAATTGTTTTTATGAAAATGAAAAGTGATTTGGATTTTTTTTTCGGTCTTGAAACATATATAGAGAGTCGTCGGAGCCCTGATGGTGCCGAAGCCAGCTACTTAATTATAAATGAGAAAAAAACAGCAACATCCCATTAATGTTTGTTGACAATAATAAAAAATTAAAACCATTTAAATGAGAAACTTTTACATATTCGTACTAACTGTATTTAATTTGGTTGCGGTTGCGCAGCAACCGACGCACAAATTAGAATGCCAGATATTTGATCGAAGGTCCAATCAACCACTTGAAAACGTGTTAATACAGGTTAAAGAAGCTAAGTTGTCCGCCAAAACCAACAGCAAAGGCTTCTTTCGTATAGAAGGTAATTTGAAAGGTGATGATTCTGTTTTTATTTCCCTTGTAGGCTACACCCCCATGCAGATGACAATATCGGCCTTCTCCCTGACAAATTATGTCTTTTTAGAACCTTTGGCAATCGCCTTAGAGGCTGTAACAATTAGTACTGGTTATCAGCGGTTACCTTCGGACAGAGTTACCGGTTCATTTGTCTTAATTTCTTCCGAACGGCTAAATGAAAGAGCTACCACCAATATTTTGGATCGACTCGACGGTGTCGCAAGCGGAATGACGGCAGTTAAAGGACGTTCTACACCAGCGGGAAACACAGGCCTGACAATAAGGGGCATAAGTACTCTGCGGGATAATTTCGGGGCGCAGGATCCGTTAGTTGTCGTCGATAACTTTCCTTACTATGGAGATTTAAGTAATATAAATCCTAATGACGTTGAGGATATAACTATTTTGAAAGATGCTGCTGCAGCAAGTATTTGGGGAGCACAGGCGGGTAACGGAGTAATAGTAATTAAACTCAAGCAGGGTAAATATGATAGAAAAACCGCCGTGTCGCTCAACGCCAACATCACTTCAGGATTTATTCCCGATTTTAATTATACACCACAAATGAGCTCGATGGAATTTATTCAGTTACAAAAGTATTTGTATGAACACGGGTATTACAGCAATGTTCTATCGTCTTCTGCGAACAATAATGTAGTTCCACCAGCCGTAGCAATTTTTCATAATCAAAAACAAAATCATATTACGCCCGAAGCCGCCACCCGGAGCCTGGATAGCCTGGCAAAATTTAGCTATCGGGACGAAGTTAAAAAGTATTACTATAAACCTTCAGAAAATGTACAAGCGGCATTTTCAGTAAATGGCGGATCCAAAAATGCCAGCTATATTTTATCGGGCGGATTCGATAATAATGAGGCGATTGGCAATAGAGATGGAAGTAACCGCAGACGCATTACTTTAAGACAGGCTGTAGCCATCAACCCCTGGAAGGGTTCTGAATTAAACGTGTCAAATACTATTACACTTGATGAGTACAAATCAAATGCTATGCAGATACACCGTACCCTGGCCGGATCGACCTTGATTTGGCCATATACGAGACTGGCGGACGAAATGGGAAGAGCCCTGCGTTTACCGGTCTATTATAACACCAATTTTACCGACACGGTTGGAAAGGGTGCGCTGCTTGATTGGAACTATATACCGCTTGAAGAAAAAGGAAGAACATCGAGAACTACTAAAGTTACCGACCTAACCTCATCAGTATCTTATAAACAGAAAATTCTATCTGTCCTTAATAATGAGTTTATCTACCAGTATCAAAGGCAAATTTCAGAGGCAACAGTATACTACTCACCTGAGTCATATTATGCAAGAAATATGATTAATCAGTTTACGCCTTTAGGCAGGCCCTATACAAATAGTGCCGTCCCCTATGGAGGTATTCTGAATGGCAGTTCGAATATTGTCCAGTCTAATCAAATTCGGAATCAGTTTACGTTTAATCAGCAATGGAGTGACCACCGAATAGCAGCCTTAGGGGGCGCAGAATTCAGAGAAATACTTGGGTCGAATAATGCCCGCTCGACACTTTATGGTTATGATGACGATTTGAAACTTTACAATAACGTTGACTTCGTCGCGACTAAGCCTCAATACACGGGAGGATCTGCCAGGATCCCGAATGCGGCCAGCCTATCCTATACTACGGATCGCTTTATAAGTTTTTATGGCAATGCCTCATATACATTTTTAGGACGATATCACATTACAGCTAGTGGTCGAAGAGACGCTTCTAACCTTTTTGGCGTTGAAACAAATGCTAAGTGGAAACCCCTTTGGAGTTCAGGACTTTTATGGAATCTATCGAAAGAGAGTTTTTATCATCTCGATTTTCTCCCCACTTTGAACTGGCGGTTTACTTACGGTAAACAAGGGAATATCGACAATTCGGTAGCTGCAGTGTTAACACTTCGTTATATACAGACTCCTTCGTTAAATACGAATTTGAAATTTTCCAGTATAGATAATATACCGAATCCGAACTTAAGGTGGGAAGAAGTTGCGCAATTTAACACCAGTATTGAATTTGCCTCAAAGCACTCGCGCATCAGCGGCATTGCAGAATTTTTCGTTAAAGATTGCCGGGATCTGATTTCGTTGGTTCCCATTGATATAACCCTGGGTTACGGAAAAAGTTTGAAAATGAATAGCGCCAATCTCCGTACCAAAGGTGTTGATTTAACACTTCATCTAAAATGGGTCGATCAAATGAAATTTAAGTTTCAAACGGGGTTAATAGTTTCTTACAATAAGGATAAGGTAAGGAAATATTATTTCGAAAGACCTTCTATAAGTTCATATATAAGCGATGGAAATAAAATCGCGATCTCAGAAGGAAAGGGTAGCTTTTTATTGGTTAGCTACCCCTTTATGGGTCTCGATCATGAGACCGGATATCCTCTTGGTATTTTGAACGGTGTTCCATCCACACAATATCAAAGTATAACGGATAGTTTAACAGCCAATGATCTTATTTATTCCGGACCATCCCGGCCTGTATTGTATGGGGCCGTGAGAAATACTTTGACATTTGGAAAATTAAATCTTGCTGTTAATATAACGTATGCAGGAGGTCACTACTTTCGAAAAGCGAATGCATTGCATTATGAGCAATTGTTTTCCGGCGGACTTGAAGGCTATTCTGACTACGCTAAAAGATGGCAGCAACCTGGCGATGAATTAAGAACAAATGTTCCATCGATGATATACCCTGCAGACGGAAGAAGAGATAGCTACTATACAAATTCCTCGGCTACCGTGGAGCCTGCAGATAATATACGTTTACAAAATGTTTACGTGGCCTATAATGTAGGCAAATGCCAGGTTTATTTTAATGCTTCTAACCTGGGTATATTATGGAAAAAGTCCAGGGAGTCTATTGATCCCGACACCAATTCTTATCCGGCTCCCGCCTCTGTAAGCGGGGGAATCAGGATCCAGCTTTAGGAAGAAATTTTGGAAGGGTACATTTTTAAATAATCATATTCTGAACATTAAATAAAGTATATGAAATACAGATATTATCAAATATTAATTGCCATTTTCGTTCTTTTAACAGGATTATGTAGTTCTTGTTCGAAATGGCTGGATAGGAAACCCGACAGTAAATTGGTAGTGATTTCTACTTTAAATGATCTGCAGTCTTTGTTAAATAATGACGGACAACTCTTACAAAGTTTTTCGGCACAACCAGAAATAGCCAGCGATAACTACTATTTAACGAATGGATCCTTTAACGGGCTTTCACAAGAAAATCGGGATAGATATATTTGGAGTACTAAGGCTGACGCAGCTACCCTTTACGATGCTTGGGCAAAGTGCTACGGAGATATTTATATTGCCAACCTGGTACTTGAAAATTTGGAAAGAATAAAAATTAACGAGGGAGAAAAAGACGATTACAATAGTATCAAAGGGCAGGCTCTTTTTATAAGAAGCTGGGCTATGTACCATTTGGTACTTATTTGGACAAATCCTTACAGTACAACTGCAAATGACGAACTCGGTGTGCCTATTAGAAAATCCATAGACCCGGCGGAGGTATTTGTTCGGCCACCTCTTGAAGAAAATTATACCTCAATGATCAGCGATCTGAAAGAAGCTATAAATCTCCTGCCTCCTCAGATTGACTATAAAACACGGCCTTCAAAAGCAGCAGCTTATGGACTGCTAGCCCGAATATATCTGAAAATGAACGACTATGAAAATGCTTTGCAAAATGCATCGGACTGCCTGAAAACATACAGCACTTTACTTGACTATAATACTATAAACGCCGCTGCGAACGCGCCATTCCCTCAATTTAATACCGAAGTAGTCTATCATTGTACCACCGTAGCTGGTTCAATCAACCAACCAATTGATTACCGAACGGGAGTAGTTGACTCTACTCTTTATAAAATGTTTGATGACTTCGATATAAGGAAAAGAGCGTTTTTTGGTAATAACGCCGACGGGACTCACTACTTTAAGGGAAATTATATGGGTTCACGATCTTATGCAAGATTTAACGGCCTATGCACTGACGAAATATGGCTCATAAGTGCCGAGTGTAAAGCGCGACTTTCCGATATCAAGGGAGCATTAGAGGATTTGAATACGCTAAGAAAAAATAGATACCCTACAGGAAATTTCTTTCTTTTAACTGAAGATTCATCTCCCGATATTATTCAGTTGACTTTAGACGAGCGGAGAAAGCAACTTTGTTTTCGATCTGGTATTAGATGGCTCGACATAAAGCGGCTATCTAATGACACTAAATATAAGATTAACCCCAGGCGAGTCATAGAAGGGAGAGAGTATTTATTGTTAAAGGAAGGATTTCGTTCACCTATCCCGAAAAATGTAGTTGAAATATCGGGAATTGAACAGCATTAATGGTAAAAGGAGATGATCTTATTCATCTCCTTTTACTTTTAAAGTTATTCTTCTTTAAGGTAGATGCCAGCCGCCGGATTCGCTTCTTTAGTAGCCATTGCTTGCTGTATCAAATCCTCAAGTGTTTCATCGATTTCAGGCAGACTTGTTTCTGGATCAGTAGGACTCTGTGACGGTGCAACTATAGCACAAAGAGTGTCACTACCAGAACATAGAGAGCCGGGGATAGGAGTAGAACCCTGAAATTGAAAGCTAGAAGGAGAGGTGGGATCGCCTCCAACATAAGTCCAGACAAACTCATCTATATTGATGTTTTCTTTCTCTCTGATGTTATTAGAATCGCTGTTTTGCGGTGATGCTTTAAACGCACTGAGTCCAAAAACGATTACTACAGCAACTGCGAATAGGGCGCTAGCTGAGAAGATTAATTTCTTTATCATTTTAATAATATTTTGAATGTGAATAATAGAATTTAAATAATTGTTAAGTAAAGGGGGTGTGACTCCGCTGAAGCCAGGTTATCCCCTTTCCGTTAAGAAGCCCGAAAGGCCTGTATGATCTCCTTTCGGTTGTAATTTAATTAGGTCGAAAAATAGTGAGTGTATCATAAAACCAATTTTGGTTCGTAATAAATCTTCTAC
>JBEBUZ010000128.1:0-5849 GCA_040393015.1 Paraniabella yanshanensis
GGCGAGATGTAGTTTTTTGCGTATCCGATGGCGCATTACCTGTATAGCATTGGGTGATACACCCAGCATGGCGGCCATTTCTTTGGTAGAAAGATTTAAACGCGACAATACAAAATACCGGAGTTCTCCAATGGAAAGGGTGGTTTGGGTTTCTTTTATCCGCTGTATAAACCCGGGGTGAGCCTTATCAAATAATTGCTGGAAGGATTGCCAGTCGTCCTCTGTGAGAATGGTACTTTGCTGCAACTGCTGAAAAAGTTCGGCTTTGTCTTCTTCCGGATTGCGGCTTTGCAACTGTTCTATCAGCTTGTTTTTTTTTCGGATGCTCTGGGTAAAGCTATCGAGATTAAGCCTGGCCAGTTCCAGTTCCTGGTTAGCCGCCTGTAATTTAAGGTCTTTGTGGAGCTGCTTTTTCTTTTGTATAAAATAGGTAAGCACCGTTACCACACATAAAATAAGCACCAGGAGGATAAGAAAATTCCGTTCTGCTATTTTTCTTTCCCTTTCGAGGGTGAAAGAAGCTAATTGCAGTTCTTCCTGCTGTCGGTCTACTTTCTGCTGAGCTCTTAAAACCTTCAAAGCGCTGAATTTTTCATTGTACCTGTTCAGCGCGGCTACCGACGAGTCAAGATAAAGGCTCGCTCTTTCCATATCATTCTTTGCCGCATACCACTTGCTTATTACCGGATAAAGCAGTCTCAAACGGTCGGGCTGCTCGGCTTTCCGGATATAGTGCCGGGCATGATCGATAAATGTTTTAGCCATCTCCGGTTTTCCCCTGTTGCGGAAAATATCGGCCAGCAAAACTGATGCGCCCGCCGCACAACCGTAGTCATTTTCTTCCACCGATCCGTAAAAGTCAGTTTCCAGCAGAGGCATGGCTTTGTCGAATTCTTTTCGCAGGTACATATTTGCACCCAGGTTGCCGGTGGCTATTCTTTTCCATACCCGTGCTTCGGGGAAGGTTGTCTGGCGTACTTCATTAAAATAATAATCAGAACTATCGAGCTGGCTTTCCTGCTGGTAGCAGAGACCCAGGTTATTTCGGGCGGCATTCATCACCATCGTGTTGAAACTGTTTTCCGGAAGGGCAATGGCTTTTTTGAAATAGGTACGTGCCAGGGCATAGTCCTGGAAAAAATAATACGCTTCGCCAATCTGCATCAGGTCTCTTGCCATTTCGGGGTAATCTGCCGGGTTGGCCGGTGTCAGTTCTCTATCCAGCAAGAGGTATTGTTCGAATGCGAGTTCGTAATTTTTTTCAATTTTCCAGTAAAACTCCGCAAGCGCTCTTAAAGAACGGGCTCTTAAAAAATCGACATTTTCTTTTGAACTGCGTACCAACTGTTCCTCCAGTTGTTGGAGCGATTTTTCTTTGGGCTGCCGCTGGTAAAAAGCGTTCCAGAAGACCAGGAAAAAATCCACATTCAATTCGAGGCTTCTGTCTTTGTGTTTTTGGGCAAAACGTTTAATTTCCCCCGCTTTTTCTGCTCTTTTTACAGAATCATTGATACTGATCAGGTGCCCATAAAGGGCATGAATGCCTTTTACATTTTTACCATAGGGCTTATGCAGCAGCGAGTCGTACTGGGCAGCGCCAAACAGTGGAAGCAGAAACAGGAGGACAGCTCCTAATGAAAATTGATAAAATAACCGCGCAGTATTTTTAGTATATGGTTGATGCAAATTCCGGGCAATTGTGCCTCAAAGATAGGAGGAATGACCCGGTTCCATGGAACTACGATTTATTTTAGTAAGAAGAAATATTTTAAGTTTCCTGTTTTTAAGGTTCTCCTGTTTACTCTTTCACTACCGCGATAATTTTCGATGCCGTTTCTGTACCGTCCTTATCTACCTGTATGATGCGTACAAATAATTTTCCGTCGTCAACCGATTTAAACAGGTCTCTTTTTTGGCAGGATCCGAATGAAATAGCTCCCAGCAGGAATAGTAATACCCTGTATTTTATCTTAGGGGCGGATGCGCGTACCATGCTAAAAGCTAAAAACAAAAGGCCTGCTGCCGTTAGGGCCGGGAACGAAATGGCGCTGCTGTATTCCAATGGTTCGCTGCTATTTCCATCTGAGGCCTTGCTTTTAATGGTTTGGATCGTTTTAAAATTTACGCCGTCCGAGGATAATTGTAATAAGAAATGATCGTTATTACTTTCGGTTTCGGTGATCCAGTTTACCAACAACCTGTTGTCTTTAAGCGTAGCGCTGATATGGCCAAATAAAACAGGCAGTGCGTCGGCGCCCTGGTATTCGTAAGCGCCCACATCTATCTTAGGCCCCCAAAGACGCTTATTGCCGGCCAGATCCCGGGTTTGAACACCGAGGTTTTCAAAAAAACTATTATTGCCTGCATTTACCAGGGGACTGCCGGGCTTGAGCGTGTAATCGCCATTTACATAATCCACAAAAAGATCTGTTGCACTTAAGCGGTATGAATCTATATTTCCTTCTCCGATAGCAACGATATCCCCCCTGATAAAGACCTCGCTGCTCCCGTCTTTCATAATGGAATTGAATATCGCGCTTGCTGCGTAACTGTTTAAAATATAATCCCAGAAAATACAATTATAAAATAGGTGCGGGGGGCTTGTCAGGCCCTCCCGCCGGTAAAAATACGATTGACCATTATTGGCGATCGTAGAATTAATAAAGATCGTCTGCCCCCGGGCGGCTTCTATCCCTGGCAAACTATGGCCGGCTTTATTTTCGGTTACAGCACAATTGATAAATGTGGCATAGGCATCAACCATAGAAATTCCGCCACCTGTTACTTTCGATTGGTTCCTGGTAATAAGACAATTTCTGAATACGGACACCTGGTTTTCATTGGTAGTATTAATTCCTATTCCGCCACCCCAGAATCCGCTGTTGTCAGCGATAATACAGTTATTAACCGTCATACTACCTCTGCTTATCAGGATGGCTCCGCCCGTACCGTTCCATACATAGGTCACACCGTTTACCGTTTCATCGTCCTGGTCCTGCTCATTCATATTATAAGCCCCGGTGAGTGTAAATCCATCCAGTATGGCATTTTGTGAACTACCTACTCTTACAACCAGGTGGTTGGCATCTCCTTCCCCGGGTGTGTTACTATTGTCAAGATCGCCGCTTATGACTGTTTCATTTATTTTCCAATTACGGGCCGCAATATTCGTTTCGCCCCCCGAAAAGCCACCGTATATTTTGAGGTCTCTCACTATAAGAAGCGCATTTTCGGATCCTTTGTCCAGTCCAAATTCCTCATCGATATAACTGTACATGGGCTTATAGGTTCCTGCCGCCACCCATATTTGTTTAATAGCGGGGCTGGTTTTGGCTAATCTCACGGCGTCCGCAAGCTCGCCCATTGCATTCAGCCAATTGTCACCGGCACCCCTGCTTCCTTTTTTTACGTATACGATACCCGCGGCCGAAACCGCAAATCCTTCGGAAGCTCCGATATCGATTGTTTCAGACATCATCCTGGGACTACCCCAAAAATCGTTATCACTCTGTAAATCTCCTCCGTTTACCGTATAAGGAGTAGTTGCACCTTTATTGATACAAGGACTTCCGGGTTTCAGCCGGTAATCGACTCTTGCGTTGGCGGGCGGGGTACTGTTAATTGGCATGGGAAGAGGCGACTCAAAAACCGGGTCGGTAGCATTACCGTTAAGGTTGCCGTTGTTTGTGGAAGCAATTCCTTGCACCAGTGAAGTGGAAATAACAGGACTGGCTCCATCATTATTGGCGATCCCTCCGTCGTTACCGTAAATAATGGTATTGGCAATAATCGGGTCCGAATTTGAATTACGCATTCCTCCACCGCCGTGATTATCGTGATTGCCCGAAATGGTACAATTAATATAGCGGGTATGGGAGTTAGCGTAGTTAAATGCTGCGCCGCCATAATCGGCGTAATTACCCCAAAACAAACAGTTTCGGAATACGGGAACCGACGCTTCTACATACACACCCGCGCCCGTGTTGCCTGCGTAATTCGCCCTGATCTCACAATGGCTGAAGATGATTTTTTCCAGATTGTCATTTCCCGAAACCACGATGCCCCCACCCGAATTGTTGGGAACCGATACCCCGTTATAATTGGAACGGGAACCTGCCCCCGCCCGTCCCCCACTAAAGGTAAATCCGCTTATTTCTATTTCGCTGGCATCGGCTCCAAGTCCCGCTATTACCATTATATGATAAACCGACTGGTTGCCCTCTAATACCGATGTTTTCCCCGGCACCGGATCGGCCGAACCACCGGGAGCATACCCGCCGGTTAGTTTTAACCCACCCCTCGAAATAAGAAAGGTGTTATTGGGATTTCCCGACTGGGGGCTGTAAGGGGTAACCCGGGCGCCCCCGGTTACACAAATTTGCCAGATATTATTGTCGGCATTAGCTCTTACCAGGGCATTATGTAAACTTTTATAAGCAGTGCTCCAGGAAGCGCCGTCTCCATCAGCAGTTCTGGTGCCGTCTACATACAACACCTGCGCGTTTGGAAAATAAGCAAGCGATATAAAAATAAAAATAAGTAGTAGATTTTTTCTAAACATATCAATAGCAGTTTCGGACAAACGTAGCGTTCCGCGCGGAAATGACCTCTCCGGCTGCCGTAAAATTTCTATAACTATTCAATTCTTATAGAAATTTTTATGTTCTCCCGCAAAAAACAGTGTGTTGTTAGCCCAATGTGGGAGTTTCGAAAAAAGCCCGGGGCATTTGACCGGTTTCTTTCCGGAACGCATTGTAAAACGTCGTAATATTTTTGAAACCAGATTGTAAAGCCAATGCTTCGATGGTCATAGTATCGGCCGCCTCCCGGTAACGGCCTATAAAATACCGGATGCGATACCCGTTGAGCCAGTCCCGGAAATTTTTGCCAAAATGCTGGTTGATAGTCTGGGAACAATGGTGCACGGGAATCCGAAGGGTTTGAGCCAGGTGAATAATCTGGTACCCGGATGACAGAAAAGGCTGTTCCTCCTCCATCAGGCGGCTGATAGTGTGTGCATAGGCTTGCTGCTGCGAAGTGTTAATTTTAACGGCGGGGGCTGCAATTTTTCGCGAAACCGACTCTTTCCGGGGTTCTTTCGCGCCTTTTCTTTTTTGGTTAATTAATATATAACCATACAAAATGCCCGGTTGGTATAATATAAATACCATCATAAACAGGAGCACCAGGCAACTTATAATAAGAAACACGGGGTTTTGTACATACGATCCTCCCGCTATCTTAAATAGTACCGCCGCAAAGGGCAGGATTTTAAAAAAAGTGGAAGTAGATAAGTAAAAAAACAACCAAAGTTTGTGAGTATCCCATTTACTTTTCTTAATCAGTCCCGACGATAATACAATTTGCCAGGATGCAATCAGGTATCCCATTATTAAGGCAGCCAGGCCGTAATTATAAAATGCCGGCGGGAAAAAGCCTGTCGTTTCCGAAACAGAAAGATGGCCACCGGTCATAATTTCTCTAAAAACGGTTTGCCAGTTTACAGGCTCCGCAGGGAGCAGCCGGTGCAGGAGCGCCAGCAAAAAAGGGATAAAATGAAGCGCATCGGATTTTTTAAGGACCGTTTGGGCGCCAACAAAGCTTCTTACATATAGGTAAGAACAGGCAGGTGCTAAAAAAAACAGGGGAATTAATACTTGCAGAAATCCGGTCGTTAACAGCAGGTTGCCGGTACTTATAAAAAGAAACACGCATATTTGAATAAATCTCGTCAGCAACTGAACCGAAAGCAGGCGATTAAGCAACCGGTTACCGTTCTTTATATATAAAAGATGGGCGGCGAAAACAATAAACAAGAAAGCAATGGCACTTAATAAAAAACTAAAAAC
>JBEBUZ010000129.1:0-5506 GCA_040393015.1 Paraniabella yanshanensis
TTTTGTCCTATAATTAGACATTATGTGTAAATTTCCACGCAGCCAACGCTTCTTTTTGAACAGGATTTAAAGACAAAAAATCTATCCGAGAAAATTTGAAAATTGATAACTTTAGCTTTCTACACTTTACAGGATTTTTGAGTTTGGGCTTGGAAAACGAATAAACATTTTAATCGGATAATGAATACGTTTTCTCTATATTATATCAAAAAGCATACTTCGGAACAGCATACAGGAGTAAAAAATTTATCGTTCAACCGTTTCACCCAGAAAAAGGTAAGTTTGTTGCAAGCACAAGAGAAATTGCATTGGAGCAAATGAAAAAAATGAATTGGAACAACGACAAGTATTTTGCAGTTGTTTGAAATATTCAGAAAAGAACTTCCCTGGTTAGTAAAACACCACCAAGAATTACAAAGCTCACACACAAGTCAAAGCTTGCCAAAGAATATGCCAGAGCCCCACCCTGAAAATTATTTTTTTAATCCCCTACCCTTCAAAAAAGAAATAAATTTTCAGCTAAGCTATTTAACATAATGCGAGAACATTATAAGAAAAATAGGATTGATTCACTGATCCGGCTTGTTTATAACTAAAAAAATAGTTGTCAAACTAAAAACTTAGTTTTATCTTGCATTCAATTCAGAAAAATACAGCAATGAAACAACTCACGAAAGCAGAAGAACAGATCATGCACATCTTATGGACCGGCGGCCCGCAATTTTTAAGAGAGATTGTAGAGGCCATGCCCCTTCCCAAACCACACCAAAACACGGTGGCCACCATTCTCAAAATACTCGGAGAAAAAAAATTCGTCACCGTAGACGTATTTGGCCGCCAACACCAGTATAGCGCCGCCGTGTCGAAGGAAGATTACTCCAAAAAAACCATGAAGCAAATGGTAAAGGGATACTTTGAAGGCTCTTTCGCCAACGTAGTATCTTTTATGGTAAAGGAAAAAAACCTGAGTGTGGAAGAACTGGAAGCCCTGCTGCAGCAAATCAAAACACAAAAAAATAAATAGTATCCCATGCTTACTTATTTGTTACAAACGATTGCCTGCTCGGGCGTTTTATACGGCTACTATCATTTCTTTTTAAGGAATGAACGGTTTCATCAATATAACCGGTTCTACCTGCTGTTTTCCGTGGCTCTAAGCCTGCTGCTACCCCTGATAAAAATACCGGTACAAGTAAATAGTATGAACAACGCCAATCCTGTGTACGCCCTGGTAAATATCGGAGAAAGCGTATCCGTTCAGGCCCGGCAAGGCTCCGATTACCATTTTCTTTTGTATGGCGTTTATATACTGATGGCTGCTTTACTTTTTGGAAAATTAATAGCCGCTGTATGCAATATTTTCCGGATCAGAAAGCAAGCAACCGGCAGAAAGATAAACGATATCTCCTTTTTTGAAACCGATCACCCCGACTCTCCTTTTTCATTTTTTAAATGGCTGTTCTGGAACAAGAACATCCAAACCGATTCGCCCGAAGGCGACCATATTTTTCTGCATGAAGTATACCATATACGCAACAAACATAGCTGGGACCTGCTTTTCATTGAAATAACGATTTGTGTCTTCTGGTTCAACCCTTTTTTTTATTTCTATCGGAAAGAAATAAAAACCATACAGGAATTTCTGGCCGACCAGCATGCCACCGACGGCGGCGATAAAGTTTCTTACGCCGAGTTGCTTTTGTTGCGAGCCATCGGCATTCCTAATCAAAAACTGATCAATCCATTTTTTCATAATCAACTTAAAAGAAGAATTGCCATGTTAACTACCTCCAAAAAGCCGGCCTACCAATGGCTCCGGAAATTGCTGGTGCTACCCATCGTAGCCCTCTCTGTTGCTCTATTCGCCTTTACCTATAAAAAGGAGATTAAAAACATATTGACTGATGCGCCCGCCAGTTTCCATTTGCCCGTTACTAACGAAAACAAAAAACCAGCAGTAAATAATATACCGGAAGCAGCCTTAACAAAAAAAGATACGGTTCCGGCGAAAGAAAAAGGCGAAGCCGCCCGTCAAACTTTCAACGAAGTAACGGCGCGGTACATTAGCGGTTCGGGCAGGTATCGAAAACTACAACCGGTAACAGTTGTGGGGTGGACAGATACCGAGCCACAAAAAATGAAGCTAAAAGAGGGTGAAATGAAAATTGATGTAGATGCCAGCTACCCCGGCAACTGGAATAATTTCCTTGAAAGAAATATTGACGGTCAGTTACCGACCGATAAAGGAGCACCTGCAGGAAATTATGAAGTACTGGTTCGGTTTACTGTAAATGAAGACGGGAGTTTGTCTGGTTTTGAACCGGTGACCAATGAGGGGTATGGCATGGAAGATGAAGTAATTCGCGTGCTGAAACATTCAAAAAACTGGCAGCCTGCTATCAACAATGAAGGTGGTGGCTCCAATAAAAATGTAAAATCTTATCGTCTACAGCCGGTAAATTTCCAGGTTGTTTCGAAGAAAGTGAATTCCGGCACGGCAGATGTAAACAGGAACCAGCAGAATAGTTCGGACGTTTTCACAAAAGTGGAAGTGAGCGCCGATTACCCCGGCAACTGGGTCAATTTCCTGCAACGCAACCTTGATGCGAGTGTGGCAACAAAAAATAGCGCGCCGCCGGGCAATCATACCACCATTGTTCAGTTTATAGTAGATGTGACCGGCAATGTTTACGACATTAAAGCCCTTACAAAAATTGGCTACGGCATGGAAGAAGAAGCGATGAGGGTTATCCGAAAATCGGGCAAATGGAAACCAGCCATTCAAAACGGCCGGGCCGTAACATCTTACCGCAAACAGCCCATAACCTTTACTATTACCGAAGAATAAGGTCATTTCTGCTAAGAAAATAATTCTACCTCGCAGGAAAAATGGCTGGTAGCGAATCACAAACCACTTTCGAAAGAAAAGGGCTGGCATCTCCCCCGTTTTTAATAATATCCCTTACAATGGTAGAAGCTACCGAAGTATATTTGGGTTCGCCGGTGAGGAAAACCGTTTCAATATTTTTGTCCAATGCGCGGTTAGCATCGGCAATTGTTTTTTCATACTCGAAATCGCTCACATAGCGAATACCTCTTAAAATAAACCGGGCCCCTATTTCGCGGCAAAAATTAACGGTCAGTCCTTCATAAACCGCTCCCTTTACCCGGGTGGTGTCGCCATAAATGTCTTTGATCCATTTCAACCTTTGCGAAGCCGAGAACATCGGTTCCTTGGAGGTATTAACACCAATACCCACAATAATCGTATCAAACAGCGGCAAGGCCCTGTTAATAATATCTTCGTGCCCTAAGGTAATAGGATCAAATGTTCCGGGAAAAAGGCAGATTCTGTCTGGCATATCTTTGAAGTTATGTGGTTGGTAGATGGTCGATAGTCTACTAATGATTCTTGTTCGAGAGCAAATATAACACCGCCATCCGCACGGCCACTCCATTTTCTACCTGTTGTAATATAATCGACTGGCCACTGTCGGCAACGTCGCTATCCAGTTCCACCCCGCGATTGATGGGACCTGGGTGCATAATAACAATATCTTTTTTCAGGCTTTCCAGCATTTTGCGGCTGATGCCGTAGCTAAGATTATACTCCCTCAACGAAGAAAAAAGCACCTGGTTCTGCCGCTCCAATTGTATCCGCAATACATTAGCCACGTCACACCAGTTCAGTGTCTCCTGCAGGTTATAACTCACATTCACACCAAATGCCTCCGCCGCATATTTGGGAATGAGCGTGGGAGGTCCGCACAAGGTCACTTCCGCTCCCATTTTCTTCAACAGATACATATTGCTCATGGCCACCCGGCTATGGGTAATATCGCCAATAATAGCCACTTTGGTACCCTTAAGCGTCCCGATCTTTTCCCGGATGGAAAAAGCATCCAGCAAACCCTGGGTAGGATGCTCGTTGGTGCCATCGCCTGCGTTAACAATAGCGGCCGGGATATGCTGCGCCAAAAAATGAGGGGCACCACTGGCGCTATGGCGCATAACCACCATATCTACCTTCATCGATAAAATATTGTTCACTGTGTCGAGCAGGGTTTCACCCTTGGATACAGAGGATCCTGATGCTGTAAAATTGATCGTATCGGCCGAAAGTCTCTTCTCTGCCAATTCAAAAGAAATGCGCGTACGGGTAGAGTTTTCGTAAAAAAGATTAACGATGGTTACATCCCTTAACGAGGGAACTTTTTTAACCGGACGCTGCAAAACTTCTTTGAATTGCGACGCTGTATCTAAATAAAGGGAAATGTCCTCCTTCGTGAGGTCTTTAATGCCGAGCAAATGTTGCGAGGAAAGCTTCATTAAAAATCAAAGATAGGGCATTGACCGAAATCTGTTTCGATTTTTTTACCGAAGTTTGCGCGGTGCTAAAACATTTGTCGATAAACAACTATGCCATCATCAGCGAACTGGAAATTGGCTTTTCGGAAGGCATGAATATTATTACCGGCGAAACTGGTGCAGGCAAGTCTATTATTATCGGCGCATTGAATCTTATTTTGGGCGAAAGAGCCGATACAACCGCACTGGTGAACAAGGAAAAAAAATGCATTATCGAAGGAAGCTTTAACGCAGAAGGAAGCGAGCTGATCAAAAAATTCCTTATCGATAATGACCTGGATGAACAGCCCCGCTTACTGGTAAGGCGGGAAATTGCTACCAATGGAAAAAGCCGCGCGTTCATCAACGATACGCCCGTAAACCTCTCGCAATTGAACGAATTGAGTAAAATGCTGGTCGACCTGCACCAGCAATTTGACACACTCTCCCTGGGCGACCGCGATTTCCAGGTAAATGTAACCGATGCACTGGCCAATACACAATCCCTGGTTATTTCTTACAGGAGCGCCTACCGGAAATGGCAGCAAAGCCTGAAGCAGTTAGAAACCTTACAACAACAACAGCAGCAATTCGAAAAAGAAAGTGATTACAACAGGTTCCAGTTTGAGGAACTGGCCGCGCTGAATTTGCGGGAAAACGAACTCGAAGAAATAGAAACGGAATTGAAACTATTATCGAATTCCGAAGATATTAAAAATGCCCTGGCCCGTAGTTATGGCGAGCTGGCAGAAAGTGAGCAGCCTTTGACCAGTCAACTGAAGAGCCTGGTTAACCTGCTCAACGCCTTTGCCGGATATCACAAGGACTTGCCGGCCCTGGTAGATCGTCTCCGGAGTACCCAGATCGAATTAAGCGATATTGCTTCAGAACTGGATCATATTAACGATAGCATTCATTTCGATGCAGGGAAAATAGAAGAACTAAGCGATCGTCTGTCTGCGGGATATAAATTACTCAAAAAACACGGGGCAACATCCACCGGCGACCTGATAGCTATACAACAACAGTTGGAAGATAAATTGCAGGCCGTTTCAGATATTGCCGATGAAATAGCCGGCCTCGAAAAACAAACTACAGAGCTGGAGAAAGATGTACTGACCCGGGCAGAAAAAATATCGCAGGCGCGAAAAAAGCATAT
>JBEBUZ010000130.1:0-5351 GCA_040393015.1 Paraniabella yanshanensis
ATCATTCTACAGTAACGCTTTTTGCAAGATTGCGTGGCATATCTACATTACATTCTTTTGCCACGCCAATATAATAGGAAAGGAGTTGCAGAGGAATTACATTTAATAAGGGGGCTATTACTTCATCGGCTTCAGGCACTACAAAAATGTCATCACACAGGGCTTCCGATTGCCGGTCGCCTTCGGTGATAACTGCGATCAATTTACCTTTACGTGCCTTGATTTCCTGCATATTGCTCAGCACTTTTTCGTGATAAATATCTTTTGTTGCCACAAAAACCACCGGCAGATTTTCATCCACCAATGCAATGGGTCCATGTTTCATTTCGGCAGCAGGATAACCCTCGGCGTGGATATAAGATATTTCTTTCAGCTTTAATGCACCTTCCAGAGCGATCGCAAAATTGTAACCCCGGCCGAGGTAAAGAAAATCGCGTGCGTCCTTATATTTTTCGGCTATTTTTTTTATCTGGTCATGATGGTTCAGTATCCAGGCTGCTTTTTCAGGGATGGCGTCCAGTTCCTGTAAAAGCTTTCTGTAGCGGTCGCCAGATAAGCTTCCTTTCAGATAACCGATCTTTAAAGCTATCATCATCAGCACCGTAAGTTGTGCGGTAAAAGCTTTTGTAGACGCCACCCCGATTTCAGGACCTGCGTGGGTATAGGCACCTGCATGGGAAACTCGGGAAATAGAGGAGCCTACCACGTTCACCACGCCCAGTATGATCGCTCCTTTTTCTTTGGCGCTTTCAATGGCGACCAGCGTGTCGGCGGTTTCTCCGCTCTGGCTGATGGCCAGTATCACATCCCCTTTGTGTATGATCGGGTTTCTGTAACGGAATTCAGAAGCGTATTCCACTTCTACATTGATGCGACAGAGTTCCTCAATAACGTACTCAGCTACCAGGCCCGCGTGCCAGCTTGTTCCGCAGGCAATAATAACGATGCGGTTGGCATTGATGATCTGTTCAGCATATTGTTGTATGCCGGCCAGAGTGATGGTTCCGGCGGCGGCATCCAGGCGACCGCGTAAACAATCATAAATAGTACCGGGCTGCTCAAAAATTTCTTTCAGCATGAAATGCTCATAGCCCCCTTTCTCAATAGCTGCCAGTTCAAGATCCAGCTCCTGTACATAGGGCGTTATTTTTTCGTTACCGAGGTTTTTAAGGATCAGTTCGCCGGGTTTTACAATAGCCAGTTCATAGTCGTTCACGTATACTACTTCGCGGGTGTACTCCAGCATAGGCGAGGCGTCTGATCCCAGGAAATGTTCGTTTTTTCCCACGCCAATGACCAGCGGACTTCCCTTACGTGCAGCGATAATAGTGTCGGGGTTCTCTTCGTCGATCACCAGTATAACATAAGCTCCTGTAACCCGTTTCAGAGCGATGCGGATGGATTCTTCCAGCGAACAATTGTTTCGCACCGCAATTTCTTCGATAAAGTTCAAAAGTACTTCGGTGTCGGTATCGCTCTTAAACTGGTAACCTTTTCGGGTTAATTCACTTTTGAGTTGTGCGTAGTTTTCGATAATACCATTGTGAATCATGGCAATCTTCCCGCTGGCGGAATAGTGAGGATGTGCATTGCGGTCGTTGGGTTCGCCATGTGTGGCCCAGCGTGTGTGGCCGATGCCCGTGGTACCGGGAATATTGCGGGTACCCACACTATCTTCGAGATCGGCCACTTTGCCCTTTTTTTTGTAGATGGTTACTTTTTTGCCCTGCTGCAGGGCAACGCCTGCACTGTCGTACCCTCTGTATTCCAATCTTTTTAACCCTTTAATGATGACCGGATAAGCCTGCCGGGATCCGGTATACCCAACTATACCACACATGTATTTGATTTTTATTAAGGGGCGAAAATAAGAAAATTTATTTTTGCGCAACCGATTGCGCAAACTGTTCCGCTTGCTCCGGGGGAGGCATGTTTTTTATAATAAGGTGCCTTTCAATAACATAAATGCTACGGAAAAATAAATCAGCAGCCCTGTTACATCTACTAAAGTAGCAACAAATGGCGCCGAACTCACAGCCGGGTCGGCGCCGGCTTTTTTTAGCAGGATAGGCAGCATACTTCCGGCCAAAGTGCCCCAAAGCACCACGCCCAACAGGGTGACACCAAGGGTGCATCCCAAAGGAAGCCAGTGTTCTCCGTATAAGTCGGGTTTTACAAGATGAAATACAAATATTCTGAGAAAGCCGATAACGCCCAGCACAGTACCCAATAAAATACCGGAAATAAGCTCCCGCTTCATTACCCTCCACCAATCGCGGATATGTACCTCCCCAACGGCCATGGCCTGAATAATAAGAGTGGATGCCTGCGAACCGCTGTTTCCCCCGCTGCTGATGATCAATGGAATAAAGAGCGCCAGAACTACGGCGCGCGCAATCTCATCTTCAAAGAAAGCCATGGCAGTTGCCGTAAGCATTTCACCTAAAAATAACACCACAAGCCAGGGTACTCTCTTTTTAAACAGCCGGAACAGGGAAATATCGAGATAAGGCTCTTCGAACGCCTGCGTACCCCCCATCTTCTGCATGTCTTCACTGTATTCTTCGGTAGCTACCCAAAGTATGTCGTCGATGGTTACTATACCCAGCAGTTTGTTGGTGCTGCTCACTACCGGCAATGCCACCCGGTTATTCATTTTAAAGATCTCAGCAGCAGTTTCCTGGTCATCATAGGCATTCAGCGAAATAACCCTTTCGTCCATCATTTCCGAAACCGTTGTTTCCGGGTCGCTCAGTATAAACTCCCCGATCCGTATATCGTCCTGCAATTCTCCGGCCTGGTTGATAACATAAATGACGTTGATGGCCTCGCTGTTCTTCCCGTACTTTTTGATGGTATCAAAAACCTCCGCCACTGTATTATGTGAATACACATATACATAATCGGGGTTCATTAGCCGACCGATACTGTTTTCGGGATAACCCAGCAAGGAGAGCGTAATAACCCGCTCATCGGGGTCTAATAATTTGATGAGCTCGCGTACCGCATTGGCCGGAAGTTCTTCCAGAAAATCGGTGCGGTCATCGGCGGGAAGTTCGTTCAGGAGTGCCGCGGTATAGCTGGGCGGTAAATCCTGGATAATTTTTTTCTGTTCTGTAACATCGAGCAGTTTGAATACGTTAACCGCGCGGTGTACCGACATATTGGCTATAATTACGTCTTCATACTCCGGGAACTCGTACACCAGCTCCACAACGTCACTGATATTCTGATCATCCAGAAACTCCTTGATCTCGGGCTTTTTTCCGGCTTCGAGAATAACTTCGAGCTGTTCTTTTAATGACAGGGTTCCTTCTTCCAGTTGCATCTGTCAAATTTACGAACTTAGGATGTGCGCTTTATACCAATATGCTTAATTTTTGATAATTAACTAACAGATTCTTCCTTGTAATATCTTTCCAAAACCTGCGGTTGCTTCGCCACAATACTTATCTTTGCGCCTCCCCGGAGGAGGTCTCCGGACAAAAACAAGGTTAGAATGAAGTTTGATCGGAATACCGTCGTTGGTTTTACTCTCTTAGCGGTACTTTTTATTTTTTATTTTTATTATAATTCCAGGCAACAGCAGGCAATGATGGTGGAACAGGCCCGGCGCGATTCGATTGCCCAGGCCATGCAGCCCAAAATAGATACAGCAGCCCTGCAAATGGACGCTGCCAGGGCCGATTCTCTTCTACAGGTTTCCCGGGCAGGGATGTTTACCCAAACAATAAGCGGTACAGAAGAGCTGGTTTATGCCGAAAACAGCCTTTTTAAAATTGCTTTTACCAATAAGGGCGGACAGCCTAAATACGTGGAGCTTAAAAAGTTTAAAACTGCGGAAACAAATGAGCTGGTGAAACTGGCGGCTTCTGATTTTAACAAAATTGCCTATCCAATTAATACAGCGGCTAACCAAAGCGCATTAACCAGCGACCTGTTTTTCTCTGCCGGAAAAGTGGAGCCGGGCCCGGGGGGATCGCAACTGGTTAGTTTTGAACTAAAAGGGGGCGATAGCACCCAAAGCAATACTTATATTACCCACCAGTATATCCTTTACCCGGATAATTATAAAATAGACCTTAATATACTACTTACGCAACCGGGTCAGTTACTCACACAGGGAAATCTTAACCTGTTATGGCAATACGAAGCACACCGCCAGGAGTCGGACATTGAATTCGAAAGGCAAAACACCCAGGTAGGCTATATAGAGGATGGTAGTTTTGACTATCATACTATTGGCAGAACCAGTATGGTGGAATTTGAAAAACCCGTTGATTGGGTAGGGGTAAGGCAAAGATTTTTCAACACTTTCCTGATCGCAAAAAACAAATTCGCCGGTGGAAAAATGGAGTGGAAGGAGCCTCAGGATAGCAATGTGATAGCGCAATCCACTACCAATATGCGTATATCCGTTACACCGGGTGCCACAGCTACCGTTCCATTGAGCATTTTTTATGGCCCCGCTGATTATAATATTCTGAAAAAAGAAGGGGGCGGACTTAATAAGCTGGTGAACCTGGGACAGGGTATTTATGCATTTGTAAGGCCGCTTAACCAGTTTGTCATCATTCCCATTTTCGACTTTTTCAAGGGTTTTGTAGGCAGCTACGGTATCATTATTGTAATATTAACGCTTATTATCAGGCTTGTTATTTCACCTCTTACTTATAAAAGTTACCTGAGCGGCGCTAAAATGAAGGCTTTAAGACCGGAAATAGCCAAACTCAAAGAAAAAACCGGCGGTGATCAGCAGGCAATGAGTATGGAACAAATGAAACTGTTCCGCGAAGCGGGCGTAAATCCGTTAGGAGGCTGTATCCCGGCATTATTGCAAATTCCGATATTCTTTGCACTTTATAGTTTTTTTAACTCCAATATAGATCTCCGCGGGGTGGAATTTTTATGGGCTACCGATTTGTCGGCCTACGATGCGCCCATCCGGTTCGGGTTTAATATTCCTTTATTGGGCGACCATCTTAGCCTGTTCAATATTCTGGCGGCCATTACGAGCCTCGTTATATCTGTATATGGCATGAGCCTTACTCCCGATCAGAATAACCCGATGATGAAATACATGCCCTATATTATGCCTGTATTTTTATTGTTCTTCTTTAACCGCCTTCCGTCCGCCCTCACCTGGTATTATACCGTTTCGAATATTATCACCCTTATTTTGCAATTTGTGATTCAGAATTATATTATCGATCACGATAAGATACTGGCCAAGATCGAGATCAATCGAAAGAAGCCGAAAACAAAATCCAAATGGCAGGAGCGGCTCGAACAAATGCAGGAACAGCAAAAACAAATGCAACAGCGAAACGCAAAAAAATAGAAAAAGATCC
>JBEBUZ010000131.1:0-5241 GCA_040393015.1 Paraniabella yanshanensis
GGAGATATAAGCGATAGATTTATGGCCGATTATTTCACATGATGCTGAATTCATACACGTTTTGAAGCCACTCAATCAAAGGCGTGGCTTCTTAAAAGTTTAGTGCGGCTATATCATTCCTTCTTCTGCCATTGAATAATAATCTTCTTTAGTGAGGATGATATGATCCAGCAGGGTAATATTCAGATAACACGCAGCCCATTTAACTTTATCCGTAACATGCAGATCCGCATTGCTTGGTTTGGTATTCCCGCTCGGGCGATTGTGGCATAGGCAAATTTGTTTCGTACGAATACGCAACGCCGCTATTAAAACCAATTGCACATCAATAATCGTTCCGTGAATACCTCCTTTCGATATGAAATAAAATACCTAATGCAGTTATAATAGCTACCCTTACTTACTGATGATCTCCATCTGTTTAATTCTTTTATTTTTCATCAATTAACGTGTTTAATGCTCATTAGTCCATTGCCAATGTATTGAGCATAATTCCAATACAATTATCTGCCATTTGTTGCTCATTATAATTCTTGGATGTATCTTTCCGCTCTTAAAGCCCCATTTATGAACCACTTATATAAGTTATTAGCCTGCTCAGGCCTTTATTTGCTGCTATCAGGATCCTCCAGTTTTGCTCAAATCAATGCGGGAGACATTGTCGTATTAGGAATTGATGCTTACAATAACAATGACAAAATTACCTTTGCATCGCTGGTGGATATTTCTCCAGGTACCGTGATTAAAATCACTGACCGCGGATGGACTAATGCAACCCAATCTTTTATCGTTCCGGCGCCGGCTGCTGACGGAATTGTCACCTGGACACCTTCTACGCCGGTCAACGCAGGTGATATCTTTACCCTGACCATAGGGGGATCGGACAATATCCCTGTAACTAACCTTACCAATATCACACAATCTAGTAACAGAACCGCAGACATTACCGTTACCGGCTTTACTGTGGCACAAGCTATGCCCGGAAATGGAGAACAGGTCTTTATCTATCGCGGTGAAGATAGTAACCCCTATTTTATTTTTGGTCTGAACGCTAGCCGTAATGTCAACCTGGATACAGATTTCTGGCAAACAACTATAACGGCCACGGCTATCGAATCCATGTTTCCAGATGGAAGAGGTAGCCTCAATGTGCTTACCAAGGGCGTTAATGCTGTCGGCGTACTGACCAACCCTGGTGCCGCTACGAACTTCGAGCAACAATATGATAACGTTTTTTATAATGGGCCGACCACACAAACAAGCAGATCTGCTTGGCTAACCCGCCTCACCAATCCCGCTAATTGGTCAGGAGATGATACTGGAACAGGAGTAACCACTATCGGTACTACTCTGGGCACCAGCGCAGTTGCCCTTCCGGTAACTTTCGGTAATATTAGTGCAACCTCAAATGGTAATGGCTTTACGCTTACATGGCAAACCATCCAGGAAACCAATAATGAATATTTTGAAATAGAACTTTCAAAAGACGGTAAACAATTTACCCCAATAGCTAAAGCTCCCACCAAAGCACTTGGTGGTAACTCAAATCTTTCACTACAATACAGTATCTCCTTCGGCGCAGACAGCCTACCTGCCTTAATGGGCGGCGGTTTACTTTCTTTACTCCTACTGGCAGGTCAATGCAGATCCAGAAGAAGAAAGATAATCGCAGGATTGGTGTTAACTTTGTCTATCGCATGCGCAGGTTGTACGAAGGGAGAGGCTTTAGAAACCTCACTAGAAAAAATATATGTCCGCATCGCACAGGTAGACAAAGACGGTACTCGCAGTTACAGCAAGGTCGTTGTCGTTAACCGCAATAACTAACGACTGCCGACATATCCAATTAGCTGTGGCTACCCTACCAAGGATAGCCACAGCTATTTAAAGGACTGGACAGTCACCAGTGCACATTCACGAATTGCTAACTAATCTTAAGGCAGAAAGAGCATTTATATTCACTGGCGCAAGGACGAGACAGACCATACCGGGCCGGCCCAAACGGACCATGCTCCGCCGGAGCAAACCGACCACCTGAGCGGGTGGTTTTCAGTTCATGTTTTCAGGGACTGTTCTGTCGATAAATTTTGTGTTTAAAATTTATTGACAGGATGACAGGCTTTATTGAACAGTTCGGCACTACTACAGATCCCCGTGTGGATGGGACAAAAAAACACAAGCTCATCGATATTTTGTTTATTACCCTGGCGGCTATTTTGTGTGGTTGTGATGAATGGGCAGGGCTTAAAAGTATTATTGAAATAACCGGGGAGCGCACCGATAAGAAAACCGGGCTATATCAAAAAGAGACACACTATTACATATCTGACCTGCAACAGGATGCAGAAAGTTTTAATCACCTGGTTAGAAAGCATTGGTCGATAGAAAATAGCCCGCACCGGGTTTTAGATGTCGCATTTAAAGAAGATACCAGTCGTAAAAGAGCAAAAAATGCTGCTGAAAACTTTGCTATACTCAACCGGATGGCATTAAATATTGTGAAAGCGGATAATTCTACAAAGGCCAGCATGAAGAGAAAGTGGAAGATGGCAGGGTGGGATGACCAGTATCTCGAACACTTACTTCTAAATATCAAAAATTAGATGCGCTTACCCTGTACGCTCCAGTAACGTAAAATGAGAAATAAAGATTATTCCAAAGGAAACGAATATCTAAGCGAATCGGCTGAAACGCCCTATTTACGGCACTTTCAGGCATAAAAAAACCGACTAAAAAAGTCGGTTGTGTGCCCGAGACTGGATTCGAACCAGCACGCCGTATTACCAGCACTACCACCTCAAAGTAGCGTGTCTACCAATTTCACCACCCGGGCAATTAGAAAATAGACATTTAAACTTAGTACGCTATATTCTAAAATATCTGTAAGAACTAAAGGGCTGCAAAGTTAAGAAAAATTCCTAAAATTAAAATAAGGAAATCGGGAAAAAACCTTTGATCCAGGATACCGATTCAGCATTTGAAATCTAAGATTTAATTCCTAACCCCCTCCGCCACATTAAACCATCTTCAACCACATTCAACCATCTTCAACTACCCTCAACAACCTTCACACCTTTCTTTCTCCCTAATCATCCAGCTTCAGCACCGCCAAGAAAGCCTCCTGCGGCACTTCCACGTTACCTATCTGCCGCATGCGCTTTTTCCCTTCTTTTTGTTTTTCCAGCAGTTTACGCTTACGGCTGATATCGCCACCGTAACATTTGGCGGTAACATCCTTCCGCATAGCCGAAATGGTTTCCCGCGCTACCACTTTGGCACCAATGGCGGCCTGTATGGCAATCTGGAACTGCTGACGAGGCAGGAGCTCCTTCAATTTTTCGCAGAGCTTGCGGCCAAAATCCTGCGCACGGCTCCTATGTATGAGCGCACTCAGGGCATCTACCCTGTCCCCATTCAGCAATATATCCATCTTGGCTATATCGCTATCCCGGTAGCCCAAAGGATGATAATCAAAAGAGGCATAGCCCCGGGTTTGAGATTTTAATTTATCGTAAAAATCAAATACTATCTCCGTCAACGGCATTTCAAAAATCAGCTCTACACGGGTAGTGGTCAAATAACTCTGATTAACAAGTATCCCCCGTTTACCCAGGCAAAGCGTCATGATATTGCCGATATACTCCGGTTTGGTAATGATTTGCGCTTTAATATACGGCTCTTCTATTTTGTCGGTTTTAACCGGATCGGGAAACTCCGACGGATTGTTTACCACAATTTTTTCCCCCTTGGTGGTATAAGCAATAAAGCTTACGTTGGGAACAGTTGTAATAACCGTTTGCTTAAACTCTCGCTCCAGCCTTTCCTGGATAATTTCCATGTGCAGCATCCCGAGAAAGCCGCATCGGAAACCAAAACCCAATGCCTGGGAAGTTTCTAATTCAAAGGTTAGAGAGGCATCGTTGAGCTGCAATTTATCCATACAGTCGCGCAACTCCTCAAATTCATCCGTATTAACCGGATAAATGCCTGCAAATACCATGGGTTTTACTTCCTCAAAGCCCTTAATTGACTCGGGATGAAGATTACTGGCCAGGGTAATGGTATCGCCCACTTTTACCTCCTTCGCATTCTTAATACCGGTAATAATATACCCAACATCGCCGGCTTTGATTTCTTTTTTCTCGGTCATCCTAAGCTTTAAGATACCTATTTCATCGGCCTCGTACTCCTGGCCGGTACTCACAAATTTTACCTTGTCGCCTTTGCGGAGGGTACCGTTCAAAATACGGTAATAAACAATAATGCCGCGGAAACTGTTAAAAACACTATCGAAAATAAGGGCTTGTAGCGGCGCTTCTTCATCGCCCTGAGGCGCCGGAATTCGCTCCACGATGGCTTCCAGAATTTCTTCAATACCGAGCCCGGCACGGCCGCTGGCCAACAAAATATCTTCGGGCTTGCAGCCAATAAGATCGATAATCTGATCCTTTACCTCATCAATCATGGCTCCATCCATATCTATTTTATTGATGACCGGTATGATTTCGAGATCGTTTTCGATGGCCAGGTAAAGATTGCTGATGGTTTGAGCCTGTATACCCTGGGTCGCATCTACCAGCAATAAAGCGCCTTCGCAGGCAGCCAGTGCCCGGCTCACTTCGTAGCTAAAATCTACGTGCCCCGGCGTATCGATGAGGTTAAGGGTATAATCCACGCCCGCCCTCGACCGGTAGCTGATCTGGATGGCCTTACTTTTGATGGTAATGCCCTTTTCCCTCTCCAGGTCCATGTCGTCGAGCACCTGGTCCATCATTTCCCGGTCGCTGATGGTATTAGTTGTTTGCAAAAGCCGGTCGGCCAGGGTACTTTTCCCGTGGTCGATATGCGCAATAATGCAGAAATTCCTGATATGCTTCATTTTCTTAAACCCCTGTTGGGGCGTGCAAAGGTACGTAATTGAAATCTCTTATTTGAAATTTGAAATTTTGGGCTTGATGGGACCAGCTACACTGCCAATGGCATCGAAATTGCGTCGCACTCCTGTGCGCCGGTGCAGGTGGCATCTCTCCTGGTTTACTACAGGATCTGACCGTCCCGGTCAGGCCCCGTTTCCCCATACACCTCTTTTCTGCTCCAACCCCGTATAGCATTTCTTATATGAGAGTATTCAGGTTCTACGGTATTTTTTTGAATACTCCTGCAGGGGGCGGTTCTTTGTATTTATCTAAAAGGCAAAAGGCCGGTTTCAGGTTTTTCCAGGCCATGATTCCGGCTTTTTAT
>JBEBUZ010000132.1:0-5007 GCA_040393015.1 Paraniabella yanshanensis
CCCCGAAAGTATTTATAATCGCTATCCGCACCAGCTGAGCGGCGGACAAAAACAAAGAGTGATGATCGCCATGGCCATGTGCTGCAAACCGTCGCTGCTCATCTGCGACGAACCCACTACTGCCCTGGATGTAACCGTTCAAAAAAATGTACTGGAACTTATAAAGGAACTGCAGCAGGAAACCAATATGGGCGTCATTTTTATTACCCACGACCTGGGCGTGGTAGCCCAAATTGCCGATCGGATAATGGTTATGTACAAAGGAGAAATGATGGAGCAGGGAAGCGTTAAAAGTATTTTGGAGAATCCCCGGCAAGCCTATACCCGGGCTCTCATTGCGTGCCGGCCGGTGAATCATAAAAGAGGAGACCGGCTGCCTGTGGTAGGCGATTTTTTAAACCCTGCGGATAATATCGGCACAATAGAAAATCTTTCAGTTCGACCGGAAGCTACTCCTGCTCGCAACCCCCTCATTAAGGTGCGGGATTTATCGGTTCATTTCCCCAACAAAAAAAACTGGCTGGGCAAACCGCTCACCTATACCAGGGCGGTAGACCAGGTAAGTTTTGAGGTATTTGAAAATGAAACCCTCGGAATAGTGGGGGAAAGCGGCTGCGGTAAAACCACTTTAGGCCGGTCTCTCTTACAACTCATTCCGGTAACCGCGGGTACCGTTTCCTATAAAGACACAAGCCTTACTGCTTGTCCTCCGACCATGCTCCGGGAACTAAGGCAGCATTTGCAGATCGTTTTCCAGGACCCCTACTCTTCGCTTAATCCGCGCAAAAAGATCGGAGCCGCCATTGAAGAACCTTTGGCCGTTCATGGCATTTTAAAAAGCACAAAGGAAAGGAGGGAAAGGGTGGCCTCCTTATTGCAAAAAGTAGGTCTGCAACCCGAACACTACGATCGGTATCCACACGAATTCAGTGGTGGCCAGCGCCAGCGCATTGTTATAGCCCGCGCCCTGGCTTTACAACCTTCTTTTATTATTTGTGATGAATCGGTTTCGGCCCTGGATGTAAGCGTGCAGGCACAGGTGCTTAATCTTTTAAATGATTTGAAGAAAGAACTGGGTTTTACCATCGTGTTTATCAGCCACGACCTGAGCGTGGTGCGTTATTTCAGCGATCGCATTATCGTTATGAATAAAGGAAAAATAGAAGAAATGGGCCAGGCTGATGCTATTTACGAAAATCCGCAAAGCGATTATACCAAAAGATTGATTGAGGCGATACCGCAGGTGGTGTAGGCCTTTATAAGAGATCATTCATTTTAAAAACATATCTGGAATCTGTGGCAATTAAACAGCAAACCCTATATATCTGTATTCACGGCCTCACGTACACACCCTGAACCAATCAATTTCAGTTATAGCGGTTGTAAGACTTTCTTCGGGATAGCCTACACTGCTAAGGGCGGCACCAACCTGGCCGGTGATAACCATGTCCCATGCGTTATTCTGCCTTGAAACTAATAAAAGTTACCCTACCGATAGGTAAAAGCTAATGCCCGGGTTATCAATATTCCGTCAGGCCCGCTAATGTATCACCAGCTCATCTACCTTTTTTCCTTCAGGATCAAAAACGCTGAAACGTGCTTCTTTGTCTGATATTTTTGCTTTGATGATATTGTTGTTGGAGTTGACAAGCACCGGAAATTTTACCATAGCATGCGGCTGTATGATCCTGTGCCGGTGTTCATGCCCGCTGATCATCACTTGTATGCCTGCTTCATTCAGCAAAGGTACCCATTTATTCATAATTTCCTGGTTGCCGTGCCAGCCTGTAGTAGCAGGTATATGACAGACAGCGATCTTATATTTCGCTTTTTTAAAGGCATCTGTCTTTGTGATCTCACTCAGCCACCGGGCCTGCTCCGTCCTGTAATGATCCATATCGGTAATACTACTGTATTCAATATCCGAGTCGGGTTTGTCCTCGCCACCATCCAGTACAATAAAACACGCATCACCTTTTGTAAACATGTAGTAAAGGTGCCCATTTATGCCGGGAAAATATTTGGGAAACTCTGAAGCAAACGGCCCGCGCGTTTCATGGTTACCGCGCGCATAATACATCGACGTTTCTTTAGCAAACAAAACAGTAGCAGTATCCATGAAACCGCTAAACACCTGCTCTTCACTTAAGGAATGGCTGATCATATCTCCGTTGAAAACAACAAAAGCAGTATTTGTAAAATCAACCTGCTCAAGCAACTGTTTTAATACATTATTCCTTTCGTGTATATCGTTTACCACGGCAAACTCAAACGGGCCTGGCTTGCCATTCGTAACAAAGGTTAGCGGCCTGCTTTTATATATGGCTGTGGCAGCCACATTGCCGTATTGCACATTCACCCATTCATGCTTCAGCACTTCCTGGCTGTACACCCGGTAACGATAACGGGTACCGGGCAAAAGCCCTTTAAGCTGTACACGATGCACAGTGCCAACCACTTTCAGGCCGGCTGAACTGTTGAAATATTTTGGTCTTTCTTTCTGGTAATAATGGCTGCCGTCATCCGGCGCCAGCTCCACCCATGCCGTTGCAGGCTTATTGGTTGTCCATATAATCGATACACCCGAATCTGTCATTGCCTGTAGGTATGGACCGTGCGTAATTTTTATTTTTTCCTGCGCATTGCTATAAAGAGCACCTGCAATAAGCAGGCAGCAAAGCAGTATCCGTGGTGTGCCAAATTGTTTCATTAATTAGAATAAAAGTTATCTGGTTCAGAATTATCAAAGCTAATATAAGCATCTAATCCATTTATTTCAGTTCGCAGGCTTACAAAATATATTTCTCCATTTTTTGAAAGCAAAACAACAGGGTCGTATATCGCCCGCGAGTATTGTTTGCAGTATTGATATCGCATATTAAAAGATCGGAGTTTTATTTGTTATTTTAACCGGAACACCATTGTTGTAACAGATCGCGAAGCTATTATAAATGGCCGGCCGGCTGTATATTGACTGTCTATATGCATATTTGCCAGATCAGTTTGCTGATCGGTGCGGAATAAGGAAACAGCGTTGATCTTTTTTGAAAAAGCCTCCGGGAAATTGATCTTAACAGTGGGCGTATCAAAATCTGAATTAACCAAAACCACTACCATTCTGCTTTTGTCTGGAGCTATGTATGCAGAAGCTGCCAGCGTATTCAAATCATCAGCGCCTTCCAGCGCTACCCTTTTATACCCGGGGCGAACAAAAAAACTGTAATTACCTAATGCCCAAAGCAGCTTGTTTGAACGAACCGATCCGCCATTCTTAATATTACCATCCCTGGGAAAAAGTGAGATCAGCGCATGATCGCCGTTGATCTCCATACCCTTCCAATATTAGCGCTGCCTGTTGCAGCAGACCATCCTTTCCCATTCTTCGTATACTGAACGGGGGGAGAGTTGGAGAACAGTAAAAAATCGTTACACCCATACGAAGCTGCTTTTTGCATAAAATACTGCTGCCCGGCACATTTTGCCCAATCATAAGATTTACCATCTTTTGTAAGGAAAGATTCAGCTCTTCGCTGATAAGGTATAATATCGGCGCTGTCCTGCTCCAATGTGCCTGCGCCCAGGTTCACCCGCCAAAGAGACAATCCTATGCCTTCGGGAGATCCTGTCAGACCTGTTTCCCGGCTAAACAACCATTTGGCCACCTGTTCCTTTTGTGCTGTATCCCAATACTGCCCTACAAAATTACCGCTCCATGCGTCCGAAGCTGTGAAATGATCGATCGTCTGGAAAGTTTCCAGCGGGTTCACTTTTAACTGCTTTACCTGGGCTCTTGTATTAAGCCCATAAAATATAAAAATGCAACAAAGGATTAAACGGTATATCATCTTTTAAAGTTTTACAACGCCGGGGCCCTTGCAGGAGACCCGGCTCCCTGGTTTTCGCCTATATTGGTGTTATCACCAACATCTTAAAACATTGATCGTATCTCTACTGCCCTGCTTCAGGCACCTGTCCTTTATCACCGGTTTCAATGATCCACTGCTCAAGAATATTTCTCATTTTGTTTAATTGTCTTGCATACGATCTATTATTAGCCAGGTTATTCAGCTCGTAAGGATCTTTTACAATATCATACAGCTCTTCTTTTGGCTTTGTATCGGCTGTAAAAAGTGCCTGAGCTTTCGTCAGTTTACCTTCTGCCTTTAATTGTTTCAGCAAACCCCAAACCGGATACTCCCTCTCTTTGTATTTATTGGGTTGCATATAGGCCCTTTCGGGATAATAGTTTTTGATGTATTTAAACTGCTTACCGCGCACACAGCGCATCCTATCCACTGTTTCATCCATCCTGTCGCGGGCAGCTATAATATAGTCGCGCTTTTTAACATCATTGCCCCAAAAAGGCCGCCCTTCCAGGTAAGAAGGAATGGCTGCTCCTGCCATTTTTAAAATAGTAGCCGATATATCTATAGCGCTATGCAGGCCGGCATCTACGGAGTTGGGACTGATGACACCCGGCCACCGGATAAGGCAGGGAATTTTGATACCGCCGTCGTATATGAATTGCTTATCGCGCGCCATGCACCGGCCATGATCGCTGGTAAAAATAACCACGGTATTTTTTGAAAGCCCCTGTTCGTCTAATTTCTTTAAAAAGTTGCCCACATAGGTATCCATCAACTGGATAGACTCGAGGTAGGTTGCCCAGTCTTCCCTGGCTATCGGGTGATCGGGATAATAAGGAGGCAGTTTGAGCTTATCAGCATTGACTTGCGGCTGGTGCTGCTGTACTTCTTTTTTCCAGGCAGGACTGCGGTGGGTAACATAAATCATCACCTGCGCATAAAATGGTTGCCCCTCCTTCCTTTTGTTCCAGTCGAAGCCATCAAAAGGTTTTTCATCCAGGTTAAAATTATAATCTGTTTTTCCAGGCCCTTTAACAGAGCCATCTTCGTTTATAGCGCTGTTTACGGTATAATAACCAGCTTCCCTCAGGTACCCGGTAATGGGTTGTACAGTCTGAGTAAGTTTATAACCATCATATCT
>JBEBUZ010000133.1:0-4829 GCA_040393015.1 Paraniabella yanshanensis
AAAAAATAACAGATGAAAAAATTCTTATACTTTATTGTCTTCTTTACTGTAGCCTGTTCCAAACAGGAAGCGGCTACCGAATTAAATAATGCCAATGATCCAAATAAGGTCCCTCAGGCTACCGAAGTGCAACCGGCAAATACAGGTAATACTTTGGTGGGGAACTGGAAGTTTTATAAGTCGGAGGATTCAAAAATAGCGGGAGTGACCGACTACATTGTATTTCCGGAGTTCCGGTTTAAGGCCGACCATTCCGGATCAACGCATTTTAATTATATATACCCTGTAGCCCCCGAAGAAGCAGTGAAAAATTTTTCTTATGCTATCGAAACAAGCTCTCCAGGTGTAAATAAACCTCTTATACTCACACTAAAATATAGTGATGATGTAAAAAAATACGAAGTGTCCTTCGGAGAAAATGCCGATATCTTAATTCTGACAACCGAGAATACGGTAACCGGAAGTATTATTTCTTCTTTTTTTAAAAAAGTAAAATAAAAAGCTTCTCCACCGCCTACTTCCCTTTTCCATTGGGAGGCAAAGTGATCCAGGTTCTTCCATCGCGCGCGATAAGCGCCTCGGCGTCTTCGGGGCCCCAGCTTCCGGGAGCATAGTTAGGAAAATCCGATGGAGGCCTTTTCTCCCAGGTATCCAATATAGGCTCAATGACCTTCCAGGCAATTTCTACCTGGTCGCCCCGCATAAATTGGGTGGGGTTTCCCATCATTGTATCCAGCAACAGGGTTTCGTAGGCCTCGGGCTGCGGTTCATGAAAAGTATCCTGGTAGCTGAACACCATGTTTACCGGGTTTAACGACATGGTTTGACCCGGCCGTTTGGCCTGAAAACGAAGCCGGATATCCATTTCGGGCTGAATACTAATGGTAAGCCGGTTGGAGCGCCAGGTTTCTGAAGCTTCGGGAGGGAAAGCATATTTGGGTCCTTCCTTAAACTGTATAGTAATCAGGGTGGTTTTTTCCTTGAGGTATTTACCGGTGCGCACATAAAAAGGAACACCCTGCCAGCGCCAGTTATCAATATAAAATTTTACCGCTGCAAAAGTATCAACGCCCGATTGAGGCGCTACTCCTTTTTCATCGCGATACCCTTTTACCTCCTTACCCTTCATCCATCCCTGCGAATACTGTCCGCGAACAGCATATTTCTGAACATCTTCCCTTTTTATTTTGCGGATAGCATTCAGCACATCCGATTTTTTATTACGAATTTCATCGGCTTCAAAGGATACGGGCGCTTCCATCGCCACCATGCACATCAATTGCAGGATATGGTTCTGCACCATGTCGCGCAAGGCGCCGGAACGCTCGTAATATCCGCCCCTGTCGCCCACGCCCACCGTTTCGGAGGCTGTTATTTGTACATGATCAATATAATTGCTGTTCCAAAGCGGCTCAAAAAGGGCATTGGCAAACCGCAGGGCAAGAATATTCTGTACGGTATCTTTTCCCAGGTAATGGTCTATCCGATATATCTGGCTTTCGTCAAACAGGCTGGTTAACAGCTTGTTCAGTTCCTGGGCGCTTTTGAGGTCGTGTCCAAAAGGTTTTTCTACCACAATACGCAAGGCATCCTTGGGTTTGTTCAGGTGCAGACCATGCAGGTTGGTGGTTATTTCGGGCACCAGTTGAGGGGCCACCGCCAGGTAAAAGATCACTTCTGCACTCACACCCCATTCTGCTTCTTTTTCCACGATGATTTCCTTAACCGGCAGGTAAGAGGCCGGCTGATCCACATCCATTCTCAGATAGGAAATATTTTCTGAGAAACTCTCCCAGCTTCCCTTTGGATTTTGTTTGCGACGGGAGAATTCTTCAATTCCCTGGTATAAATGTTTTCTGAATTTATCGTTACTGTAATCAGTTCTCCCGGTTCCTATAATGGCAAATTTCTCCGGCATCAACCCATCAATAGAAAGGTTCAAAAGAGCCGGGGTTAGTTTACGCTGGTTCAGATCACCGCTCCCACCGAAAATAAAAAGTATGGTGGGCTTGGGCTTCTTGCTATCAAATTCTGTCTGCATTCCGTTTTAATTTCTACCCCGCAGGATAAAGCTTTCTAAATTTATAAGGAGCAAATGTAACCCAGATGTTTCAAAAAAGAAAGTCTATTTAAAAGCTAGACAAAATATGTCCAGGCTTTCTGCTGTTTACCGATACTTTTCCGTCATTTACCGGGTTTCCAACCCCGGTCGCAGTACTTTGTATTGCCTACTACCTGCTTCTGCCAATATCTTTGTTTAACATTTGAACAGCAATGAATATTGAGAATACACAGAGCCAGATGCGAAAAGGGATATTGGAATACTGCATTTTGTCCGTGATCATGCGCGGCGAAGCTTATCCGGGAAACATTGCGGAGGATATGAAGGGCGTGGGTTTGCATATACTGGAAGGAACGCTTTACCCTTTACTTACAAGGCTAAAAAACGCTGAAATGGTTACCTACCGCTGGGAAGAAAGCAGCGGCGGCCCGCCCCGGAAATATTTTTCTCTCACGCCAAAAGGACAGGTGTTTTACGAAGAATTACAACAAACCTGGAATGAACTTTCGGCGGCAGTAAATACCTTAACCCAACACACTCAATAACCAGCAATAACAAACGATACATCATGCAAAAGATAATCAATATAACATTAGGCGGACGCAGCATCACCATTGCCGAGACGGCTTTTGAGAAAGTACAGAATTATATAGCCAGCCTCAGGGCCTATTTTAACAACGAAGAAGGCCGGGACGAGATTGTTGCGGATATTGAAGCACGTTTTGCAGAACTGATGCACGATAAAATACGTAAGGGAGCGGCACATATTACAGATGCAGATGTGGAAGAGATGATTCAGACAATGGGCCGGCCCGAAGATTTTGCAGCCCAGGATGAGGGCGCTGCCGGCTATGCTCCGAACTTTACAATGGGAGAAAAGCGCCGCCTGTATAGGGATCAGAGCAATAAAATTTTGGGCGGCGTGTGCAGCGGTATCGCCAACTGGCTCAACATCGATCCCACCATTGTAAGGGTATTGTTTGCCATCGTTTCTTTCGGAGGTTTTGGCGCCGGCATATTCATTTACCTGGTATTGTGGATATTCCTGCCCACACGCAACATGAAGGTATACAGCGGAAAGCGTATGTTCCGCGATCCGGATAACAAATGGTTTGGCGGCGTAGCGGGCGGTATGGGTGCTTATTTTAATATTAATCCCAATATTATACGCTGGATATTAGCCATCCCTCTGCTACTCAGTGTGCTGAGAGGGGTGAATGTATTCCGGTGGAACGATGGATTCGACATCTTTCCCAACCTCCTTTTCAACGGTCTTACCGGCACCTTTATATTCATTTATATTGTACTCTGGATTGTTTTACCAGAAGCTTTAACCCCCTATCAGAAAATGGAGATGCACGGTAAAAACGTGGATATAAACGCCATCAAACAAAATGTTCAAAGCACCATCGATAATATCGGCGAGCGAATGCAAACCTGGAGCAAGGAAGTACAGGACTCGGCAGAAAAATTCGGACAAAAAGCCAATGAGTTTGCACAGAAGAAAGGACCACAGTTCGGACACGAATTTAGCAGGGCTGCGCAGAGAAGCGGGGAAGGAATCGGGTACGCCATCGCTATGATCTTTAAAGTGTTTTTTATTATCATTGGCGGTATCATCGCAGTTTCGCTATTGGCTATTTTTCTAACCTTTTTATTCAGTGGCTTTGTATGGGCGCCCGTAAACAATTTCCTCTGGACCAGCGACACCCAACAAATGCTGGGCTGGGGCACTTTGTTGCTTTTCTTTGGCGCGCCTATTGTTGGCATGGTAGTATGGTTGGTTCGCAAAGTATTAAATGTAGACACGCCTGGTAATTACCTCAACTGGACTTTCGGAGGGCTTTGGGCACTGGGCTGGGTATGCCTGATGTTTTTCCTGGCCAGTATTTCCAGCGATTTTAAAAGATACGAAACAGCAAAAGTATCCGTTGATCTCCGGCAACCTGCGGGCGATAAGCTTGTCTTTCAGGTAAGCGCACCCGAGTTGAAATATGAAGGCAGTTTTGGATGGGCCACCGGCAATATAGATATCGAAGGTATTCAACTCACCGAAGATTCCCTCAAACTGGCTACTATCACCCTCGATTTCCAAAAAAGTAACGACAGCTTATATCATATAGTGGTTGAAAAAACGGCAATCGGCAAAACCGATGCAGAAGCCTTGCAAAGGGCAGATAAAATCCATTATACCCTCAGCCAGCAGGATAGTATTATTGACCTGCCCAGTCATTTTGTGATCGACAAAAATACAAAGTACAGGTTTCAGCATATAGTAATAAACGTAATGGTGCCGGTAGATAAAAAAATTAATATCAGAGAATCGGTATTTGCTAAACTTATTAATGCCGATTTTGAGTTTAACGATAAGCGCGGTTCGGGAGGAAATCCCCGGTTCGTAATTAATAATATCAAAAAGTATCGTTCCAATACCGATTATATCATGCGGAGCGATGGCAGCCTGCAAAGCGCCGATATTAACTCCGATATAGTTGAGCCTGCCCCGGGCAATAATGGGGCGAATAACGATTACCGCTGGGGAGGAACCGAGCCTAATAACGATACCATCCGGAATGCTTCCCCAGGCGCCACTCCGCCCGATACGACAACAGGCGAAAATACTCCTTATCGCTACAACCCAACCCATTCTCAGGATAAAGAGAAAGAAACCCTGCTCAAAGAACTGGAACAAAAACAAAAAGAATTAGAAGAGCTGAAGAAAAAATTGGAAAACCAGTAAACTTACAACGAAGCAAGCGACAGCCGG
>JBEBUZ010000134.1:0-4764 GCA_040393015.1 Paraniabella yanshanensis
TTTGTGTAACATGCACTATTGCGAAAGTAGAATTTTACCATTTGTCACAGCTGGCGCGCCCCATACGGCGGCTGAAAACGGATTCATTGTTCTCGTGGAATTATCGAAGCTTATATTGGCATTCGTATGTGTCCAACCGCTCACCTTTTGCATCCTATAATCTCCAACAGCCGGCAATAAATTAGAACCATCGCCGGTAAACGGCGCTTTCGCATTTACCAGCGACACCGGCGTGCTTTGTGTATACCCGTTATTACCGCTTATATTGAGTGTGTTATAGGCGTCTATTTCGGTTATTTCTGCCTGCTGCGCATTCGCAGTAACAGTAGAAACTACCGTAATTCTGAAATAGCGGGCAGTTACCCTTTGAGGCAGGGGTAATTGCTGGCGAAGAAAACTTTCTGACACTGTTGCTTCCAACACCGTTGTCCAGCTGGAGTTATCTAAACTCGCTTCTATTTTTATCTGTTTAGGAGCAAAATCATTTCCAGGTTCTTTCAGATAATAAAATCCATCAACAACTTTAGGATTGTCCATGTCCACTGTAATCCAGCGTGAACCGGCAGTTCCGGCATTTGTACGCCAGGAGGTAGCGCTGCTATTGTCTATGAGGTTGGCACTATTATGCTCCGTATCCTGCCCGGAGAATCCGTCTATTACCCATTTTTCCTTCTGGAAGTCCATCATAATAGCCGTTTTTATATCCAACGATTCAGAATAATACTGGTCGATAGAATTCGGCTCGGGTTTGTAAACGGAGTAGTAGAAATAATCGCCGTCAGTGTTTATATTATTCAGTAGTATGGTATTCGTACCTGGCGACACATCTACACTATCTTTTCCTCCCGATACGGTTGTATATACAACCCTGAGTGTCGTTTCGCCGGGCAGCGATGGATCGAATACCAATTCTATGGTATTGGCTCCTTTTACTACCTGGTCAATCCATTTGCGGGGCTTCAGGGCCTTTTCGTAGGTATCGCCATAGACCCTTACCTTCACGGCCTTAGGATTGGATACTGTTCCTTCGCCGTTTATTGTAACCACTCTTATTATATGTTCTTCCTGCTGTTCAGCCAGGTCTTCTACTATAACCGATTGGGAAGAACCAGAGATGTCAAATTCTTTGAATTCTCCATTATTATAAAATACTTTTCCTTTAACAGCCCCCTCAGGTGCCTGAAATTCCACCAGGGCCCTGTTTCTTCCCGAAAAAGCCTTCAGGCTTTCAACGGGAGATGGTGGCGCTTCCACATCCTTTTTACAGGAAACTACCAGTACTATCAAAAGTACAAAAGCTGAAAAGAAACAGTTTATTTTTTTCATGTGTCTCTTATTTTTGTTTATAACAGTTGAATGAAACGCACATGAACCAGCGGTTTTCACTAACATTTCAAACGTTTTTTTATATTCTAATTACCAGTGGCTTTCTATGCAGATTATGTTTTTTATTCCGGATGGATAAAAAACGTATAATCCTTCTGGCATACCCTTTAACGCCATGGAAGCGGTTGCAACATACCGGTCATTTTTTTTGCATCTTCCAAAGGAATGGGCATTACCAGGTATTTATCGGTATAGGACTTATAATCGCGAATTTTCTTACGCTGATAACTGAATCGCCCGTCTGCACCTTTTGTAATGCGCATCCCTGTAATAAAGCGGTTGGTTTCATTTAATATCTTCCACCTTCGCTGATCGTTGAAACGATAATGGCCTTCGAGACAATATTCAACACGGCGCTCGTTTCTGATCCGCTGGCGGATAAACTCCTGTGTTGCCATAAATCCTGGCACTTCCTGAATTCGGGGTTGCAATGCTCTTTGCCTCACTACATTCAATGCTTCCATGGCTCCTCCCAAATCGCCCGTTTCACAAAGTGCTTCCGCTTTCTGAAGATAAAACTCAGCCAAACGGAAAAACACCCAAAGTGTTGATTCATGACCACTGCTTCCTCCGGGGCCCCAGTATGTAATCTGTTTGTCTTTCCGGCTGTAGTAGCCCGTGCAGGAATTTAGGGAAGATCCCGAATTAATATCATCATTAAAGCCATTGCGTCCGCCCACAAATGTTTCTACAATGAATGGCTCCGTACAGTTAAATGGCACACCGTAGTCGGCCATATTGTACAGTACGTTCACGTAAAACCGCGCATCCCGGTTAACATACGGATTACCGCCGGTAGACTCACTATATCCCAGCGCAGCTGCTTCCGGCGTGACCGTTACACTTGTTCGGGTAGCATCATTATAGGTTACCGGCATTGCTCCATTTGTCATCTCGAAACAATCTACCAATTCCTGCGTTGGAGATTCTCCGCAAGCCCAGGGGCTGGTAATAGTGGCATAAGGGTAGGTGCCTACGTTTATTCCGTTGGTATTGTTGATGTGAGAATTGTCGGACCAGCTTCTCCATATAATTTCAGACACCGGATTGGTACGGGAACCGATAAACAATCTTTTATAATCGCTCATTGGAACAAGACTAAACCCTGGCAAATCAATCACATCCTGTGCAGCATCGGCAGCTCTTTGCCACTTCGTTTTATCGTTCTCGGGGTTATTTAAGGGGCTTGCATTATACAGCAGCACCCGGGCTCTTATAGCGTAAGCAATCGCTTCATCCATATATAAAGGATCATTTTGCGCAGGATTACCTTTTTTGGGAAGCACCCCCAGCCCAACTATATTCATCAATTCCTCTTCAATTATATTCGTAATCTCGTTATAAGATGGACGTTTCAACTCATTCCATCCCACAAAATTAGGATCGAAAGGTTCTTCTATCCAAGGTACAGGACCATAAAATTCCAGCAAATTCATGTAGTACCAACACCGCAATACCCTTGCTTCTGCTATCCATAATGCCCGTTGATTTTCCGTTAACGCCGGAGCCGTTGACTGAGGCAAATATTTTATAGCGTTATTAGCCAGCCTGATCCCTCTCCAGAAAACTGGCCACAGCTGATCTTTCGGGGAGTTCCAATCCCAATCAATTACCGGATCAGACAGGGATAATGATCCATTATGCCACTCGTAGGCATTATAAGTAGAAGGCCAGAACGCGTTATCGGTAAGGCATTCTATAGGGTTCATCACGAAAGATATTTGATCCCTAGCCTGGTAAATACAAGCGTACGCGTTGTTCCGGAGGCTTCTGGTATTATTAAAATTAGAGAGTACTTTGTCTAAAGTGGTTTGGCCGTCCGGCGTTTTCTCCAACACTTTTTCACAACTGGTGAAAAGAGCACAACCTAATCCGATTAAAACAGATAATATAATCTTTTTCATCTTTATCTTTTTTGACAACAATTTAGAATGATAGGTTCAAGCCAATATTATAGGCCTTAAATACAGGATACATTAGTTCATTATTTTGTTCAGGATCCATATACTTAGCCGGATACTTGTCGAACGTAAGTAGATTTAACCCATTGACATAAAAACGCACGGAAGACGCTCCCATTTTTTGGATAATGCGTGGCGACAGAGAATATCCCAATTCTACATTTTTAAGCCGTATATAAGTGCCGTTTGCATACCAAAAGTCGGCGGTTTGTTTACTAGCATTGCTTCCGGGCTCCAGCCGCGGGTAGGTAATAGGTAAGCCTGCATCATAACGTTCCTGGCTCCAGGCTTCTTTGTGCCAGTTATTGAAATTATTTGTTTCCCAGAACCGTTGCCCTGACAGAAAAATACTTCTGTTGGCTACACCCTGCCACAACATGCTAAAGTCAAATCCTTTGAAGCGAATACTGTAGGCTCCCCCAAAGGTCCACTCCGGCATCTCGGGATCGCCAATAGGCACTTTGTCTTCTTCCGTAATAATGCCATCCCCGTTCATATCTTTATACTTAAGGTCTCCAAGCTGGGGAGCTGCCCCAATACCCGATTGGTCATACCAATCCAGTATTTCCTGCTCTGTATTAAAAAAGCCTGCTGTAGCATACCCAAAGGTTTGCCCCATCCGGTAGCCGGTGCTACGCAAGCGATGCGCAAATGACTCCGGTAATAATACTTCGGCCAGGTATACCACCTTATTCCTGTTAAAGGCGCCGTTCAACCGTACATCCATTCGAAAATCGCGGTTAATTTGTTTTTGATATCCCAAAACCAACTCAAACCCTTTATTCTCAATTTCCCCTGCATTAATCTTAGGAAGAATACCAGAACTATTAACACCACCGGTACCAAACACGCCCGTTGGAATTAATCCGGTTGCAGGAATTAAAATATTATTTCTTTTTTCATAGAATAAATCCAAGTCCAAGCTGAAATCCCTAAAAAAGCGGGTTTCGATACCGATATTAGCTTTGTTGGCCTTTTCCCAAACCAGCTCTTCATTTCCAATTTGAGACTCGTATCCCCCGCTCCATAGCGTTAAAAATGCGAACCTGCTCCCATTCATGTTATCATTACCAACCTGCCCGTAAGAAGCACGCAGTTTGGCGAAATTGAGCCAGGGCAAGGCATTTGATATAAACGCTTCATTGGTTGGAACCCAGCCTGCAGAGAAAGACGGGAAAAATCCCATTTTATGGCCGGGCGCAAATTGTTCTGATCCATTGTATCCAAAATTAACTTCCGCCAGGTATTTGCTTTTGTACCCATAAGTAATACGTCCAACTGTACCGATATAATTATACGGTAGTGATATATTTATAGTGCGCTGATACCGGTTGAACAGCAACATGGCGGTGAGGTCGTGATTACCAAAAGAACGAAAATAGTCCAGCGATGCGTCAATATTCAGCAAATTCCATTG
>JBEBUZ010000135.1:0-4669 GCA_040393015.1 Paraniabella yanshanensis
ATAGATGGCAAAACCAACACCTTCAGCCACATGCTGAAAGGCATAAAGGGGGCAGTTACCTCTATCCGTTTATAGTCAGGTTGCTTATATCTGTGCGCAAATCAGGACAAAAGTTATGGATGCCGACATAATCAGATTTATGAAAAAGCAGGGCTTAAGGATTACTGAAAGTCGGATACGGATTATAGAAGCAATCTGCCGGTCTGGCGGCTTTATTTCCAATGTCGAAACACTTTGGTTTGATCTGCGTGCCACTCAGCCCATATCCAGGGCTACAATCTACAATACAGTGCGGCTAATGAGCCAATTCGGTATTCTTCAAGGGGAGTGCCGGGAAAACGGATTGATATCCTATCGGTTTGCTGCAAATAAAACAGGGAAAATTAATGGTATCGGTTTGGTAAATACCCCATCACAAACCGTCTCTCCGGAATAACTGAGAATACTTAAACAGAAATTACAATGAAAAAAATACTTACAGCCGCTCTCCTGCTCTTCGCCTTAAATGCAGGCGCACAGGAAAAGCCTCTTTTAGATAGAGAGTTTTGGGCTAACAAGCCCGATATATCTGCTGTAAAAGCCGAATTGGCAAAAGGATTCGACTTTAAAAACCTGGCAGGCACTGCCGATCCTATTCTTCTGGCTATCAACAGCGACGCACCTATCGAGGTCATCAGGTTATTGATAGACCAGCCGGGCGTGGATTTAAAACGCACGCTTATGGAGGGACGTATATATCTGCACGTAGCTGCGCATAAAAATAATGCCCCGGTTACAGATTATCTGTTGACCAAAGGTTCGGACATGGACTTTCTGGATGCTAATCGTCATACTGCTTTAAGCTTTGCAGCATTTAACACCCAGCTAAGCCCGGAAGTAGTTGATGTATTTCTGAAGCACGGCCTGGACATCCGGAAAAAGTACCCGGAAAAAGACGGGGCTAACCTATTGCTGCTGGCAGTGGGCTACGACAAGGATTTAAGTACTACCGACTACCTCATCTCCAAAGGGCTCTCTGTCAACTCTACCGATAACAGCGGCAACACGGTGTTTAACCACGCTGCAAAAATCGGCAATATAGACGTGTTGAAGGGCTTGCTGAAAAGAGGAGCAAATTATACGCCCGATGCATTATTGTCAGCAGCTCAGGGTACCTATCGCAGTGCCAATAAAATAGAGGTGTACCAATACCTGGTAGACGACCTGAAGATCGATCCGCTTATGACAGACAAAAATGGCCGCAACGTCTTGCATTACGTTGTGCGTAAGCAAAATCAGGACGATGTTGTTGATTACTTCTTCAAAAAAGGCGTGGATATCAATAAAACGGATGTCGAAGGCAACACTCCGTTTATGGGAGCCGCAGGTATTAAGAGCATAGAGATCATAAGCAGAATGCTGCCAAAAGTAAAAAATATCAATGTTGTTAACAGCAAGGGAGAGTCAGCCCTGACCAATGCTGTCAAAAGTTCAAATGCAGAGGTAGTGGCTCTCTTATTAAAGAATGGCGCTGATGCTAAAATTGTTGATAAGGAAGGCCATAACCTGGCCTATGTATTGATAGATGCTTACCGTGGCGCACAGGCAGGCGGCCGCGGTGGTCGTGGCGGAGCACCTCAACAGGGAGCCGGGCAAGGCTCCGGAGGCGGCAGCGCGCGGACCTCACCGGCAGACGATTTTGCAGCCAAGCTAAATGTATTAAAAGAAAGCGGGCTGAATTATTCCACCCCTTTCAAAGATGGCAACACACTTTATCATTTGGCAATAGCAAAAAATGACATCGCACTGCTCAAAAAGATTTCGTCTCTGGGGATAGATATTAACGCTGAAAATGAGGAAGGGCTTACCGCTTTGCATAAAGCAGCGATGCTTGCCAAAAATGATGAGATTCTTCGCTATCTGATTTCCGCTGGAGCAAAGAAAGATTCAAAAACTTCCTTTGGAGAGAACGCGTACGAACTTGCCAGTGAAAACGAAATTTTGAAAAGGGCAAATATTTCGGTGGAGTTCCTAAAATAATGACGACGTGATACAAAAAAATAAATGCATACTGCTGCTCTTTTTAAGTGTTGCTGTAAACGTTGATGCAAATGCACAATCCTTTTCAAAATATAAGTGCATGATACAACTAAATAATTACACAGGACCGGCCTCTTACATCGTTGTTTCGCTTATTAACAAAAACGAGGGATATGAAAAAACGCTGTATGTGATGGGTGATGACAAAAAATGGTACCCGGATCTTAAAGCATGGCATAGTGCTTATAAAAAGAGACCTGCTAATATTGATGCCATAACAGGTGCATCTGTAGCGGGAGGAGACCGAACTGTTGTAATGCTTAATATCGATAATTCCAAGATTAATGCCGGTTATAAAATTCGCTTTGAAAGTGCTGTCGAACATAATACCTATTACCAAAAAGACGCAGAAGTGCCACTGACTACCGAAGGACTTGTCTCAAAAACAGAGGGTAAAGGCTATATAAGATATATAAGGTTCAGCAGTAATTAACATAGTTAGTCTGCATGCTTTACATTCCGGCGCTAACTTTTACCGTAATTGGATGCTGATCGTGATGGGGTGCTTTAAAAAGGGGGGATATCCGGAGAGCTACCAGCCTAAAAAGCCAGGCGAAGTGCTATTAAAAAAATCTATAATAAATAATATTGGATTCTGTTATTTAGATATTTTTGATATCACATATTTCGCTTAGTGTAATAAAAACGGCCAATGTATGAAAAACTTACTTTTTATCCTCGCATTACTAGCGCTCACCATTTCTGCAAATGCCCAGGACTCTCCCGGGAAAAGAATTACGCTATCAGCAGGCTATGGTCTTCTGACAGTACCACAGATTATCCAAGGGACATCTGATTTGTTGGGGACCGGCTTATCAGGCGGTCTTGTCAGGTACGAAGACGCCACTTTTACAGGGGCGTTCATTGTCGGTGCAAAATTTTTGATCGGAAAGAAAGTCACGGTGGGTATTGACGGCGTTTCCGAGAAATTCACCAAAAACGTTTACAATGATAGTAACGATCAATTAATGGGAGAAAGCGACGGTTCTTATATCAGCCTGATTCCCCGGTTGGATTTTTATTGGCTCAACAATCCAGGTATCCGGCTGTATTCCGGGATAGGCGTCGGGGCTTCTTTCGCCAAGCAGTCGTTTAACAGTGATAAAGAAGATAAAATACTTTTTGCTTTCAATGCTACCCCGATCGGAGTTGAAGCCGGCTCAACGATCTGTGTCTATGCGGAAACCAGCCTAGGGTACAACGGATTGATCAATGCAGGACTTCGTCTGCGCTTTTAATTATTCAGGCAAATATTACGCAAAAGTGTTCCGAAGGTATCGGAACACTTTTGCTACCGTCAGCCTCTGATCTACCCTATTGCCGTCCCGCAGATATTTTGTACCTACACAAAAGAGGTACTTGCCCGGAAGATACGGAAGTCGGGCCGATTCATGCTATCTTTACTCAGGAACAATAGCATGGAGTATAGTTGCCCCTCTTTTGTCTTCGTATTATATTTAAAAGAATGAGAAAACTGATCCCTCTCTGTCTCCTTCTTTATAGCAGCGGCGCCCCGGCCGGGGAGTATAGGCAAATGTTGCACAAACCATATGCCGAAAAGGTAGCCGATATCCATGCGCTTTACCTTCGTCTTGTTGGTATAGGAAGAGCAGATTCGACAGCGTTGTCGGAAGAAGTCCAAAAGATCAAAGTATTTGCCATCGCACACCGCGACCGGGAATTGGAAAGAGAAATGGATCTTTTCTCCGCATATTTTCTGACGTACGAACGCAGAAACCTGGCTGCCGGCATGGATGGCCTGCTGAAAGTCATCACGAAGGCGGAAGAAGAAAAAATGCACCACATCAGGATCAGGGGAATACGTGTGCTGGCCAGCCGCTATTGGGAACTATTGAACAACTATGAAAAGGCGTTCGAATACTACCTGATGCTTGATAAGGAATTGGATAAGGTGACTTCCGAAGAGTACCCGGATATGGTCACCGACCTGAATAACATCGCGGAAGCATACTATAATTTCCAGGATTACACCCTGGCCATCGACTACCTGAAAAAGGCAATCACGATTCCCGAAACCGGGTTCAATACACTTGCTTTGGCGAATACATTCAATACAATCGGGCTTTGCTACCAGAAATTGGGGGACTATAAAACCGCCAATGCCTATTTTTATCGAATATTCGACCTGGGCAATGAACATACAAAAAAAGTGTGGGGACCCATCGCTCTTGGAAACATCGGGAACAGCCACTACCTCCAGCAAAATTTCGAAGAAGCCATACCCCTGCTGGAGCATGATTACATAAAAGCGGAAGAAGCAAACGACTATGGACTGGCTGCCGGAGCGCTGACAGGTCTGGCAGACATTTATTTACAATATAAAGAATACCGGACCTCGTGGGAATACATCGAAAAAGCGCATCGCTACATCCTGCGTTCCGGTCAGAAGGACAGGCTTCGGCTGCTTTACCCGGTCATGAGCAAATGGTATATTGCCAATGCACGCAAAGACCTGGCCTGCCGGTACGTCGATTCGGCGATCCTGGCAAACAACGCCTATTATGAAAAATACAGCGCATTGAAGCTGCTCAGGGCCGATCAGACCATATCCAACCACCTGCGGAATCTT
>JBEBUZ010000136.1:0-4578 GCA_040393015.1 Paraniabella yanshanensis
GGAAATGCCATCCAGTTTATAGGCGATAAAGGTAAGGTGGAAGTGAGCAGAGGGTTTCTGAGAACAGATCCGGAGCCGCTGGCAAAACTGGAATTCAAAAAAGGCGATAAAAGACTGTATTTCTCTGATAACCATTACCAGGATTGGATTGATGCTATTAAGAAACGTTCCAAACCCATTTGCGATGTGGAGGTAGGGCACCGTTCCGCTACGGTGTGCAATGTGGCCAATATTGCCTACGAATTACAACGCGATTTAAAATGGGATCCTGTAAAAGAAGAATTTGATGACGATTTTGCAAATATGATGCGCAGCAGACCCTACCGGGGAGATTGGGATTTTAGAAAATTCTGATCCATATTTTAGTGCATCTGATCGTATATGTAAAAAAGGTTGTCCTATCGATTAAGGGCAGCCTTTTTTTATTTTGCAGAAGCATCCGGATAAAATTAAAATTGTATTAAGTAGTACATGTTTTATATTTGCGATCTGTCCGCCCTTTCATAACGACGAAGGAAAAGGAGGGTGGATATTGGTTCATGAACGGATTGTTTAATGTTGAAATAAAATTTTTTACCGGTATGTATAAAAAGCAGTGGTTGTTTATTTTTTTGATGATTATAACGGCCAGTACGGCTATGAGTCAGTTGAACGAAAAGCCATTTGTAATTCCTTCCTTACAAAAATGGGAAGGTGGTAAAGGCCAGTTCCGGCTTCAGAAAAGTGCATCCATTGTTTATACAGAAAGTGATTCCGGCACCCGGAAAGCGGCAGCTATATTGCAGGCAGATTTGACTGAAGCCGGGTATGGGAGTTTCAAAATGCAGCCAGGGAACTCCCGAACCGGCGATATTGTTTTTACGCTACTTCCGGTATATGATACAGGGACAGGGGAGGAAGGATATTATTTTGATGTCAGCGATAAAATTGTCATATCGGCCAATACTTACAGGGGCCTGTTTTGGGGTTCACGTACCTTATTGCAATTGCTCGAACAGAACAAAGGTGGCATTCCGAAAGGGAGGGCAACGGATTACCCTAAATACGCGGTGCGTGGTTTTATGCTGGATGTGGGCCGTAAGTTTTTCAGCCTTGAGTTTTTAAAGCGCTATGTAAAGCTAATGGCGTATTATAAAATGAGCGATTTTCAGATCCATTTAAATGATAACGGTTTTAAGAAGTACTTCAACAATAACTGGGACAGTACTTATTCAGGCTTTCGGTTGGAGAGTGATACTTATCCCAACCTTCCTACCAAAGGAGAGTATTACACCAAAAATGAATTTCGCGATTTGCAAAAGATGGCGCAGGATTACGGAGTGAAAATTATTCCAGAGATAGATGTGCCGGCGCATTCACTGGCTTTTACACACGCTATGCCGGAACTGGGAAGTAAGAAATACGGCATGGATCACCTCGATATTAACAACCCCAAAACCTATGAAGTGATCGAAAATGTATTTAAGGAATACCTGAGCGGCCCCGACCCGGTTTTTGCAGGGGATGAAGTTCATATCGGAACCGATGAATACGATAAATCCGAGGCCGAAAGTTTCAGAAAATTCACCGATCATTTTATCCGCTATGTACAGGGCTTTGGGAAAAAAGTACGGGCCTGGGGGGCGCTAACACATGCGACAGGTAATACCCCTGTTACCGCTAAGGATGTTACGTTGAATATCTGGTACAACGGTTACGCGCATCCGGTGGAAATGAAGAAATTGGGCTATAAACTGATCAGCACTCCCGACGGGTATTTATATATCGTGCCCGCCGCAGGTTATTACTATGATTACCTGAATCTTCCTTTCTTATTCAGAAAATGGACACCCCTGCAGATTGGCAATGTTAAATTTGAAGAGGGCGATAGTTCGGTGGTGGGCGGCATGTTTGCGGTATGGAACGATGTGGTAGGAAATGGTATTACGGCAATGGATGTACACGATCGGGTTCTTCCTGCCTTAAAAGTTCTTTCAGAAAAAATGTGGTCGAACGTAACCGATACCTTAAACTACTCCGACTTCGCCGGCAAAGCTCGCTATATAGGCGAGGGGCCGGGCCTCAACATGCTGGGAGCAATTGGTGGAAACGACTCTTCAGATATCATCTTAAATGCCGCATCCGGTGTTTTCGAAAGCGGGGGAAAAGCGCTTACAGGAAAACTGAAATTTTCAAACATAAAAAAGAATACCCGTGGAGGCGCCTATGCCAATCAACTGAGTTTTAGACGGAATAACAGTTTTATCGAAACGCCCATAGAGCATATTGGTTACCCCTACCGGATTGCTTTCGATCTTTATCCGAAACCTTCTTCCCGCAACCGGGTACTTTTTTCAGACCCTGTATGGAATACATCGGTAGAATTGCTCCCTGATGGACAACTGGCATTTTTCAGGGAGAATTACAAGGATACTTTTAATTGTAAAATTCCCGATGGTCGCTGGAGTTCGCTGGAACTATCGGGCGACCGGAAATCGGTTAGCTTACACATTAACGGGCAATTGATCCAAAAACTCGAAGGTTTTAAGATTCCCATCAACGAAAAGGAAACCATGTTCAGGGTGCAAACCTTGGTTTTCCCCTTGAAGCAGATCGGAAGTCCTTCCGGGGGGGTCAGAGGCAGTATTGCTAATATAAGGATCTACCGGTTGCCGGGTAAATAGTGTTTATCGCGCTCCCTTTTCAACCAGATCAGTTTTACAGAGAGGTTGAAAAATAGCAACAATTTTTTTTCCAGGTTTTTCATTAACTCAATTTAAACGTTTAACTTAGTCTGCCGATTCCAAACGGGAAAACCGGTTCCCGATAAAATATATAAAAATTACGCAGATGACTTTTAAATTAAACCAGCAAAACCTCGCCCGCGTGCCGGGCCATATCGCTACTCCCACGTACGACAGAACAAAAGTAGGGCAGAACATTGTACATATTGGTATAGGCGGGTTTCACCGCGCTCACCAGGCTGTTTATGCCGAGGACTTGTTTTTACTGAACGAAAGCCTGGATTGGGGTATCTGCGGCATCGGGTTGCTCCCGGGCGATGTGGCAATGAAAAATGCATTGGAGGAGCAGGATTACCTGTACACTTTGGTAGAACGCGAAAGTGAAGGGGATAAGGCGCGTATAGTAGGATCTATTGTAAACTATTTATATGCCCCCGATGATAAGGAAGCCGTTCTGGAAAAATTGGCCTCTCCCCAAACCCGCATTGTTTCGTTAACCATAACGGAAGGCGGGTATTATATTCATTCCGGTACCAATGAGTTCGACCAGGCACATCCCGATATTCAGTTCGACCTTGCGAATCCGGGATCGCCCCGGTCGGCCTTTGGTTTTTTGTTGGAAGGGCTGAAACGAAGGAGGGAAAGACGAATTCCGCCTTTTACCATCCTGTCATGCGATAATATACAGGGCAACGGAGCGGTGGCCAGGAAAATGCTGCTGGCTTTTGCTGAGCTGGCCAATCCGGAGCTGGCCGTTTGGATGGCGCAAAACGTTAGTTTCCCAAACAGCATGGTAGATCGTATAACCCCTGCCACCAAGGATATGCACCGGCAGCTGGTGAAAGAAATAACGGGTATCGATGATTTATGGCCGGTTACCACCGAAGGGTTTAAACAGTGGGTGATAGAAGATAAATTCCCTTTAGGCCGGCCGGCCTGGGAAAAAGCAGGCGTGCAAATAACAGAAGATGTATTGCCTTATGAAAAAATGAAGCTCCGGTTATTGAACGCATCGCACCAGGCATTGTGCTATATAGGTATATTGCTGGGATACGAATTTGTGCATCAAACAATGGAAGACGCAGACATACGCCGGTTTGTTGAACTTTTTTTAGAAGAAGTAACCCCTGTATTGCCTGAAGTTCCGGGCGTAAACCTTTCAGATTATAAAAGAACCCTAATACACCGGTATTCCAACCCGGCAATATGCGATCAGCTTTCGCGCATAGGTATTTACGGCTCATCGGGCATTCCAAAATTCTTACTTCCCTCCATCGAAGAGCAGCTCGAAAATAAAGGAAAGATTCACTACATGGCATTTACCATCGCCTCCTGGTTCAGGTACCTGGATGGGCTTGATGAAGCCGGGAACAGCATAATAATGAAAGACCCGGATGCCGGAAGGCTTCACCAGATAGCGCATTCGGCCAATAAAACGGCACAGCTCTTCTTAAATGACCGGTCTGTCTTTAGTGAAAAACTTGCCCATTCCACGGTTTTCGCAGATCTGGTACAGCAATACCTTACAGCTATGTACCGGGAGGGTGTGCGCAACGCGCTGCAAAAAGTAATTGGTGGACAATAGCAGTACAATAAATGACTCACCGGCTTGTACGATTCCCTGATGGTATAGGCCCACAATTATTATCCACTCATCTTTGGCGCAACGACGAAAAAGAAGAATTGCCTAACGAATATTTTTCCGTTCATCCCGAAAATGTGAAGATCGATCGTCCCCACGATCCCGCTTCCTATGCACAATATACCGGGAAGGTTTATTCGGCCGATCATATAGATGGAATTTCTTTTCTTCCGGTTTTAAAACAACAACCGCAAACGGCGCAGCACCGTTTTC
>JBEBUZ010000137.1:0-4542 GCA_040393015.1 Paraniabella yanshanensis
CAGGGATTTGGCGCCGTGTCTACCCATCAAAAAGACGGTATTGCAAGAGGCACAGGACTGGCAGTAACTCTTTCCAACAGTAAAGAAAATCTGGCCATTATAAAAGAGAATGCAGCCGCCTATTATTCCTTTAGCAAAGGCACTTCCACTCAGTCCTATCCCGGTTCCATGATGGGGGCAGTGGCATTACTGCGCCAAACCTTTCTCGATGCCGACTGGTACAGTAAAAACAAACCGGCAAAAGAAGGGGTGAACAAGTCGCTCGAAGCGTGGACGCAGAACCTCGCCCTGCCTCAAATTTTTGAAGGCGGGGATAAATGGGCCAACCGACGGGCCGACAGGATAGGGGACGAGTTTGGCGTGCAATTTATTATTAAGGGCGGCAATAACGAATACCAGCGGATTAAAGAAATGGCAGCCACGAAAGCCGCGTTTATCCTGCCGCTGCAATTTCCGGAAACCCAACAAGTGGAAGACCCTATCGATGCGCGCTTTGTATCGGTAACGGATATGGCACATTGGGAACTGGCCCCCGGCAATGCGGCAGCCTTCGAAAAGGAAAAAATCCCCTTTGCTCTTACTACTGCCGACCTGAAAGACTTGAAAGCTTTCTGGCCTTCGTTAAGGAAAGCTATTGCATACGGACTTTCAGAGAAAGCTGCTTTACAGGCGCTCACTACGGTGCCCGCTTCTCTTTTAAAAATAGATGATAAAGTGGGCAGCATCGCGGCCGGTAAACTCGCTAATTTTTTGATTACAACCGGTCCCTTGTTTTCTGAAAAAACAAGCATAATAGAGAACTGGGTGAATGGCGAAAAATACGATGTAAAAGCAAAAACCGCTAAAGAACAATCGGGACGATACCAATTGGCCATTAGCAGTGCGGAGGGGGCTACCAACTACACCCTCGAGGTTAAAACGAATAGCCAGGCCAGTCTGATTGGGAAAGACACCTTAACAACCCGGTTCAAGTCCGACGGTACACTGGTATCCATTAGCTTTTCTGCCAGGCCTCCCGGGGGATCGCAGAAGGATTCCACTTTCACCGCCTCACAGGCAGGCACTGTGTATCGGCTCAGTGGTGTAGATTACGGTAAAACCTGGCAGGGCGTGGGAACCGATGGAAAGGGGCGTCCGCTTACCTGGGTTGCGAACCATATTAGCGAAACAACGCTCCCTAAAGACAGCGCTAAAGTCAGGCCGCAGAAACCTTTAGCCAAGATAGTATATCCTTTTTCACCTTATGGAAATGAAACCCGGCCCGCGCAGGAATTACTCCTGATAAAAAATGCAACGGTGTGGACCAATGAAAAGGAAGGTCGTTTAGACAATACCGATGTGCTGGTAAAAGACGGAAAGATTGCCCGGATCGGGAAGAATCTTTCTGCGGCAGGCGCAAGGATAATCGATGGTACCGGTAAGTATTTAACGCCGGGTATTATTGATGAACACTCGCATATTGCCACATTTTCTATTAATGAAGGTGCGCAATCGGTAACCTCCGAAGTACGCATAGGCGATAATCTTAACCCCGACGATATCAATATTTATCGTCAGTTGAGCGGTGGTGTTACTACGTCTCATATTTTACATGGTTCGGCCAATACCATTGGCGGCCAAACGCAGTTAATTAAATTACGATGGGGTGAAGACGATGAAGGGTTGAAGTTTAAAGGAGCCGATCCTTTTATAAAATTTGCCCTGGGCGAAAATGTGAAGCGTACGGCGCAGCCGCAGGGTAATATTCGTTTTCCCGATACGAGGATGGGGGTGCAGGCGGTACTGGCCGACGCTTTTCAGCGTGCGAAGGACTATGAAGCCAAAAGAAAAGCCGGCGACAAAACGGTACGCCCCGACCTGGAGCTGGACGCGTTAGTAGAGATACTCAATGAAAAAAGATTTATCACCTGCCATAGTTATATACAAAGCGAAATACTCGCCCTGCTATCCACTGCCAGCGCCTATGGCTTTAAGGTAAATACTCTTACCCATATATTAGAAGGCTATAAAGTGGCGGAAGAGATTAAAAAGCATGGATCCCATGTTTCCACTTTCTCCGACTGGTGGGCTTATAAAACCGAAGTGCAGGACGCCATTCCTTATAACGCCGCCATCATGCACAGGATGGGGCTGAATGTGTGTATCAATAGCGATGATGCCGAAATGGCGCGCCGGCTGAACCAGGAAGCCGCCAAGGCAGTAAAATATGGCGGTGTGAGCGAAGACGATGCCTTCCGGATGATTACGCTGAACCCGGCCAAAGCCCTGCATATCGATGACAGGGTGGGAAGTATTAAAGCGGGCAAGGATGCCGACCTTGTGTTATGGACCGACAATCCTTTAAGTATTTACAGCAAAGCCTTGTATACTATAGTGGATGGTGTAGTGTATTTTGATTTTGAAAAGGACCGGGAAATGCGTGAACGGGTAGGCAGCGAACGAAACCGACTGGTGCAGAAAATGCTTACCGATGCCAGATCCGGTTCGGCTACAGTACCGGCAAAACCCACTGCGCAGGTAGTGCTGCATTGCGAAGACCATGAAGAGCGAAGAGGCATACTCGAAGTGAATTCTTACGATGAAAACCATTAAATTATGACAACAAGAACACTCAGCTTTATATTATTTCTATTCATTGGCTTGTCCCTGTCGGCGCAGGATAATGTGTATCCCGCTAAAAAGCAGGAAAGAACCATTATTATTAAAAACGGTACGATTTATACCGCAGCCGGTGCTGTCATTTCCAACGGAACCCTGGTAATCAAAGAGGGAAAGATTGCCAGCGTGGGAACAAACGCTGTGGAGGAAGCCGGCGCAACGGTATTGGACGCCACCGGAAAACATATTTATCCGGGATTAATTTTGCCCCACAGCGACCTGGGTATTGCCGAAATATCGAGCGGCGTTCGGGGCAGCAATGATTATTATGAACTGGGCGAGTACAACCCCTCAGTACGATCGGTTGTGGCCTATAATACCGATTCCAAAATAATCAATACATTAAGGTCGAACGGCATACTCCTCGCAGGTGTAGTGCCGCAGGGTAGGTTGATCACAGGTATGTCTTCGGTGGTGCAGCTCGACGCGTGGACCTGGCAGGATGCTGTTTATAAAAGTGATTACGGGCTGCACCTGAACATGCCCGCACTAATGCGCAGTTCGCGGGGACCCTCTGCTTCTGCCCCGGCATCAGACCCCGTTAAAACTGGCCTGGCGACCGTAGAGGAGGTGCAGCAATTTTTCAGGCAGGCCCAGGCCTATTTAAAGGACACCCGAAGGGGCGATATTAACCTGAAAATGGAAGCCCTGAGGCCTTTGTTTGAAAAAAAACAAAAATTATTTATCCGGGCCAATACCGTTCGGCAAATGTTAGTGGGAGTGGATTTTGTGAAGCAGTTCGATATAAACCTTGTGATCGTAGGGGGAGCAGACAGTTATTTGATTGCCGATATTTTGAAGCAGAACAATATTGCTGTTATTTTAAATACCCTTCACAGCTTGCCGACTCTGCAGGATGACGATCTGGATCAGCCTTTTAAAACGCCAGCCCTCCTGCAAAAAGCCGGCGTGCTATTTGCCATTAACGACAACTCAGATAATGCGCGTTACCGGAACCTTGCTTTTAACGCCGGTACAGCCGCCGCTTACGGGCTTACCAAAGAACAGGCTCTGGCCGCCATTACTCTCAATCCGGCAAAAATTTTGGGTATTGATCAACAAACAGGTTCTATTGAACCGGGGAAGGACGCTAATATTATCATTTGCGAAGGAGATTTGCTGGATATGCGTTCGGGCATTGTTACCGGGGCTTTCATTCAGGGAAGAAGAATCGACCTCAACAATAAGCAAACCCAGCTTTACGAACGTTACCTGCACCGTTACAATCTGCGGTAATTTCCGGCCGTATGACTATAAGCGTTTTACGGATTGCAATTCTGTTTCGCTGTGATAATCCGGATGACATTCCGATTAATGTTTCAAAAAGATGCCCGGCCACAAACCAGCCGGGCATCTTTCCTGTGCACATTTTTTGATGGGTATTTTCAATTATAACTGGTAACTGAATAAATGTGAACCCGATACAAAGTATATTTTGTTGTTGAGAAAACTTCCTCCGGCTCTTACAGGCTGAGGTGTTTTGGTAACCAGTTTTATCTCGTTTGTTTTGTGATCGATTTTGCCGATGGCATGATCAAAAATTACATATAAATCTTCTCCCTTACCTTTCACAAATATTCGCGGCGACTGTTCGGCTACCGCATTTCCAAACTCTCCCGAAACATCTTTCTGGTAAACCACTTTTTTTGTTTGAGGGTCGAATACAAAGAAAATATTTCGGTTGGCAAAGCCGTATACCTTTCCGTCCTTCCTTGTTGTCAGGTCGGAGTAGGTGCTGATACCTGGAATAACCGCTTCCTTCCATTCTATTTTTTTAGATACGGGATCAATGATATACAATAGCGCCAGGTCGGCTTTGCGTTCCCCGCCGGTACCGGGGTTAACAGTGGTTCCGCCCAATACTTTCCCTTTGGCGATATTGGT
>JBEBUZ010000138.1:0-4520 GCA_040393015.1 Paraniabella yanshanensis
AAACCCAGGTCTGGATTACGTTATACTTTGCATCCAGCACTACAAGGTCGGCGTCATATCCCGCCGCTATTTTTCCTTTTCTATCGGACAGGCCCAATACCCGTGCAGGGTGCGTACTGGCCATTGCCACGGCCTCCTGCAGGCCGATCTCCAGGTATTGTATAGCATTGCGCACCGCCTGATCCATGGTAAGTCCGCTACCGGCCAAAGTATTATCGGCGGTTTTTCGTACAGGAGCTCCTTTATAGGCGATCTCTACTTCCCCGTTTTCTCCAAAAATAAACCTGCCTGCATGTAACCCTGCGCCTATATTGGAATCGGTAATCAGGCAAACTTTACCCGGGCCATCCGCTTTGCTGACCATTGCCATTTTTACTGCAACCGGGTCTACATGCACCCCATCCAGGATAAAATCAACGCTGATCTTTCTATCGGCCAGGATGGCTTCTACTACCCCGCTTGGGCGTACACCCGGTTCGGTAACAGGTGGGCAGGGAAACACATCATAAAAATGCGTAGCGTGTGAAGCGCCCAATGCAATTGCTGCTGTGGTTTGCTCCACATTGGCGGCTGTATGTGTCATAAACACGGGAGTATTATTGGCCGCCATCAGCGGAATGACGTCTGTAATATGATCCAGGTCGGGTGAAATACTGAATATAGCCCGGTAAGGTTTTGCCGCCTCAATCAGCGCCTTTACGCGTACCGGATCTGCCCTGGCGATGGTATTGGCAACCAGTGAGCCGGTTAGCTTTATGAACGGGCCTTCGAGATGAAACCCTAATATATTGGCACCCCGGGGCTCTGCTACCGCCAATGTTTTTAAGAATGCCGCATCTTCTCCTTCCCTGCGCGGACAAACCGTAGGCAAAAAACTGGTAATGCCATATTGAAGAATGATCTGTGCGATCTGTTCCAGATCTGCCGTTCCGTTATCAATCAGGTATTGGTGAATACCGTGCATGTGCAGGTCGATGAACCCCGGCACAATAAAAGCATCTCCCATATCAATAACATGCGGATCACCTTCTTCGGGGTCGATGGTTTCACCCACGGCCGTGATGATGCCGTTTTCAAACCAGACTGTTGTCTTTTGAAAACCGGTGTCTGTCATGATATTTCCCCTCAGGCAGATCGTTGTATTTGTTGTTTGTAGCTCCGGTATGGCTTGCATCTGTTATAATTTACGCGTACCCAAATTCTTTTTCAACGTCGGAGATCGCGTCTTCGATCATATCAATTCCTTTCATAGCATAGGTTTCATCCATAATGAGCGGTGGCGACATCCGCAGGATATGCCCCGCCGGGATCCATGCCAGTCCCCGCTGAAAAGCTTTTTGATAGACGAGCGAACCGGCTTCTGCAAAGGGTTCTTTTGTTGTTTTGTCCTTTACCAGCTCAATGCCCAACAGGAATCCTTTTCCTTTTACATCCCCTATGATAGGATGTTCTGCTTTCATTTTTTCCAAACGCTTCATAATAGCGGCTCCCACCGTTCGTACATTCTCCAGCAGTCCTTCTTCTTCTATTACTTCGATAGAAGCCAGGGCGGCAGCGCAGGCCATCGGGTTACCGCCATAGCTCGAAGAGGCGGAAATACTTTCCAGCGCTTCGCCATATTCTTCTTTCAGCACCATTGCCGTTACCGGGAACCCGTTTCCAAAGGATTTTCCCAGGGTTACAATATCCGGTTGTACATCCCAGTGATTCATACAGAGGTATTCGCCTGTTCTTCCCATCCCGGCCAGTACTTCATCGTCGAACAAAAGGATTTTCTTTTTCTCGCAAAATGCTTTTAGTTTGGGAAAAAAATCATCGGGAGGGAAGATAGACCCCGCCCAGCCCTGTGCCGGCTCTAAAACAAATGCAGCCACATTCCCTACGGTGCTTTCTGTAATGAACTGGTCGTAAAATGCTATATACTTATCCGTATCGATCGACCCATCGGCTTTGGTCCATAAAGGACGGTAGGGGTCGGGGCGCGGCACCATGTAAAATCCGGGAGCCCGCGTGGGTCCGTAGCTGAATACATCGCCCCGCACCATCTGCGCGCAGCTTACTGCCGCCATGCTCTTACCGTGAAAATCACGGTACCCTGAAATAAATTCGTGTCTGCCCGTAATGGCGCGGGCCGCCCGAATCGCTGCTTCCACCGCGGAAGCCCCGTCGCTATACAGCTGAATGGCGTTTAAGTTGCCCGGTAAAACATCCGCCATCTTCTCCAGCAGTTTTTCTTTCACAGGCGTTGTGAAGTCATGTGCATTCATCAGTTTCTTTGCCCAATAAGCAATGGCTTCTGATACTTTAGGATGACAATGCCCTAATGAAGTGACGTAAATACCCGAAGAAAAATCAAGATATTTGTTACCGTCTACATCTGTAAGCGTAACACCATAGCCTTCTTCAAAACACACAGGAAAAAGTTTTACCTGGCTGCTCAGCCCTTTCATATAACGGGCGGCTTTTGTATGCATTTCTTTAGAACGCGGACCCGGCGTTTCTGTGATCAGCCGCGGAACGCCCGCAGCGCTTTCCTTCCACCAATCTTTTGTTACGGTTAATTTTTGTTCGTCTAATTGTTCCATAAAAGTTTGAATTTCCTCATCCGGCAACCGGATATTTACAGCTTCAAAGTTGGTTTATAAAATCCGGTTTGATGCCACAGGTTCTACCGAATCATGATACTAATTTTTATCTTTTGCCTTCGGCTACCGGCATCTATTATCTACCAGGCAGTCCAGCCGCCATCTACTTTAATGTTTTGTCCTGTTATATAGGACGATGCCGCTGAAAGCAGGAAGGCAACCACACCCGCTATTTCCGTGCTCCTGCCAACCCTTCCCAAAGGTGCTTTCTCAGAAAGTCTCCTGATAAATTCAGGGTGTTGTTCCTGTACCGCAGGATTTGGAAAGGGGCCGGGAGAGATACAGTTGCATCGGACGTTCTGCAAGCCCCAATGCACCGCCAGGTATTTCGTAAGTTGTACAATGGCCGCTTTCCCGGCGCCATACTCTACGGGGTTCACATTCATGCCCAGCCCTTCATATACTTTCGGGTAAGGAGAAACATTTCCGTACATGCTTGAAAAGAGCACGATACTTCCTTCACCTTTGGCAGCCATTTGCGTTCCTGCTTCCCTAACTAATAAAAAGGTATTGGTAACCGCTTCGTTTACTTTATTAAAGTCGGCGCCGCTCAGCTCTTCCATCTTTTTGGCAGTAGAAGCGTAGGTAAGATCTACCAGGCCATAAGGCACTCCGTATTTACCGATTTGTTCCGCCACAAACGCTTTCACCGGCGCTTCACCGCCCATGTCAATATCAATGCCTTTTACCGCCCCCTGCAAACCTTCTTTTTCAATGAAGGCGGCCGCGCGGCCACCCACATCGCAACACAAAACAGTGGCACCCAAGTCATGGAGTAGCCGCACCGTTGGCCGACCCAGGTAACCAGCGCCGCCAATTACCCAAACTGTGCGTTCCTTCAAACTAAAAACCGTTTCATTCATACCGTAAAAATTTAAAATATTCCAAAAGAATACAGGTCTGCGTCTTTTATAATAAACTTTATCCTGACGACTTTCCCCTTTAGATCCGCGACTGTTTTTTCTTTCCAGGTCACTGGCTGGTCAATCTGGTCGCCCCTGTTTAAATTCGCATCGGCTTGCGAGAATCCCGGTATCTCTTTTCCGTTCTGATCCAGCAAAACCACTTTAACGTATCCCCTGGTGGAAGTGGAATAGTTGAGCAGAAATTGCCGGCCCTTTAGTTTTACGGGTTTGGTAATGGCATAGCCCTCATTAAAACCTGCATGTAAAGAGGCAAAGCCATCCAGGCGCAGGCTAAGCCTTTCGATGTGGCAATCGGCGGTGCCGTATGCCCGGGTTACAAAGATGGACATGCTGTCTTTTCCGGTAGGAACAATTCCTAAAGCAGGAATATTACTCCTTGCCGCCCAGTTTTTTTCATTCAGCCCTGGCCGGATAAACGATTCCAGGAATTTCCTTTCATACCGGTTTCCTCCGCGGGTAGTCATCAGCACTGCATCGGAGATGCCGGTTTGCATTGTTTTGGTTATTTCAAGCGTTTTCATTTTTTCGGGAGACAGTACCACTTCATTTGGAGAAAAACGAAACGGCAAGGCTATGGACAAATGGGGCGCCCTGAAATAGGGTTGGGTGGCGTTGGTATACAGGTCTTCTATTTCTGTACCGCCAAAATCCATTCGCTGGGGCTGAGACCAGTTCACAAAGTCCTTTGAAACCGAGCGTGCAATAGTACGTACGCCCTTCAGTAAAACGCTGTCGCCCGGTTTGTCTTTTGTCCACACCCGTAAATAAATGGCATATTGGTTTTCGGAGGGCAGCCAGGCCAGCACATTTTGGGAATCCATTCCAAATCCGTCCCGGAACAATGGGATCGGGTCCTTTATTTTCCAGTGAATACCATCGGGTGATGTGTACCTGTACAACCCTCTCAGCTTTCGCTTCATGGACGAGGCCACTCCTCCCACAGCCTTAT
>JBEBUZ010000139.1:0-4419 GCA_040393015.1 Paraniabella yanshanensis
TACCGGCCACTGAATGCCAACTTCCATCAGGTATGCGCCCGGATAAACAATAGCCGACTGGTCTGTGGCTTCTGCTTTTTTAAGACGATAATGGCGCTGCGGGTCGAGGCCTTTTAGTTTTAGCACAGTAGAACCATTATCCATATATTGTGCGCCTTTTAAATCGGCAGTTTTCACATAACCGCCCGACACATAGGCTGCCAGGTTATAGCAAAAAACAGCGGCTGTTTTTTTGTCTTCGCTATTGTATTGCAAAGCGCTTCGGTTATGTTCGTATGGCGATACCAGCCGGTAAAGATCGCCCTGCTGCACCATGGGGCGGATCTTTTTATATAAGGCGATTTTTTGCCGGGCCAGGTTCCGTTCTGCCTCAGACCATTTCCGGATATCGTACCCGATACCGAGTACCCCACTCATGGCAACATCAAATTTATACGATAAGGCAGGATTCAGCTGTACCTGATTGGCAATCCCTTCGATCACCCAGGAAACCATGGTATTGGCCGGCATTGCGCCAAGATATCCGTACTGAATAAACAGGCGGTCTACTGCGGTACTATTATCGCTGGTCCAGGCCTGATCCATTCGTGAAAGCATACCCAGATCTACCCGGCCGCCGCCGCTGGCGCAACTCTCAAATAACACTTGGGGAAACTCCTTCCGCAATGCATCCACCAGTCGATATACATTATTGATAAACCGGATGCGTACTTCCAGCTGCATCTCGGGTGATGCTGAGGCCCAACCCGGATCAGAGAGATAGGTATTTTCATCCCATTTAATAAAGTCGATTTTATTTTCCCGCAGGAGCTTGCTCAAAGAACGGTACAAATACTGGTACACGTCTTCACGGGCCAGGTTTAAAAATACGCGTCCGGGTATTTTTCGCCGACCCGGAAATTCGAGGATCCAATCGGGATGTTTCCTGTAAATATCCGATTTCAACACTACGCTTTCGGGCTCTACCCATATCCCGAATTTCATACCGAGCGCATGCACCCTATCAATCATCGGCTGCAGGCCATTGGGGAACTTCGCTTTATCTACCTCCCAGTCGCCCAGGCCTTCATCGCCTCTGGTACGGTTCTTAAACCAGCCATCATCCATACAAAACAGCTCTACACCCAAGTCTGCGGCGATCTTTGCCATGCCCACCTGCTGATCCTCATTGAGGTGATAAGTAGTGGCATACCAGCTATTGAACAGTACCGGGCGAAATACATTGCGATGTGTTTCGGGCAATATTGCTTTGCGCACATAGGCAGCGTTCAGCAAGGCTGCTCCTTCCTCGCCCTTTAAGGTAAAGCCGGTAGAGAACTTTGGTGTAACAAAAGAAGTACCGGGCTTCAACGTCCATTCGGTATCCCAGAAGTTAATTCCACCCAGGATCTGTAAAGCCGAATGATGCTGCCTTTCTACCTGGTTATCAAAAATAATCTGCCAGTTCCCGCTGTAATGTATGGCGCCAAACCATGCGGGTCCCTGATCGGGGCTGGTAGCGCTTTTAGGCCGCACCATAAACCAGGGCATTTGCTTGTTCGACTTGAACAATTTATTTTCTATTGTTTTTATACCCGGTGTTAAGGTGGAACGAAAGGGTTTAAACTCCGCCAGTTCCATACCCGAAAGTTGTGTAAGCTCGTATTCATCCGAGGGAAGAAATAAGCTGCCGGATAAAAGATTCTGAACTTTGATCGGGTGTTTCGTACCTGTATTGGTTACTTCAATCCATTTTTCAAGGATATCCAATTCCTCCAGCACGCGGATATACGCTGTAACCTGCAAGGGATATTTCCGGTCTTTTTCTACAATCTTTAACGCAGGACGCCCCTCGATTGTAACCACTGTTCCCGACACATATTCCAGGTCCGCATCCCTGACATGATCGTGATAGATCACTTCCAGCAGTGGCGACTTGAAGGGATACCCGCCACGCACGGGAATCTCTTCTACGCCCTGTGTCCACACATCGGATCTTTCGGGAAACCCGGCCACCGCTGCAGACCCGTAAAACACGGGAAACAATCTTTTATCAGACGTTACCAGCAGGCGATAGGCAGAAGATTTCGTCTGGATCAGCCACCCTCCGTTTGGATTGGGGAGTTGGATAATGGGCGCCTTATCCTGCGCCTGTAAACCCAGGGTAAAAAAACCGAAAACGACAATCCAGATTTGTTTTAACATCTCTATTCTTTTTATTACGCTGTTTGTTTAATTTTTCCGGATGGTTACCGGCCGGCCATAAGTATAGCGTCCTTCTTTATATCCCCACCAGCCCCAGTCATATACCACAAACACCGTATTGTCCTCCTTCATTTCTTCAATAGCCATATAATGTGTAGTTGGAATGCCCGACGTCAGCTGCTGCACATTACCCCAGGTATCACCGCCATCGCTGCTTACTGCAATATAGTTGCCATTCCAGGGGTGATCGTATTTTTGCCAGCAGGCTTTTGCCGGTATACGAATACCAAAGGCAGCCACCAGCAGGCCGCTCCGTAATACACAAAGATCGGGGTCTACCACCGCCCCAATAATCTCTACCGAACTCTCCGTTACCAATTGTCCTTTCCTTTTCACATCCTTAAACATATCCCTCCATTTCTCGGTGGCATATACATCCCGATCTGCAAATTGGATGGGTTCCGGCGCATACCATGTTTTTCCTTCATTATCAGAAACGGCTTTAAAGAGTTCCCTGCCGGTACGTATAAAACAAATGAGCCGGCCTGCATGCTTTCCCTTATTTACGCGGTTCAATACCGGCTCTCCAAAACCTTCGGTTTGTGTCTGCGGTACCGTAGTAATACTTGACACATATTTCCAATGGCGTCCTTTATTGGAAGACCGGAAAACCATTACCCTAGTTTTGATCATACGAACCTCGTAGTCAGACGGGCTTTTGTCTCCTTTCTGCCATCCGTAAATTGTTGTCATCAGGTCGCCATTTGGCAACTCAATAATCCTGCGATGCAACCGCATAGCTACATGCGGGCGGCCTCCATCATCGGAAGAGGCATAAAAATTAGCATCAGGAATTTCAAAAGTAGCGGTAACCGGTCCTTTAACCGTTTTCATATCGTCATTGGAATAAAACATCAGCGTTTCGCCGGTATCGGGTTTGCTGCCGGGCGTTACATAAGTTTCCAGCCCCAAAATAGTACCGTCCTTTAACTGTATGATGCCCCCTTCAATATTAATATCGTTTTTACCGGGCAGGAGGGGCAACTTCTGCCAGGTATTTCCTTTATCGCGAGACAGTACCGTATCTACTGCGAAAGGATAATAAATTCGTTCCTGCGGTTGCGGCTTATTCCGATTTTGGGCCTGCACTACGATGGTATTACTGCGGGTAATAAGCATGGAGGGTTGCAAACCGTCCTCCCATATCATGCGTTCTTTACCATATTCAAATTGTAAACGGTTGTCGGTAAGTACGGTTACCGGTTTGTTATCGGGTACCACCGATAGTTCTGTTCCCATGGATTGCTTACCGGGAAACACATGCGCCTGTACAAAAGGTATACCGGCCATTACAATACCGGTTCTTTTTAAAAAGCTACGGCGTGAAGATTGATTGTTCATATCGTTAAATTGATTAGTATAAATACGCTAACAGATTCGTTGAGCATTACAAATGAGTAACTTTAAGATTATATAAATATTCGGGATAATGCCATCGCATATTTTTAGAGACTTTCATGGTATCATTTTCCTGCGTTAATTTTTTTAGTTTATCCGAAAACCGAAGCGGGTCGTCAGTATCTTTCTGCCACTGAAACAGCGCCTTCAGCAACCGGCTTTTAATTGCGGCATAGCGCGGGTCATCAGCCAGGTCATAAAACTCATAAGGATCCTTTTCGAGATCATACAGTTGCACTTTTGCCGGCTGAATCCAGTCGCTATAGGCCTTTTGTATAAATGCCGGCGCGCTCTTGAGTTCATCCAAAGTAGGAGAGCCTGCCACAGGATCGGTGCGGGGTTTCGGGCTGTTGCGGGTATAGCTTTGTGCTACTTCATTCGGGCGACCATCATCGGGCAGGGAATAGATGACTTTGTAACGACGGTCTCTCACCGCCCTGCGCGGATAGTACATTCCTATCTGATCGGCATTTTTTTCGGTAAAAAGATATTCTCTGAAATGTCTGCCGGGCCTTGTAAATAAAGGCTTCAGGCTTTTGCCGGTAAGCCTGGCCGGTTTTTTAATACCTGCTATATCCAACACAGTTGGCACAATATCTATCGAAGATATCAGCTCCTCGGATTGCAGCCCCCTGGCCACCACTCCCGGCCAGGATATTATAAAAGGAACTTTGGTAGCGGGTTCATAAATATCAAATTTCCCGCGCGCCATCTCATCGCCATGATCCGATAAAAAGATGACCAGTGTATTTTGTTCTTTTCCCGATTGTTTCAACT
>JBEBUZ010000140.1:0-4365 GCA_040393015.1 Paraniabella yanshanensis
AGGGGTAAATTACCACCACGGAAGCATTTTTTTTACGAGCATGCTTTTTTGGGCGCGCCCGACCTGCCGGCAACAGAAGCTATTGTGTCTCACAAGATCAGGTATATTAAATTTACCGAATCTGGCCACGAGTTATTATACGATTTGCAGACCGACCCGGGGGAAATCCGGAACCTGGCTTCTGACCCTGTTTATGCCGCAACGCTTTATAAAATGAGAACGCTGCTCGTAAAGGAAAGATTGGCCGCAAAATGAATTTTAGGAAAAAGAGGGCGGCAAAATCACATTAATAATGATATATTTGAACAATTGATTTCTTATTCTGCTAAAGATCGAAAATTGAAATTACCCGGCTAATGATTTCTTGCAAAAGCTATTTAATTGGAAAGTCAGTATTATACGCGATATTATTTTTATTGTGTAGTACACAGGCGCTAAGCCAGCATGCTGACAGGAAACCCAACTCAAAAATTTCCGGTGTTCAGGTAGGGGTTATTACCTATTCTTACCGGAGCATGCCCTCACAAACCCTCGAAGATATTTTACAGTATGTAGTACGCAGTGGAATTAGTGCGGTAGAGTTGATGGGCGACCCGGTAGAACTGTACCTGGGCCGGCCCGCAGAAAAGAATAAAATAGCGGAGTGGCGGGCTACCCTGCCCATGGAGCGATACAAAGCCGTTAGAAAAATGTTTGAACGTGCAGGGGTTAGTATTTACGCTTTTAAACCCGGTACGCTCAATATACGTAGTACCGATGCGGAAATAGAATATGCGTTAAGAGCTGCGAAAGCACTTGGCGCACGCTCTGCAACAATGGAGCTCCCTTCCAACCCTAAACATACCGAGAGAATTGGTAAACTGGCAGCGAAACATAAAATGTATGTGGGATATCACAACCATTTGCAGGGCAATGATGAAGCATGGAACACGGCGCTCAGCCAGTCGCCCTACAATTCGATTAACCTCGATTGCGGCCATTACATTGCGGCGGGCGGAAAAAATACAAAGGAAAGCCTTTTAGCTTTTATAGAAGCTAACCATAAGCGGATTACTTCCATGCACTTGAAAGACCGGAAAACAAAGAGCAACGGATCGGCCAATCTGCCCTGGGGAGAAGGCGATACACCTTTGGAAGATATTCTCAATCTTCTCAAAGAAAAAAAATATAAAATTCCAGTAAGCATTGAACTGGAATATGCGGTTCCGCCCGGTTCAGATGCGGTACGCGAAATAGAGAAATGCTTCGGCTATGCAAAAGAAATCCTCGACAAGTAAGAGGGCGGCGATTTTGAAATTATCTGAGTAAAATTTAATCGATTCAATAAACTATTTAAAAAACATGTCGGAATTCACATTTGACGCTATTGTAATCGGCAGTGGCATATCGGGCGGATGGGCGGCCAAAGAATTAACAGAAAAAGGCTTGAAAACCATTATGCTCGAACGCGGCCGTAATATTGAACACGTAAAAGATTATACCCGCGCTAATAAAGCACCCTGGGAAATGGAACACAGAGGGCGCAAAACTCAGGCCCTGATAGAAGAATATCCCGTTTTAAACAGAGATTATCCACTCGATGAGCATCCGGATTGGTGGGTGAATGAAAAAGAATCTCCCTATACCGAGATCAAGCGATACGACTGGTTCAGGGGCTACCAGGTAGGGGGCCGTTCCCTCACCTGGGGCAGGCAAAGTTATCGTTGGGCCGAAATGGATTTTGAAGCGAATGCCCGGGATGGAATAGGAGTGGACTGGCCAGTTCGCTATAAGGAAATAGAACCCTGGTACGACTATGTAGAAAAATTTGCAGGCATCAACGGTAACCGCGATGGTCTCGAACATTTACCCGACGGGCAATTTCTAAAGCCTATGGAAATGAATGTGGTGGAGAAAGACTTCGTTGCCCGGATTCAGAATGAGTACAACAACCAGCGGCCGGTTATCATTGGCCGTTCTGCCAATTTAACGGAAGCTCTGCCGGGTCGTACCAATTGCCAGTACCGAAATAAATGTCGTTTGGGTTGTCCCTTCGGCGGCTATTTCAGCACTCAGTCGTCTACACTACCCGCAGCCATGAAAACCGGCAATCTCACCCTGCGGCCGTGGAGCATTGTAACTAAAATTTTATACGATAAGGATAAGAAACGGGCTACGGGTGTAGAAGTGCTGGATGCCGAAACCAATCAAACCTATGTATACAAAGCAAAGATTATTTTCTTAAACGCTTCTACTTTAAACAGCGCCTGGGTATTGATGAATTCTGCAACGGATATCTGGCCCGATGGGCTGGGCAGTTCCAGCGGAGAACTGGGTCATAACCTGATGGACCATCACCTGGGCGTAGGTGCGGGCGGCACCGTAGAAGGTTTTGAAGAAATGTATGAGTATGGTCGCCGGCCCAACGGTTTGTATATTCCGCGATTCAGAAATCTCAACGGGGAAAAACGGGATTATATCCGGGGATTTGGTTACCAGGGCCGGGCTTCCCGCGGAAGAGGCGCCCATATTCCCGAAGAAGTAGTACTGGGTGTGCAGTTAAAGGAACTTCTCTCCGAGCCGGGTAGCTGGTCAATCAATATCAGCGGATTTGGCGAAATATTGCCCTACCACGAAAATAAAGTAACCCTGGATAAAACCCGGCAGGATAAATGGGGTCTTAATATTTTGGCGATCGATGCAGAGATAAAAGATAATGAAAAGAAAATGCGGGTGGATATGCAGAATGATGCCATAGAAATGCTGGAAAAAGCAGGTGTAAAAAAGGTAAGGGGGCGCGACAACGACGGTGTATTGGGAAGGGGCATTCACGAAATGGGTACTGCACGCATGGGGCACGATCCCAAAACTTCAGTGCTCAATAAATGGAACCAGGTATGGGACGCACCCAATGTTTTCGTAACCGATGGATCCTTTATGACTTCCTCCAATTGCGTAAACCCTTCACTCACTTATATGGCATTCACAGCAAGGGCAGCAGATTATGCTGTTAGCGAATTAAAAAAACAAAACCTTTAAACAATATTCATGAACAGAAGAGAAGCATTATCCAGAGTAGGCCTCTTGTTGGGAGGAACGGTTATAGGTGCAGAATTCTTTCTATCGGGCTGTAAAAATACCGCCGCCGGATCCTTAGTCTTTAGCGAAAAAGATATCGCATTACTTGATGAAATAGGCGATACCATTATTCCGGCTACCGCCGACTCGGGAGGAGCCAAAATAGCGAAGATCGGCGAATTTATGAAAGTGATGGTAAGCGATTGTTATTCCAAAAATCAGCAAACCACTTTCATGGAAGGGGTACAGGCTTTCCGCGAATCGGTTCAACAGCAATATGGCAAAGATTTTATGGCACTATCGGTAGCAGAGCGTGAAACCGTCTTAACTGCCTTAGATAAAGAAGCACGGGAATTTACAAAAACCGATGATTATAAGCAGAAGAAAAAAGCCTTCGATGCGGAGCAGGACCAGTGGGTAAAAGATCAGGAAGCGCAGCGCAATTTTGGCGCGGAAAAAATGAAAGAGACTTATCCGCCTCACTATTATACGCTGATCAAACAACTGACGCTGTTGGGCTATTTTACCTCGAAAGAAGGCGCTACCAAAGCGTTGAGATATATGGATACGCCGGGAAAATATGATGGAGCTTATCCTTATAAAAAAGGTGACAAAGCCTGGGCTATTTAGAGGGATTAATATTAAACAATCAATGATTGTATGGAAAGAAGAAAATTCATAGATCAAACTGCTGTGGTTACATTGGCATTTACTATAGTTAGGTGATGGGTATTGGATGGCAAGTGCATATAGCGCTCGGAAAGCAACCTTAAGGGTTAGTAAAGTTCATTAAATGTGTCGCCCCGTTGTGTTAACAGTATGTGTTATTGGCGCCAGAAAATCAGATTACTTTATTGCTGGCGGTAAATGCTGGAATCGATTCAATTAGGAATATAGGCGGGTCTTTCAGACAGGAATTATGCAGCATTTTTTTGATTTCTGGCAGGCAGCGGAACTGGATTGTGATAGTTAATTGATCAATAATAGCAAAAAAAATAGTATGCAGTTGACCCGAAAGTTTATTTTTGGTAAAAGCGAGAAGCGTTATAAATGTCCCCATTTACAATCAGCTATTATACTGCTGATAATTTCCCTGCCAATGCTGGCTTTTGGAGAAAGAAACTATGTGATGAGCCAGGACAAAGTTACTTCCCGAAAATCCCGGCCCAACATTTTATTGGTGATAGCGGAAAGCCACAGGGCAGAAGCTATGGGTGTCGCCGGGAATTCATTTGTAAAAACCCCGCGTTTAAATGAACTGGCGGCTAAGGGCGTACTATTTCGCAATGCCTATGTAACCACGGCCAT
>JBEBUZ010000141.1:0-4326 GCA_040393015.1 Paraniabella yanshanensis
GTACTATTATGGACAATATAACCCTGAGAAATCCTGATATTTCGCAGGAGCAGGTGATAGCGGCTGCCAAAATGATCGATCTGCACGACTTTATTATGCGTTTGCCGGGAGGGTACGATTATGATGTAAAAGAGCGGGGCGCCACCCTTTCGCTGGGGCAGAGGCAGCTTCTATCCTTTATACGGGCTTTGCTATATAACCCTTCGATCCTCGTGCTGGACGAGGCTACTTCCTCTATTGACACGGAAAGTGAAATGCTGATCCAGAAAGCTACCGATAAAATTATACAGGGTCGTACTTCAATTGTAATTGCGCACCGGCTCAGCACCATACGAAAAGCCGATAAAATATTGGTACTGGATAAAGGAAAGCTGATGGAATGGGGTACCCATACCGAGTTGCTGGCACGGGGCGGCTTTTATGCCCGGCTGCACAAAATGCAATTTGAAAAGGAAGCCGGCGCCTGGTAAACATTCCTTTTCTAACGCAGAGTTCTTCGTATAAAAAAGCTGCCAGCCAGGCCGGCAACTTTTATCAAACCAACAAAACTAAGCTTTTACTGGCCTGGATTTCCACCTGCTTCCTGGGCCCTTCTGTTTTCACTTTCCAACCCTGTCTTACGCTGCCGGGCCGCTTTCACCTGGTTGCTTCCAAAACGGTAAGTAAAATTAAGTTTGAACATGCGGCTTTCCCAGTTGGCATTAATACGGCTATGTGCGCCGGCATAATCGTTAACCCCGCGGAACCTCATCGTTTGAAAAATATCGTCTACACTGGCTTTCAGTGTGCCATTGCCTTTGAATACATTCTTTTGCAAACCCGCGCTCACAAAGCCCATCGATTTGCCGCGAAAAGTACCCTCCCATATAAAAGGAGTAAGATAAAGTGCCGTTAGTTCAGCAGTCAGGTCTTTATTTATTTTGAAAGTATTCTGCATATATAACTGGCCATTCACCATATCCTGGTCTATCTTCCGGTTCCCGCCAAAATCGGCCTTATAATAAGTATAGTTTCCGGTAAGGCTGGTAAAGAAACTGTACCATTGGTAGTTGAAGGGGTAGGTAATATTGAGGCTTACTACATCCTGCGTGGCCAGGTTGCGCGGCGTTTGGTATTGTACCGAACCGGAGGGTTCTAAAATACGGGCAAACATATCGTTTACATGGCTGTAAGTGAGGCTGGTATTGAGCCGGTATTTATAGGTATGGGTAAAGCCGATGCTGTTGGTATACTGGGGCCTGAGTTCGGTATTTCCTTTGGAGTAAGTATAATCATTCAACTTAAACTCAAATGGATTCATGTTTTGATAATTGGGTCTGTCAATACGCCGGCTGTAGGTAATGTTAAAAACGCTCATCGGGTTTTTATTAAAGGTAATGGCGGCGCTGGGGAAAAAGCCGGTATAATTTCTGCTCAATACCGAATCGTAGGGAACATAAGCACCACCACTCAATTGCTCGCCGGTTGATAAACCTTCGGAATGAGTATTCTCTGCCCGAACACCGAGTTGAACGGCCCATCCCTTAAACTGGCGGTTGTAGTTCAGGTACAAGGCATTTACATTTTCCGAATAGCGAAAACGGTTACTTCGGTCGCGGTCGTAGGTCTCGTTATCCGAAATATCCACATTGTAATGAGAAAAATCGTTGTCGGTTTCTACCTTGCTTATTTTACCGCCGTAACCCAACTTGCCTTTGCTGAAAGGATGTTCGTAATCGGCTTTAAAAGAGTAAATGTCGATGTTGGTGGGCGCTATCATTCTATATACATTCCTGTAGAGCTCTGTGGCTCCGTTGCCATCGTAGTAAATATTGGGAATAAACTGGTTGTTGCGAATATTATAGGAACCGTAATCGGCATCTATATTCAACTCCCTGTTGCTCGAGTCGGCATAACGGTAGTTGAGGTTGTAATTGATATTTTTATTGGTTCTGCCAATATCGGAATTCGCCTTCAATATACGATGAACAATGCCGGTCGACTGTGGGGCAATGGTCATCGTTCCATCCTGGGTAGTCAATGCCTCGGATAGGTTGCCATTTACCAAAACCCCGATAGTGTTTTTACTATCGATAAAATAATCGGCTCCCGCTTTAAAGTTATGAGAGTGGCGATCATCTCTTTGTTGAGAGACCTGGTCGAACAGGCTATCGGCCTGCTCGCGGTACAAATCGAGTCCGCTGTAACGCAGCCCCTGGCTGTAATTGTAGTTTCCGAAAACGTTCACTTTCTGCCCGCGGTAATTAAGCGAAATACCACCGTTGTATTTGGCATATTTTGCTATATTATACCCGGCGTTCACCGAACCGTTCAGGCCGTAAGCCTTGTTTTTTTTCAATCTTATATTAATGATGCCGGCATTTCCTTCGGCATCATATTTTGCCGAAGGGTTGGTGATCAACTCTATCGCTTCCACGCTGCTGGATGGCAGCGATTTAAGATAATTGGCCAGGTCAGCGCCCTGCAGGGGAGTGGGCTTTCCGTCGATACTTATTTTTACTCCGTTTTTACCGGCCATAGAAAGATTATCGTCTTTGTCTACCAGTACGCCGGGAGAGCGCCTCAGCAACTCCAGCGCATCATTGCCGGTTGCATTAATCGTTCCTTCCACGTTCACTACCATTTTATCGGCTTTTACTTCAATCAGGGGCCGCCTGGCGGTTACCACCACTGCCGACAACTGGGTGGCCGCTGCTGTGAGAACAATGGCAGGAATCTCTTTTTTGTTGCCGGTATAACGGAAGGGATCGCTGTAGGCCTTCTCATAGCTTACCGCAGAGGCCATAACAAGGTATTCGCCCGCCGGCATGTTTTCGAAAACATATATCCCGTTTTTGTCGGCTGCCGCCAGCTTTACTATCGAGGAATCTGCGCTGCTTAGCAAAGACGCAGTAGAAGCGGCAATGGCCTTGCCTTCGGGGCCCTGTATGGAACCTGATATTTCCTGGGCATATACCGACTGAATAAAAAAGAAAGCAGAAACAAGTAATAAGAATCGCATAAAAGTTGTTGATTTAATACCGCACAGTTCCTGCTAAAGGCAGGATAGTTTGTGAGGTTTGAATAAGTTTCCTGCAAAGCTACCGGGGCTGTATTTTTCTATAAAGCGGATACCGACGAACTGCAAGAAAAACGGGGTGAACGGTAAGCAGAGACCTGCTAACCGGAAAACGGGGCTCAATTATTGCCACTTTTTACCCGGCTTTGCTCCTCGGCTGCACTATTTTCTCTTTCCCTTCCCGGCTTACTGTTACTTCTGCCTAATTTATAAACGATAGACAGGTTGTACTGGGGGTTGTCCATTCTCCGGTCATTAAAAAACGAAATGTCTACATCCGCATACCGCGAATCGCCTCTGAAATTCTGCGTTCTGAGGATATCCCGCACGCCTATTTTCAAACTTGCTTTTTTATTCCATAGCTGCTTCGAAATTGCTGCATTCAACGAGCCCATTGGCTGGCCTATAATCAGGCCCTCAGGCATTTTTGAGTAGTACCAGCCGCTGAGTTCGGCGTCACAGGTTTCCGAAATGGAAAAACTGCTGGAAATGGTAGTCTGGAAGCCTGTTAATGAAATGATAACTGGTGCATTGGCTGTGCCTGAAGTGTAAAAACCCTGGTATTGATTGTGGAATAAGTTTGTATATACGTTTATGGTCCACCATTTGTGCCATTGCCTGTTCAAAGAAACCGACACCGAGAATTGTTTCATCCTGCCGAAATTTTCTTTTGTTTCAAAAGTGGTTTTCTTTTCTGTGTTTTGTTTGAGAATAGTGGCGATAATATGATTTGTTTGAGTGTAACCGGCAGTAAGGGTTAAAATCCTGTTGAAGGTATGACTCAGCTCTATATTATTGGAAAATTGCGGTTGCAGGTAGGGGTTGCCCTGCCCGTAGGTCAGCGAATCGAGGAAATAAGTAAACGGGTTGAGGCTGTTATAATCGGGCCTTTTTATCCGACGGGCATAACTGAAGCTTAATTGATTTTTTTCATCCAGGTTAAATACAGCTCCTATATGGGGAAATAAATGGGTAAAATGTCGTTTAAACGACGAATCATTCTGTGCCTGGAAGCCATTGGTGTTGGTATTTTCAGCCCGGAGTCCGCCTGTTAACTCCCATTTATTTATACGGGAGTTAAAGCTAAAATAAGCGGCATTTATGTTTTCGTCGTAGAGAAAATGGTTGGTTCGCAGCGCATCAATGTACCAGCCGGAGGAGGTGTCCCGCAGGTAAACAACTTCATTATCGGTACTCACAAAGCTTGTTTTTATCCCGGCTTCCAGCCGGGAGGACTTGCCGAGAGGGTGCGTGTAGTCGGCCTTCCC
>JBEBUZ010000142.1:0-4273 GCA_040393015.1 Paraniabella yanshanensis
GGCGCAACACCAACAAAGGCGGCCTTTCGCTTTAAGCTTTTGGCCTTCAGCCCGTCATCATCATTCGTAACTCTTAATTCCATAGCAGACGATATTTGCCTGACATTTGCCGGATTGTTTCAGACAATTATCATGCGTCAACTGCAGCTACCCTGATGTCTTCTATCCGCAACTGAAGCGATTTCTGGTTGTTCCACTCGTTTTCATCTATTTTGAAGGCTATATCAACGGGCTGCCTGTTTTCGATCAACGGAAATTTATCGGCCATATTAAAGGCAATGCCGGTAAAAATTGTATCGCCCTGTTTCAGCACCAGCCGCAGGTGATTTTCTTTTACGATTTTGCTGAAGCCGGTATCGGCCACATTTCTCGCTATAAAAACGGGGGTCATATTTTCAGGACCGAAGGGTTCCATCTGGCAGAGAATCCGGTAGAACGAGGGGGTGATATCGCCGAAATGTATTTCTGCATCAATGGTAATTTCGGGAATCAGCAATTGTTCGTCGATTGTAGCGGCTACCACTTCTTCGAATTTATTTCTGAAAAGTTCGAGATGGTTTTTTTGGAGGGTTAAACCTGCAGCGGCAAAATGCCCGCCATAAGTAACCAGGTGTTCGCGGCAGGCGTGAATGGCTTCGTAAAGGTTAAACCCGGGTACACTTCTGGCGCTTCCGGCCAGGTAGTTGCCGCTCTCTGTTAGTACAACGGTAGGGCGGTAGTGGTGCTCAATTAACCGGGATGCAACAATGCCAACCACACCCTTGTGCCAGTGGGGCTGGTATACCACGGTGGATTTGTGTTGCGCCCAATCCTGGTTCAATGCAATGAGTTGCAGCGCTTCGGCCGTAATGCCGGTGTCGGCCTCTTTCCTGAAAGCATTGTCGGTATGCAGCAATTCGGCATAGGACAGGGCTTCTTCGCCGGTGGAGGATATAAAAAGCTGCACAGCCTTTCGTGCGTCGTCCATCCTCCCGGCTGCGTTTACACGCGGCGCGATCATAAAAACCAGGTTATTGATATTCAGAGGAAGTTTGGCGCCGCTGAGCGTAGCCAGTGCCTTAATGCCTTCGTTAGGGTTTTCGTTGGCTTTTTTTAATCCGTAGTAGGCCAATACCCTGTTTTCGCCGGTCATAGGCACAATATCCGCTGCAATAGCAGTGGCCACGAGGTCGAGGTGTTCGTGAGCTTTTTCAGCGGGAATTTTCAGGGATTCGCAGAGTGCGCACATGAGCTTGAATCCTACGCCACAGCCGCATAGCTCCTTAAAAGGATAAGCGCAGTCTTTCTGTTTGGCGTTTAAAACGGCTGCTGCTTCAGGAATTTTTTCATCGGGCAGGTGGTGGTCGCAAATGATAAAATCTATTCCCAGGTTAGCCGCGTAGTTAACCAGTTCTACCGATTTGATACCGCAGTCGAGGGCGATGATGAGCGAAAACCCGTTCTCAAGGGCATGATCGATACCCGCTTTGCTTATGCCGTACCCTTCGCGATAGCGGTGCGGGATATAAAAATCAATGGCGGGGTGTAGCGGTTTCAGGAAATTATAAAGACTGGCAACGGCGGTTGTACCATCCACATCGTAGTCCCCGAAAATCAATATTTTTTCCCCGGTATGAAAGGCCTGAAGAATGCGGTCAACGGCTTTTTGCATATCCTTCATCAGCCAGGGGCTATGGAGCTGGTTCAGTTGCGGCCGGAAATACTCCCTGGCCTGTCCGAAGGTTTTAATATTGCGTTGAACGAGTATTTGACAAAGTGCGGGGTTGATCTTCAGCTCCTGTTGCAGCGATAGTATCTCTTTTTCGTTGGCTTGTACTATTTTCCAGCGTTTTGTCATGGTGCAAAGTTGGGTGTTGGAAACGATATTGCCGGGATATGCACCGCCAAACAAGTGTGCGACGCAAGATCGCTGATAGTAGCACCGGCGGTGGTTACCTCATTAGTATTTACGTTCCGTTACGTATTCTACCAGGTCCAGGAGACCTTTTCGGTACTCGTTGTCGGGGCATTTCATCAGTATTTCCAGGGCCTCTTTTTTATACTCATACATTTTTTGGGTGGCATAGTTGATGCCTCCTGTTTCTTTTACGGTACTTAGAACCCAGCTTACCTTTTTTTTGTCGTTATTATTATTTTTTACAATATTAATAATCTTTCTTCGGGTAGTACTGTCGGCGTTATTCAAAGTATAAATCAGGGGCAGGGTCATTTTTTTTTCTTTGATATCGTTGCCAGTGGGTTTTCCCACATCTTCGCTGGCATAGTCGAAGAGATCGTCTTTGATTTGAAAAGCGATCCCTGTTTTTTCTCCAAATTGCCGCATTATTTCTGCGTATTCGTCGTTTTCGGTAGCCGACCAGGCGCCGGCGCTACAGGCCGAGGCCAGCAGGGAGGCTGTTTTGCTTCGGATGATATCGTAATAGATATCTTCCTGCAGGTTGAGGTTCCGGGCTTTTTCGAGTTGGAGGAGTTCTCCTTCGCTCATTTTTTTAACGGCATCGGTGAGGATATGCAGAATCCGGTAATCCTGATTTTCAAGAGAAAGAATCAGTCCTTTTGCCAGGAGATAATCGCCCACGAGAACAGAGGCTTTGTTTTTCCAGAGTGCATACACCGAAAAAAAACCTCTGCGTTCCAGCGAATCGTCCACCACATCATCGTGCACAAGGGTGGCGGTATGGAGTATTTCTACCAGGGAGGCGGCGCGGTAGGTAGCTTCGGTGGTAGGACCGAATAATTTGGCCGACAGAAATACGAACATCGGCCGAAGCTGTTTCCCCTTTCTTTTAACAATATATCTTAAAATACTATTTAAAAGCGGTGTTTGGCTTTTCACAGCAGTTTTAAACCGTTCTTCAAAACTGTCCAGCTCGGCTTTTATTAAAGAGATGGGTAAACTCATAATGTAAACTGCGGCAAAATACGGAAATTACGGGTTGATTCCGGCTTTTTTATGCGGTAATAATACGCATACGTTAATTATTTTTTAGGTTAAAAATTTGTTTATTTAACAAATGGCTCTAAATTTGCTAAACTTATTAAGAAAAATCATTTTAAATCTTAATCCTTAGTTATGACAAGCAAAAAGTTTCAATTACTTGCAGGTTTTAGTTGCCTGGTTGCTTCAACGGCTTTTGCCCAGGTAAGTCCCTCGCATCCGTATACGGCTCCCCATCCGATATATGGAACCTTTTCTGTGACCGATGAAAATTACTATAACGCCAAACAACTTTCTCAACACCAGGAGTTTATGGTGGGAAATCAGGATTATCCCGGCAAGCCGAAAGATATGTGGGAGTTGGGTATTAAAGGCGGTAATTTTTCCGCTCCTGTTGCTGATGTAGACGCAAATTATTTAGGTTCCTGGGGTTTTGGTGCGCATGTCCGCAAAGCTTTGGGACACACTATGTCTTTAAGACTGGAATATGTATATGGTGTTGCCAGAGGCCAAAACTGGAGACCATCTACGAGCTATACCCTTGGAGCAAATTATGGTAACCCCTGGACAGCTGGTGGTTATAACGGAGAATTAGTATATTATAACTATAAAACCAAGGCACAGGAACTTTCTTTGCAAGCTTTATTTAATATAGGAAATATCCGTTTTTACAAAAACCAGACAGGCGCCACTATTTATACATTAGGTGGTATTGGTCTGAATACTTTCCATACCAGTGTTAACGCACTTAACGGAAGCTCCAAATATTCTTTCCCCGACCAGGGACAGGTTTACGAAAATCGTAAAGACCAAATCAGCGCTATAAAAGATCTGATGGACGATTCTTACGAAAGCCCTGCTGAAGTAGATCCTTCTAAAAAATGGAGTAAGACTTTTGCAGGCTACCTGACACCTTCTCTTACCGGTGGTATCGGCGTAGCTTTCCGTCTTTCAGATCGTATCAATCTGGCCCTGGAAGATCGTTTGATTTTCAACGGTTCTGATATGATAGACGGCGACCGTTGGGCAGAACAAAAAGACCTGACTCCCGATAAAGACTGGTTTAATTATTTGACTTTAGGTTTAAACTTTAACCTGGGCAATAAATCTAAAAGAGTGGAACCTCTTTACTGGCTGAACCCGCTGAACTACGCTTACGGCGAACTTCGCAGGGTGCCTGAAATCGTTCTTCCTGATGCTGATGGTGATGGTGTTACCGATCAATTCGACCAGGAGCAAACTCCTGCCGGTTGCCCGGTTGATACGCATGGTGTAAGCCGCGATACAGATGGTGACGGTGTTCCTGATTGTAAGGATAAAGAACTGATCACTCCA
>JBEBUZ010000143.1:0-4093 GCA_040393015.1 Paraniabella yanshanensis
TAATGTCCCAGCCGAAAAATCCAGTAACGGGCGCCTTCCTCATTTTCCACATAATAATAATCGCGGTAATGCCCCTGCTGTATCCACCATTCCTGTTCTATGCGTTCGGGACCATCGGCTTTCTTTACTTTATGCCATTTACCCTGCAAACGGAAGGAAACAGGCGGATAATCGGGCAGGGGAACCATCACTTCTATCCTAATTGGATTGTCTAATAATTGCAACGGACGTGGAAATTGTTCCGGCCAGGGCAATATCTTTTTTTTAGTGGAGAAGACAGAGGTTTGGAAAGATCGTTCGGGCCAGTAATGTTCTGCCGGCTGCGAATAATAGATATTTTCAGCCCCTACCCGGTTGGAAATAGTGTCGAGTAATTCGGCAAGTTTTATTTCATCCTGTTCAGTGGATGTTTTCCAGATCACATTTTGGAGTGTTGGTAAAGGCATGATATGCGGCGCCTCTAATGTGAATAATTCTATACCCGGTTCTGGTTCCACGCTGCTTATCCGGGGTTCCAATAATTTCATCAGGTGTTGTACGCTAACGGTGGGTTGACCGGTGCTGATGCGTAATTGTTGTTGCTTTCCGTCTGTCCGGTACGTGGTGAAAAGACAGCTTCTGAGGCCTTTTTCTTCTTTTTTTAAACGGCCGCACAGTTCCTTCAGCAATTGTTCAAGCGCTATTTTAATGGCTTTGGCAGTATGCACAGGTTCTATACAGGGCAGGTGCTGAAAATAGGGTGTAACAGGTTGCAACGGCTGTATGAATTCGGGAGCCAGACCCAGGGCCTGATGTAGTGTTTGTAAAAAGACCTGGCCAAAACGCCGGCGTAAGGCTGCGCCGGGGATATCAATGAAAGATTGAATGGTATGCATTCCCAACCTGGAAAGACGGTCGAGCACCGCTATGTCTAATTTCAGGGAAGCTGGCGGTAACGGCAGGAGGGCTTGTTTCTCCTTTCCGGGCGGAACAATAGACAGAGGCGGACCAAACCGGGCCAGCGCCCTTGCCGTGCCTGCGGTTCCGGCAATAGCCGTTTGCACATGATAAGATAAGGCGGAAAATTTTTGTTCAATATCCTGCAGGTATTTTTTTTCACCTCCCCAAAGATGAGCGCATCCTGTTGTGTCAATGACCAGTCCGTCCGGAGGGTCTGCGGCTACCACCGGACTAAAACGGATACACCATTCGCCAATGGCTGTAAGGATTTTGTGTTCCTTCCCTTCTTCCCAGTTTAAAATCTCCAGGTGGGGTAAAACAGCTTTACAATCTGCTACCACCATTCCTTGTACTATCCCTGCTTTCTGCGCTTTTTCAGAGACCGCTTTTACCACCATTCTTCCCTGTACGGGGATGGCCAGCACAAAGGGGGTATGGGTCAGTGCGGGCTGTTTGCGCAGGCACCAATCGGCCAGTAAATGAGGGAACCATATATAGGTCCAACGCTTTTCCATATTAGCCGGTTTGAAGTTTGAAATAAGCGGGAATGGAAGCCTGTTTTGTGTCCTGGTAATGAAAATGACCCGCTTTCCATTGTACCGGCCAATTGCCCGGACGACCATGTTTTACTTTTACTAACCTTACCTTCCATTGAAGAAAGCCTATTCCCGGTAAACCCTCTTCTGCAACAGAAGGCAGGGGACTAATATGCCAATGTGCTGCACAGGCAATAGTGGGGTGGTTAACGGCATGGGTATGGTGAATAAAACCGGTAACATGGCTTTGTTCTACTGCCAGTAATAATCGCCGGGATGCCGTGAAATTTAAATGATCCGTGATGCCAACCACGGCAGTAAGCGTTTCGCATTTTAAGGCTTCTTCTATTATCCAAAAAAGGTCTTTCGGCTGTGGGGTATGAACAAAAATAATCTGATCCGGATGACCCAGGAAGTTTTTGAGAGCCGGCGGGTAGGGGAGTTGTCCACAGCTTACCCAAAGGCAACGGTGAAAAGGTAGGAGGATCTTACCTAACAAAGCTGCCATAAAACCGTTGGTGGAAGCAGCGCTTTCGGGGCTTGTACTGCTGAAAGCATGAATAGTGTGCAACGGAAAGGTAGAAAAAGGGAAAGCTGTTTCCATCATACCCAACCCAAGAGCACGATCCTGCAGAACCACAGGCGCCCTATAACCCTGTAACTTCAGTATTTCCTGCTGCAATTTATTGTGTAGAGAGGTATGAGCGGTTTCCATCAAAACAAATATACTAAATAAATTAGTATTTATGCTAAATTATTTAGTGGTTACTGGGTTTGTCTATGTTTACCCCCAGCGTTGACCGGCGGGGTAAAAGATAGCAGTGTCAGACCGTCCCGGTCTGACACTGTTGCAAAGACAATTTTGGGTGTCAGACCGCGGACGGTCAGACACTGTGTTCCGCTTCCTGTTGTCTGGTACCGAAATAATGGCGCACTACATCCTTAACCGAAGGGTAGGCTCCATCCAGATAGGAGTTGATTTCCTGCGATTTTACCCATTCTATCCGCTCAATATCTTCTTCTGTTTGGGGAATAGGAGTGTCATCGGATTTCAGTTTCATCAGGTACCAATGCGATTCTTTCAGAATATGATGAGTTCCCTGGTTGTAAGTATGGTAGGTAATCAAAAGGGGAGCGGTGATGGTCAACTGCTGAAGTCCGGTTTCCTCCCGTACTTCCCGCAAAGCGCATTCTTCTATGGTTTCACCTTTGTCCTGGTGGCCCTTGGGCAAATCCCAGTATCCCCGGCGAAAGATCATCAGCATTTCTTTTTTGTCGTTTATCACCAGTCCGCCCCCCGCTATATGCACTTCAAATTTTTTAAAAAATTTCTTTTTCAGATCTTCCAGCTCTGTATGTAAAAAAATCCCCTGGTTTATCTCCGGCAAAGCTATTTCACGGAGCATGGTTTTGAGGGAATGGTTATCCAGTTCATCAATAAAAATAGTATCCGGGCGATGGTGCAATTGTTCCAGATGGGGCGTCAAAGCATCACACAAATACACAGGTTTGTTGTTTATATAAATAATTATATGCATATCGTTAGTTTGTATCTTTTGTAAACTTTCGTGTGTATTCGTGTCTTAATCTCTAATTTCGCTACCTAAAATTAGATACAAGCCATGAATGATGCAAAAGTTGTTGCTGAAAAATTATTACAGGCCAATGCGGTGAAGCTGAGACCGGAAGATCCGTTTACCTGGGCAAGTGGCTGGAAAAGCCCCATTTATTGCGATAATCGCAGCGTTCTTTCTTTTCCCTTTATCCGCGATTTTGTGAAAAGCGAAATGTGCAATGTGCTGTTTGAACAATTTGGCGAAGCCGATGCACTGGCGGGGGTGGCTACCGCGGGAATTGCCTGGGGAGCCATGGCCGCCGACCAGCTGAAACTGCCTTTTTTATATGTGCGCCCCAAACCCAAGGACCATGGTTTGGGCAACCAGATAGAGGGACGGTACCAACCCGGACAAAAAATTGTAGTCATCGAAGATTTGGTGAGCACAGGAAAAAGCAGTCTCCAGGCGGTGGATGCCCTGGTGGCAGCGGGACTGGAAATTGTGGGTATGGTATCTATTTTTACCTACGATTTTGCCGTAGCAAAGGCAGCTTTTGAAGCCAGAAATTTAAAATATTACCCACTCACGAGCTATCCCGTTTTATTAGAGCTGGCACTTGAAAAGGGAATTATCAGGGAGGAACAATCCACACAGCTCCTGAAGTGGAGAGAAGACCCTGCCAACTGGACAGGTCTTTAATTGGTTTAGTTAGGCTCTGTAAAACAGCCGATATATGCCCGCCCCTGTAGAAGGAGATTGAAAGTCTCTTTCTACAGGTTTTTTTTTTCAGAATAAAATGAATACCCGCCCCGTCCTTTTCTCTTTTTTATTTTTACATAAAATAATGCTCCTTTGAGATGGCTTTTCAGACAACAGGTGAGAACCTGTTATTCTGAAAGGGCGGGGAGAAAGGATACGGGTAGCTAAAAAAATTAGTAAAAGGTAGAAAATCACGGAGAATGTATTTTGCTAATTTTTTTAGAATATAAAAATATAATTAAAATATAGATATTCAATATAGTATAGTTTTTATATAAATTATTACATACTATTATTTGTGTC
>JBEBUZ010000144.1:0-3977 GCA_040393015.1 Paraniabella yanshanensis
GTTTAAAGCGCAAGTGGGACAATTACGCAGTGTTGGAACATGCCCGCAAGGAAGGTATTGAAAAAGGCATCGAGCAAGGTATGGTAAAAGGCAAGGAGCAGGTTGTAAAGAACCTGCTGTCTGCTGGTAAGTTCACTATTCCCGAAATATCCGAATTTGCCGGTGTTACCGAAACTTTTGTAAGGGCGGTGCGTACTTCATTGCAAAAGAAGGACTGAAACAAGTAAATACCGCCTGTTTAAGGTGTGCTTGTTTTTCCGTAAAAAGAAACTGAATCTATGGGTAAATTATTTCTTTGGATGGTTTTAGCTACCGCCGTTTTGTCGGCGTGTAAAAAAGAGAGTTTTGATATCAATAATCCCGATGTTACGGTTTTTGTGCAGCAATTGAAAAGCGGAACATATACTGAGTATGAAAAGGATGAAAATGGCAGGCCTTTGTGGCTCAAAAGGCCTTTCTTTCGCCAGGAACATATTGGGGCGCTCATCGAATTGTCGAAAGACACCACACATATCACCAAATTTCCTACCAGTCCCATTTCTTCCCAGTCTCCCTTTCCGGAGGGCAGGGATTATTTTATTTTAGGAGAATGCCTGTTATGGCTGGTGGATGGCATCCGGGGCGCTGGTTCCATGAACCCTTACCTCATAGACAATTCGAAAGACCCCAACGAAAGGTATAAGGGAGTTACGGCCGCCGAAATATGGATGCTTAGCGACCTGTACAAAGAATGGTGGAACAATCATAAAAATGGCGATTGGAAAACGACCAGCGCCTTAACGAACACTTCTTATGGGTGGGTGGGGAGGTAGCCACTCAAAACACTGCTGATATGCCTATCTAAAATTCCTTCCCTCATGGAAAATTTTATGTCCCTGACTTCCGGATTTATCTGTTTCTGCGGCTGGTAGATTGCCGCTATTTTCGACTAATCCGGAAGAGCTAAGAAAATCTCTTGTTTTGTAAGCGGGCATTACAATATTCTTGAACAGCCCCGAAATATTACGAAAAGAATGAGCTATCACATGAATGACCTGTCCTTCTTTTTGTACCGTTCCGTTAACCATTAAAAGGGTTGATCTTAAAATTTCTTTCCGGAACAAATTAAAGATGGATTCGAATGCTACCAAATTGGCCGTACCCGTTTCATCTTCTATGGTAATAAAACAAATACCACGGGCGGTGCCGGGTCTTTGTCTTACCAGTACCAATCCGGCTACCTGCACCGGCGCTCCGTTTTTAAGTTGTTGTAAGTTTGCCGTAGCGGTTATATTTAATGTAGTGAGCTGCGGTCTTAAAAAACTTAGGGGATGTGCTTTTACCGAGAAGCTGGTAGTGCGATAATCCTCCATGACTTCTTCGGGCTGGCTCATCAGCGGTAATTGAACGGCCTGTTCACCCGAATGGGTATGAGGCAGGCCGGCAAACAGGCCAATGGGGCTATCATTCAGTGCAGTTATTTCCCATAAAGCCCGGCGGCGGCTGAGGCCCAGGCTGCCGAAAGCATCTGCATCGGCCAGTTTTTCGAGACTGAATAAGGATATTCCGGAATCTTTCAACCGCATAATGCCGGGTATAACCGGCTTACGTGTTTTAATCAACTGATTCATTTCTTCCTCGTTCAATCCTTTCACCAACCGAAATCCCAGTCTTAAGGCAAAACGATTTCCTTCCCCTGCTTCCAGCACATGGTTCCAATACGAATGGTTTACGTCGACGGGTCGGATCTCTACTCCATGTTTTCGTGCATCGGTAACGATCTGCGCCGGTTGGTAAAAACCCATAGGCTGACTGTTCAGTAAAGCGCAGGCAAATACATCGGGATAATGATATTTGATCCAGGAAGACACATATACCAACAGGGCAAAACTTACGGCATGACTTTCGGGGAAACCATAACTTCCAAAACCTTCCAGTTGTTTAAAGATGCGATGGGCAAATTCTTTTTTATATCCATTTTTAAGCATTCCTTCTATGAGCAGTTTTTCGTACTCGCTTACTTTTCCTTTTGCTTTAAAAGTAGCCATACTTCGCCTTAACCCATCTGCCTGGTCGGGGGTAAAGCCGGCGGCCACCATAGCTATTTCCATGGCCTGTTCCTGGAACAGGGGTACACCCAGTGTGCGCTTTAGAATATTTTTTAAAGCCTCGGAAGGGTATTCTACCAATGAGGGGTTTAATCTTCTTTTTAAATAGGGGTGTACCATATTGCCTTGTATGGGACCGGGTCTTACAATCGCTACTTCTATAACAAGATCGTAAAATTCTTTCGGTCGTAAACGGGGCAACATACTCATTTGAGCCCGGCTTTCAATCTGGAATACCCCAATCGTATCCGCTTTACAAATCATATCATATACCAAAGAATCATCCTGGGGTATATTGGCCAGGGTAAGATTTTTCCGGTAATGTAAACTCACCAGTTCAAAAGCTTTGCGAATGCAGGTAAGCATGCCCAGGGCCAGTACATCTACTTTTAAAAAACCTAAAGCTTCAATATCGTCTTTATTCCACTCAATGCAGGTGCGGTTTTCCATCCGGGCGTTTAAAACCGGGCAGAGTTCGGTGAGTTTATTTTGAGTGATTACGAACCCACCGGTATGCTGTCCCAGTTGCCGGGGAAAACCTATATACTGGTTAGTCAGATCCAATACTTTTATCAGGTGTTTGTCGGCCGGGTTAAAACCTTCCTGGGAAATAGTTTGGCCCTGCCGCCAGTCATCCGTAAGCTCCCATAAAGATTTGGATAAGCGATTAGTGGCATCAACCGATAAACCCATGGCTTTTGCTACGTCCCGTACGGCTCCTTTGCCATGCACCTGTGTTACGGTAGCCACAATGCCCGCGCGCTGCCGGCCATATTTTTCATAGATATAATGAATTACTTCTTCCCGTCGTTCGTGCTCGAAATCCACGTCAATGTCGGGAGGCTCGTGACGGGCATCCGACATAAACCGGGCAAAAAGCAGGTCAAACTGGGAGGGATCTACCGAAGTAATACCCAGGCAATAACATACCACCGAATTGGCAGCCGATCCTCTTCCCTGGCAAAGTATATTCCGGCTGCGGGCAAAACGTACAAAATCATATACAGTTAAAAAATAAGACGCATAATTCTTTCTTTGAATAAAATCAAGTTCAAACTGAATGTTTTTTGTGATTTTCGGAGGAATAACAGGGTTGAATTGTTTCTTTGCCCCCTGCCAGACCAGCAGTTCCAGTTCCTGTTGCGGGGTTCTGCCTCCGGAGGTGATTTCTTCCGGATAAATATATTGCAAACTGTTCAGCGAAAACCGGCAGGCATCTGCTATTTCCCGGGTATTCACCAGTGCATCGGGGTATTGCCGGAACAGCCGGTTCATTTCCTGTTGTTCTTTTAAATGCCGCTCTGCATTTTGCCAGAGGCGATACCCGGCATTATAAATAGTGCATTTATGGTGTACACAGGTAAGTATATCCTGTAGTTCTCTTCTTTCGCGGTTATGATAATATACATCGTTGGTAGCCACGATGGGAATATGAAACTGCCGGGAAAGCTGTGCCAACCGGAACAATTTTTTATTATCATTGGCTGTATAGGTTCGGGTAGCAGCCAGGTAGAGATGAGGGCCTAATTGCTCTTTATATTCCTGCAATGCTGTTTTGAAATCCGGGTCAAAATCAAAATATTCGTTTAAGGCAGGAGGAGGCAGTGCAATAAATTTCATTCCAGCGGCATGGCGGTATACATCTTTTTTATGTAAAATACATTTTCCTTTTTCTGTTCTCAGGTTGCCTTCCGAAAGCAGGGCAGATAAACGGGCATAGGCCTTTTTATCAGTAGGGTAGGCCAGCAAGCCCGGCCCGTCCTGCAATACCAGTCTGCAACCCACTATCAGCCGGATGCCTGTTTTTTTCGCCTCTACATGGGCTCTTACGATACCTGCCAGGGTATTATGATCGGTGATGGCTATGGCGCTATAACCCAATGCAGCAGC
>JBEBUZ010000145.1:0-3842 GCA_040393015.1 Paraniabella yanshanensis
GATTCACAGATGAATGATTGCGGCGGTGAATGGGAAGAAAATCGTAATGCTTAACTCCTAATTCACTTGGTCTTTGCATTACCAGCACTCTTGCTAAAACAAAACCAGTAACCGCAAAAGGCGCCTATTTTCGTTCGGTGGCGCTGGCGCCTGCGGACGGTCGATGGCCGGTGGACCATAGCCGCGGGCAATCGAACAGGCTTAATGCCCAAGGCAGAAGGCGGAAGGCCTTGTCCGGCTTTTAGCCTTTAGCTTCAGCATGCCTGCCCGCCCACCCATCTGTGCATTCTGCGGCCAGTTTTATTCTGCCCTTCAAAAGATAAGATAGCCGCAGAGTTCGCAGATAGGGCCTGCGGCGACCAGGATGAAGAGCAGGGCATCGACCCGCCAGCCTGCCCGCAGGGCCAATTCAAGAAAATTTTGTTGGTGTTTCTGCTCTTCGCAGAACCCGCTCGCAACACGCAACAAAGGCGGCATTGTGCTTTAAACTTTCAGCATGCCGGGGCGGGTTGATCGTACATAGATGGTAGCAGGTGATAACACCTGCCACGGCGGAAAGCCTTTAGCCTTGAGCTTTCTGCTCGTAATTCCTAATTCTTAACCCATAATTCCGTACATTTTCCCTACCTTTGCCGTCCTTTCACAAACAGGAGATGTGGTGATCTTCTGGAAAAGAAAATTAAACCGGCATGTTCTCCCATGCTATTAATTCAAAAAGTGAAAAATTAAAATAAGATGAAACGTACTTTTCAACCGCACCGTCGTCGCCGCAAAACTGTTCACGGTTTTCGTAAACGTATGCAAACTGCCAATGGCCGTAAGGTTTTGGCCAGTCGCCGTGCAAAAGGCCGTAAAAAGCTTACCGTATCTGACGAAAGAAGACTGAAGTAAGATTAAAACAGCACAAATGATTAGTAGCTCCGGTTTTTCGGGGCTATTTTTGTTGTATGAGGCAAAATACCCTTCCCAAAACCGCGCGCCTGAAAAGCCGGAAAAAACTACAGGAGCTCTTTGCAGGCGGTAAAACTATGCGTGTGCAGGATCTGCGGCTTTTGTATTTGTCCGAAACCGGGGGTGCCGGTATCAAATGCGCCGTAGGAGTAAGCGCCCGGAACTTTAAAAAGGCAGTCGACCGCAACCGGATCAAGCGGCTGCTAAGGGAGGCCTACCGGCTTCAGCAACAGGATATCCGGCAATGGGGAACTGACCCAGGGAAAGGCCTGTCGCTGTTTCTGCTGTACACAGGCAAAGAAATACCCCCTTACGCAAGGCTGTATGAGAATGTTGGATTAGCTTTACAAAAATTAGTAACGGCTTTACATGCAATGGCTGCTGAAAATACTTAGTTTCCCCTTCATTGTGCTGATCAGAATGTATCAATGGGTTATTTCACCCTGGCTGGGTCCCAAATGCCGGTATACCCCCACCTGCTCACAATATGCCCTGGAGGCTTTTCAAAAATATGGCCCCTTTAAAGGCTTCTGGCTGGCGGTGAAAAGAATTTCGAGCTGCCATCCCTGGGGCGGCAGCGGGTACGATCCCGTGCCCTGAGTTAGATAGGGTGATGTTGCGGGTGGTAACACCTCGTAACGGCGGTGGCGCCAGTACGGGCTGTAACGCCCCGTTTTTAGGCGGCGAAACCGCAGGCAGGGCCTGAACCTGAAACTTATGTAGAATGTGTTATTTATCTTCGGACTTCCCACTAAAATATAAACGATTAAATATTGATAACCGGCATTGGATTAGATATCATTGAAGTAGCACGCGTGCAACAAAAAATAGAAAAGGAGCAGGGCTTCCGTGAGCTTGTTTTTGGACCAGCGGAAATAACCTACTGCGAAGCCCGCACGCATAAATACCAGCATTATGCCGCCCGTTTTGCGGCCAAAGAGGCTTTTTTCAAGGCGCTGGGAACGGGCTGGACCACCGGAACGGCCTTTAATGAAATAGAAGTGCTGGGCAACGAAGCCGGCAACCCGGCCATCCATCTATCCGGACAAACCGCCGAAACGCTGGCGCATATCGACCTCTTAAAAGTAAAACTTTCCCTCAGTCATCTGGCCAATATGGCCGCGGCCGTGGTGGTGATAGAAATTTAAACTAAGTTATTGCTCACTCCTCCTGGAGGTGTAACGGCCTTTTTACATTGTCCCCCCGTTTTTTTCCCCATTGCCGAAGAGCATCGCCAGTGAAACCGAAAGCCATGATGGGCTCTATACTATAACGTCGCAAATTTACCATTCGACAAGCTCTTCTTCACAAGAAACGATCCGACCATCCGGCAAAGTGGCATAAAATGTTAAATAGTAGGAACCGCTTGTTCCACTACTATTAAAGGCAGATATATGTCCCGTAAAATTGGAATTGATAATCGCGTAACCGGATGGCCCATCATAATCGTAGCTCACTATTGTTCCGTAAGTGTGTGTAGGATCAAATCGCACTGCAAATAGTAATGATGTATTTGCATCTACCTGATAATATTCAGGCAAAAATTCGGGATACCCTGATCCTGAGGGCGCCTGGGGCGTTTCATTTATTGCAACGTAATCGTAGGGATATATCGACATCCCAGATGGTGAGTCCGTATTCATTAATATACGTCCTTTAAAGATAACTATACCATCAGCATTGGGTGAAAATATTGACCCGTTTATTTCTGTAGTCGATACAGGTGACTTTATTTTAACTCCTTTAGCTTTGGCTTTAATAGAATCAAGAGCGTAGTATTTATTCTCAGACTCCCACCAATAAAGTCCCGCCGCACTAAAATTACTCACCCAAGATGAACCATAATCCATTTCCATCGCTATCCCATCCACTTCAAAAGCTGTCCAACTCCATTCGCTTTTCACATTATATAGCGGACCATAAGAAGGCAACGATAGAAACGATGGCAAATAGGCCGTAAAACGGTCTCCATCTATGTCGGCAGAAATGAGACCAAATCCCGTCTTGGGTGCTATTGAGTTAATACCAACGCCCGACTGGCCGGTTACGTACCCCGAACTTGGATGAGTAAGCGTAGATCCAAAATCTAAACTTGCAGATTTGTAATGGCCGTCAATAGAATCAAAGTAAATATGTCCGGTTAAAATTTCCGAATGATTAGGTAAACGCATCACAGTAGGCAAGGATGTGGGCGACGTCGCCACTTCTTCCTCATTCCAAACAGATGTTTTGGCACAGCCAAAAAGCGTAATTGTAAATATTATTGATAAGAGAACTTTCATAATAAATTAAATTAAAAAAGTCGCCCCTCTAAGGGGGACGACTTAAAATTTTTATGCTTTATCGAGATCCTTTGTAAACGTAACGCTCTTTCACATTCCACCTGCCCAGAACCCATTCAATGTCAATACTTCCATCGCTTGGGTTGTATTTACAAGTTCCCTTTGCCATATCGAGGCCTGTAGCAAAATTATACACGCGTGTTACCTCTCCGGTCTCTCCATTAATAACAAACGCAGGACGAATTCCAGTATTAGCTAAACCGCCGCTAGCGATACTTTCAACTAAAAAGTTCGGATAATCTATTTCGGAGTTGTACGTAACTACAGCGTTAGCGTTTAGGGTTATCAGCGCTATTTCTGTTGGATATATTCCTTTATAAAGTCCGTTCGCGTCTACCACGGATCCAGTTACTGTATAAATGCCGTCGAACTGATTTTTTGCTCCGAATTGTAATACAGCCTTGCCAAAGTTGCCGCTAATGGTAACACCTTCCGCACTTTCGATTTTCAATGGCAATGAGTAAGTTGTCGAAAGATCAAATTTGTCGGGATTTACAATGAATAACGCATATCCCACGGAACTACCTTTAGGAATAACTACCTCCGAAG
>JBEBUZ010000146.1:0-3621 GCA_040393015.1 Paraniabella yanshanensis
AATGCACGAATAGATAATCTATTAAAAGACCCTTCATTCGTGCATTAGTGGCCATGTCTTCTTTTGTTGTACAGAATGCTCAGATGAACAGGCAGGCGGGCACGTGGAAATATATCAAAAAGTGTAAATGTGAATAAATTCTCATTTTTTGTACGGAAAACCGTATTGACTTTGGGGGTGCTGTAGTCTTATATTCGCTGTAACCAAAATACTAAAATATGAAACAGTTTATTTCGTTACAGCAAGGGGTTGCTATGACCCAACGTTACCGCGCTAACAAGGAATTAATCCTTGATTCCGGATTTCGAAACAAAAATATTTTATCTTTAAGCGAAACTTTTAACCGCGCCGAGATTGAAGAGTTGCTTTCAAAACCAGGTTGCACGGCTATCCGGATTTATTACGGTATGGATGAGGATAAAAAAGTACATGCCATACTGGTTGCTTCTGATGCTAACAATGCAGATATCCTGGGGCCCACTAACAGTGCAACTACAGAAGATGAAGAAGATGACTGGATTGTGGAAACCGGTATCCGCTGCCCGGTGGTCTGTCCCGAAGACAGTCCGCTGAATGAGGACAACCCTTAAATGATCGATCTTACCAGCGCTAATCTATAAAAACACATAATGTTTAGTCTTGTTGTTGTACTTAGTTTTTCTATTGCTTTACCTGTGGTTGCCGGCTGGATAAAATACCGAAAACTGACCGGCGACTACAGGTTCTTTATTTGGATGATGAGTGCGGCCCTGTGCAATGAAACTATCAGCCTCATTAGCATATTTACAGTTGGCAATAATTATGTTAATTATAACCTGTACCTTTTATTCGGTGGCGTTACCACCTGCTATTTGCTGGGCTTATGGCGATTGAGTTTTAGCAGAAAGATTCTTTTCGTTTGGAGCCTCATTATAGTATTATCGTGGTTGTTGGAATGGATGTGGTTTGGAACCTTTTACCGTTTTTTTTGCTACACCGATATTTTTAGTTCTTATCTACTTGCCCTGCTATGCGTATCCGTTATTGCAGAAAGATTGGTGATGGCGGATTACCGGGTAAAAAGAGATCCTGTTATCCTGCTCGGAGGCGGAATGACCATTTCCTTTCTAAGTTCAGCGGTTACAGAATTATTCTGGCAATGGGGAGCCGTGAATGACCCGGGTTTTAGCAGTGGGGTGCAAGTATTGATGTGTTGTGTGCTGGCTATATCTCATCTTTTATACTTAATTGGAATTATATGGGCACCGCCGAAAATCAGTTATATCTTACGATTATTTTCTTAAGCATAGGCATGGTAGTCATTTTCCTGGTGCTGATGATGCTGTTGCTGCATTTACAGCAGCGGCGGTTTAACCACCAAAGGAATATATATCAGCGGGAAGTGGAATTGCTTAGCCTGGAACAGCACCGGATTTCCGTCGATATACATGATGAGATAGGCTCTACCATTCACCTTGCTTTCCGGCAGGTAGAGGCAGCACTCGAGAAGAGAGGCGATTCAGAAACTCTTTTAACCGCTGCCAGAGAGAATTTAACCGATGCATATATGCGCATTAGCCAGATTACCGCTAATATGGTTGACGAACACATTGGTAACATTGGGCTAAAGCAATCGATTAAGCAGTTGGTAAGTCGCTATCAGCAATTGTATCAATTCGATATTCATTATACTTACTGCTCAGAAGTTGAACTCACCGAAATTCAAACCATCCAGCTTTACCGAATGGTACAGGAATTACTCCACAATACGTTTTTACACAGCCAGGGAACTACTGTAAAAATAAAAGTTCTTACTCTCAATCGCGAGCTCCTGATGTGGTATGAAGACGATGGCATGCCTTCGCAAAAGGTTAGGAAACCCGACGGACGGGGGCTGCTTAACCTTGAGCGGCGGGCGGTGCTGCTGGGTGGGCGGTGCAGCCGGGAAGGAAAAAAATATTCCTACCTCATAAAGATTCCTTTAAAAAACGACCATGACAGACCAACCAGATTTACTAACCGATCCCATCAGAATTATCGTTGCTGATGACCAACACAAAAGCAGGGATGCCCTATTATTAGCACTTGATACTGCCAACAGCCCGGTAGAAATATGTGCAGTAGCCGCTGATGGTTTACAGCTTATTGCGTATACCGAAAAATTTAACCCCGATCTTGTGCTAACTGATATAAGGATGCCTTTAATGGACGGCATTACTGCCACCGGCATACTTACCCGGCAGTTTCCGCTACTGAGGGTGCTGGCATTAACACAGTTTACCGAAGACGAATTGATCGTGGCGATGATAAAAGCCGGCGCTCATGGGTATATTCATAAAAGCCGCAGCAGCCATGAATTGCTGGAAGCTATTATTACCGTTTATAATGGCTATTCTTATTTCTGTTCCTCTACGACCCTGGCCTTATTACGATTGTTGAAAAAGGGACTATTTCATGCCCATAGTGATAAACTGGAAGCGGGTTTCTTTGCTCCGAACGAAAAAGAGATACTAAGGCTGATATGCAAGGAATATAAAACACCGGAAATTGCCCGATTTCTGAACCTGACCGAAAATACAGTAGAAAAATACCGTAGCAAACTTTTGTTTAAAACGGGCGCTTCCAATTCTACCGGGCTGGTCGTATTTGCCATTAAACATCATATTTATGATCCCTGGCTGGATGATAAAGGGGCTAATGTGGAAAAATAGTGCTTCGAAGTACGGGAAACCGTATTGACTTTGGGGTGCCCGTTAATGTATTTTTACAGTAGCAGCCAAAGAAAGTTTTTATGAAACGTTTACACTTTAAATATGGCTATTGCCTGTTTTGCCTCATAAAGGATTATAGTGGTAAGGCAGGCTTCTTAGAGCGAAAGGGTATGTCGTAACGCAATACGGCATACCCTCCCATTTTTTGAACGGCACCACAAAGTGCTAATTTTTAACTTTATCAAATATACAATTATGTTTAAAAAATTAAATTTAAAACATCTACGAGTTTTTTTTCCCCTCTTTGCGATGGTCATAATTTTAAGTAGTATTGTGGTTCTTCACGCAAATAATAATACAAAACATAAAAAATTGGCCACCATTTGGTTAAAGTATGATTGCAATGGTAATCTTACCGGTGAATTTTCCCCTACACCTCCTACCGACTGCCCAGATCTTAATCCTAACAGGGTTTGCGCCAGAGAATTTGAATTAGAAACTCAAATCGAATGGATAGAAGGTATTCCTGTTCCGATCGCGGGGCAAGAAGAGGGTACGGAAGTAGAGATGTATTGTGGATTTTAATTTTAAAGAGGCTGTCTTTTTTGAGACAGTCTCTTTTTTTCGGTAAGAATGGAGTGCAAAATCAATACGCAATATCCAACTGTTTCAAAAACTTTTTTTGACAGCCGTTCTTTTATCTTTCGTTCTGGGGTATACCAGCAATCTGGATCACATCATCAGGAAGCGGGTAAAGATATCTTTTATCGCCAGGCTCCAAAGTATAGTTTTGCCCGTTTACAAATCGTCTCAGCGTTTTTGCAAAACGTGGATCTTTGTTAAGCCTTTTAAGATCCAACCATCTTATACCTCTAAATATCAGTTCCTTTCTTCTTTCCATAATAATTATATCTAATGCTTGCTTTTGGGT
>JBEBUZ010000147.1:0-3498 GCA_040393015.1 Paraniabella yanshanensis
AGCCCCAGCGTATAACCTAATAAGCCTGCGCCAAGGTTGGAATAGGAATAACCCGGCGCTGCTTTGTTGTCGAGGGTCAAATGATGCTGAAGATAGTCCTCAATTTTCTCTTTACCATAACTTTTATAAGGGTTAGCCATCAGAGATAAATCCAGATTCCCGGGCAAACGGGGCAGGCCGGATGTGTGGTTGGCGAGATCTTTAAATTTTAGCCTCGTATCGTTTTTAAACGGGTAAGGATAACAGGAGTTGATCTCATCGGTGAGTTTTAATTTTTTTTCCATGACCAGGGAAGCCAGAACGGTTGAGGTGAAAACCTTGGTAATTGAGCCGATCTCAAAAACCTTGTCTTTGTTGTCGACAGGTTGAATCGTATCATTTACTTTTAAGAATCCGTAATAGGTTGCTTTGCCGTTGCGTATAATAGCAATCGATAACTGCGTGTTAGTAGGAAAATTTTCGGCTTTTAAAAAAACTATTTTCGGTATTTCTTTTGGATAGTTTTTGGTTTGAGCCAACAAAGGCTGCAGCATTGAAAGGCTGGCGAGGAATAAAAAAAGTTGTTTCATAGTACTATGACTTTTATTGAGGCGGGTTAGATTTTTTTGTTGCGGTCGGTATCCTAATCTGAAATTTTATTCTTCCGGGAGAAACGCGATCGCGTCTACACAGCCTCGAATTCGGGCGGGTAATGAACCAGTCCGCCTGCATCTTTCAACCCGTCTGTTACCAGTTCGAGCGCCATAAAAACATTTGCCGGCAGGTTGTAGGGCGAGCGGATATTCCAGCGATCGGCCGGTAAAAAACCGAATTTCGGGTAGTAGTCTGCATGTCCCAATACAATAACAGATATGAATTGGAGTTCCTTTGCTTTTTGAAGCCCGGCTTGAACGAGTTGCCGGCCAATGCCTTTTCTCTGCCATTGGGGCAGAACGGCCACCGGAGCTAAGGCAAGGCTTTCCGCCTCCATTTGGTGGCTTTTAATTTTTATTTTTGTAAATAGTATATGTCCCACGATATCGTTGTTTAGGGTTGCCACCAATGAAAGACCGGGGACAAAATCATTACGTTTCCTTAGCAGCTCCACAAGCCTCGCTTCTCCATCTCTCCCAAAAGCTGCTTTATTGAGCTCAAATACCCTATCCCAATCCTGTTCTTTTTCCTGTCTTATCTCTAACGTCATAAATTTTCGCCTTTTTTTTGGTATTTTATAAAGCGGATTTATCCTTTCTATACAAGTTGATAAATATATTCCTCAGTTTCTCTCTGCCTTGCATTGGCAAAGCCTTTATCGGATCCTGTTTTTATAAAACCGCATTTCTCCAGTACCTTTTGGGAGCCGTAATTATCAAATGCCACCCGTGCGAAAAGGGGTCGGTTGGGTTCGAGAATCAAAAACTTTTCAAGTGCCTCCGTAGCAATGCCCTGCCCCCAGTATTTTCTGTCGATCCAATAGGTAATTTCCCTATTGCCTTCCATCCAAAACCTCGCAATGCTGCCCACGATGGTATCGTGTAGCAGGATGGTTTGGTTGTTTACCGTAGGGTCCTTCAAAAGCCTGGTGTACTTGTTAAGATATGCCGGTTTGTCGGCAGGATCGGGAGGCATAAATGCTGCCAGATAGCCCGCTTCTTTATCCTGCTGAAATTCGAAGAGAACAGCGAGGTCTGGTAGTTGGGTTGCTCTGAGTTGTATTAAAGGTTTTTTGTGGGACATTGGGTAATTAATTTTTTATTCCTTCAATTTTGACGGGGCGTTTCCCTATTGTGGGTAAACCCTCATTTCTTCGTCAACCGGTACCTTATATGGGTAACGAGGCCAGAAGGTACGACTTCGATGATTTGAACATTGTATATGTTGTTATCTATATGATCAAACAACCGGATACCGCTTCCCAGGAAAACCGGGGCAATGTGAATGCAAAATTCGTCGACCAGCCCTGCATTGAGAAACTGCTGAATGGTATCTGCACCACCTTGTATTCGTATATCCTTCCCTTTGGCCGACTGTTTCGCTTTTTCGAGAGCGCTTAGGATACCGTCATTAATAAAATAGAAAGTGGTAGATCCTTTTTGTATCCAGGGTTCCCGCTTTTCCTGCGTCAGCACATAAACGTCTGCTTCGTACAAATCTTCGGCCCATGACAGTTCGCCTTCTTCAAACATTCGTTTTCCCATAATATACGAACCCGTTCTCGCAAACACCTCATCAATTAAGGTGCCATCGGGGCCGTTTTCTTCGCCCCCTTCCACTTTGATATGTTTCCAAAATGATTTTTGCTTAAACATCCACTGGTGTAATTTGCCCGAAACGCCACCCATGGGATTGCCAGGTCCTCTGTGATCCCCCGCAAAAAAGCCATCGAGCGATATACCGCTGTCAAAAATTATTTTGCTCATTTTTTTTCACTTATTTCTTCAAAGTTAATTTTTCTGCCTGTTTTTTTAGAAAGAATTGTTAATGATGAAAGGCCCTTTGGCATGTAATGTTACGTTTCGGTATAACAAAAAATGACCGCTCGTGCGGCCATTTTTTGTTAAGTATTGTAGTTGTAAAGTGTTTTTGAAATCACTGATCCACTTTGGTAATCTTGATCGTATTGGTAGGTATTTTTAAATGTACCGGCGTACTGCCCGTGCTCACTGCAATATCACCTTTCTTTAAAAAACCATTCTTTTTAAGGATATTAATCTGATCGGAAAAAATGGTATCTAACTGTCGCTGATCATCGTCGTATAAAAATGCCCGTATTCCCCAGGCCAGGCTCATCTGGTTAATAAGACTTTCGTGTTTGGTGAATACGTACAAGGGTACCCTGGGACGATAGCTGCTTAACATAAAACCGGTATAACCGCTTTGAGTCATGCCTATCAAAGCATTTGCGGCTACGTCTTTTGCCAGGTGACAGGCATTATAACAAAGGGCATCGCTGGTAAGGGTGGGAGAGTGGGGCTGGGGCTGCAACACTTCATCCAGGTCGTAATTGTATTCGGTGCGCTCAATTTCCACTATAATTTTTCGCATGGTTTGTACTACCAGTGTTGGGTGCTGGCCGGTGGCGGTTTCGCCGCTCAGCATTACAGCGTCGGTGCCTTCCAGTACCGCATTGGCTACATCGGTAATCTCGCTTCGGTTGGGCTTGGTGCGATCAATCATGCTTTCCATCATCTGTGTGGCCACGATAACGGGCTTGGCACGATGAATACATTTTTTGATGATATTCTTCTGGATAAGCGGCACCTTTTCAACAGGTAACTCCACACCCAGGTCCCCGCGGGCTATCATAATGGCATCCGAAGCATTGATGATGTCGCGGATATTGGGAATGGCTTCCGGCATCTCTATTTTAGCGATGATTTTTGTCTTGCTTTTGTTCTTGTCAACTATTTTCCGGAGCTTTTTAATATCATCCACCTGCCGCACAAAGCTCAATGCTACCCAGTCCAGCTCCTCTTTTATAATAAAGCTCAGGTCGGTGAGATCTTTCGCAGTAAGTGC
>JBEBUZ010000148.1:0-3418 GCA_040393015.1 Paraniabella yanshanensis
GGCAGAAGGCGCAAGGCCTTATCCGGTTTTTAGCCTTTGGCTTTCCGCTTTCAGCATCGTAAATCGTAATCCCAAACCCGCAATTCATAATTTGAATATTCGTTTTCCAAGCCTGCCGCCGTAAAACAAAATGTTTTCCTAAATATGATAATAAGCCATTGATTAACGTTATTTTTGACTGTGCGAAAAGTTATAAAATACGTATTTAATATGAAGAGATTACCATTTTTTATTCTGTTGGTGATAGTGGCAGGTTCTTTTTTTGCATTTAAAAATGAATTTTTACCGGGCAAAAACCCGGGTGGAAAATATGAGATGATTATGCAGATGGTGGCCCGATTACTGGCCCAGGCGCATTACGATCCCAAATCCATTGATGATGCATTTTCGGAGAAAGTCTTTAATAAATACCTCGATGAACTCGATCCCCGGCGGAATATTTTCCAGAAAAGCGATGTGGATTCCTTAACCCGTCTTTATGCCCACCGAGTTGATGATGAACTGGAAGGCGCTCCGGTGGAAAGTTTCCGCGGCGTTTCGAGGGTGTTTGACAAAAGAGTAGCAGAAGCCGCCCGCTGGAAAGACGAAATACTCGCCAAACCCTTCGACTTCACCATTAACGAAAATGCCGAACTCGATGGTAAAAAAATCGACTTCCCGGCAGATGAAAAAGAGCGAAAAGACAGGTGGAGAAAAATGATGAAATATTATGCTTTAGAACGTTTTGTAGATTTTCAGGAAGCCAAAGCTGTTTCAAAATCCTCCAAAACCGATGCACAGTTAGAAAAAGATGCCCGCGAAAAAGTGGACACTATGATGACCCGTGTGTTCAACCGCTACAAAGCTAAATTTACCGAAGAAGATAAATTTAACCTCTTCGTAGACAATATTACTACGGCTATGGACCCCCATACCGAGTTTTTTCCACCGCTCGATAAAGACTATTTCGATCAGGAACTGAGCGGCACCTTTTTTGGCATAGGGGCAGGGCTGCAATACACCGAGGGACTGATAAAAATAACCAGCCTGAATGTGGGAAGTCCGGCCGCAAAGTCGGGCCAGCTCGATCCCGGCGATATCATCACCAAGGTAGGACAGGGAAAAGACGGTCCCTTTGTGGATATGCTGGGCTTTGATGTGCAGGACGCCGTAAAGTTGATACGCGGAAAAGAAGGCACTACTGTGCGGCTTACCGTAAAAAAACTGGATGGTACCGTAAAAGAAGTATCGCTGGTGAGGGCTAAAATTGAAAACGATGTGGATACCTATGCCCGAAGCGCTATTTTAACCGACAGTGCCCGGAAAACAAAAATTGGCATCATTTATCTGCCTGAATTTTATACCTCCTTTGGGGATCGAAACGGCAGGAGTAGCTTTACTGATGTGGCCCGTGAGGTGCAGAAGCTGAAGGATGAAAAAGTAGACGGTATTATCATGGACCTGCGCCGGAACGGCGGAGGATCCCTGGGCGATGTGGTACAAATGGTGGGCTTATTTATAAAAGACGGTCCCATTGTACAGGTAAAAGACCGGATCTCCGGACCGGTATCGCTGAAGGATGAAGACCGGTCGGTATTGTACGATGGTCCCCTGGCCGTGATGGTAGACGAATTCAGCGCCTCTGCATCGGAAATTTTTGCAGCGGCTATACAGGACTATAAACGAGGCATTATCATTGGAAGTACTTCTACTTATGGCAAGGGCACGGTGCAGCAAAATATAGGCCTTGATTCTGCCGACAAATACCGGAGAGACGGAAGCGGCGACCTCGGAGCCGTGAAACTTACCCTCCGGAAATTTTACCGCGTGAGCGGCGGATCGACCCAATTAAAAGGAGTGGAATCGGATATCGTTCTGCCCAGTCAGTGGGAGCCGCTGAAAGTGAGGGAAAAAGACAATGAATTTGCACTGCCCTACGACGAAATTTCCCGCTCGAACTATACTCCCTGGAATTCGGCATTGGATCTGAATGCGTTGAAACAATTAAGCGCTGCCCGGCTGGAAGAAGACAGTTCTTTCCAGGTAATCAAAAGAAATGCCGCCTGGCTGGCCGGAGAAAGTGAAAGGACCTACCCCCTGAATATAGACGAGTATAAGGCTGAAAAAAAGGTCATCAAGCAGAAGTCCGATCAGATCATTGCTGCGCAAAAACTAAAAAAGAACCTGGAAGTGTCGTTGCTGCCTATGGAATTAAATAAGTACGCCGATGATAAAAATAAACAGGAGCGGCTGCAAATGTGGATCAAGGCACTAAGCGAAGATATTTATCTGAACCAGGCGCAACAGGTAATGGAAGATATGATTAGTGAGACCGGAACTGTAGCGGTAAAATAGCATCAGAACAATCCCTTAGTAAGGGATTGTTTGTGCTTCGGTGGTAGGACCCTCTACCGTTAAAATGCCATCTTCAGATACCTTCATCTTATCGATAAAAACAACACGCTCATCACCGGTTTTATTGGTGCGGCCATGATATACACATAACATGGTTTTTCCATCGGGTGCTATGGTAATGCTGTTATGGCCCGTACCGGTTACGATGCCGCCCGCTTCGATATTTTTTTGTAATACCGGATTGTTAGCGGCTTTAGTAAAAGGACCCAGCGGACTTTTAGAAGTTGCATAGCCCACCGCATAGTTTTGACCACCAAAATAATTGGCCGAATACATCATGTAATAAGTGTCTTTTTCCTTGAAAATATAAGAGCCTTCGGTCCAGCGGCGGTTTACTTCTTTGGAAGTAACAGAACGGCTTTCCCATTCGGCCTGACGGTCGTTCATTTTTACGGGTGGCCTTAACAGCAGCACCGGTTCGCCAATTACCCCGCTGAAATCGGGTTTCATTTCGACACCATACACCCAACTCTCTTCTATTTCATCAAACCAACCTTTCTTTTTTGCCCAGTCGGCCACTTCGCTTTTCACAGGATGTTTATAGCAACATCTTGAATAATACAAATAGGTTTTGCCGTCTTCGAACCACAGGTTGGCATCGATGATAGGGTAGCCGGGGTCGAAAATAGGCTTATCCTGCATATCGATAAAAGGGCCGGTGGGCTTGTCGGCCACTGCCACGCCAATCTTAAAGTTTTCCAGCTCATTAGTGGGGTTCACTTTCCATTGCGCACTGTAAAACATATAAAATTTTCCGTCACGCTCATATACTTCGGGCGCCCAGTAATCGCCGGTACCCCAGCCATTCTTATTGTTTCCAAAATATACCTGCCCTTCCCGTTTCCAGTTCACCAGGTCGTCGGAAGAATAGGCGGCAAACCCTTTTTTAGCACCGCCGCCCGTGCCGTACATATAGTATTTACCATCGGAAACCCGGAGTACATAGGGATCGCCGAATTTTACACTGAGGGGATTGGTTAAGGTTTCTTTTTCTTTGGACCCGCTGGTTTGGCAGGAGAGGTTT
>JBEBUZ010000149.1:0-3325 GCA_040393015.1 Paraniabella yanshanensis
AGGAATTTATGGGTATTTTTATCCATAAAATCCTAATTCAATAATGCAGTCAATTAATATACTTAATTCGCCGGTCAATTTTAAAAAAATAAACGAGGGCGATTTTGCGCCATTTGGTTACGATGTATCCAAAAATATGATCACACCAACTGAGGAAGGCTATATTTCAAATCAAGTACAAAACGTATTCAATTGGGAATCTCGAAGCACAGTTGTAATTAATGCGGGAGTTGGGCAAGGTAAAACCCATACAGTTATGAGTATTGCGCAGCGATACTATAATGAGGGGTTTGTGCTAGTATTTGCTGTTCCATATAGATCATTAATTAGTCAATATGTTGCAGAATTAGATACAAATACAAGTATCAAAAAAGAAATGATTTTGGACTTTCGTTTAGCAACAGAAGGAGATGAGAGAAATAATCAAGAAGAACGGATTACAATTGAAGATGCAGCTAATTATAACGTGCATATTGTAACAATTAATGGACTATTGGGAAATCCTGGGGAAAAATTTGTTCATCAAGCCGATATAAAAAAAAGATATTTTAATTCAACAATAGAAAGAATAAAAAACGAAGGAAAAAAGGTAGTGCTAATTTTAGATGAAGTTCACGACAGTATTGCGAGCGCCGGTTAAAATGACCACCCCAGGCCGGAGCAAATTGACCACCTGTTTTGCTGGCGAAGATATTCAGTTCGTATGTGTTCAGGGTGTTCAAAAAAAGGGTTTATTTTTTTATTTCACCAGCCTTATTTCCTGACTGGTTTGATTACAAATTTATCGGATAATTTCTGTTTCCGATTTTCTTCTTTTTCGTAATGATTCTCCCGTTAGCTCCAACCGGTGGGCATGATGAACGATCCGGTCCAGGATGGCATCGGCGATGGTTTGCTCGCCAATAATCTCGTGCCATTTACTTACCGGAACCTGGGAGGTGATGATCAGGGCGCTTTTACCATGCCGGTCTTCTATAAGTTCCATCAGCGCTGTGCGGCTTTGGGCATCCAGCGGTTGTAAGCCAAAATCATCCAGTATCAGCAGGTGCTGCCGCTCTATTTTTGCGATTTCTTTCAGGTAAGAGCCGTCCGCCTTGCTCATTTTAAGTTTGGAGAACAGTTTTGGCACATTGTGATAAACCACCCTGTAGCCACGACTGCAGGCCTGATAGCCTAATGCAGAAGCGATATAGCTTTTGCCAATGCCGGTACTACCGGTGATCAGCAGGCATTCCGCTTTGTCTATAAAACCGCATTCAGCCAGCCGGGCGATCTGGTTGCGGTCGATGTTGCGGTCACTATTGTAATAAAGATTTTCCAGGTCGGCCTTGTAGCGGAAGCGGGCATTCTTTATTTTCTGTTCAATGCCCCGGTTGTGCCGGTCGTCCCATTCGGCGGTCACCAACTGACCAATGAGCTCATCAGGGGTATAGGTAACCGACTGTTCCGATTCCAGGTTGGTTTTAAACTCCCGGTACATACCCAGCAGCTTCATGCTGCGCATTTTTTCAAGTGTTGCTGTATTCATAATTATTGATTTTAGTGATTATTGATAGTACCCTTCACCACGGATATTGTCGTGAAAGGGCATTTTGAGCTGGTCAGTTTCGTCCGGCGCGGCGTCCAGTTCCAGCTCTCTGTCCAGGATGTTTTGTATAGTCTTGTAATTATAGGCCCCATAACCTAATGCCCGCTGGCAGGCCCTGACCAGCCGTTCATTGCCTACTTTCTTTGCAAAGCCTAATATCCCCATACAGGCCTTGTATGCCTGCTCCGGGTGCTGTTTGCGGCCCAGCACTTTAAGAATATACAGTTCTACATCCTCATGGATGGTAGCTGCCCAGGTAGTAAAGCGTTCCGGCGTCCATTCACTTACAAAACGGTGGGTGGAAGCCAGATGCTCTTTGTCTGTGGTATACTGATAAGGGCCTTTAAGCCGGTTATGCAGTGCTATGCGCTCGTAGTTGTAATAAATCTCTACTGTATGGCGGGAGTACAGCAGCTTTACCTTTTTGCCTATATACCGGTAGGGAACACTGTAGTAATGCTTGTCGGCGCCCAACCCTACATGCCCGTTCTTGCCTACGGTGGCATAGCTTTGCTTCTTTAGTTCATAACGCAGCGGGGGCAACGGCATAAGCGCTGCTTTTTCTATTTCTTCGAACTGCTGCGCTCTGCTATAGTTACGTCCTCTCAACATAGCTGCATTGTGCTCCTGAAGGGCGGCATGTATGGCGGCGTTCAGTTCCGTAAGGTTACTGTAATGGCTGCGGCGCACTTTTACATATACCCGGGTATAGAGAATACGCACGGCGTTTTCCACCAAGGCCTTGTCGCGCGGGCGATAGGCCCGGGTGGGCAAAACTGTAGTGCCATAATGTTCGGCAAAATCCGCAAAAGTCTCATTCACCGATGGCTCATACTTACTGCTCTTAGTTACAGCGCTTTTAAGGTTATCGGGTACAATGGCCGCCGGAACACCACCATAAAAATGCAAGGCATTCTCACAGGCAGCTATAAAGTCTTCTTTTTGTTGGCTTATCACCGCTTCTGCATAAGTAAGCTGGCTGGCACCCAGGATGGCTACAAACACTTCCACGGGCTTCACCTCTCCGGTTGCAGGGTCGGTTATATGAAGTTTATCACCAGCAAAATCAACATAGAGCTTATCACCGGCCTTATGTTCCATGCGCATCACCGGGTTTACCTGGGCTTTCCACTGCGCATAGTAATGTTTAAATTGGGTGAGACTGTAGCCCTCCGGCTCTTCCTTGCGGTACTGTTCCCATAGCAGCTGGCGGGTAACCCCTTTTTTCTTCAGTTCTTTTTCAACAGCCGGGAACCGGTTAAACAAAGCCTGTAGTTTTTTATTTAACGGCTCATCTTCCTGTTTTACAAAAAGATCTTCGAGGTCTTTATCGCTTAACTCGTTGACCTCCTCAAAGCTCAATCCGCTTGAGGTAAACTCTTTGAGGTATTTTTTTAACGTATTGCGGCTGATGCCTGTCTGGGCCGCTATTTTTAGTTTGCTGTTTCCCTGCGTATGTAGTCGCAGTATCTGTCTGATCCTTATCATGCTTATCGGGTTATTTGCCATCCTGTCAATAAATTTTAAACACAAAATTTATCAACAGAACAGTCCCTGAAAACATGAACTGAAAAACGCCGCTCAGGTGGTCAGTTTGCTCCGGCGGAGCATGGTCAATTTCAACCGGCGCAACATGGTCAGTTTAAACCGGCCTGGGGTGGTCATTTTAACCGGCGTTTGCATTTAAGCGTTAATGACAAAATTTTAGCCCTCATCACCCGGCTTTCATTCTTTATC
>JBEBUZ010000150.1:0-3288 GCA_040393015.1 Paraniabella yanshanensis
TGCATTCGGTGGCCAGTCTTTGCAGCATTTATGAAAAAAAAGATAATTACTTTCCAATACAAAACTTCCCGAATATCGTTCCCAGAATATCGCGGTCTATTTCGACCTGGCCGGTTATTTCGCCTAAGTAATGCAGGGTGCGGCGGATATCGATAGAAAGCAGGTCGCCGGAAAGATTTTGGTTCATGCCATTTTCAATGGACAGCAAACTATCCATCATACGCGAAAGGGCATCAAAATGGCGGGCATTGGTAACGATGGTGTTTTCGGTGTTGATGGTGGCGCCCACCGCCTTTTCATACATCTTTTCTTTCAGTATTTCAATACCCAGCCCCTGTTTGGCGGCAATGGTTATCGCCCCCGGCGGCAGGGCTAAATCAGCCGTATCCACCCGGTCGGCCTTGTTCCATACTTCGATGGTTTTTTCGGCAAAAGGCGTTAACCAGTTTATCGCCGAGGGATCATCGGCAGTGGCATCTACCAAATGCAAAATAATTTGTGCTTTTTCAGCATTTTGCTTACTGCGCTCTATGCCGATGGTTTCAATTTGATCGGTAGTATGCTCGCGGATGCCCGCCGTATCAATAAGCCTGAATAAAACCCCGTTTATATTCAGGGTTTCCTCAATAGTATCACGGGTAGTGCCGGCAATATCAGATACAATAGCTCTTTCTTCGTTTAATAATGCATTCAGCAAAGTACTTTTGCCTGCATTGGGTTTGCCAATAATGGCCACGCTCACCCCATTTTTGATCACATTCCCCAGCCGAAAGGATTCCAGCAGCTTATGGGTTTGGGTTTTCAAACCAGCGATCAGCTCCCGGAACTGTTCCCGATCGGCAAATTCCACATCCTCATCGCTAAAATCCAGCTCCAGTTCTATAAGCGCCGCAAAATGGATAAGCTCTTCGCGGAGGCGTGACAAATCGTTGGAAAAACCGCCTCTTAACTGGCGCAGCGCAGCTTCCTGCTGGGCCCTGCTATTGGCCGCAATAAGGTCGGCCACGGCTTCGGCCTGTGCTAAATCGATTTTGTTGTTGAAAAATGCCCGTTGGGTAAACTCTCCGGGCCTGGCTGCCCTTGCGCCGGCGGCCAGACAGGCTTCGGTTATCCTTTGCAGAATATAGGGCGAACCATGCCCGCTGATTTCCACCACATTTTCCCCTGTATAGCTTTTGGGCGCTTTAAATACCGTTGCCACTACTTCGTCCACCAGCTCCCTCTCCCCGCTACCCGGGAAAACGATATGGCCAAAATGTGCGGTATGGGAGGACTGGACAGAGAGCTTTTTCCCTTTAAAAACCTTGTCGGCAATAGTAATAGCTTCCCTCCCGCTGAGCCGGATAACGCCAATGGCCCCCACTCCCGCCGGGGTGGCAATAGCTACAATTGTTTCTTCTAAACCAGCCCATGCATTCATGCTTCAAACGTACAGGATTTTTTTTATTGAACGGCATGGGGTTTTTTACTTAGTTTTACCCCCTACAGCCGCTATACCGCTGTTTACTCGTTAAATTTACTTCATCGGCTATGAAAAAGTTCCTTTGCCTGAAAATTGCTTTATTAATCAGTATCCTTCCTGCCCGGTTATCTGCCCAGGAAAAAACGATGATCAAATTCGGGAAAATAGAGGCTGCAGATTTCCAGGTTTCATCGCCGGTGGTCGACTCTTCCACCAATGCGGTTATACTGGCCGATATTGGAAATTCTAAAATCGATGGCAATAATAAAGGCTTTTTTTCGCTGATCTATACGCAGACAAGGAGGGTAAAGATTTTGAATAAAAAAGGCATGGACGCTGCGGATGTTTCGATTGTCCTGTACTCCTCTCCCTCCGGCGAGGAAAAACTCATTAGCTGTAAGGCCTTTACCTACAACCTCGAAAACGGAGAAGTAAAGCGAACCCGGCTGGAGTCGCAACATATTTTTCGCGAAAAAGTAAATAAAAATTTTTCGGTAACAAAGTTCACCTTCCCCAATGTAAAGGAAGGATCTATCTTAGAATACACGTATATCATCGAATCGGATTTTCTTAGCCATTTGCGACCCTGGGAGTTCCAGGGAACTTCCTGGCCCCGTGTCTACTCACAATATTCCGTACAAATTCCCGAATACTTCTCCTATATTTTTTTAGCACAAGGCTATTTAAATATTGAGAATACAAGTAAACACAGTATTAAAAACTACAGTGTAACCACTGCCAGCTCTGGCCAGGCAACAAAGTTTTATTCCCTGTCGGGATACGAAGTAGAAAACACCTGGGTTGCGCGGGATGTGCCCACACTGCGGGAAGAACCTTACACTTCTACAATGGATAACCATATCTCTAAAATAGATTTCCAGCTAAAACAGATGAAGTTTCCGGAGGGAGCCCCGCATGACTATATGGGAAGTTGGGAAAAAGCTGCGGATGAACTCCTGAAACGGGAGGACTTTGGCGCCCTGTTCTCGCGTACTTATAACTGGCTCAACGACGACATCAACAGGCTGGTTGGCAACGCTGCAAGCAATACCGAAAAGGCCCGGAATATCTATGCTTTTGTAAGAGACAATTTTACAGCCACTTATCATGCGGGTATATATGTAAACGATAATACCAGCCTTAGAGATATATTCAATAAACGAAGTGGCCATGCCGGCGAAATTAACCTGCTTCTGATTACCATGCTGCGGCAGGCAGGTATAAACGCGCATCCGGTTTTAATCAGTACCCGGGAACATGGATGGGCACATTCCGAATATCCTTTAATGACCAAATACAATCTTGCGATCTGTAACGTAGAATTGGAGGGACAACAGGTATACCTGGATGCTTCGGAACCCCGGATGGGTTTTGGCCGCCTGTCCCCATCGTGTTACAATGGTCCCGGCTTTGTGATAAAAGCAAAGCCCGAAAATGTAGCTTTTGATTCAGATTCTTTACAGGAAAACAAAATGACATTGCTGTTCCTGGTTAACGATGAAAAAAAAGGCACTACGGGAACATTTTCAACCAAGCCTGGTTATTATGAATCCACCATCCTCCGGAACAAACTGGTTAAAAGCAGCCTGGAAGATCTTACCAAAGAAACAGTAAAAAGATACTCCTTTCCCCTGAATATAACCCATACCCAGGTAGATTCGTTAAACAAATACGACTACCCGGTTGAACTAAAATATAAAATGCAGTTCGACTTTGATGACCAGGATATTGTATACCTCAATCCTATGTTTGCAGAGGCCACCACTAAAAACCCATTTAGCTCGGCCGAAAGAAGATATCCAGTTGAAATGCCCTTTAAAATATCC
>JBEBUZ010000151.1:0-3116 GCA_040393015.1 Paraniabella yanshanensis
AGACGGGAATAAGGTGAAAGCCTATGTTCAGTTCAAAGGCCGTTCTATACAGTTCCAGGATCGGGGGCAACTTCTTTTATTGAAGTTTGCTGAAAGACTTGCCGAATTTGGCACCCTCGAAAACATGCCTAAGCTGGAAGGCAGGAGAATGCTGGCCATGATAGCACCTAAAGTGTCTAAGAAAAAATAAAAAGAGGATATTTAATAATAACAAGAGCCGGAAATACTATTGTTTCCGGCTCTTTGTACTTCCGCATTCTTTGCCGTTTGCCTTATTTCTACTTCACTTTTCCTTTAATTTCCTGCAATTTCAATAAGGCTTCAACCGGGGTTAAGCGATTGATATCGATATTGGATAAGAGTTCCCGAATTTCCTCAAAGGTTTGGCTATGCTCATCAAAAATGGATAACTGGAACTGCGGTGTATTCAGATTTTTCATTTTCCCGGTAAGATCAGTTGAATGTTTTTCCCCATTCGATATTTCCCCGTTTCCAACTCCATCCACATGTTGCATTTCCAACTGTTTTAAAATCTCATTGGCCCGGTTAATCAGCGATACCGGCATACCGGCCATTTTGGCTACGTGAATACCAAAGCTGTGTGTACTGCCCCCACGAGCCAGTTTGCGCAGGAAAATGATCTTATTGCCTGCTTCCTTATTGGTAATATGATAGTTCTTCACCCGTGGAAATTTATCTTCCAGTTCATTCAACTCGTGGTAGTGGGTAGCAAATAATGTTTTAGGTTGGTCGGGCGATTGGTGTAAATACTCCACGATGCTCCAGGCAATGGAAATTCCGTCATAGGTGGAAGTGCCCCGACCGATTTCATCGAGCAAAATCAGGCTACGCGGTGTGATATTATTAATAATGGCAGCGGTTTCATTCATCTCTACCATAAAGGTACTTTCGCCTCCGCTCAGATTGTCAGAAGCTCCTACACGGGTAAAAATTTTATCTGTTAGCGAAATCTTTGCTTCGGTGCAGGGTACAAAACTGCCCATGTGAGCCATTAGGGTAATAAGCGCTGTTTGCCGTAATAGAGCCGATTTTCCACTCATATTCGGTCCGGTGAGAATAACGATCTGCTGATCGGTTTTGTTCAGCTCCGTGTTGTTGTGGATATAGCTTTCGCCCATGGCCAGATTACGTTCAATGACCGGGTGACGGGCTTCTTTCACCGTCCAATCGGAACCTTCGTGCAATTGCGGCCTTCTATATTGATAATGAATCGCATTATAGGCGAAACAGGACAGACAGTCGAGTAGGGCCAACAGGTTACCATTGGTTTGCATGGCCTGCAGGTATCCTAACAATTCATCCAGTAACTGATCGTATAATTGAAGCTCAAGTGCCAGTATTTTTTCCTCGGCACCTGTTATTTTTTCTTCATATTCCTTTAGTTCCGGAGTAATATAACGTTCGGCATTTGTTAGTGTTTGCTTGCGAATCCAGTTCTCCGGCACCCGGTTTTTATGACTATTGGTTACTTCGAGGTAATAACCAAATACATTGTTAAACCCGATCTTGAGCGAGGTGATTCCTGTTTTTTCGGCTTCCACCGCTTGTAATTTGGCCAAATAGGCTTTGCCGCTTTGTGAAATGCTGCGCAGCTCGTCCAAATCGGTATTAACGCCTGCACGGATAGCACCGCCACGGGCTATGGCCGCTGGTGGATTTTCTATGATTTCCTCAAATATTTTTGCCGCGATAACCGGAGAGGGGTCAAGCGCGTGGGCAATGCGCTGTAAAAGGTCGTTGTGGTGAGCAACACACCATTCTTTTATCATCTCCACCTGCTTTAAGCCATGAGCCAGTTGCAGCACTTCCCGGGGATTGATTTTTTTAGTGGGGATCTTAGCGGCCAGCCGCTCCATATCACCAGCCTGTTTAATGGCCTGTACCAAATTGTTGCGAAGATCGGTTTCCTTAATCAATGCTTCCACCAGATCCAGTCGCTCGTTTATTTTTGGAATGCTGATAAGTGGGAACAGGATCCAGCGCTTTAATAAACGGGCACCCATGGGCGACACGGTATTATCCAGGGTTTTCAATAAAGTATGATTACCCTCATTGCTGCCCTGCACCAGTTCCAGGTTGCGGATGGTAAAACGGTCCATCCATAAAAAATCGGCAGGCTGAATACTTTGAATCGATGTAATATGTTGCAGGTTAGGATGCTCGGTATCTTTTAAATAGTGTATAACAGCCCCTGCGGCCGTCAGTCCCTTTGGCTGTTCTTCTATACCAAAACCTTTCAGCGAATGGGTCTGAAAATGCTTCAATAAAACACCCTGTGCATAATTTTCATCAAAAATCCACTCGTCCAGCGTGTACACATACATTTTACCACCGAAAAATTCTTTGAATTTTTTTTGCTGGTGACGTTGGAAAATTACTTCCGATGGAGAGAAACTCTGTAATAGTTTGTCGGCGTATTCCTGATTGCCCTCGGAGATAAAAAATTCACCCGTAGAAAGATCGAGGAAAGCAAGCCCGAAGGCATCTTCTCCCGCGAAATGAATACCTGCCAGAAAATTGTTGCTTTTGTGTTCGAGTAATTTGTCATTAATGGTGGTACCCGGAGTAACCATTTCGGTAACACCCCGTTTTACAATACCCTTTGCTTGTTTGGGGTCTTCGAGCTGATCGCAGATAGCCACCCGGTAACCTGCTTTTACCAGTTTATGTAAATAGGTGTCGAGAGCGTGGTGGGGAAAACCTGCCAATTCCAGTGAGGCGGCGGCCCCGTTATTTCTTTTGGTCAGGGTAATCCCCAGTACCTGGGAAGCGATCACGGCGTCCTGACCAAAGGTTTCGTAAAAATCTCCTACGCGAAACAGCAAAATAGCATCGGGGTATTTTTGTTTGATAGCCCGGTGTTGCTGCATCATGGGTGTTTCCGCAATATCTTTTTTAGCTTTAGACATGAGGGACAAAAATAGCGGAAATTTGATGATCAGCGACAAATGTCACTCTCCGTCTTCGTACTTCCTGCATCCCGGGCTTCCTGATTTTTTCGTATCTTTATAGTATGAAAAACACCTGGAAAAATACCCACCGGTATCTGGACCTTACCAGCGATTATGGCTTTAAGCGGGTCTTTGGAACAGAAC
>JBEBUZ010000152.1:0-3066 GCA_040393015.1 Paraniabella yanshanensis
ACCGCTATACGCCCGCGTCAACCGTTTTCTTAAAATCGCTGGGTGTCATCTTTTTTATTTTCTTAAACTGCCGGTTAAAATTGGCCAGGTTCTTAAATCCGCACTCATATGCAATCTCCACGATGGATTTGTTTTTTTCTGCAATGAGTTTACAGGCGTAGCCAATTCGCACCGTATTCAGGTATTCTACAAATGTGGTTCGATAGTTTTCTTTGAAGAAATTACAAAAAGTAGTAATGGCCATGTTTGATTTGGCTGCAATTTCCGGCAGGGTAATGTCGCTGTCGAAGTTGCGCATAATGTATTCGGTAATCTTACTGGATCGATCCGATGCGTTGGAGCACACTTTCTGAACGTAGCCCGGACTTGCGAGTAGTTCGTATTCCCTGGTATGGGCAAGCAGATGAAATATTTTGAATAATGCTGAAAGGCGTTCTAATCCCGACATACCCGGCATTTGTTTCATGACATCGTTTATTTTTTTCCGGGTTTCTCCCTTAATAGCCATACCATGCCCTGCCAGGTGAAACATTGTCTTAAGCCGCTCCATTTCCGGGATATTCAGGAATTTATCTCCGAGAAATTTTTCTACAAACTGGATCACAATGCCCACGGCAGGCTCTTTGGCTTTCCCATTAAAATAGCGCTCGTCATTTAGCCATACGTGTTGCAGACCAGGGCCCATAAAAACGAGATCCTCTTTGTCGAAGTATCCGATATGGTCGCCAACCATCCGGCGCCCGGTACTGCTGGTGATCAGCACCAGTTCATATTCGGGATGATAATGCCAGGGGCAGGGGAAATACTGCCCGCTTTCCTGAAATACAATAAATGATTTGTCATATTCCTGTGGCAAACGTTGTTCAATCGCTTTCATATCTGAATAATTATCGCTAATACTATTCTATTGTAAATTTACGTAAAATAGTATCAGTTTTACGCATGCAGTAAAAAATAGTATTAGTAGTCAATCAGAAAATACTATGTAATCCCTCGGAGGTCAGCTACTTTTGAGGTATGTTTGTCATACGTAGATATATTGCCGCTGCATTGATAATATACCTGCTGCTTCCTGACCATAAAGTTGCTGCACAGGAGCCAGGTTGGGATACCACTTACCGACCGGAAATATACCCGCTATTAAATGATTTGTATCGTTCTGAGAGAACCAGTACAAAGGATATCGTGTTTTTGGGGAACAGCATTACTTTTTGGGGATTGTTTAATCAAACGCTGGGGTTTTCCGGGATCAAAAACAGGGGAATTCCGGGCGACATTACCAACGGCGTACTGGAGCGCCTGGACGTTGTGGTAAAAGGTCAGCCCGCAAAAATTTTTATTCTGATCGGCATTAACGATATCGCCCGGGGTATTCCGGACAGTATTATAGTGGATAACCAGCAACGTATTGTAGACCGTATCCGAAAGCAATCTCCGCGCACGCAAATTTATTTGCAAACCCTGTTACCCACCAACCGCTCTTTTAAAAAGCTGCGCAGCCATTATAACAAAGAGGAGCATATCCGCTTTGTGAATGAGGGAATCCGGCAAATAGCCGCTAAAACAGGAGCAACGTTGGTTGATCTGCATTCGCTTTTTGATGACGGTACGGGTCAGCTGATGAAAGAGTTGAGTTTTGATGGTGTTCATCTTACCAAAAAGGGCTATGATCGCTGGATGGGATTGTTAATCGCACAACATTACCTGGGTAACCAAAACTAATTCATCATATCTTAAAACGAATACAATGAAAAAATTGCTTGCAGCAACGCTGTTTTTATTTTTAGCCAGACTTTGCCCGGCGCAGTTTCCCGGAACGGTACCGTCCGCTGCAATACCGGGAACGGAAATCTGGGCCGGGGCGCCGCACAATGCATTCACGGATCTGATTGAGTACAACGGTTATGTGTACTGTAGTTTCCGGGAAGGATCGGGTCATGTACCTGGTTCTAACGGGGTGGGCCGGATCATTCGCACCAAAGATGGTAATAGCTGGGAGTCTTTTGCCCTGATTCAAAAAGAAGGGATTGATCTCAGAGATCAAAAGATATCGGAAATGCCCGATGGACGGATGCTTTGCCTGATGGGTGGCTCGGTGTATGATGTTACAAAAAAACCCTCCCGCCTGCTGGCCATGTACCCGCATGTAGCTTTTATGGGAAATAATATGCAATTTACCCAACCCGAAAAAGCTGTCCTGGAAAAAAGTGGGCATAACTGGATATGGCGGCTTACCTGGTACAAAGGTAGCGGCTATGGAATAGATTACGGAAACGGTGGGTCGGCAGCACTGGTAAAAACAACCGATGGAAAAACGTTTACCCGGATAACAGAGCTGGATGTGGATGGGATGCCTAACGAGTCTACCATTCGGTTCGATAAAAAAGGAAGAATGCATATCCTGATCAGGAGAGAAACCGGAGATAAACTGGGTGTACTGGCAACAGGGAAAGCGCCTTTTACTTCCTTTCGTTACCAGAAGCTGGACTACCGTTTGGGCGGACCCGATTTCATGTTTACTCCCAACCACAAAAAGCTGGTAATAGGCACCCGTCTTTACCTGCCCGGAGGTGCAAAGACCGGCATCCTTGTAACGGATCTTAAAGGCAGGATAAAGAAAACCCTGCTGCTCGAAAGCGGTGGAGACTGTAGCTATCCCGGCATGATCTATAAAAATAATGAACTGTGGGTTAGCTATTATTCTTCCCATACCGGAAAGACCAAGATTTACTTTACGCGTATTCCCATGAACGACCTTCTGAAATAAATAACCGCCTCAACGCGGCATTTGCCTTTATTCTCACAAACGATCAAATTTAAAAACAGATGAAACAATATCGCTTGAACCGCCTGATGAATGCTGCATCAGGAAAATGTTTTGACGTAGCAATAGACCATGGCTTTTTTGGAGAGTACGGTTTTCTACACGGGATAGAGAACATTCAAAAAGCAGTAGAAACAGTGGTGAAAGCCGCCCCCGATGCAGTGCAGCTAACGCCCGGACAGGCAAAATACCTGCAACGTATTCCGGGTAAGGAAAAGCCGGCATTGGTACTGCGCACCGAT
>JBEBUZ010000153.1:0-3054 GCA_040393015.1 Paraniabella yanshanensis
AAAGGGTGGTAAACTTTGCACCGAAACGCTGGTAAACTTTCACCGTAATTTCCATTAAATATGCTTTACAAACCAATATCTTCGAATCGGCATTTCTCAGATTATACATATCTAATTTCATATTTTCATCAACTATTTCCTCGTTCCATTCGGCATTGTTTATTAGACTTAGTTCTATTTCAAAAGCACCTGTTTTATCAATTATAAAACTTGGTTCAACGATGGTTACATAGTTCTTATTATTTGTTGGGTGCGTTCTCCCATTTGATAAATATTGTTTCGCTAATTCTATTTTCCTAAACCACAAAATCATATCAAGTTTTTCAGTAACCCCATTGATTCTGTAAATAAATTCGTCTGGTTTATCATTTGGAGGATTTGCAAAAATTAAGCTTCCTAAATACAAATAATATTCAAAAGGATTTCCATTAAATATTTTTTTGCAGTCAATTATTTCTTCAGATTCTGCAGTCTTATCTTTTTTACAGTCGCTATAGCGAATTATATTCCCTTTAATTAGAGGCTCCCATAATCTAATATTGTTTAAAGCGGTTCTTCTACCACCAGATCCATGAGGGTTATGGTATTTCTGAGGTCGTTCACCTTTTCTTTCGGGAAATTTCCACAATAAACTACCGTCTTGATGGTAACTTAATTCTCCGTATGACCTTTGCCCTTCGGGTGTCTAAAATAATTGTAACAGTCAACATAATTATTCATTTTGAGAATTAAAAAATTCTCCGAAGAATTTGCACATAGATTTGCACATAAACTGCGGTTAAACGACCTATAAAGGTGCTTAAACAAAATTCGTAAATTCTTTTAAAATAACTGACAATCAAATAGTTAAGCAAAATAGAGTTAAGGTAGGTTTTAGTGAGGTTAAGTTATTGAGCGGGCTTAAAATCCTGTTGGCAGCAATGTCAGTGCGGGTTCAAGTCCCGCCTGGGGCACAAAAAGGGTAAAGGTTCGCAGTTGCGAACCTTTTACGTTTCCTCATGATTATAACAAACGACGGAGATAAGAAATTCTTTTATCTTATTTTGCCCTGGAAAGTTTTCCTGTTCAGTAAAAGCTTATCGTGTTTCAGCGGCCATTTTTCTCTTCTTTTTATTAGAACGCCACAGGTTAGAGAGCAACAATTCTCTGATAAAAGTCATTTCTTTGGGCAGGCGGTCGTACAGTTTAAAGAACAGTTCATCCTGGGAGGCAATTTCCCTGATCCAAAGATCGCGGTTAATACTCATGACACTTTCAAAATCATCCTCTGTAAAATCTTCCATACCGCGCCAATCAATATCTTCGTATTTGGGCATCCAGCCGAGCGGCATTTCCACACCTTTTGATAGCCCGCGCGACCTCCCTACAATCCATTTCAATATCCGCATATTTTCGCTGTAGCCCGGCCACAGGAATTTACCGTTCTCGTCTTTCCGGAACCAGTTTACCGAAAATATTCGTGGCGGTTCCGGTATTTGCCTGCCAAAGTTTAACCAATGGCCAAAATAATCGCCCATGTGGTAACCGGCAAAAGGAAGCATAGCAAAAGGGTCGCGCCTCACTTCTCCCAGTTTTCCAAAAGCAGCCGCTGTCATCTCAGATCCCATAGTAGCGGCGGTATACACGCCAAACGACCAGTTAAAAGATTGCATAATCAGCGGAACCACCGAATTACGACGTCCTCCGAATATAAAGGCAGACACCGGAACTCCTTTGGGATCGTCGAACCGGTCGTCAATTACCGGGCATTGTGCCGCAGGTGCTGTAAAGCGGGCATTTGGGTGCGCGGCCTTCGTATTCATAGCCGGTGTCCAATCCTTTCCCTGCCAGTCAATAGCATGAGCGGGCGGTTCTCCATCCATCCCTTCCCACCAAATATCCCCGTCGTCGGTGAGTGCTACATTGGTGAAGATGGTATGCGAGCGGATGGTTTCCATCGCATTGGGATTGGTACCATAGTTGGTTCCCGGCGCCACACCAAAAAAACCGGCTTCGGGATTAATCGCATGCAATTTTCCCTTTTCATCGGGCTTTATCCAGGCAATATCATCTCCAACAGTGGTGATCTTCCATCCTTCCTCCTTAAACGCCTGGGGCGGGATAAGCATAGAAAAATTCGTTTTACCACAGGCAGAGGGAAAGGCGGCGCAGATATAATCCTTCTCTCCGTCTGGCGACTCCACTCCCATGATCAGCATGTGTTCGGCCAGCCAGTTTTGTTCTCTTGCCAGTGTAGAAGCAATCCGTAGGGCAAGACATTTTTTTCCCAATAACGCATTACCTCCATAGCCCGACCCGTAACTCCAGATAGCTCTTTCCTCCGGAAAATGAACGATATACTTATCGGCCGGATCGGGCGAACAGGGCCAGGCTACATCTTCCTGCCCCTCGGCCAATGGCATACCTACCGAATGAAGGCAATACACAAATTCTTTATTTCCCAAAGCCTCCAGGGCGCGGGTGCCCATACGAGTCATTAGGTTCATATTCACTACTACATAAGGCGAATCGGTGAGCTGAACACCGAATTGAGAAATAGGCGAACCGATGGGACCCATACAAAACGGAATAATGTACATGGTTCTGCCTTTCATGCAACCCTCAAACCGTGGCGTAAGGATTTCCTTCATCTCGCGTGGCGCCATCCAATTGTTGGTCGGACCCGCATCGCCGGGCGCCAGCGAACAAATATAGGTACGGTCCTCTACCCTGGCCACATCCGACGGATGCGAGCGGGCCAGAAAAGAGTTGGGGCGCTTATCGGGATTAAGGCGGATAAAGGTTCCGCTTTCCACCATTTCGTTGCAGATCCGGTTGTATTCTTCATCCGACCCATTGCACCAGTAAACTTCATCGGGTTGGCATAAATCAGTCATTTTCTTAACCCATCGTTTCAGATCGGTATTGGATAGTTCCGGCGGTGTATTAACCATTTTCATGTCTTTATTTTATTCATCAACTGAAAAGAATGGCGAAAGTATACTATCCGCCAAAGAGACAAAAAGCACGCTCCTGAACAGTATTGAAAAAAAGCCCCCGACTCCTGAAAAATAA
>JBEBUZ010000154.1:0-3020 GCA_040393015.1 Paraniabella yanshanensis
TGGCCGGGTATTACTACAAATTCTTTTTCCCCATCCACATATGCATTGCCATATTTATCATATACAGGGCGATTACGCTGAAACAGGAAAGCCTACGTATCTATTTCCTGATCGGCACGATCACCTACCTGGTATTGGGTACCGTAGCAGTACTCTCCAACTTCTATCAGCCTCCCGGTATGCTGATACGTCCCATTGGCTATTTTTATATTGCGATCATTATAGAATGCACCTTTTTTGCTATTGGCCTGGGCATACGGGTCAAGTATGTTTACACCGATAAACTCGAAACCGAAAGAAGGCTCAATGTTGCGCAAAAGGAGCTACAGGTGCAGATGCAGCAACAGATCGAACAACAGGAGAAGGACAACATCAGTCTGCAACGGGAAAAGGAATTGCAGGTACTGGCTACCCAGGTTGCGCAGCTCGAAAACAAGGTGCTCCGCAGCCAGATCAATTCACATTTTATCTTTAACGTACTTAATTCCATCAAAGCATTCATCGTAGAGCACGATTCGGAACAGGCGATCAGGTACCTGAACAAATTTTCCAAGCTGATGCGCAAAATTTTGGATGGAAGCCGTAATGAGAAAAGCAGCTTGGCCGACGAACTGGCTACCGTTGAACTTTACTTGAATATCGAACAGATGCGCATACCGGAAGAACTTACTATCTATAAGAATATCGACACCCGATATAAACCGGATACTGTCTTGTTCCCGGCGCTGTTAATGCAACCATTCGTGGAGAATGCCGTATGGCACGGGCTTATCCCGTCCAAAGGCCCGAAGGAGCTAACCATCTCCGTATACGACTATGTGGATGGAATCAGGATTGAGATCATGGACAACGGTATAGGTTACACCACATCGCTTGCCGAAAAAAGCTCGCTTGACACACATCGCTCGCATGCTATGGACATAATCAGAGAACGGATCTTGCAGTTCAATAAAAGGAGTGATTTTCCCCGGATTGATTTCGACATAGCGGACTGTACTCCTCATCAGGGTACCAGAGTCCGTATAAGTGTGAAAATGGACCAACCATACAGTAAATAACAATACCTATACAAGATTTTCGCTTTTCAGGGTAATAGCCTGTATTTTAGCCTTATTTAAAACCAGTAGCGATATGAGCTTAACCTGTATGCTTGTCGATGACGAGCCCAAAGCGCTGACCAGCTTAAAATATGAGTTGCAGCAATTTAAAGACCGTGTAGAAATTGTAAGCCAGTTTTCAGAAGCCCGATCTGCATTGGTTTATCTGGAAGCCCATACCGTCGACGTGGTTTTTTTGGATATCAATATGCCAAACCTCAATGGCATGAAGTTCCTGGATGCATTTTCCTGCCGGAATTTTGAGGTCATCTTTACCACCGCACACAGCGAATATGCCATTGATGCGTTCAAAAAAGAAGCCCTGGATTATTTGGTAAAGCCTATCGATCAGGACGATCTGGACAAGGCCCTACAGCGTGCGGAGAAGAAAATCCAGCAGCGAAGCGTTTCGGAAAAGATAGAGGAGGCCATGGATCGCCTGAACAGCCTGGGGATCGGTACCAGGAAAATAAAACTCAATATGGACAAGAAAGTTGTCTTCCTGGAGCCTGACGAAATACTCTATTGCGAGAGCGACGGCAATTATTGCAAGGTTTTCCTTGAAAATGAAAAAGAGCTTTTTCTGACACAAAAACTAAAACAGGTTGCCGAACAAATGCCTCCTCCTGTTTTCTACCGGGTACACAATTCTTACCTGATCAATATGCAAAAGGTCAAGGAGTTTTATAAGAATGACGGATGCGTCATGCTGAAAAATGGCAAGGCAATTCCTGTTTCCCGGCAAAAGCGCAACGAGGTACTGGAAAGGCTCTGATCTCCCTATTCCCCATAAACCGGCGCCGAATGTGAATAACCAGTGTTTTTGCAGCGGGTTATTTGCCTAATTTGTTTGTATTCAACGCTTTAAAGGCCTGCCATACGGCATCGCTATCCAACTATTGCTTACACCGGTTTTTTAGGTAAAACCTGTCCAAAGCTATCGAATGCCTATAGCATAGGAAAGTTGTGTTTTACTAATGGCACCGGAATGACTGAAAAGGCTGTTGATATTGTATAATTGGTAGAGATGGATTTCAGTATGAAGTTCAAATGATAGATTAAAAACACATTTTACCACCTATGCTAAGGATTATATCATCAATACTTAAATCAAGACCAACCATACAAATTGTATTTTTGTTGGGACCAATGCCTATAGCTTTGTGTCACATGACATATTCATAAAACTCAAAAAGCATGAAATTTCCATGAGCTGCATGAAACAACGCTATCGCTTCCTTTTTATCATGCATGCTGTACTTTTCACTTCGTGTTCAGGAAATACCAACGATGAAAACAACAACAGCGGGCATACCACCTCTGCGGAAGTAAAAAGCAATGCTGCTTCTATGTTGGGTAAATCGCCGGTCTTAGAGGAATTCACTGATCTTCCGGAAGTGATAGACGGCTGTGCATGCCTGTTTTCAGAAAATAGCACAGCTTTCAGAAAAGGGAAATTTCTCTACGCCGATAATCTGCTGCAGGCGGGTTTTGTCAGGATAAACGGCAAAATGCAACAGGTTGCGCTGGAAGAATCGGAAAGTAACCCCGATATCGAGTTCAAAATCCGGGGTAAAAACGAAGAGGTAGAAATCAAACTGGATTTGCGCAAAAGCGACCAGATCGATTATGTCGGTTCATACTTTGGTGTACTGGAAGTAGAGACCAAAGATGGGCGGACGGCAAGGAAGACGGTCTTCGGGGAGTGTGGGTGTTGACGCCGACGGGGCGATATACCCTTCGGAGATATACGGCTCGAGCAATTACTGACCATGAAATAATAATCCTTTAAATCCAACAAATATGAAAATGCTAAAACATTATCTCCTGGCATCGGCCGCTACATTATTGTTCGCAGCCTGCGGCGGTAGCAATACCAATAGCGGGGAGGAGGCCCGCCTTGGAGTAACCGAAACCGCCGCA